>JBARCL010000030.1:0-4735 GCA_049794055.1 Sulfitobacter sp.
GGGGTATCTCAGCGGGCACAGAACCGTGTCCCAAGCCGCGGATGATCCGGTGTTGGCCAGCTATTTGCGCCACCTTTGGAGGCATGAAATTGCGCCGACCCTTACCGCACCGCCGAACACCGATCTAGACGAATACGCTGCCACATTGTTGGGGCGATTTGCCAATCCCGCCATTCAGCACAAGACCTATCAAATCGCGATGGACGGCAGCCAGAAACTGCCTCAACGGCTGTTAGGCACGATTATGGACCGGCTGAAGCACGGGCAGAATGCCGATGCGCTTTTGCTTGCTGTGGCTGGCTGGATGCGGTTCACAGGCGGCATCGACGAAACCGGCGCAACCTTCGAGGTTCAAGACCCGCTGGCGCCCGCTCTGAAAGCCGCCCAAGACGCCGACCCTGCGACAACTGTGCGCAATCTGTTGGCTGTGCGCGAAATTTTCGATCCTACCTGCGCGGCCCAAATCGAACCGATGTTGGTTACGCTTTATCAAGGGCTGGCGGATCACGGTGCCCGTCACATGATGGCCAAGCTGACGGGCTAAGCCGGCACAGCCCTTTGCATCAACCAAGCACAGAAGGCAGCCACAGGGAAACCGCAGGCACAAATGTGATCAGGATCAGCGCAAAGAGAATGGCAAGGTAGAAGGGCCAGATCGTCTTGAGCGCATCTTCAATCCTGACCTTACCCACGGCACAGCCCACGAACAGACAGGTGCCGACAGGCGGGGTGCACAGCCCAAGGCCAAGGTTCACCAGCATCATGATGCCGAATTGTGTCGGGTCCATCCCTAGGCCTTTCGCGATGGGCAAAAAGATCGGCGTGCAGATCAGGATCAACGCGGCCATGTCCATGATCATGCCAAGCACCAGCAAAATCACGTTAATCATTAGCAAGATGATAATCGGGTTGTCCGATATCGACACCAGCAAATCGCTGAGTTTACCCGGCACCTGATAGAGCGCCAGAAGATAGGCGAAAGACGAGGCGAAAGCGATCAGGATCATCACCATCGCAGTGGTGCGCACAGCGCCTGTTACTGCCATGACAAAGGCATGCCATGTCAGGGTGCGATAGTAGAACTTTGTTAAAAACACCGCATAAAGCGCGCCGAATGCGCCGGATTCAGTGACCGTAAATATCCCCGACAGGGTGCCACCAACGATGATGACCGCCGTGATAAAACCCGGGATTGCATCCGCTGCGGTCCGGCCAACTTCGCCCCAACCAGGGAAAGGTTCAGCGGGATATTTGTGTTTGATCGCCATGACATAGGCCGCAACCGCAAGACTAAAGCACATCAAGATGCCGGGGATAACGCCCGCAAGAAACAGCTTGGACACTGAAATACCGCCACCCGCGGCGACGGCGAAAATGATCATGTTGTGGCTGGGCGGAATAACGATGCCCGCGATAGAAGAGGTGACCGTTACGTTAACCGCGAAGTCAGGCCGGTAGCCGCGTTCTTTCATCACCGGAATAAGCAGCGAACCAAGCGCAGAGATGTCTGCCACTGCGGACCCCGAGATGCCGCCAAACAGCATGGACGAGAAAATATTCACCATCGCCAAGCCGCCTTTCAGGTGGCCAACAAGTGCTGAGGCAAGTTTGACCAATCGCGAGGCGATGCCGCCGTGCAACATGATCTCGCCCGCGAAAACGAAAAACGGGATGGCCAGCAAGGAAAAGACAGAGACGCCAGCCGTCGCCCGCTGAAAGGTGATAAGTGCGGGAAATCCTTCGTACCAAAAGGCCGATGCGGCGGCGATCCCCATCGCAAAAGCCACAGGCATACCGGCGACGACGAAGAAGCCGAAAGTGAGCAGCAGAATTGTCAGGCCCATGTGTCAGATTTCCAGATCTTGAGGGACTGTATGCCAGTCCGGGAAAGAAAGAATGCGCACAAGGGCCCGCAAACCGGAGAAGAGAAAGATCAACGCACCACAGGATGTGATGGCAAGTGTGCGAAAGCTCTCGGGGATGTCGAGCATTGGTAAAAGCGTGTCCCAGCCAAACCGCATCAGGACAATGCCAGCAACCAGCATGACCACACCAAACCCCGCTAGGATCAGATCAATGGCGATCATGAACACCTTTTGAACCGGTTCCGGCATCATGTCGCGAAACAGCGAAACGCCGAGGTGGGTGTTTTCCTTGACCCCCGCAGCGGCGCCCAGAAAGGCGATGTAGCAGACCAGTAACAAGGCCAGTTGTTCCACCCATGTCGGAGTCGCGTTCAGGACATAGCGGCCAAAGACCAGCCAGCCAAAGGTGGCGACCAGCAGAACCAAAGCGGCGGATGCGATAAAGATGCACGCTTTGCGCAGGGCATCGGTTGCCGCCTCAAGTCTGGCAAGTTTGGAAAAATGTCCCACGACCGTCATCTCCTCATCTGCGCGGTCTTGTTGCTGTCAAAGCAAGACACGCGAAAACGAAGGCCTGTTCAGAATAGAAACAGGCCTTCGCACGATCAAAGCTGCATTATTCCGCAGCGCGGATCATATCGACAAGACCCTGAAGATCGGGGTTTGCGGCCAAAAACGTCTTGTACACAGGAGCCATCGCTTCCTGAAACGGACCTTTGTCGGCGATTTTATTGACCGTAGTGCCACCGGCTTGCACGGTTTTCATGCTCGCGGCTTCACGCTCCTGCCACAACTCACGCTGCAGGGTCGCGCTGGTCTGACCGGCTTCCTTCACAATCGCCTGTTGCTCTGGCGTCAGCTTTTCCCATGTTTTCAAGCTCATGCACAGACATTCAGGAATGATCAGGTGCTCCGTCAGGGAATAGTACTTTGCCACTTCAAAGTGGTTGGTGGATTCATAAGACGGCGGGTTATTCTCGGCCCCGTCAACAACGCCGGTCTTGATGGATTGGTAAACTTCGCCAAACGCCATCGGTGTCGCGTTGCCATCCATGGATTCGACCATGCCGACAAACAGATCGTTGCTCATCACGCGCACTTTCAGGCCCTCGACGTCAGCCGGCGTGTTGATCGGACGAACCGAGTTGTAAAACGACCGTGCACCGGCGTCATACCAACCCAGCGGCACCATGCCTTTTTCCATCATACCGGCACCAATGGCCGCACCGACTTCGCCGTCCATCAGTTTGTACATCTGCGGAATGGATTTGAAGATGAAGGGCAAGGACACAACATTGGTTTCGGGGATCGACTGGCCCATTGGCCCAAGGCTGAATTCACCGAAATCAATGATCCCAAGGCGGATCTGTTCAATCGCGTCCGGCTGGCTGCCCAAAACGCCGTTGTGATAAATCTTGCCGGTGACTTCGCCGCCGGTCTTCTCGGCCACTTCGGCCATGAAGGATTCCATGGCGATAGAAACCGGATACTCCTCAACGTGGATATTCCAGCCGCGCAATTCCTTGGCGCTGGCGGATGTTGCGACGATGGCCATCGCACTTACCAGTGCCGCCCCGATGAGAGTCTTACGTTGTTTTGTCGATTGCATTGTCTGATCCCTCCCGATCAATTTGTTGCCCTTCTGCTGCCGGTGAACCCGGGTTTTTCCAGAAGGTTTCTTCAGTTCTTGCCTTAGCGGGATCAGGCAAGCCCTGAGTCTGCGCGGCAATTAGCATACTAGTATTTCAAGCACAAAGTTGAGTCAATTGCTCAGATCTTGCGAGACCGGATTCAGGGCATTTTTTGTAGAAATGGCGCGATTCAACGTGCGAAAGCCTGCCGAAGCGGCAATTACCGTCAACAAGAACACCGCAGATCATGCGCAAAATGTGGAGGGGATCAGTCTTCGAAATACTCGGGATTGCGCGCGAATATCGCATCAATCGTCGCGTCGAGCCGTGTCAGATGTACCATACCAGCTTCGACAGCAGCTTCCTTGTCACCGGTTTTGATGCCCTCGGCAATCGCGCGATGATCTTCTAACAGCTGGCCCATCCGGTCTTCTTTGGACAGGCTTAACCGGCACAAGCGGTCGACGTTGCTCTTCTCGGCAGCAATCACCTCAAAGGCAAATTCTACCTTCGCGATCTTGCACAGCGTTTTGTGAAAGGCATAGTCGAGCCGCGTGAACTCTTCGTAGTTTCCTTCCACAACAGCCAATGCCTGCTGGGCCAGATTGGCGTCAAGCGCCAGACTGTCGGCTTTGGTTGCACAGCCCGCAGCACGCCGCAGAACCTCTGCTTCAACGCTAGAGCGGACAAAACGGGATTTGGTCACTTCGTACAGTGAAAACCGTTTGATTTCGGTTGCCTTCTGCGGGCGGATCAAAAGCAAACCAAGGTTATCGAGCCGGCTGAAGGCATCCCGCACCGGCTGGCGCGACACGCCAAACCTTGCCGCTATTTCAGCTTCGGAAATTTTGGCACCGGGCAACATTTCAAGCGTGACAATAGATTCGTAAAGGTCATCGAACACAACGTCGACGCTGGTTCTGCGTTCTTTGGTGCGTGCTTGTGATGACATCGTTCATTCCTCTATTTCTCGGGCAACCTAATTGATGGCTGCTCATTTTGCCATCCTTCGCTTTACCGCACCTTGCGTCCCGCCGCGAGGCCCTTGGGATAGGCCGAGATCGGGCGCAGCACCAGCCGGAACTGTCATGCTGGAATCTTTGTTCCAGCATGGGTCCGGTCAGTTTGGCATTGCATTTACAGGCAAGATGTATTCTAGCATACCAGATTATAGTACAGGAGACCAGTAAGATCGCCACGATCATGGGTCGCCGCAGCCAATGGAGCAAACGCATGAAA
>JBARCL010000031.1:0-1976 GCA_049794055.1 Sulfitobacter sp.
ACCAATCGCTTAGATGTGACAAAAACCCCCGGCAAAACCTTTGAGGTTCTGACAGGCTTTTGGCCGAGTGTCTGAAGCTGAGAGCGGACCTTCAAGAAAAGTGCGGCGAAGGTTCCTGAAGAGCCCAGAGTGACCGATGCTGCGCGTTGCACGGATGTCCGCTATCATAAGAGGGCCAAAGACCTTCAACAACCACTTCGGTTTTTGACATGGTTCTGGGCAGCGAAAAACAGGGCCATTTACTGGCACGCTAAAAACGAAAACGAGGGTTTGCTGAACGCTTAGGTCTTATCTTGGAACATCTTACCCGGCGAAATTCCGTACTCGGAGCGGAATGCCGTGATAAACGACGATACGTCTTTGTATCCTACGTCGAATGCAGTTTCAGTGACTGAGATGCCCGCACCAAGCCGCGCCAGCGCCGTTTGAAGCCGCAGCTGTCGCCGCCATGCACCGAACGACATGCCAAGCTCCGATAAAAAATGCCGCGCAGCAGTGCGTTCGCTCAGACCTGCACGTGGGGCCAGTATCGACAGCGGGTCTGGAATGGATGGATCGTCCAGCAGTAGTTTCGTCAGTCGTGCCAACGGCTCACCCGACGAAATTGGCAAACCCGTTCTAGGGTTGGGTAAGGCGCCCAACCTGTCGAACAACACACCGACCAGCCGTTTTGCTTCTGCGGTTTTCCAATCTGCTCCGAGGGTCGCAACTTCGGGCAGCAACGCATGGGTCAGTGCATCAACAGCAACAATGCCTTGTTGCCTCGCGCCAAAAAGCTCCGGCTCAATATAGCAGGTTGTGAGCGTGAAAGGCGTGGCCGAGGCGATCCGGTGTTCGGTGCCAGGTGCGATCCAGACACCCCGTTGCGGCGGAATTGTCCACTGGTGGTCTCGGGTGACCACGGTGAGTGTTCCACGGCTCACATGGATGAGTTGTGCGCGGCGATGCGCGTGAAACGGAACACGGATATGCGCGTAATTCTCTTTCAAAACAAAGAGCGGCATCGGTGTCTGGTCAGGGTCGATCCGCGCTATCATAGCTCACTATCGCCTTTGGCCGTTAATCAATAATATTTGGCATATAGCGGAAAGTTGGCCAGTTCTCCAGTTGCTATATGTCCGGCATCAACATCGAAACAGGAGAAAACCGATGAAAGTAACGATTCTTGGACGCGGAAACATGGGCGGCCCTCTCGCCGACCTGAGCCGCAAAGCCGGATATGACGTGAGCGTTGTGGGGCAGGACGGAGATGCAGCCGCCGCGATCGTGGCTTCCGACTTGATCGTGCTCGCCCTGCACTATGATCCTGCGAAGGCGCTATTGTCCGAAAAAGGCGTGCAGGATGCGCTCGACGGCAAGGTGCTGATCGACGTGACCAACCCGCTGGCACCGGATTACATGAGCCTGACAGTCGGTCATGATACCTCTGCAGGTGAGACGCTGGCCGCAATGATCCCCGGCACGCGGGTCGTCAAAGCGTTCAACACGGTCTTTGCCGATCTTCTCAAAGGTCAGGCAGCAGGTACGGATGCGCCGGTGCCAGTCTATGTTGCAGCCGATGACGCCGATGCGCGCGCGCAGGTCGTAACTTTCGTCGAGGATCTGGGAATGGTGGCAATCGAAAGCGGCCCGCTCAGCAACGCGCGGTATCTCGAACCGATGGCAGAAATGATGATTCAACTCGGTTACGGCTTGGGTCACGGCGCAGAGATTGGCTTCGCACTTGTAAAGGCCGCCTGATAAGATCGGCCAACACGGAGGCGGTTCATTACCCGCCTCCCAAGAACCACCGTTTGTTGATCGGTTCGTCAAACCGGACATTGGAGCACGTGCAGTGCGCGGCAGCTGCGTCCGCACTGCGGGCTTCGGTCAGACCATAATCCAAAGCCCGCTATGCAACCAGTTTCGGCCAGAATTCCTACGCTTGTGCCACTGGCAGATAGGACATTTTTTGGAACATCGCCAAGGTTGACTAA
>JBARCL010000032.1:0-79878 GCA_049794055.1 Sulfitobacter sp.
CCGGGGATCAGGGTAATGTCAGAGACGGGCAGTTTCAGCAAAACAGTGTGGCTGTCCGTTGCCGTGATCGCGCCCTCAATGGCCTGACCGGTGGCTTCGTCGACCAGCGTGGCGAAACGTCCCGCCATGGAATTGCCTTCCAGCGACTTGTCACACCAGCCTTTGATGTTGCGCACAACGTCATCCGCTGTGAAGTCGTCGCCGTTGTTCCACTTGACGCCCTTGCGGACGTTCAGTGTGTATTCGGTTGCATCATCGTTGATTTACCAGCTTTCCAGCAGGGCAGGGGTAAATGTACCGTCGTTTTCCCAGATGGCGAGATATTCAAGCCAGCCACGGGAAAAGTTCGCGATTTGTGACCAGTCATAGGTGCGTGGATCTTTGAGCGCACGTACCTCCATTTGGAAACGTACGGTGCCACCTTCCTTGTGGCCCGCCGCCAATGCCGGTGCGGGCATGCCAATCATCGCATATGCTGTTGCGGTTGTGGCCCCGAAGGCGCTTGCCAGCGCCAGAAACTCGCGGCGGTTGACCGGATCCTTTTTGGCGGCTTCAGCGGAATCCAGAATGGACTGCGGCAGGGGGTTCCCGTTACGTGTCAAAAAACTCATTATTCTTCCTCTTCTGTTGTCGCGGTCCCTTGGGGCCACGGGTCGGTGATGCGGCTTTTCCGCCGTTGTTATAGTGCTTCGATGGGAAGCATCACGGACAGTCAATCACAGTGACATCACAGGTCAACCCTGCGAAGCGAAGATATGCAGGGCAGAGTGCCACCAGAAATCAGCCGTCTGGGAGCGGATCAAAGGCCATCGTGGCCTGAATTACAGGGGAAAGCCTGTTCTAACCTACTTGCGCCCTTTGGTCCAGTCGCGATGTCGTTCCCGAGCAAGCATTCAAGTTCATTACGGCCCTAGCCCGGACTGTCCTGAACGGGCTAGGAGAGATTGTCGGGGTGATCAAAAAACAGTGGCGTCGCTGTATAACGACGGGAATTGTGCCACTGGTGCGGTGGGCCGTTCAAAAAACCACTCACTTGCGATGGAAAACGAATCTCTTGTCGTGCCGATGGAAACGCTAGCCCTGCAAATCCGCCCACATTTCCAGATCCCGTTTATCGGTCCAGATGCGGGGGTGCGCGATGCCGCGTGCCTCGTCATAGGCGCGGGCTACGTTGAAGGGCAGGCAGTGTTCGTATATGGCGTAGTTCTTGAACTTGGGGTCACATTCGGCGCGCACGGCATCCCAGGCTTCTTTCAGGGAACCGCCCCGCGCCGCGACCCGGGCGGCAGGCGCAAAGGTGCTGTCGACAAAGTCGCGGGTAGAGGCGATTGCGCGTGCAACGGCGTCTTTGCCGATCAATGCGCCGCCCCGCCCGGGGGCGATCGCATCCACATCATAGGCGGTGATCTTGTCAAGCGTCCCACCCCAATCGCCGAAATACCCGTCACCACAATAACAGGCAGAGTGGTCTTCGACGATGTCACCGGTGAACATGACATTCTCGTCTGGCACATGGATCACCGCGTCGCCCGCCGTGTGGGCGCGGCCAATGTGTTTGATGTCGATGCGACGCTTGCCGAGGTACACGGTCATGCTGTCGCTGAATGTGGTGGTCGGGTAGGTCAGCCCGGGGATGCTTTCGTGCCCTTCGAACAAGCGGGGAAACCGTTGGAATTCGCTGTCCCAGTCTTCCTGCCCGCGTTCCTCGACCATGCCGCGTGCAACATCGGACATGATGATCTGGTCAGCGCCATAGGCGCTGGCCCCCAGGACACGGACTGCGTGATAATGCGTCAGCACCAGATGCGTGATCGGCTTGTCGGTGACTTCACGCACTTTTTCGATGACCTTGCCCGCCAGGCGCGGGGTGGCTTGGGCTTCGACGATCATCACGCTTTCATCACCAATGATGACGCCGGAGTTCGGGTCACCCTCGGCAGTGAAGGCCCAAAGGTCGCGACCGACTTCGTCAAAGGTGATTTTCTTTTCCGTCATGTCGCCTTGCGAGGCAAATGCTTTGGCCATTGGATGCTCTTTCTAATGGGGCGCGCGGGGTTAGCGCAGGAGTGAGTTTAAGGGCAAGATGAAGGAGGTTGGTCAGGGAAAATCAACCGCCGGAACGATTTTGCCTGCACAATCGCCAAAGCCGATGCGGAAACCTCTGCCCTGCGCATGGCCGTTCAGGGTCAATGTATCGCCGTCTTCGATAAAAGTGCGGGTCTCGCCTGTGCGCAACGTAAAGGGGTCACGGCCTGCCCATGAGATTTCCATAAGCGATCCGTATTCGCCTGCGACCGGACCCGAGATGGTGCCCGATCCAAGCAGGTCGCCAGGGTTCATGCCACAGCCGCCGATGGCATGGTGGCACAGTTGTTCAGCGGCGGAATAATACATCCGGTTATAGTTGGTCTTGGTAATTTCGGTTGCCTCTGCCGCGCCTTCGGGCTGGATTGAGACGCTGAGTTCAATGTCATACAAGCCGTCGATGGTGCTGTCCAAATAAGGCAGAAGTTGCTTTTCACGTGGCGGTGTTGGTGTGCGGAAGGGTTCAAGTGCGGCAGCTGTGACGATCCACGGGCTGATGGTTGTGCCAAAGGCCTTGCCTTGAAACGGGCCAAGGGGCTGGTATTCCCAGCCCTGGATGTCGCGGGCGGACCAATCGTTCAGCAGCACATAACCAAAGATCATCGCATCTGCTTCGTCGACGGTGATGGTTTGACCCATGGGCGTGCCGGTGCCGACAATTGCCCCCATTTCCAACTCGATGTCCAACCGCGTTGAAGCCCCAAAGCTGGGCATATCCGCGTCGGGCGCTTTGCGCTGGCCCTTGGGGCGGTTGATCTCGGTGCCCGAAACGACAACGGATGATGCACGCCCGTTATATCCGATGGGAATGTGCAGCCAGTTGGCGGGTAATTCAGGTGAACCGCGTAGAATTGCGCCCATGTTTTTCGCGTGCTGCATGCCGGCGTAGAAATCAGTGTATTCAGAGACAGCGATGGGAAGATGCAGTTCCGCGTCGGCAAGAGGTACCAGATGCGGGGCGACTTTGGCTTGTTCGGCAGCATCGGCTGCCAACAGTTCAATCAGACGCGCGCGCAGGGTGGCCCATGCCTCCGGGCCCATTTCCATCACATCGTTCCAGTAGGGCACATCAAACACCGGCGCGTCGCCGAGGGTTACAATGCCCGCCTCTTCCAATGCGGCCAGATCAAGCACCATATCGCCAATGGCCACACCACAACGGGCTTCCAGACTGTTGGTCGAGAACACGCCGTAGGGCAAATTGTTCAGCGGGAAATCGGTGGAAGCAGAATTGGCGCTTTCCACCCAACAGGTCATCAATGTCATAGCTTATCCTTTGTAAGTGCGGCGGGGGTCTCCCGGCCGCCACTTGTTACTTCTTACCCGGCGTGCCGTCGAACTTCTTCTCAATGTCGCTCCAGCAGTCGATGTAGTCATCCTGCAACGGCGCTTCATTGGCGGCAAATTCGGTCAGGTGCTGTGGAAAGCGGGTCTCGAACATAAAGCTCATGGTGTTGTCCAGTTTTTCCGCTTGCAGATCGGCATTCGACGCCCCCTCAAAGGCGTTTTTGTCCGGCCCGTGCGGCAGCATCATGTTGTGCAGCGACATGCCGCCGGGAACGAAGCCTTGGGGTTTGGCATCATACTGTCCATAGATATTGCCCATCATTTCGGACATGACGTTCTTGTGGTACCATGGCGGGCGGAAGGTATCCTCGGCCACCATCCAGCGTTCGCGGAAAAGCACAAAATCGATGTTGGCTGTGCCTTCTACGCCTGATGCGGCAGTCAGCACGGTAAAGATCGACGGATCGGGGTGGTCAAACAGGATCGATCCGACAGGGCAATAAGTGCGCAAATCGTATTTCACCGGTGCGTAATTGCCATGCCATGCAACAACATCCAGCGGCGAATGGCCAATATGCGTCTCGTGGAACTGGCCGCACCATTTGATCGTCACGGTTGACGCGACTTCACGGTCCTCAAATGCCGCCACCGGTGTTTTGAAATCGCGCCGGTTTGCCATGCAATTGGCACCGATGGGGCCACGGCCGGGCAGTTCAAATTTCTGGCCGTAGTTTTCGCAGACAAAGCCGCGGGCAGGCCCTTCAAGGACTTCAACACGATACAGCAAGCCGCGCGGCAGGATCGCGATTTCCTTTGGCTCCAGATCGATGATGCCAAGTTCGGTGCAGAATCGCAGACGCCCTTCTTGCGGGACGACCAACAATTCGGAATCGGCAGAATAGAAGTAGCTGTTCACCATGCTTTTGTTGACCAGATAGATGTGGCTGGCCATACCGACCTGCGTGTTCACATCGCCTGCTGTGGTCATGGTGCGCATGCCGGTCAGCCATGTCAGCTCTGCTTCGGAATGTGGTACCGGATCCCAGCGGTATTGACCCAGGGATGTCACATCCTCCGGAATATGCGGCGCGGACTTCCAATAGGGCAGGTCTATGCGTTCGTATCGGTGAGAATGTTTCACGGACGGACGGATGCGGTAGCACCATGTGCGTTCATTCTGATGCGAGGGTGCGGTGAAGGCAGTGCCGGAAAGCTGTTCGCCATACAGGCCATAGTTCACCTTTTGCGGAGAATTCATACCTTGCGGCAGGGCACCGGGGAGGGCCTCTGTTTCGAAGTCGTTGCCAAAACCGGGCATATAGCCTTCGTGCGTCCCTGTAGGTGTGGCTGCGGTTATCATGTCGCTTGGCGTCAGCTGACGGTTCATCTTTGGCTCCTAATGTCCTCTTTTCAGACTCAGTTGCATATGTAATTGTTGTTTTTGCAACCAACAACAGGCTTCCGATGATACAAAGTGATTTTGAACTTCAGTCTTTCCTGCCTTATCTGCTTAATCAAGCCGCCGAGGTCAGCTCTCTGACGTTTCAACAGGTATATAAAGACCGCTACGGTATGTTGCGGACAGAGTGGCGGGTGCTGTTTCATCTTGGACTATACGGTCAGATGACCGCGAGCGAAATCGGTGAGCGGGCCAAGACCCATAAGACCAAAATCAGCCGTGCCGTGCAGCGCCTGACCGAGCGACGGTTTGTTGAACGGGCACTCGACAGCAGCGACCGGCGGGTGACACACCTGACACTGACGAAACTGGGGCAGGCGGCCTATGACGATTTGCGCAGCGTGGCCGAGAATTACGAGAGCACTTTGCTGAGACAGCTGGATCCGGACGAGGTTGCAACGCTGCGGCGCGCATTGGTCAAGTTGGGCGGTGCCGTGCCGTGCGACTTTACTTAGGGGATATTTCGCGTCACGGCTGTGACATGAATGATCAAGCCAAAGGATTATTGATTACGCTGCTCGGTGTCCTGTTCGTGGTGCCGGATTCATTATTTGTGCGGCTGATCGCAGCGGATGCACTGACCATTGCATTTTGGCGGTTGTTGTTGGCCGGCGGGCTGTCCGGGCTTTGGATATTGTCCACCTCTGGTACCGGACCCTTTCGCGCAGTGTTGCGGACAGGTCGCTACGGGGTGATCTACATGATTGGTGTAGGGTGCAGTGGCGTGCTTTTTGTGGTGGCGGTTAGCCTTACGTCAGTGGCCAATGTGGTATTTATCATTGCATCCCTTCCGGTCTTTGCGTCGGTCTTCAGTCGCGTTTTTCTGGCAGAGCCATTCGGTGCGCGTACATGGCTGACGATCGCTGCCGTGATACCGGGTCTTGCCATTATCGCATACGGGTCCGGTGAAGCCCAGAAAGCGAGCCTTGCCGGTGACCTGTTGGCGTTAAGTGTTTCGGCACTTTTTGCCGCTGCGTTGACAGCAGCACGGCATGCGCGGGCCGTGTCAATGGTGCCGGGTGTGGCGATGGGATACACGCTAGCCGCCTGTCTGATTGCGCCTTTTGCGGATCCCTTCTCGGCTTCCTGGGACCAAGCGCCGCTGTTCGTGGGGCATGGGATGATAATTATGGTTAGCTCGATCCTTCTGGCGATCGGTCCCCGATACATCACGTCCGCCGAGGTCGGGTTGCTGGTCTTGCTGGAATCCGTACTGGCGCCGCTTCTGGCATGGGCGGTGGTGGGGGAAAACCCAGGGCAGATCACGCTGATTGGTGGTGCAATCGTGATCGGGGCGCTGTTGGTCTCCAACGTGGTGCTATTGATGCGGCAACGCAGGAAAATGCGGCGGCTGACCGGCCCCTAATCCGCCGCTAAAAGTCGGCTGTCACGCCCGGCAGGTTCAACGCCTTGATCAGGTCACGCAATTCCTGTCGTGCAGCAACATTCGAGATGTTCAGCTGCTTTACGCCGATATCCTTGAGGTCGAGCAGGGTCAGCCCACGAGGAAACAATTCGCGAAAGATCACCCGCTCGTTAAAGCCCGGCGCGATGCGGAATCCGATGCGTTTTGACAGATTCTTGATCGCCTTTTCCATTTTGTCCTTGTTGACCATCCGCTGTGCGCCCAACCGGTTTCGCACGACGACCCAGTCAATCGGTGCCAATCCGGCCTGTGCGCGTAACTGTCGTGCGGTCCAGACCATTTCAGAATAGACGGAAGGGCCGGTGATCTTGTCGCCCATCGCATCCGTATGGGCCAGCAGGTCAAAGTCGATAAAGCTGTCGTTCAATGGCGTAATCAAGGTGTCTGCCAAGGAATGCGCGACCTGTGACAGGCGGGTATGAGACCCCGGGCAATCGATCAGAATAAAATCGTTGTTCGGCTCCATCGACGCGACGGCTGCGCTAAGGCGATGATCATAGACGTTTTCGCCGGGTTTGAGGCTGGCTGCCTCGATCTCGGGCAGTTCGCACAAGGTGGGGCTGGGCAATTCCAGATTCGTCTGTTTCAGAAAGGCCCGCCGATTGTCGATATAGCGCCCGAACGTGCGTTGGCGCAGATCCAGGTCCAGGCCGCTTATTCTGTGCCCCATTCGTGCCAAAGCGGTCGCCAGATGCATGGAGACCGTGGATTTACCCGCGCCGCCCTTTTCGTTTCCGACGACGATTATATGCGCCATGTCCAATCCCTCTGCCCGCCTGCGTTTATGCAGGATATTGTTGAACACCACTATATGTGGGGTTTGCGGGTTTGGGAAGTGGGAGAGAGCCGCGCCAGAGAACAGAATAAATGGTTCCATCCGATTTCATTTTCTTCGCTCGGGTTTTGCCGGATTGGCATTCTTTTGCTGGCCTCCTGCCAAGTCTTTGAAACGGCGAGATAAAATTTGCGCCAAATGTTGCCGATGCAACGGGGTGCAACGTGCAAGCCACATTGGCCCAAAGCCAGAAGCGAAACGGGGCTTTATCTCTCGAAAAACACGGTCCGAGGACAAATATCTTCCTCATATCAATGAACGCCCAATGGCTTCCCCTTGAAAGGACCTAACATGAAACGTCTTCTTACAACCGCTACATTCACAGTCTTTGCCGGTGCAGGCAGCGCCTTTGCCGGTAGCCTCGCAGAACCTGTCGTAACACCACCTGTCTTGGCCCCTGAAATCGTCTCTGCCGATTGGACGGGCGCCTATGCCGGTATTCAGCTGGGCTATGGTAACCTGAACGTTGCCAACCAGATCGACCGGGATGGTGACGGCGATGTGGATGCCGCTGACGAAACCTTTGCATTTGGCGGTGGTCTGGACGGCGACGGTGCCATCGGTGGTGCCCACATCGGCTATATGTATGACTTTGGTAACTTCGTTGCTGGCGGTGAACTGGACTATAACGCGGCAAACATCGACATCGGTACCATTGGTGAACTTGATTCCGTTGCCCGTGCAAAGCTGAAGCTTGGGTATGATATGGGCCGGACGCTGGTTTATGGTGTTCTGGGCGCAGCTAAGGCGGACATTAATGTCGGCGGTACTGACTTCTCCGAAAACGGGTATGTGGCTGGCTTCGGTGTCGACTATCTGGTGTCCGAAAACGTCGTGCTTGGTGGTGAAGTGCTGTATCACGACTTCGGTGATGACTTTGACGGTCTGAATCTGAGCGCGGATGCGACCACCGTGCAGGTGAAGATGTCCTATAAATTCTGATTCTGCCATTTTGGGAGTTGGATCGAAAAAGGGGCGCAAAGCATATTGCTTTGCGCCCCCTTTATATTCTGTCGGTGTTGCCGAAGCCTGGTCACTGAACCAAAGCGGCGGGCACCAACTGCAATCCCAAATCGCTTACAGCGAGAGGCCTGCGTACTTGTTCTTGAACTTGGACACGCGACCGCCAGTGTCCATCAGGCGGCTTGTACCGCCAGTCCATGCAGGGTGCACGGAAGGGTCAATATCAAGCGACAGCTGGTCGCCTTCTTTGCCCCATGTTGATTTCATTTCCACGATTGTACCGTCGGTCATCTTGACGTTGATCGTGTGATATTCGGGATGTGTATCGGCTTTCATCGGTCCGCCCCTTACGCTTTTTTCGGCTTATAGTTGGAATTCTCAACGATACGTGCGGATTTACCGCGACGGTCGCGCAGGTAATACAGTTTCGCACGGCGCACGCGGCCACGGCGGATCACTTCGATGCTGTCGATGTTGGTGGAGTGCAGCGGGAATACGCGCTCAACACCTTCGCCAAAGCTGATTTTGCGTACGGTGAACGAACCGGCAATGCCTTTGCCGTTGTTACGCGCGATGCAAACGCCTTCGTAGTTCTGGACCCGGGTACGTGTACCTTCGGTCACTTTAAAGCCGACGCGGATGGTGTCACCGGCGCGGAAATCAGGGATTTCCTTTGCAAGAGCGGCGATTTGTTCCGCTTCGATTTCTGCGATCAGGTTCATCTGACGCTTCTCCTATGATGATCGTGGTGTTCCACGAATATTGTTCTGTGATCCAAGAGCTTCGGTCTGTCTTTCAGGTGACCCGCAGGCACCCACCAAAGGTAGCATCGTCATTGCTTGTCTGTTTCGCGCATAACACAAAACACCGGAGCCACCACAAAGCGATTCCAGTTGCGCGGGGTATAGGCGGGAAGCGCGGGGGGATCAAGGGCATTGAAGGCTTTTGAAAATGCTTGATCCACGTCAATGCGGACCGGCCCCAAAGTGCCGTAGTCTGGGTCCGCAAACAAGAATTGCTGACAGATGAGGGGGACCCTGAATGAGTGAGACAAGCGACGTCGCGACGCCCGAGCAGACCGAGAGAAAAGCGGCTATTTCGGGCTTTGAACAGGGTGAATACCCCTATGCTGAAAAGCTGGAGCGCAGTGTCTACGAAGCCGAGAAATCGGCGCTTCAAGTAGAGCTTCTCAAGGTGCAGCATTGGGTGCAAGAGACAGGCCAGAAATTCGTGCTGTTGTTTGAAGGGCGCGATGCGGCGGGTAAGGGCGGGACAATCAAGCGTTTTACCGAACATCTAAATCCGCGCAGCGCACGGGTGGTGGCCTTGAACAAACCCAATGACGAGGAGCGCGGCCAGTGGTTCTTTCAGCGCTACATCAAACACTTGCCGACCGCCGGAGAGATCGTCCTTTATGACCGGTCTTGGTATAACCGCGCGGGGGTAGAGCGGGTGATGAATTTTTGCGCGCCTGCCGAATATCTTGAGTTTATGCGCCAGACACCCGAGTTTGAACGGATGCTTACCCGCAGCGGAATCAGGCTGTTCAAATACTGGTTTTCGGTCACGCAGGAAGAGCAGGCGCGCCGCTTTGCCGCCCGCGAAACCGATCCGCTTAAGCGTTGGAAATTGTCGCCCATTGATCGCGCCAGCCTAAACAAATGGGACGACTACACCGAAGCGAAAGAAGCGATGTTTTTCTATACCGATACTGCCGACGCGCCATGGACGGTAATCCGTTCAAATGACAAGAAGCGTGCGCGGTTGACATGTATGCGGCATTTTCTGTCCAAGCTGGATTACCCTGACAAGGATCCTTTGGTGGCAACACCGCCGGATCCGCTGATCTTTCATCAGGCCCAGACCTTGCTGCGCAACAACGACCATATTCTTGCGTCCTCCCTGCATCCGCAAAGCCGCAAAAGCTGAACAACCTAAACCCCCTTTGAAAGGACAATAAATGTCGCACACTCCACACGAACTGGCCGAAGAGTTTCCCGAATTGTCAAATGAAATGACAGCCCTGCGCCAATCCGACAGCCATTTCGCGAATTTGTCAGACAGTTATCACACCCTCAATCGTGCCATTCACCGTGCCGAAACGGATGTTGAACCGACAGGTGACGAGCACATGGTCGAGATGCGCAAAGAGCGGCTGGCGCTGAAGGATCAGATCTATACCTATATCAAAGCGCATGCCAAACCGGTCTGATAGATATCACGCGACGGCGACTAACGGTCGCCGTCGTTGTCCCTGATCAGGTCGGGCCGCCGGGCCTGGGTCAATGCCAGACTTTGCGCCTTGCGCCATTTGGCGATCTCACCGTGGTTCCCAGACATCAGCACCGACGGAATCTCCCGCCCTTCCCATGTTGCAGGGCGGGTATATTGAGGATGTTCCAGCAGACCGTTCGAATGGCTTTCCTCAACCGTGCTGTCGGCATTACCCAGCACACCGGGCAATAAACGTACGGTGGCATCGATCATCGCCTGCGCGGCCAGTTCGCCGCCAGTCATCACAAAATCGCCCAGCGATACCTCGGTAATGCCGTAATGCTCGATGACCCGTTCATCCACACCTTCGAACCGACCACAAAGCATTGTCACGCCCGCACAGGTTGCCAGATCTGCCGCCATCACCTGATTGAACCGTTGTCCGCGCGGTGACATGTAAAGGATCGGCCAGCGGCCATGGGTGCCCTGTTGCGCTGCTTCAATCGCGGGGCCAACCACATCCGCCCGCAACACCATGCCTGCACCACCACCCGCAGGTGTGTCATCGACATTGCGGTGCTTGCCGATACCAAAGCGCCGCAGGTCGTGGGTATGAAGCTGCCAAAGGCCTTCTTGCAGGGCTTTGCCGGTCAGGCTCGCGCCCAGAACGCCAGGAAAGAGATCGGGGAACAGCGTCACGATCCGCGCCTGCCAGACATCGCGGTAGGCGGGTTTGTCCTGCATCAACTCGCGCGGTTTCAGCGAGGCACTGACGGATTGACGACCATGCGAACGGCTGGGCTTCATTGGTCCATCCCCGCAGCGGACAGGATCGCCTTTTTGGCCGCGTTTCGTGCGGTGATTTCCGTATGGGTTCTGTTCACTTCTAACATTGCATTCAGAACGTCCTGATTATGACGCCGGTTGGCTGGCGGCACGGCCACAAGCGAGGGGCGAAGGGACAGTGGGATATCGCAGAGGTCCAGCAAGGGATCCGCAGGACCAAGTGGCAAGTCCACGCACTCTTCCAACCGTTGTGCCTCTACCACTGTCGGCACGCGGCTGGCAATCTCCGCGACCATCGCGTCCAGATTCGCAGCGCCGGCATAAGTTTGTTCAAAGGCGTCAAAGTCCATGGTCATGCCAGAAGATTTCACGTGCTCCCAATAGGCTGACGCCAGCCATGTGTCAGGAGAGCGGGTGGTCAGGTAGATCAGGATTTCAGCTTCCGGATAGGCCTTGCGCAGGATTTCCCAATAGGCATAGAGCAACACAGGGGCCGCCGAATAATCAGCAAGCGGGCCACGCCCCGGCAAGTGGCCGCTCAACTCCTCGGCTGAAATGATTAACGTGCGGCGTGGCATGCCTGGAATCGCATTGACCATCTCGCCAAAACGCAACTGTACCTTGATCAGTGTCAGCGGATCACTGTCGGTTGAATACCCCCGAGCAGCGGCGACGATGTCCTTGAGGTGCCAGCGCAGCCGTAGGGCGATTTGTTTTTTCAGCGCGACGCGGTTTTCGCGCAGGGTTGCCTGAATGCTGGATGTGCCCGTTTTATGAAACCCTGCATGAAGAATAATGCGTCGCGGCATCAGTCCGGCGTGCTTTCGGGCCCTGGGCTGTCAGGCAGAATCCCCAAGGGCGGGTCTGCCACGATGCGACCGGAAGCCAGATCGACAGTCGGCACAGCGGCCTTGGTAAAAGGCAAAAACACCGTGTCGGTTTTGCCGGCCAGTTGTAGCTCCAGCAGATCGTCGGCCCCGTGATTATTCACGGCTTTGACGCGACCCAGCAAGACGCCGCCGGTATCATAAACGTCCATCCCGATCAGATCGGCATAATAGAACTCATCGTCGGGCAGCGAGGGCAACTGGCTGCGTTCGGCGTATAGAACCGTTCCACGCATTGCATCGGCTTCTTCCTTCGAGGCGACATCGGGTATGCGGGCGGAAAAGCCGTTCTTGATCGGGCGCAGAATGGCCAGTGCCAGCTGTTTGGAGCGGTCTTCGGTCCAGAGCGGGCTATAGTTCTCAATGTCTTCGGGCACAGCGCAATAGCTTTTGATGCGCAATTCACCGCGCACGCCATAGGCGCCGGCAATGGCCCCCACTGGAATTAGATCGGTCATTGGGGTATCTCCGAAATCACACAAAAACCGGTGCGCCATATACCGTCCAAGAGGGCGCATTCGGTTTGCATTGTGGACAGGCTCGCGGATGTTCCGGTGTGGAATCCAGCCGCAAATACACAAGTGATTACAATAGTCGGGATTGCGATCTGTCTTAGGATCGCGCGGCCAAGGCTCATTGCAGTAACTCCGAATTCACACAGATTGTTCCGGTCCATTCGCCTTCGCCATTGGCGCACTCGACCGACATTTGCTGGCGATCGTACCAGACCCCACCAGCAAAGCCGAGGATAAGTGTCAGCAATGGCAGGATTAAACGGAACATCATCGGTTCTCAATATGCAGGTCGGGGGCGCGGGCCTCCCAACCTTTGGTTTCCAGTTCCGGCGTCAGGGTGTTCTGTTTGGGCCAGCCAAGGCAAAGATAAGACACCAGCGACCACCCTTCCGGTATGTCAAGATCAGCGCTTAGGCGGACGGGGTCAAGTACGGAAACCCATCCCATCCCCAATCCCAGGCTGCGTGCCGTCAACCACATCAGAGTGATGGCGCTCACGACAGAATAGCGGCGCATCTCGGGCATGCTGGCAACACCCAGACCGGCCCCTTTGGCGGTGGTGTCGTCACAATATATCGCCAGATGTTCGGGCGCTTCCCGCATGCCCGACAGCTTTAGCGACGCATAAAGCTTGGCCTGTTCACCGCCATATCCGGTCAGCGCCTGTGCGTTACTGTCTTCGAAATTCGATATCGCCCTGGCGCGGGCCTCGGGCGAGGTGACGCGCAGAATGCGCCAAGGCTCTGAAAGGCCGACGGAAGGCGCGAGGGAAAAGGTGTCGAGGCACTGCCGGAGCAGGGCCTCGTCCACCGGATCGGTGCGAAATTGGCGCACATCGCGCCGCCACCGCATAAGATCGTGCAACCCGGCACGGAATGCGTCTGTAAACGTGTCCATGCCGGTTTGCCTGTCTGCTTATTCGGCAGCCGCGTCTTCGGCGGGTGCTTCTTCGGCGGGTGCGGCGGCAGCTTCTGCTGCGGCTGCTGCCTTGTCGGCTTTCTCCTGAACGCGGTCCTGGGCTTTCTTGCCCGGTGTGCCCTTGTTGGGGTTGTTACGCTCGGTCTTTGGCAGGGCGCCAGCGGCTTCGAGCATACGACGAACGCGGTCTGTCGGCTGTGCGCCTTTCGCCATCCACTCTTTCACTTTCTCGACGTCCATAATCACGCGCTCTTCACTGTCTTTTGGCAGCAAGGGGTTATAGGTGCCCAGCTTTTCGATGAAGCGGCCATCGCGTGGCATGCGGCTGTCGGCTGCAACGATGCGATAGAAGGGGCGCTTTTTGGAACCGCCGCGGGCGAGACGAATTTTCATAGCCATTGTGTGTAGTCCTTACGTGTCAGATTGATGTTGTTTGTGGTGCTGAATGACTTCAGCGATGATGAAGTTTAGAAACTTCTTGGCGAATTCGGGATCGAGATCAGCCTCTTTCGCCAAATCTTCAAGCCGTGCGATCTGACCGGCTTCGCGGTTTGGATCGGACGGGGGAAGGTCGTGTTCGGCTTTGAGTTTCCCCACAGCCTGTGTGTGTTTGAACCGCTCGCCCAGCGTATAGACAAGGATCGCGTCAAGGCGGTCGATGGAGGCGCGGTGCTCTTTCAGCACAGCGGCTGCGAGTTGTACGGTATCTGTCATGCGGCCTCCTTGGGGTGGCGGTAGATGTGGCAGGGGGTGCCCATCACTTCGCCGTCACGCTCGTATTCAGCGCCAAGACGCGTTGCGAGAGCGGCAGAGCGGGTGTTGTCGGCGTGGATATAACTGATCACGCCGTCAAGTTTGAATTCCTGTGCGGCGTAGGCACGGGCGGCGCGGGCCGCTTCAAAGGCATATCCCTTGCCTTCGGCATGGGCGAACAGAGTCCAGGCCAGTTCGGGTTCATCCCAGCTTGGCGGGTTCATCATGCCGACCCACCCCAGAAAATCGCCGGTCTGGCGATCGTCAATGTGCCAAACGCCATACCCACGAATTGCCCAATGACCAATGCGCGAAGCAAGCTTTGCAAAGGTCTGGTTCACATCTGCGGGGCCACCAACCATATGGCTGCGCTCGGTTTCAAAGAAAGCGGTCAGGGTTGGCAGATCCGACTTGCGCGGCGCACGCAGGGTCAGGCGCTGGGTGTCGAGCACCGGAATATGGTCGGTCATGGCGTTCATGCTGATGCCTCGCGCGGCAATCTGAACACATCGCGGGTCACGCTGTCAGGAAACATCTCGCGCCGGTCGATTGTCCCGCCCAGACGCTCTGCCAGTTTGCGCGCCGGTGTGTTTTCGTCGCGCATATGGGTTTCGACGGCCGCCCATCCCAGCACGTCATACGCCCAACAGATCACCGCGCGGCTAGCCTCCGTTGCAATACCGGTGCCGCGTGCGGCGGGCAGCAGCCACCACGTCAATTCATGTGAAGGCCAATCATCTGGTTGTGCCAAACCGGTACCCCCGAAAAACGCACCATCTTCCTTGCCATAGACCAGAAACATGCCAAATCCCTTGTCCTGCCAATGAGAAATGTCACGGTGCAGGATGTCCGCAATTTCTCCCGGGCTGCGATTGCCTCGATATCCGCCGACCGTAACATCTGACACGGCATAGAATGCGGTATAATCCGACAAAGCGTCCGCCGTTGGCGCGCGTAGAATCAACCGCGACGTCTCCAACGAAGGGATTTGGTGCTTTATCTTGCTCACTTCTTTTTCCCGAACCCGCTCAGACCCGAAGGCAGACCCATGCCGCCCCCCATACCGGGCAGTTTGCCACCCATGGCTTTGGCGGCGGCTTCCATCGCTTTGGGGTCCATTTGGCCCGCCATCGCTGCCGGATCCATGCCGCCCTTGCCCATCATGCCTTTCATGGCCTGTTTCAGCATGCCGCCCTTACCCATTTTGCCCATCTTCTTCATCATGTCGGACATCTGGCGGTGCATTTTCATCAGTTTGTTAAGGTCGGAGACCTCCATGCCAGCACCTTTGGCGATACGTTTCTTGCGGCTGGCTTGCAGCAGCGCAGGGTTGGCGCGTTCTTTTTTGGTCATCGACTGGATCAGGGCGATCTGGCGCAGCAAAACCTTGTCATCCATGCCGGCCTCTTCGACCTGTTTGGCCATCTTGCCCATGCCGGGCATCATGCCCATCATGCCCTGCATACCGCCCATCTTGATCATCTGTTCCAGCTGCATCTTGAGGTCGTTCATATTGAACTGACCTTTCGCCATGCGCTTCATCATCTTTTCGGCCTGGGCCGCTTCGATGGTTTCCTGTGCCTTTTCGACCAGCGCTACAATGTCGCCCATGCCGAGAATACGGCCCGCGATACGCTCAGGCTCGAAGGTCTCAAGCGCGTCCATCTTTTCGCCAAGGCCGACGAATTTGATCGGCTTGCCGGTGACCGCCCGCATCGACAGGGCGGCACCGCCGCGTCCGTCACCGTCCATCCGTGTGAGGACCACACCGGTGATGCCGATACGTTCGTCAAAGTTTTCTGCGGTGTGCACAGCGTCTTGGCCGGTCAGGCCGTCGACCACCAAAAGCGTTTCGCGTGGTGTCACCACATCGCGCACGGCCTCGACTTGCTTCATCAGTTCTTCGTCAATCGACAGACGGCCCGCCGTGTCAAGCATATAGACGTCATAGCCGCCCAAAGCGGCCTGCGTCTTGGCGCGTTTGGTAATGGCGACGGGGTCTTCGCTTTTGACAATCGGCAATGTGTCCACGCCGATCTGCACACCGAGGATGGCCAGTTGTTCCATCGCGGCGGGGCGGTTGACGTCAAGCGATGCCATCAACACGCGTTTGCCGTCGCGTTCTTTCAAACGTTTCGCCAGCTTGGCGGTGGTCGTTGTCTTGCCGCCGCCTTGCAGGCCGACCATCAGGATCGGCGCGGGCGGGTTGTCGATCTTGAGCGCGCCCGGTTCGCCTTCACCCGACAGCACGTCGATCAGCGCGTCATGCACAATCTTGACGACCTGTTGACCCGGGGTGATGGATTTGGTGACGGCTTGGCCGGTGGCTTTTTCCTGCACGGCTTTGACAAAGTCACGTGCGACCGGCAGGGAGACATCAGCCTCAAGCAGCGCGACACGTACTTCGCGCAGGGCGGTTTTCACGTCCTCTTCGGACAAGGCGCCCTGTTTGGTCAGGCGGTCGAAGACGCCAGAGAGGCGTTCGCTGAGATTCTCAAACATGGGCGAATGCCCTTTCTCGGTTCGGTTGCGGGGTGCCCCTGATATAGGAACACCCGCGAAAATGCACAAATGCCCCAGTGGGCGCAACGCGCTGACTGAGGGCGATCCCTGCCAAGTGGCAAAAGGACCGGAAGACTTTGCTTCCGGAGATTAAGGCGCGTTTAGGCGGTGAGGCGATATGAGTCAAGCCAGCCGTTGACGGCGTTTTGCGCGCGTTCCGCCCCGCGCCCGCTGGAATAGACCCATGTCACGGGATGTGTCCCCGCATCCATACCGTCGCTGATCACTAGGGCGGCGCGGTGGGTGTCGCTGTCACCGGACCGCGAGGTTTCAACGATCACCCGTTCAAGATACTGCAACTCCCATGTCTGGCTGGAATAGCCGAGCCATCCCCGTCGCCGCAGCTCTACCAGATTGCGGCTTGTGTCGAGGATCAGCTGGGTGCGCCGGACAAAGATCATGTTGAACCCGATCGCAATGCCCAGCCCCCCCGCCATAAAGGCGAGTCCGGTGCCCGGTTCGCTGCCAACCACCGACAGGCCAATGCCAAAGAACACCAGCCCGAATACGGAGACAAAGATCGCCAGCCCGACCGGGTTGTTCTCGACAATCAACTGGTCGGGGGTTTCGCGGACAACTTTCATACAATACCTTTTGCACCTTTAGCCTTGGGTGGCGTCAAAATATCAACAATCCGCGCGCCTTGCAGCTGTTTTGGTCAAATGGTTGTTTCGCATGCGTTCAGGCATGGCAAGCGTTCCGGTTTTCGCAACTTCTCTGCGGCGGCCTGTCGATGGGTAATTATCTTCCTTGAGGGGGGAGGAGCAAATATCCCGACATTGAAACTTGTGCTCAGGGCCGCGACAGTCAAAATGGGGGAATGGAAAATTGGGATGAAATCAGAACGGCGTTCCAAGTGGCGCGGATGGGCACGGTCAGCGGTGCCGCCGAGGTCTTGGGCGTGCACCATGCCACTGTCATTCGACATATAGATGCGCTTGAGGGGCGGTTGGGCGTCAAACTGTTCCAACGCCACGCGCGCGGGTACACCGCCACAGAAGCGGGTATGGATTTGCTTCAAGTTGCGCAGGCGACGGATGAGCAGTTCGGCCAATTGGCCGGGCGTATCAAAGGGCGCGGGGCGGATGTTTCTGGAGAAATGGTTGTGACGTCGCTGGCACCGCTTGCGGCCCAGATAGCACCGATCCTGATTGCCTTTCAAAACAAATACCCCGGTGTTCTGGTGCGTTATCTCACCGGCGAACGCCTGTTCCGGCTGGAATACGGCGAAGCGCATGTGGCGATCCGTGCGGGCGTGGTGCCGAGCCAAGCTGACAATGTGGTCCAGCGCTTGCTGGATCTGCCGATAGGCGCTTATGCGAGCGTCGACTATGTCAAGGAACATGGTATTCCGGATGGATCAGAAAGCTATGCGCAACACCGGTTTATCGGCGACGACAACCCGAACAGTCGCGCCCCTTACTACGTGTGGATGCGAAAACACGTGCCAGACAGCGCGATTACATTTCTGTGTACTGATGCCAATGCCGTGACTGCCGCAGTCAAAGCGGGGGCGGGCATTGGATTTCTGATTGAAAAGATCGCCGCCCAGATTCCCGACATCGTTCAGATACATGCGCCAAAGCCAGAATGGGCTGTGCCGCTTTGGCTGGTCACACATGTCGACTTACACCGCACCACCAAGGTTCAAGCCCTACTGCGTTTCATCAAGGAAAACGTTCGCGACGGCGATTTATGAACCAGCACATGATGGGTCATCTGGCGATGCTGGCGTTCTCCGCCTTGGTGGCGGGGTCATTTTCGTTGGGTGGCCTGATGGCCAACGAGATTGATCCGGCTGCGTTCACGGCCGTACGGTTTTGGCTGGCAGCGGTTTTTGTTGGTGTCTTGGCGCAAGCGCGCGGAGGATTTGGCAAGGGCAGCTTTAAAGCCCCCTGGCGGTATGCCGTTTTGGGGGGGCTGTTCGGGATCTATTTTGTCTTGATGTTCGAGGGGCTGAAAACTGCGCCACCTGTCAGCGTGGCGGCAGTCTTTACTCTGGTGCCGCTCATGGCGGCCGGATTTGCGTGGCTGTTATTGCGGCAGGTATTGACCCCGCGCATGGCGCTTGCGCTGACGATCGGCGGAGCGGGCGCGCTTTGGGTGATTTTCCGTGCTGACCTCGATGCTCTGCTGCGGTTTGATATCGGGCAAGGCGAGGCCATCTATTTCTTCGGATGTATCGCCCATGCGATTTACACACCGATGGTGCGCCGTTTGAACCGCGGCGAGTCTGCGGTGACTTTTACATTTGGCACTGTCATCGCCGGCGGAGTGCTGCTGAGCATCTATGCGTGGTCCGACATCATCGCGGCGCCGTGGGCGGCGCTGCCTGTGACGGTCTGGATCGCACTTTTCTACACCGCCTTTTTTGCTACGGCTGTGACTGTGGTGTTGCTGCAGTTCGCAACGTTGCGACTGCCGTCGGCCAAGGTGATGGCCTATACCTATCTGACGCCCAGTTGGGTGATCATATGGGAAATTGTGCTGGGCAACGGTGTGCCGCCGCTGTTGATCCTGGGCGGTGTGGCGTTGACCATCCTGGCGCTGTTCTTGCTGCTGCGCGATGACAGTGCTGTAAAAAGTTCACTAAAATAAGGAACCTTTTGCGCTCTAATTGTGTTACCCTCACAGAAACGTGAAAGGAAACGCGATGCGTGGTATCATTTATCTTGTCGGGCTGGTTGTAATTGTTTTGGCGATTGTCCGTTTTGTCATGTGACATCGGCAAAAGCTGATCTTTTGGGGCATCACGGATTTTCCTTGATGCCCTGATCCAGTTCTACCGCAAGAAACCGTTCGAAAGCTTCGAGGTTGACCGGTTCGAACTGGCCAAAGCCCTGCATCCAGATCGACGCGTCTTTCATCGCGTCCGGTTCCAGTTTGCACCATTTTACCCGTCCCCGCTTTTCCTGAGAGATCAGACCCGCGTGCATCAGCACGCCCAGATGTTTGGAAATTGCGGCCAAGGACATATCAAACGGGTCGGCCACATCGGTGACGGCCATATCGTCTTCCAACAACATGGCAAGGATTGCGCGCCGCGTAGGATCCGCAAGGGCGGCAAAGACCTGATCAATGGTTTTCGTCATACACCATCCTTAACGCTTGGGTCCGGTCAGGGAAAGCCGTTCACCCATACGGATGATGCGTGTTTTGCGACGGCAGGCGATGTTTGTGAAACGCCAGCTCGCCATCAGTCACCCCTATGTCGCGTGCAGTATGGGGGCTGATATCCCTGATATGGGGGTGGTTTGCCGGTTTGACACGCCTCAACAACCCACCAAGCCTTTTCAAGGCAGATGAAATTTTTGCACAAGTTTTCTGTTCGCGTGACGCCGCGTTGTTCCTTTGGGATGTCATAATGGCAACCTTTTATGAGGGTTGGCGCCAGTTTGTTGGAAAGAGACCGAACCTTCAAAGACAATTGCTTGACAGAATATGTGTCGAAAATGCACAGATAGATATGAGCCGCCAGCTTCCTCCTCTCAATGCCCTGCGCGCTTTCGAAGCGGCGGGTCGCCACCAGAGCTTTTCGCGTGCGGCCGAAGAGTTACTGGTCAGCCATTCGTCGATCAGCCGACATGTGCGTGGATTGGAAGACAGATTGGGGGTCCAGTTGTTTCGCGATTTGCCGCGTGGATTGGAGCTTTCGGCAGACGGCGCCGCCTATCTTGCTCAGATCACGCCCGCCTTGGATGCCATCGCTGACGCGACCGAGGGGTTGGTCGAGGTGCCGCAGGGGGCGGTAACCGTTAATTCTGAGACGCTGTTTGCTGCCAAGTGGCTGGCGCCGCGATTGGGCGCATTCGCCGCGCAATACCCTGAGGTCGAGATACGCCTTGAGGCGTCGCGACGTTTGGCGGATGTCGCCCGTTACGAGGCAGACCTCGCGATCCGGTTCGTACGTCCGGGCGGACGCTATCCCGGGTCCGAGCTGATAAGCGATGCGCCCTTGCACCCCTACGCAGCACCAGGGGTTTTGACGGGACCAATAACATCGCCGCGTGATCTGTTGTCTTATCCGTTGCTGCGGGACCGGTCCAGCGGGACATGGCAGGCGTGGTTTTCTCTTGCGGGCGAGGTGTCGCCTGACGAAGTCCAGGTGCCTGCGTGGCGGATGAGTTCGTTTCTGGAACTTGAGGCGGCCATCGCGGGACGCGGCATTTTGTTGATCTCTGACGAAATTGTCGCAGACGAGGTTGCAGCAGGCAGGTTGGTCAAGCTGTCGGACATCGGTTTTCGCGAAGGTGGCTATCATCTGCTGCATGGCGCGGGGGTGTTGCGACGCAAGCCGGTGCGGGTGTTCCGCGATTGGTTGATGGCGCAAACGAACCGCTGGCGAGAGGCAGGATAATGGATAATCAACCAGTCAGTTGAATATTCCAATGGCGCCGATCGACGGTCTGAAAGACATGGCCGGGGCGTGGCGGCGACTTTTGAATTGATAATTATCATTGCTAAACAGCATGTTACCTGATGGTCTCGGCGTGTTGACTCTGGGCGACGACATGATTAGCAACCTCCTAAGAATTCCAGTGGGGAATTGCACCGTGTCAGATCAAGACCTTCGCGATTTAGAAGCCAAGATCGAAGCCGCGAAAGCGCGC
This sequence comes from Sulfitobacter sp., assembly GCA_049794055.1. Classification (GTDB taxonomy): domain Bacteria; phylum Pseudomonadota; class Alphaproteobacteria; order Rhodobacterales; family Rhodobacteraceae; genus Sulfitobacter. Next base: position 21,301 of record JBARCL010000032.1, read on the forward strand.
TCGGCACCTGCCAAGCCTCATCAGGAAGAACACTACTCACAAGCGCAGCTTGCTTGGCGGATGGTGATAGAATTGGTAGCCGGTCTTGGGATCGGTTTCGGCATCGGATACGGGTTGGACGTGTTGTTTGGCACTCTACCTGTCTTTATGGTGTTGTTTGTAATGCTGGGTCTTGCGGCGGGGGTGAAAACGATGCTCCGATCGGCGCAAGAAATCCAGAATAAGAAAATGGCCCAAGAGGCCAGCAGGAACGCGCCCCAAGCGGGCGATAAGAACGAAGGAGCCTGAGATGGCCACAGAGACACACGGCGCGGAAGAAGGCGGTTTGGTTTTCCACCCGATGGACCAGTTCATCGTCAAGCCCTTCCTCGGTGACGGCAGCGAAGTGGCGTGGTACACTGTAACCAACGCGACGGTATGGATGTTCTTGGCCGTGATCGCGACGTTCCTCTTGCTGGTTCTGGGCAGCTCCAAGCGCTCTGTGATCCCGTCGCGTATGCAGTCGGTAGCCGAACTGGCTTACGGTTTCGTATATAAGATGGTCGAAGACATCTGCGGCAAGGAGGGGGTCAAATACTTCCCTTACATCATGACATTGTTCATGTTTATCGTTTGCTCCAACTTTCTTGGCCTGCTGCCCACGTCCTTCACCCCAACATCACACTTCGCGGTGACGGTGGTGCTGGCATTTGCAGTGTTCCTGACCGTTACTGTTCTGGGTTTCGTCAAGAACGGCGCGGCATTTCTCGGTCTGTTCTGGGTTTCTTCGGCACCGCTGGCCCTGCGTCCGGTTCTGGCGATCATCGAACTGATCTCGTACTTTGTACGCCCGGTCAGCCATTCCATTCGTCTGGCGGGTAACGTCATGGCGGGCCACGCGGTGATCAAGGTTTTTGCCGGCTTCGCAGCGCTGACACTGGTGTCACCTGTTGCGATCCTCGGCATCACTGCAATGTACGGTCTGGAGGTCCTCGTGTCCTTCATTCAGGCCTACGTCTTTACCATTCTAACATGCGTGTACCTCAAGGACGCGCTGCATCCATCACACTAATTCGGGCGATACTTTTAACCCGTCCTAATACTCAACTTCCAATCTTAAGGAGATTTCACATGGAAGGCGAACTCGCACACATCGGCGCAGGTCTGGCAGCAATCGGTTCCGGCGCAGCCGCAATCGGTGTTGGTAACGTTGCAGGCAACTACTTGGCGGGCGCTCTGCGCAACCCATCCGCTGCTGCATCCCAGACAGCCACATTGTTCATCGGCATCGCCTTTGCAGAAGCCTTGGGGATCTTTGCGTTCCTCGTCGCCCTGCTGCTGATGTTCGCTGTTTAATCTTCGGTAACGACATTCTTGGGCGCGGGCAGGGGCAACCCCTTGTTCGCGCCCAAGTCCCAATTTGCTAGGGTCTCGTTTCCAAGGAGAAGCCAAAATGGCAACTGAAACACATAGCGCAGAGGTGGCCTCGGCCCCCGGCATGCCACAGCTGGATTTTTCCACCTGGAGCAACCAGATTTTCTGGCTCGTGCTTGCGCTTATTGCAATTTACATGATCCTGTCGCGGGTCGCATTGCCCCGCATCGGTGCGGTTCTGGCAGAGCGTTCCGGCACGATCACCAATGATTTGGCTGCGGCCGAAGATTTGAAAGCCAAAGCAGTCGAGGCCGAAGCGGCCTATGACAAGGCGCTGCTTGATGCCCGCGCCGAAGCACATAGCATCGTCGAAACCGCCAAGGCAGAAATCAAGGCAGACCTTGATGTTGCTATTGCAAAGGCCGACGCGGAAATCTCGGCCAAGGCTGCGGAATCCGAAAAAGCCATCAGCGAAATTCGCGCCTCTGCTTTGGAGAATGTGAAAGTCGTGGCCAAGGACACTGCAAAAGAAATCGTCACTGCCCTTGGTGGCAAGGCTGATGCCAAGACGATTACCGCCGCGGTAACAGCCCGGATGAAAGGATAAACATCATGCGTTTGACCCTAGCAGCCGCGCTGGCCACCATCGCCGCATCCCCGGCATTCGCCGCTTCCGGCCCGTTCTTCTCGCTCGGCAACACCGACTTTGTCGTGCTGCTGGCGTTCCTTTTGTTCATCGCTGTGTTGTTCTATTTCAAAGTGCCTGGCCTTTTGGGCGGCATGCTGGATCAACGCGCCGCAGGTATCAAATCCGAACTGGATGAGGCCCGCAAACTGCGTGAAGAAGCACAAACTTTGCTGGCCTCTTACGAACGCAAGCAGAAGGAAGTGCAAGAACAAGCCGACCGCATCGTCGCTGCCGCCAAGGAAGAGGCCACAGCCGCCGGTGTTCAGGCACGGGTCGACCTTGAGAAATCTGTTGCACGCCGTATGGCCGCCGCAGAAGACCAGATCGGTTCGGCTGAAGCGGCCGCAATCAAGGAAGTGCGCGACCAGGCTGCCGCGATTGCCATTGCTGCCGCCCGTGACGTGATCGCCAAACAGATGTCTGCCGCTGACGGCAACGCCTTGATCGACGATGCAATCGCACAGGTTGACGCCAAGCTGCATTAACCCGAGATTGCTGTAGTAAACAAGCAAAAGCCCCGGCAAATCTGTCGGGGCTTTTGCGTTGGGCGGTTATCGTTTTCTGGAGCTCGGTGAAGATCAAGTGCGTGCTGATCAGACGTTTGTCTCGTGTTGCAAGCGTTGTTGGGCGATGCGTTCGTTGCGTTCGGCCTTTTGCTGGTCCAGCAATGATGCCTTCACATAATCCAGATGGGCCTCTATTGCGGCGCGGGCTGCCTTTGCGTTACGCGCCTGCAACGCATCATTGATCGCGCGGTGCTGGTCCAGCAACGCAGACCGGCTGGTCCGTTGTTTGAACATCACCTGACGGTTATAGAATACACCACCCCGCAACAGCTCGTACATCGAGCGCATCATATGCAGCATAACGACATTATGGCTGGCTTCGATGATGGACATATGGAACTGCGCATCCAGTTGCGCCTCTTCCTCTGCATCGCGCTTCGTATGGGCGGCTTCCATTTTCTGAAACACCGCGTCAACCACCGCCAGATCTGTGTCCGAGGCATGCTTCGCCGCCCGTTCCGCCGCAAGGGCTTCCATGTCGCGCCGGAACGACATGTAGTCGAAGACGGCCTCGTCATGGCGGGCAAAAAGCTCGACCAATGCGGGGGAAAAGGCGCTGCCCAGCACATCCGCGACGTATACTCCTGCGCCCGGCTTCGCCGTCAGCAGCCCGGCCTTTTGCAATCCCGAAATTGCGTCGCGCAGCGATGGACGCGACACCGCCAGTCGTTCTGCCAGTTCCCGCTCCGGGGGCAAGCGTTCGCCCGCGCGCAATATCCCGCGCAGGATCAGTTGTTCGATCTGGCGTACCACGGCAGTAGAAAGCTTTTCAGAGGTAACGGGTTGAAAGGGCATGTCGCATTCCTTGGATTGGTTAGATCATATTACCGGATTTCTGCCGGAGCAATGATTAGGGGGCGGCAAACCGGTTTCGTTTCCCGTGTTGGCAAGGCATTCGTTAAGTGCATCTTAACCACTTTGGCCGAGCATCGGATGATGAGCCGCATTCTGTCGCCCCTGTTGGTCCTGTCACTGGTTGGCTGCAATGCGCCCAGTGCTGAATATCGTGGTCTTGCCCCAACCCGTGTCACTGTTCAAGGTTCGACCTTTGATATCCGCCAAAGGGGCACCCATGCAGAAGCGATCCGTATCAGTCCTGAATACGCCCCGCGTTTTGGTCCCATCCGTGAGAGGGTTGCTGTTGCGATGGCAAGCGTCAGCGGCTGCAAGGTTGTCGGTATTTCGGGCGATCAGGCGCAGGCTTTTGGCAGGTTGGACTGTGGGAGAGGGGCTGCGCCGGAACCGGCGATGCCCTTGGCGCTTGACTGTGTGCCCGTTCGCGGGTCAGGCATCGTTGAGATTGGACAAGTCAGGGTCGATCTGGACTGTGATCCCGTCTGAAAGCGCCATATCTTGTGGATAACTGCGCTCATTCAACACTCCCTTGTGGGGATTGCTTGACACAGGCCCATGCGACCCCGCATCTTAAAGGACGCAGGAATCATCGGAGCCACGCCACCAGTGCGCTTTTCCAAACTCAGATTGACAGGCTTCAAAAGTTTTGTTGACCCGACCGACCTGATCATCGCGGATGGTCTTACAGGTGTGGTGGGGCCAAACGGCTGTGGCAAATCCAATTTGTTGGAAGGGCTGCGTTGGGTCATGGGCGAGAACCGCCCCACAGCCATGCGTGGCGGCGGGATGGAAGATGTAATCTTTGCCGGTGCCGCGACCCGCCCGGCGCGCAACTTTGCCGAAGTGGCCCTGCACATCGACAATTCCGAACGGCTGGCCCCTGCTGGATTTAACGATAGCGACACCCTTGAAATTGTCCGGCGGATTACCCGCGATGTCGGAAGTGCCTATAAGGCGGCAGGCAAGGACGTGCGCGCGCGTGACGTGCAAATGTTGTTTGCAGATGCATCGACAGGGGCGCATTCGCCGGCGCTGGTTCGGCAGGGCCAGATCGCCGAATTGATCAACGCCAAACCGAAGAACCGCCGCCGCATCCTTGAAGAAGCTGCCGGTATTTCCGGGCTCTACCAACGCCGCCACGAAGCGGAGTTGAAATTGAACGGTGCCGAAGCAAACCTAGCGCGGGTCGATGATGTCATTGAACAACTGGCGACGCAGCTTGCCCAGTTGGCGCGGCAGGCCCGACAGGCAGCACGCTACCGCGAGATTGGCGATGCGCTGCGCCGGTCCGAGGGGATGTTGCTCTATCGCCGCTGGCGCGAGGCCGAGGACGCACGCGCAGCGGCAGACGCCGAATTGCGGACCCGTTTAACCGCTGCCGCCCAAGCGCAAGGTTTGGTGCAAACCGCTGGCAAGGCGCGTCAGGCTGCCGAAGACGCGCTTCCGGCACTGCGCGAAGAAGACGCCATCGCGGCAGCTGTATTGCAACGTCTGTCGGTGCAGCGCGACACGCTGACCGATCAGGAAACCCGTGCCCAGCAGACCATCGAAACCCTGCGCGGGCGCATCGCCCAGCTGGCCCGCGATATCGAACGAGAAGCAGGGCTGAACCGCGACGCCGGCGAGACGATCGAGCGGCTGGAATGGGAGGCCCGAGAATTGGCCAAGGCAGGCGAGGGGCATAAGGAAGCGTTAGAAGCGGCTGCGCAGGCCGCACAGGAAGCGGCGGGCATCTTGCAGGCCCGCGAGAGTGATCTGTCCCAGCAAACCGAAGATGTTGCCCGTCTGGCCGCACGCCACGGATCGGCCCAACGTCTGCTGGAAGACAGCCGTAAGACCCAACTAAAATCCGAAAGCGAAGCGCAAAAAGCGCAAGACGCAGCGGCGCAAAGCCAAGCGACATTGGAGCAGGCCAAGCTAGATTTCGAGGTTGCAAGGGCCGCTGAGGCGTCGTCGGTTGCGGCGGCGGAACAGGCCGAGGTGGCTTTGGTTAACGCCGAAGAGGCGCGGGCTGAGACACAGGCCCGCGAGGCAGACGCGCGCGGCGAACGCTCAGAAGCCGAAGGCGAAATGAACGCGTTGCGGGCCGAGGTTGGCGCGCTGGCCAAGCTTGTAGAACGCGATACGGCAGAAGGGGGTCAGATACTGGACCGCTTGCAGGTGGAGCATGGTTTCGAAAAGGCATTGGGTGCAGCCCTTGCTGATGATCTGCGGGCACCGGAGGTTGATGCGGACGGTCCGTCGGGTTGGGCCGTTTTGCCCAGCTATGATCGGACTCAGGCTTTGCCGGCTGGCGTGACGCCCCTTTCGCAGCACGTCTCGGTGCCGGATGTTCTGGAACGCCGGATGGGGCAGATCGGGCTGGTTGATCCGGATGAGGGACCGGCTTTGCAGGCCGCCTTGTTGCCCGGTCAACGGCTTGTGTCGCTGGAAGGCGACTTGTGGCGTTGGGACGGGTTTCGAGCATGGGCCGAAGATGCGCCTTCAGCCGCGGCGCTGCGGCTGCAACAACTCAACCGCCTTGAGGTTCTCAAGCAGGCGCTGGAGCAGGCGAGCCAACAGGCGGAAGGCGCGCGTGCAGCGCACGACAGCTTGACGCGACGTCTGGCCGACCAGACCGAGGCCGACAAACGTGCCCGCGAGGCCCGCCGTGATGCGGATCGTGCGGTGGCCGATGCGGGACGGTCGCTAAGCCGTGTTGAGGCCGATCGCAACCTTGCGGAGGGCCGGTTGGAAAGTCTGGGCCTGGCCGTAAAGCGCCACGAAGACGAAGCTATGGCGGCACGGGGCCGGGTGCTTGAGGCGGAACGGGCCCTGGCCGAACTGGGTGATTTGGCAGAGGCCCGCGCGGGCATCGAAGACCTGCGCATGACGGTAGAAGCTGCACGGATCACGATGATGTCACGCCGGTCAGCCCATGATGAACGTCGCCGCGAGGGGGATGCGCGGGTGAAGCGGTCGCAGGAGGTGACCAAGGAAACCAGTGGTTGGCGTCACCGCCTGGAGACCGCCGAAAAGCGCAGTTCGGAATTGGTGGAGCGCAAGCAAACATCAGAGGCAGAGCTGAAAGAGGCCAGCGCAGCCCCCGCTGAAATCGCGGCCAAGCGCGACGAGTTGAGTGACGCGATCCAGACGGCGGAGGCACGCAAGGCGGAGGCGGCGAATGCGCTGTCCACCGCTGAAACTGTGCTGCGCGACGCAACGGTCGCAGAGCGCGAAGCAGAGCGCGATGCATCTGAAGCCCGTGAGGCGCGGGCCCGGTCCGATGCGCGTGCAGAGGCCGCAAAAGAGACCGTTGCAGCTGCGGCTGAACGAATCTCGGAAGACAGCCAGATGACGCCAGAACAGCTTCTCACTTCCTTGAAAGCCACGCCTGACAAGATGCCCGGTGCGGGTGCATTGGAAGCGGATGTAAATCGCCTCAAGCGGCAGCGCGATGCCTTGGGTGCGGTGAACCTGCGGGCCGAAGAGGATGCCAAAGAGGTGCAGGAAGAATTCGACATGCTGACCGGTGAAAAAGCTGATCTGGAAGAGGCGATCAAGACGCTACGCTCAGGTATCGCAAGCCTGAACCGTGAAGGGCGCGAGCGGTTGTTGACGGCGTTCGAACAGGTGAATTCGAATTTCTCCATGTTGTTTACCCATCTGTTCGCAGGGGGCGATGCCAATCTGGTGATGGTCGAATCCGATGATCCGCTTGAAGCGGGACTTGAGATCATGTGCCAGCCACCGGGTAAGAAACTCAGCACCTTGAGCCTGCTGTCTGGCGGCGAGCAGACGCTCACCGCGATGGCGCTGATCTTTGCGGTGTTCCTTGCCAACCCCGCACCGATTTGTGTGCTGGATGAGGTGGACGCGCCGTTGGATGACGCCAACGTCACCCGCTTTTGTGATCTGCTGGACGAGATGTGCCGCCAGACAGACACGCGTTTCCTGATCATCACGCACCATGCCGTGACGATGTCACGGATGGACCGGCTGTTCGGTGTGACCATGGCCGAACAGGGGGTTAGCCAGCTGGTGTCGGTGGATCTTAAAAAGGCGGAAACGTTGGTCGCCTAGCCCATTACTCTGGCGTGGCCTTTTCGACCGGCCCACCGGCTTTTTCCCAGGTACTAAACCCTTCTTTCAGATGTGCGGCGTCAAATCCCATGTCCTGCAAGGTCGCCACAGACAGGGCCGACCGCCAGCCGGAAGCGCAGTGAAAGACAAATTTTTTGTCTTGGGCGAAAACCTCTTTGAAATAGGGGCTGTCAGGGTCGACCCAAAATTCCAGCATGCCGCGCGGACAGTGGAAACTGCCGGGGATGAAGCCTGTGCGTTCGCGTTCGCGCGGGTCGCGCAGGTCGACGATCTGGACCGCCGGATCATTGACCATCTGAATGGCATCAGCGGTTTCGATCTCTTCGATGCGGGCACGGGCGGCGGCGACCATGTGAGCGGCGGATGTCTTAAGTGGCATGGGTTTTCCTTTGGTTCAGAGTTTCGACAGCAAGGCAGGGGTCGGCCAGCCGTCAACAGGCAAGCCAAGGCGGGTCTGTTCGGCGCGCACAGCGGCGCGGGTCGCGGCCCCCAAAATGCCGTCGATGCCGCCCACATCATGCCCACGGGCTTGTAGCCGCGTTTGCAGGTTTTTCATGTCATTGCCTTCCAGCCCCCGATCGGGAGTTCCCGCGTCAAAAACAGCAGCCCCCTGCAGACGGGTGGCGAAATAGGCGGCGGTCATCACGTAAGTAAAGCTTTGGTTCCAGTCGAAATAGACGCGGAAATTTGGATAGGCGACAAAGGCGGGCCCGTTGCGCCCTTGTGGCAGCAAGATCGAGGCATCAAGGCCGCTTTGGAGCGGGCCATTGCGAGGTGTCACACCAAGCGCCGTCCAGTCATCGGTGGTCTTGATGGTCTCAAGTCCGGTGAGGGACCAGTCGAAGTTATCAGGCATAGCGACCTCGGCCAGCCAAGGTTCACCTGCCCGCCAACCCAGAGCTTGCAGCATTTTGCCACCGGACATCAGGGCATCCGGCGGGGAGGTTTTTAAAGAAACTTTGCCGTCACCGTCGCCATCCACGCCATTTTCCAGAATGTCGCGGGGCAGCATCTGGACCATACCGATTTCACCTGCCCAAGCGCCTGTGGTGCTGCGCGGATCAAACTGCCCCTTGGCGAAGAGTTCTACAGCAGCAATAACTTGCGGGCGAAACAGCTCGGGCCGACGGCAATCATGGGCCAATGTGACCAGCGCGTTTGCGGTGTTGAAATCGCCCTGAAACGCGCCGTAGTCTGTTTCAAATGCCCAGAATGCCAGCAGCACACCGCGATCGACGCCATAATCACGCTCGATCCGGTCAAAGACACTGTCATAGCGTTCCGCGTTTGCGCGGCCCCGTTTGATGCGGTCGTCCGAGATCAGGCGGCGCGAGAAATCAACAAAAGGCAGTTGAAAGACGCCCTGCTTGCGGTCGGCTTGCAGGACTGCCGGATCCTGGCGGATACCGGCAAAGAACGTATCGACGGTAGGTTGCGCGAAGCCATTTGCGACAGCTTCGGATTTGAGGCCCCCGATGAAGCTTGAGAAGGAGCCGCCACATTCGGCAGCCGCAGAGTGCGCCAGACCGGCAAACACAAGGGAAAGTAGGAAACGTCGCATTAAAAATCCTCAACTCGTCAGAATAACAATGGCGGCTACCAGCGCCATAGTTGCCGCCCATGCGTGCCACAGACGGGTGATGCAGGCGTCGATTTGCACGGGGCCGATGGTGCGTTTGCCCTGCGGGTTGACCCATGCAAATTCCTGCATGACACCATCATAAGCACGCGGACCGGCAAGCGCCACTGCGATAGCACGTGCCATCGCGGCTTCGGGCCAGCCGGCGTTGGGTGATTTGTGCAGGGCAGCATCGCGGCGGATGGCGGACCATTGTGATGTGACACCAGCGGGCAGGGCAATCAGCAGGGCGGTAAGGCGGGCGGGCACCCAGTTGAGCACATCGTCCAACCGTGCCGCTGCCCAACCGAAATCGGCAAAGCGGGGTGTGCGATAGCCGATCATACTGTCGGCGGTGTTGACCAGCTTATAGATCATCAGCCCCGGCAAGCCACCGATCAGGAACCAGAACGCAGGCGCGATCACCCCGTCACTCAAGTTTTCCGCAGCACTTTCGATGGCAGAACGGGCCACAGCGGAGGGTGCCATGTCGCGGGTGTCGCGGCTGACAATCATCGCGACGGCGCGGCGGCCTTGGGGGAGGGACAGGCGCAAGCCGTCAGCAACTGCGCGGACATGCTGAACCAACGACCGGTGCGCCAACAGGATTGCGACGATGACAACTTCGACGATTGGACCAAAGAGGGTCAAAAAACTGCCAATCGCACCGCCGCAAAAGGCAAGCCCCATAACAACCGCGATGCCTTTGCCCTTACGGCCATTGCCATGGTTGAAAGTCGTGTCGCACCAGCCAACCAGCCGGCCCATCAGAACCGCGGGATGCGGCAAGCGGTGCCAAAGCCATTTCGGCTCTCCTGCGAGGGCATCCAGAAGCAGTGCCATGACCAAAACCCATGCGCCGCTCATGATACTGCCGCTTCCAGCTGCGGCCAGCCGTCTATAGGCGGCAAACCAAGACGCAGCCAGCGCGGATTGTACGGGAAAATCCTGCTCCAGATGTGGTGCTGCGCCAGACGGGTTTGCCACTGGCTGGCGTCGTCTACATCATAGAGCCGGAATAGCGTCGTGCCGCCAATGGGTGTCGCGCCCCCCGCCAAGAGCAGTGTATCAAGTCGCGCGGCATCTTGGGTCAGCCGCGTCCGCGTGTCAGCCGCCCATGCGATGTCGTGCAAGGCTGCGGTGCTAATCTCAAGCGCTGGTCCGGCCACAGCCCAAGGCCCCAGCATCGCGGCCAAACGGTCAAGCAGCACAGGATCGCCGATTACAAACCCGAGGCGTACACCGGCCAAGCCCCAGAACTTGCCAAAGCTTTTGAGGATAAGCGTCCCGGGTTGCGTCGCCGCGGCAATCAAAGACGCATCGGGGGCAACATCGCAGAAGCTTTCGTCGATTACCCGCAACGTGCCGGTGCAATCCCGCATGCCCCATAAACGCCCGTCGGGATTGTTGGGGTGGACGTGCACGCTGGCGTCCTGCGCCTCGCCGTCGACCACTTCCCAACCCGCGGCCGCAAAGCTGGCGGCGTGCTCGTTATAGGTTGGCCCGGGGATGGCAACCCGTCCGGGTGTGGCAAGCAAGGGGATATGGGCGATGGCGGCGGAAGCACCGGCGACGGGCAAAACGCCCGCGTGATCAGGCACGGACCAGAACCGGCGTGCAGCTTGGATCAACCCGTCTCGGGCTGCCTCATCTGGCAAAGCGGTCCATGCGTTTTGTGGGATCGAGGGCAAGGGATAGGCATCTGGATTGATACCCGTCGACAGGTCGAGCCAGCTGTTGCGGCTTGCGCCGAAACGGGCAATCGCGGCGTCAAGGTTGCCGCCATGGTCGCGTTTGCTTTGCATGCGCTTTCTTCATCCTTTACATAACCCGGCCGGCGAACGTGCGCCGCTGCCTGCCACTGGCAGAGCGGAAAAACGCTTCGTCTTCAAGGGAAGTTTGCCGCGTTAATTTAATATCCCTCAAATTAACGTTTTGTTAACGAATTGCGCGGACGACAGGCATATGAATGCCGAGCTCGAAACTCTGCCGCAGGCGCAATGCGTTTGCATGAAAGTTCTGATCGTAGAAAGCCGGTCCGAACTCGGTACACTATGGCAACGACATCTTGAACGTCAGGGCATGCACGTCAGCTGTGTCACCACCCAGAATGCGGCCACGGACCATATCGCCGAAAACCCGGTTGATCTTATCATTCTTGACCTGATGATCGAGGGGGGGTCGGCGCTGGCGGTTTCGGACTTTGCCGACATGCGCCAACCTGATGCGCGGGTCATTTTTGTGACCAACACCTCTTTCTTCTCTGACGGGTCTATCTTTGGCCTTGCTGCAAACGCACGTGCGTTTCTGCCCTCTGGAACACCGCCCGAAGATCTGGCCGCCATGGTGGAATACTATGGTACCCAAGGGCGTCAAATTCAGCCGCGGTCGTGAGGCGCGTCAAAATCAAGCTGGGGGTTTATGGGGATGATCCGGTTCGGATTGATTGTATCATGGCTGTAATGGTAATGGCGCACGATGTGATCCATGTTCACCGTCGCCGCCACCCCCGGTGCTTGATAGAGTGCACGGGTATATGCCCATAGGTTCGGGTAATCCAAGATACGGCGGCGGTTACATTTGAAATGTAGATGATACACCATGTCGAACCGCACCAATGTCGGGAAAAGGCGCCAGTCCGCTTCGGTCACGCGGTCCCCCATCAGATAGCGGGTTTGCGACAGCCGTTCCTCAAGCCAGTCCAGCGTGTCGAAAAGGGGAGCCACCGCATCGTCATATGCCGCCTGGGTGGTGGCAAAACCGCAGCGGTACACGCCGTTGTTGAAGCTGTCGTAGATACGTTCATTCACAGGCGCGATGGCATCGCGCAGATCCTCTGGCCAGTAGTCCTTTGTATTGCCGGTGATGTCATCAAAGGCGCTGTTCAGCATGCGGATAATTTCCGAGCTTTCGTTGGATACGATCGTGCTTTGCACTTTGTCCCAGAGGATCGGCACGGTCACGCGACCGCTGAATTTTGGATCGGCGCGGGTATAAATGTCGCGAGCAAAAGGCAGGTCAAAGAGCGTGTCGCCGGTGGCGCCTGGGTAGGTCTCATCGAATGTCCAGCCATCGTCCAGCATCTCGGGATGAACCACGCTGATTGTGATGTAGTCGGTCAGGTCTTTGAGCGCGCGAAAAATCAGCGTGCGATGCGCCCACGGGCAGGCATAACTTACATAAAGATGATATCTGCCGCTTTCGGCTTTGAACCCCGCAGCACCGGAAGGGCCTGCCGCGCCATCCGCTGTGATCCAGTTGCGGAACTGCGCAGCAGAGCGTTCAAAGCTGCCGCCAGAAGATTTGGTATCATACCATTTGTCCTGCCATTTACCGTCGACCAACAACCCCATGTCGCGCGCTCCTTCGCTTGTTAGGGGGATTGTAGCCTTATTGTCATACTCTGCCCATATCAAGCAGAGGCGCAGTGGGGCTGCGCAGGTGCACAGCCCGAATTCGGTTGATTTTTTGGCAAGGTAAGCCACGTTAGGAGGAATTGGGTGGAGATGTTCATGGAAGCGATGTTGTCGAAAGAGATTCTTGCCGGGCTTGAAGCGGCACGCAGCAAAAACCTGCGCCGGACATCACGGTTACATCTTGAGGTCAACGGCCGGATGTATCCGGTGTTGCGCATGTGGAAGACCGGTTTTTCCATCGCGGCGCAAGACGCGCCAACCCTGCGCGGTTTGGTCGATTTGTACGAGGGGGGAGACCACCTGTTCCAATGCTTGATTGTGGCAAGCGAGGAAGAAGCGGACGAAATGCAGTTTGAATTCAAACGCGCGACCGCTGTTGCCACAGCAGCCGCGCTTGATTTTGAGCGTGCGATCGATGCACCGGTTGCCTTGCTTACCGCAGGCTAATGCTGGACGGCCCTAGGCCGTCTTGCCAATTTCCTTGAACCGTGCGCGGGCTTGCGAGAAAGAAAGCAACCGTTTCCCTTCTTCATCCCACAGATGCAGACGCGCATTGACCAGGCTTTCGCGGATCGTCATGCGGTTGCCATCGGCCAGATCCCGATGATCGCGCAAAACTTCCGGCAGGCGGTAAAACGGGATGCGGCTGTACAGATGGTGCACGTGATGCACACCGATGTTCGCGCTCAACCATTGCAGGACAGAGGGCATCACATAATGTGAACTGCCGTGCAGCGCGGCCTCGTGCAGCTGCCAGTCTTCATTGTTTTCCCAATGGGTCGTTTCAAACTGGTGCTGGACGTAGAACAACCAGACACCTGCAGTCGCGGCCAATAAGGTCGATGGCACAAAGATCAGCAAAATTGGCATCAGGCCGCCAAAGTACAAGATCACCGCAAGCGCGACGAGAATCGCCACATTGGTGGTCATGGCGCTGATCCAATACCGGAGATTGTTCATCAACCCCAAAGGTATGCGGTTCTGAAGGAAGAACAGATATCCTGGTCCCAGACCAAACAGGATGATCGGGTGGCGATAAAGGCGGTAGATCAGGCGCGTGACAGGACCGGCTTCGTGGTACTCGGCCAGTGTCATCGTATGAACGTCACCCATACCGCGCCGCCCCAGATTGCCAGCAGCACTGTGATGGATCGAATGGGTCCGCTGCCAGACGTCGTAAGGCGTGAGTGTAAGCACGCCAAGGGCGCGGCCCAACCAATCGCTGAGTGTCCGGTTTTTGAAAAACGCACCATGGCCGCAATCATGCTGGATCGCGAAAAGGCGCAGCAGAAACGCCGCATTCAACATGGAAAGCGCAAAGGTCAGCCAATAGCTGACGGACAGCGAAAGCCAGGCCAGCACCCAAATCAGCAAGTAGGGCCCGATGGTCGCTGCCAGCTCAAAGGAGCTGCGCCAAGAGCTTGGTTCACGATACTCGGCCAGAATCTTGACCCAGTCTCTTGCAGCCCGTGGTTCGGTCTGCGGCGGTGTGGTTGGGGAATGTTCGGACATGTGCCTGTTTTTCATTGTTGTTAGCCCTCTTCATAGACCAATCGCCGGTTCACGCAAATGACACTTGCGGGATGAAGCTTAAAAATCTGTTCAGATATGGCTTTCAGCGCTTTTTCGCCTCATAAAACCAGCGATACGGCCTTGTTGATGCACCTGCCGACATAGACCGCATGATACTTTGCACGCGGAGGGTGAGCATCTGTGTCGACATGTCGCACCAGCCAGCCGTGTGCATTTAACGGCTTGAGCGTTTGGGACAGGGCACGGTCCGTGATGGCGGGCAGCGAGGTCTTGATTCCCGTAAACGAACGCGGTGTCGGACTGACCGTCAAAACCGGCAAGGTCCACGCGCGTCTGAGCAAAACAGCATCCGCTTCATCGTAAGTCACTTTTGCAATACGGTCGGCCATTGCAGCCGCCTCGACGCCAATCGGGGTCAGCCGACATTCGGGGCGCAACGGATGACCATGGCCCGGATTGCGTTCCAACAGTTTGAGGTCGATCAGATGATGCAGCCTTTGCCCAAATGCCGTGCGCGCCGCCTTTTTGGCTTGAAACAGTGCCGCCTGACGTCCGGCCACGCCTTGGTGCAACAACGCGAGAATACGCAAAGACCATGCGCGAGAAGAAATCTAGACACGCAGATTAATGTCCATAAAGCATAGTGCATATATTTTTTTCGAACGGAAAAGCGGCTGTCGATTATTACAGTGGACGATCAGATCACCATCGCATTGTCGGTCCGGGACCGGCACGCAAGCGCCAAATGGTATTCGGAAATGTTGGGGTTTTCACTGCGGTTTCACATTGATGAGGCCGGGTGGAGCGCGCTTTCGACGAATACCAAAGGCGTTATTCTTGGTCTCGGCGAACAGGCAGAGCCGACACCGGGCAACGCAGTGCCGGTGTTTGGTGTGGCAGACATCGCCGCTGCCCGCATTGCCTTGGAAGGGGCGGGCGTCCGTTTTGACGGGGCGACAGAAACGATGGAAGGTATGGTCAGTCTTGCTTCGTTCTATGACCCCGCCGGCAATGCGCTGATGATTGCGCAAGACCTGTCCGACGGGGCCTGAGAATCGGCAGAAGGGATTTACTGCAAGTCGCTGAACGCTTTGGCCAAGCGGTCACAAGCTTCTTGCACCCGCGCACGTGGTGTTGCGATGTTGAACCGCAGGAAGTTCTCGCCGCCCTTACCAAAGGTCGGGCCATGGTTGACCGCAATTTTTGCATCTTCTTGTACGCGACGGGTGAATTCATCCCGAGTCATCCCGGTGTTTTCAAAATCGACCCACGCCAGATAGGTGGCTTCAAGGGGCATCGACTTGAGACCCGGAATGGCATTCACCGCATCATCAAACAGGCGTCGGTTACCATCCAGATAGGTCACCAGATCATCGACCCAAACCGCCCCTTCCGGTGAATAGGCCGCCGTCGCCATAAACAAGCCGAAAGAGTTCGCCGATAGCCCCATCGCCATCATCCGCGCGCCGAATTTTGCGCGCAAATCGGGATCTTCGATAATCACATTGCCGGAATGGCTGCCCGCTATATTGAAGGTCTTGGTGGTGGCGGTCATCATCACCAACCGATCATTAATCCCTTCGATATGGGCCATCGGAATATGTGTGTTTCCAGGCATTACCAGATCGTGATGGATTTCATCCGAAACCAGAATCAGGTCATGACGTTTGGCGAAATCGGCAACGCCTTGCAGCTCTGCGCGGCTCCAGACGCGGCCACCGGGATTATGTGGTGAACACAGTACCACCATCTTTTCGCCGCCGGTCATCTGCGCATCCCATGCGTCGAAATCCATTTCATAGCGGCCATTGGTTAGCGGCATTTCGCATTCAACCACCTTGCGGCCTGCTGCTCCAATCACCTTGGCAAAGGCATGATAGACCGGGGTGAACAGGACTACGCCATCACCGGCTTCGGTAAAGGTATCGACGCACATGGCGGTGCCGTTCACCAGCCCGTGGGTGGTGAAAATCCATGACGGATCAATCTCCCAGTTGTGGCGCGTTTTCATCCACCATTGGATCGCGCCAAGGTATTTGCTGTCATCACCAAAATATCCGTAAACGCCGTGATCCAACATATCGCGCACGGCATTCTGCACCACCGCGGGCGGGCGAAAATCCATATCTGCGACCCACATCGCGATCCCTTCGTCGCGCGGCACACCATAGAGCGCCTCCATTTTGTCCCACTTGGCGCAATGGGTGTCGCGGCGGTCGATGATCTCGTCAAAATTCATGAGGTACGCTCCTTTTGGTCAGATCGCAGGCTAGCGGCTTGTGCAGAGGCTGCAACCCCTTGCTTGCGCAGGCGAGGGGCATGGCCTACATCAGCCCCATGAAACGCTCGATCCTTTTACACCCCGACCCGCGCCTCAAGAAAATGGCCAAACCCGTTGCTGATCTTAGCGACGATTTGCGCCTGTTGGCTGATGATATGTTGCGCACCATGTACGAGGCCCCCGGTATCGGGCTGGCCGCGCCGCAGGTGGGCGTGCTGGATCGGTTGATCGTGCTGGATTGCGTTAAGGAAGAGGGCGAGAAACCGCGCCCGATGGTGATGTTTAATCCACGCATTCTTGCTGCATCCGACGAGGAAAACACCTATGAGGAAGGCTGCCTGTCGCTGCCGGACCTTTACGCCGACGTAACGCGCCCCAAGGTGGTTGACGTTGAATGGATGGACCGCGACGGCAATCCGCAGACCGAAACATTTGACGGTCTCTGGGCCACCTGTGTGCAACACGAGATCGACCATCTGGATGGCAAACTGTTCATCGACTATCTCAAGCCGTTGAAGCGCCAGATGATGACCCGCAAGATGGTAAAGCTAAAGCGCGAGCTGGCGCGGGGATGAGCATTCTGCCGATCCTGCTTTGGCCTGATCCGCGACTGGTCGAAACCGCCGTGGCGGTCCAAGACATCACCCCCGAGATCAAAACGCTGGCGGCAGATATGCTTGAAACAATGTACGCCGCTCCGGGTCGCGGTCTGGCCGCACCGCAAGTTGGCGTGATGCAGCGCATTTTCGTGATGGATGCGGGATGGAAAGAGGGCAAATCCGATCCGCTGGTTTGTATCAACCCGATGTTGCAGGAAATCAGTGAAGAACGGCAGATCAACGACGAAGGCTGTCTGAGCATTCCGGGGGTGACGGCATCCGTGAACCGGCCCGCACAGGTGCAAATGGTCTGGACCGGCCTGAACGGCGGGCGCTATGTCCAAAGCTTTGATGGGTTTGCCGCTGCTTGTGTCCAGCACGAGCTGGATCATCTGGACGGTGTGGTCACCTTTGACCACCTGACAGAGGGGAACCGTGTTGCCCTGATCGCGGAGTACAACGCACAATGACAGTCCGCAAAATCCTGCAATGGCCAGATAAACGCCTGCGTACAAAAGCAGAAGAAGTGGGTGAGATAACCGATGAGGTCCGCGCGATCTGGCAGGATATGGTCGACACGATGGACGCGATGCCGGGGGTGGGGCTTGGCGCACCGCAGATTGGCGTGATGTTGCAACTGGCCGTCGTCGATGCCTCAAGTGATCGCAAAAAGCGTATCTTGATGGCCAATCCGCAGGTGATTGAATCCTCTGCTAAACCGAACGAGCATGAAGAGGCGAGCCCCTGTTTGCCAGGTGTATCGGCCAAGATCACGCGCCCGCGTGCCGTTTCGGTAAGATACCTGAACGCCGACGGCGTGATCGCGCGTGGCGAATTTGTAGGGCTGGAAGCGACCAGCGTACAGCATCAGATCGACCATCTGGCGGGCCGGATGTATTTCGACAGGCTGAGCAAGACAAAGCGCGACATGCTGCTGCGTAAGGCGCAAAAACTAAAAGGCTAAGTGGCACCTCTGGCCCACTTTCGGGAGGTAAAAATGCGTATCATCTTTATGGGAACGCCGGATTTTTCTGTTCCCGTCCTCGACGCGCTGGTGACCGCCGGTCATGAGATCGCCGCGGTTTACTGCCAGCCGCCCCGTCCTGCCGGGCGCGGCAAAAAGGATCGTCCGACACCGGTGCAGGCCCGCGCCGAGGCCTTGGGCCTTGAGGTGCGCCATCCGGTATCGGTCAAGACCGAGGAGGCTCTGACAGATTTCACAGCCCTTCAGGCAGACATCGCTGTTGTCGTGGCCTATGGGCTGATCCTGCCGCAGGCGATTCTCGACGCGCCCCGAAACGGCTGTCTGAACATCCACGCCAGTCTGCTGCCGCGCTGGCGGGGGGCTGCACCTATCCACCGCGCAATTATGGCCGGTGACGCGATGACAGGTGTATGCATCATGCAAATGGAAGCGGGGCTGGATACAGGTCCGGTTCTGTTGCGTCGTGAAACCGCGATCGGACAGACCGAGACAACTGCGCAATTACATGACAGGCTAAGCGACATGGGGGCCGTCGCAATTGTCGAGGCCTTGGCCAATCTCGCAACGCTGGACGCTGAGCCGCAACCTGATGACGGGGTCACCTATGCCGCCAAGATCGACAAGGCCGAGGCGCGGATCGACTGGACCGGTCCGGCGGTGGAAATTGACCGTCTGATCCGCGGGCTTTCGCCTTTTCCGGGGGCATGGTTTGAACAGGGCGGCACAAGGGTCAAGGCGCTGGGGTCTTGTCTTGCAGAAGGTGAAGGGCAAGCGGGTGAGGTGCTTGATTCCGGTTTGCGCGTCGCCTGCGGCACAGGCGCGGTCCAACTGACCCGCTTGCAACGGGCCGGAAAGGCAGCGCAGGATGTGGTGAGCTTTCAAAGCGGGGCGCAGATCGCCCCTGGCACAGTGCTGAACGGAGACTAACGCAATGTTTCTTGTCCTTTTCGGGACCGTGGTTATCGCGGGGATCATCGGCTACACGGCGGAAAAGACCGGTTGGACGCATAATGGCTATCTTCAGTCGATCATCATCTGTGTGGGTGGGGCATTCCTGTTTTACTTTGTGCGCATCATGTTCGGGTTCGGGTTTTCGTCGCCGGGGATGAATGCAATCGTGTCTTCGATCGGGGCGCTGGTCATCGTGCCGTTTCACTGGCGGAAATGACGGCATTGAGTTTAAGGGCAAGATGAAGGCGCGGCCGCCTGCTCAGGTTTTGGGCGGGGTGCTTTTGTAGACGGGAAGGTGCCAGCCAAAGGTGAGCGACCCGGCGCGCAGCACCCATGTGATACCGGCGCAGGCGAGCAGGGCCAGCGAGGTGTCCAGCAGGTAAAGTTTCGCGATGCTCGCGGTGGCCGCCCCGGCAAAGGCTGCGGTGATGTAAAGTTCGCCTTGTTTCAGCACCAAGGGGACCTCGCCCACAACCACGTCCCGCATGAGGCCGCCCATACAGCCGGTGATCATCCCCATCAGGATTACGATTGTGGGGGAGTGATCAAGGCCCAGCGCCACACCGGCGCCGGCAGCCACCGCAAAGGCGAGGGCGAAACTGTCCAGCCAGATCAGGGTGCGCAGACGGCTTTCAAAGATGTGAGCGGTGAAAAAGATGACCAGAGCGGCACCGGCAGCAACACCCAGATAGGTGGGGTTGTCGATCCAGAAGATCGGATTCCGGTCGAGCAGCAAGTCGCGGATGGTGCCACCGCCCAGAGCGGTGAGACAGGCGATAAAGGCAAAGCCCACCAGATCGAGCTGGGCGCGGCTGGCCACCAAGGCACCGGTGACGGCGAAGACCAGAACCGAAGTGTAATCGAGAAGGGTGACGAGCGTCATGTTTTGAACGGGGCCATGCCCGCGCGGGCCAATTCATCCGCGCGTTCGTTTTCGGGATGACCTGCGTGGCCTTTGACCCATTCCCAGGTGACACGGTGGCGCGCGTTTGCCGCGTCCAGCCGTTGCCAGAGTTCGGCATTTTTGACCGGTTTTTTCGCGGCATTCTTCCAGCCGTTCTTCTTCCAACCGAAGATCCACGAGGTGATGCCGTTCTTGACGTAATTACTGTCGGTCACAATGGTGATTTCGGTCTCACGGCCTAATGCCTCAAGAGCGTGGATAGCGGCCAGCAACTCCATCCGATTATTGGTGGTCTGCGCTTCGCCGCCTTTGAGTTCGCGTTCTTTTACAACGGTTTGACCATCCTTGGCCTGCATCAAGGCACCCCACCCGCCGGGGCCGGGGTTGCCCGAGCAAGCCCCGTCTGTATAGGCATAAAGTTTAGCCATGTGCGGTCAATCCGATCCAGTCGGCAACCGTGCCGTCCAGCCCCTTGTCACTGCCATGGCGACTGCCGGTCACAGTGAATCCTGCTTGCATCAACAAGGCTGCCAGTTCCTCTTCGGTATAATAAGTATAAAGTCGGCCAATACTGTCGCGTTTACTGCCTTTGCCGGATTTCAGCGCGATGTGGAACACGCCGCCCGGTTTCAAGGCGCAATGCAGGGCCGCCAGATGGTTTGGCATTGCTGCGCGCGTCGCATGCAGCAGGCTGAAGTTGGCCCAGATGCCGTCATATAAATCCGTGCCGGTGATCTGCTCAAAGCGGGCGAGGCGCGCCGTCACCCCCTGGTGCTGTGATGCCAGATCAATCATTTCCTGTACCGCATCTGTTGCGGTGACACAGTGTCCTTGGGCGGCGATGGCGGCAGCGTAATGTCCCGGACCGCAGCCCAGATCAAGCACCTGCGCGCCCTGAGGCAAAGCCGCAAGAAAGCCGGGAAACATCACATCCTTTTCAACAGAGGCGCTGACCATTTCGGCGTAGGTTGCGGCCTTGGCTGCGTAGGTCCTGAGGGTTTCGCCGTCGTTCATAGAAATATTCCAACGCATAGGCACAGCACGACAACAGCGGTCAGCTGAACCCGCAAGGCGATCCACCACGTTGGGGTTAATCCCCAGCGGGTAAAGGCAAAGTCCAGGAGTAAGAGGCCGATAAAACCGGTGCAAAGATTGGTCAACGCAGATGTCACGCCCGTGCCCGGCATGAAAAACCACCAAACGGCAGGCATGACAGACAGAAAATAGGCGGCGACGGCTTGCATCCCGCGGGCCTTGGTCGCGAAACCGTACAACACACCCGACATGAACGGCATGATAATCCCACCATAGCGGATCATCAGCAGCCGCCCGTCGCCCAGCAGCACCTGCGGGAACGGCCAGTCGGGCACAACAAACAAGTCAAGCACCAGTAAGGCGGCCCAAATGAAAGGGATCAATCCGGCAAGACCCAACAGAAGAGCAGAGGCGGGAATGCGGCCAATCATCTGCATCAGACGGGTTCCCGCAGGATACGCGGCACTTTGAATTCGACGTTTTCTTGCGCGGTTTCAACCCGTTCACGGGTCACCACGTAGCGGGCTTCAAAGGCTGCGATCACTTCGTTGATCAAGACTTCGGGGGCGGATGCACCAGCGGTGATGCCGACGCTGCGAACCCCTTCAAGGCTGCGCCAGTCTATGTCATCGGCACGTTGTACCAGCTGCGCATAGTTGCAACCCGCGCGGGCGCCGACTTCGACCAAACGTTTTGAATTGCTTGAGTTGGGCGCACCTACCACCAGAATTGCGTCACATTTAGGCGCCATCGCCTTGACCGCTTCCTGACGGTTGGTGGTGGCGTAACAGATGTCTTCCTTGTGCGGTCCGATGATGGCGGGGAATCGGGCGTTCAGAGCCGCGACGATTTCTGCGGTGTCATCCACGCTGAGGGTGGTTTGCGTCACATAGGCCAGCTTGGCCGGATCGCGTACCGTCACTTTGGCCACATCGTCGGGGGTTTCGACCAGCAGGACCTCGCCGTCGGGCAATTGACCCATGGTGCCGACGGTTTCGGGATGGCCTGCATGTCCGATCATGATCATTTGCAATCCGGCTTCGGCATGGTGTTGCGCTTCGATGTGGACCTTGCTGACCAATGGGCATGTCGCATCGACAAATACCATTCGGCGGGCTGTTGCCGCCGAGGGGACGGATTTTGGCACCCCGTGAGCGGAAAAAATTACGGGCCGGTCGTCCGGGCATTCGTCCAGCTCTTCGACAAACACAGCGCCTTTATCTCGCAAACCGTCGACGACGAATTTATTGTGTACGATCTCATGGCGTACGAAAACCGGCGCGCCCCATTTTTCCAATGCCATCTCGACGATCTTGATCGCACGGTCCACACCCGCGCAAAACCCGCGCGGTGCGGCAAGATAGAGGTTTAGCGGGGGCTTGGTCATTATCGGTTCCTTCGTTGCGACAAGACCTAATCACTTGGGACTGGCAGGTCCAGTCTTGGCGCAAACTGATAGCGCTAGAGACATGGTTAATGCCAGCCGACCATGGGTCGGGATCAGCCCGCGGGCCTTTGTTTGTGATTGCAGCAAGAAACATGTCACGCCAACGGCCACAGCGAATAAAGCTGCCGCGCACTTCGCTCTTGGCTCGGAAGCTGTTTCAACGCGCCCGAGCGCTTGCAAAAATAAATGCTGAATTGCCACGGAGGCGGAGAGGGCCTGCATCCTTATCCAGATACAAGCCCGCGGTGATTACTCCGGACGCGGGGTAAAATCGTTTTCACGTGGTGGGCGGCCGATCACGTCCTTCAGATCTTCAAGTTCGATAAAGTTATCGACCTGACGGCGCAGATCGTCAGAAATCATAGGCGGCTGACTGCGAATCGTCGACACGCAGGACACGCGTACGCCCTGACGTTGCAGGCTTTCTACCAATGGACGGAAATCACCGTCTCCCGAGAAGATCACAATGTGGTCAACATGCGGCGCAAGTTCCATCGCATCGACGGCCAGCTCAATGTCCATGTTGCCCTTGACCTTGCGGCGGCCCATACTGTCGGTATATTCTTTGGCCGGCTTGGTTACCATCGTGAAACCATTGTAGTTCAACCAATCCACCAAGGGACGGATCGGCGAATATTCGTCGTTTTCCAAGAGGGCGGTATAGTAGAACGCCCGCAGCAATTTGCCGCGGCGCATGAACTCGTGGCGCAGCAGCTTATAATCGATATCGAACCCCAGGGTCTTTGCCGCCGCATAGAGGTTTGATCCATCAATAAAGAGTGCCAGTCGCTCGTCTTTATAAAACATTTGTGCCCTTCCGGCGACGACGTCGCCAAACTCTGAACTATCACGTAACTACCGTGTCAGATCGTAATATCGTTATGCGCCTAATAGGGATTAGCGCCGAACTTGAAATACTGCCCAACAACACTGGGCCGCCTAACTAAGGATTTTTCACCATGCCGCAAGCCCAAGATCACGGGGAAAAGGGCGAACCTCCGCTCAAACCCACCTCATTTGCGCTTTTGGCGTTTGGTGCTAACCTTACGTCACCCGCTGGAGCGCCTGAAATGACCCTCCGGGCGGCGCTGGAACTGCTTAAAATAAAAGGCGCTGTGATTCGCGCAATAAGTGCGTTTTATAGTACACCTGCATTTCCTGCGGGCAATGGTCCTGATTATGTAAATGCCGCAGCAAAAATAACTGTGCCTTGGAGCGCGGCACAGATGCTGGAAATATGTCACGAGATAGAAGCCGAAATGGGCCGCACGCGCACGGCACGCTGGGGCCAGCGCACGCTCGATATGGATCTGATCGCGATGGAAGATCAGGTCCTGCCCGACCGACAGACCCACAAAGACTGGCGCGATCTGCCGTTGGATGATCAAATGATCCGAATACCGGGTGAATTGATCCTGCCACACCCCCGTCTTCAGGACCGTGCTTTTGTGCTGGTCCCGCTGGCCGATGTCGCCCCCGATTGGATACATCCCGTGCTGGGGTCGAGCGTTACACAGATGCGTGACGCGCTTGATCCGGCTGATCTTGCGACAGTGCGCCCATTGACCACACAGATGCAGAATAACGACTTGTAAATCCGTTCAAAGCGGCCTAGATAGCGCACTTCTGACTCACCCTTGAGATATTGGAGGCTTCCATGGCCCGCGTTACCGTAGAAGATTGCGTTGATAAAGTTCCAAACCGTTTCGAGCTTGTCATGCTGGCGGCCCATCGCGCCCGTGAAATCTCTGCCGGTTCTGCCGTGACAGTTGATCGCGACAATGACAAGAATCCGGTCGTATCACTGCGTGAGATCGCAGAGGAGACACAATCGGCTGACGATCTGCGCGAGCGTCTGATCGAAAGCAACCAGAATCAGATCGAAGTGGACGAGCCCGAAGAAGACGCCATGGCGCTTTTGATGGGTGCCGAACAGGACAAGCCTGAAGAAGACAGCATGTCCGAAGAAATGCTGCTGCGGCAGTTGATGGCGGCGCAGGGGCAGGGCTAGGGCTAACCCCCTCCCGCTGCTTGCGGGTCAAGAGGCAGTTTGATGGACACTACCGAAATCACTGCCGATGATCTGATTGCCCTTGTCCGGGCCTATAATCCCAAAACCAACGAACCGCGCTTGCGTGCGGCTTTCGCCTATGGTGCCAAGATGCACGAGGGGCAGTTTCGCCATTCAGGCGAACCTTATTTTACCCATCCCGTTGCCGTTGCCGCGATCCTGACAGAGCAACAGCTGGACGATGCTACGATCATCACCGCGCTGCTGCATGACACCGTAGAGGACACGGTCGCGTCTTATAAAGACGTCGAGCAGCAGTTTGGCACCGAGGTTGCCGAGCTGGTCGACGGGGTTACAAAGCTTACCAATCTACAGCTTAATTCGACGCAAACCAAACAGGCCGAGAATTTCCGCAAGCTTTTTATGGCAATGTCCAAAGACCTGCGGGTGATTCTGGTCAAATTGGCCGACCGGTTGCATAACATGCGCACGATCAAGGCGATGCGCCCTGACAAACAGGCGCAGAAGGCCCGCGAAACCATGGATATCTATGCCCCGCTTGCCGGTCGGATGGGTATGCAGTGGATGCGCGAAGAGCTGGAAGATCTGGCGTTTCGGGTGCTCAACCCCGAAGGCCGCGCCAGCATCATCCGGCGTTTTATCACGCTGCAACGCGAAGCAGGGGACGTGATCCAGCGGATCACCGGCGACATGCGTCACGAGCTGGAGGAGGCCCAGATCGAGGCAGAGATTTTTGGCCGTGCCAAGAAACCCTATTCGGTATGGCGCAAGATGCAGGAAAAAGAGCTGAGCTTTTCCCGTCTGTCGGATATCTATGGCTTTCGCGTTCTGACGGTCAACGAAGAAGACTGTTATCGCGCCCTTGGGGTGATCCACGGCCGGTGGCGGGCGGTTCCCGGCCGGTTCAAGGACTATATCAGCCAGCCTAAATCCAACGGCTACCGGTCAATCCACACGACGGTGTCAGGCCGTGACGGCAAACGGGTGGAGGTCCAGATCAGAACCCGCCAGATGCATGATGTCGCCGAAACCGGCGTGGCCGCGCATTGGTCGTACCGTGACGGCAAACGCTCCAAGAACCCCTTTGCCGTTGATCCGGTGAAATGGATTTCGCAGCTGAATGAACAATTCGACGCCGAAGAGAATCACGAAGATTTCCTTGAGGCCGTCAAACTGGAAATGTACGCGGATCAGGTGTTCTGTTTCACACCCAAGGGGGATGTGGTCAAATTGCCGCGGGGCGCGACGCCGATTGATTTCGCCTATGCAATCCACACGCGGATAGGCAACGCTTGTGTCGGCGCCAAGGTTGATGGCATGCGGGTGCCGCTTTGGACCCGTGTGAAGAATGGCCAGTCGATCGAAATTATCCGCGCACAGGGCCAAACACCACAGGCGACCTGGCTTGATATCGCGACGACAGGCAAGGCTAAATCTGCCATTCGCCGGTCCTTGCGCGAAGAAGACCGCGCACGGTTTGTGAAGCTGGGCCGTGAACTGGCACGCTCTGCCTTCGCGCAGGTGGGAAAGCGCGCGACCGACAAGGCGTTGCGCACTGCGGCAAAAAGCCTGCGTTTTGACGGGGCCGATGATCTGTTGGCCCGTCTGGGCAGTTCAGAGATTACAGGCCGGCAGGTTGTGCAATCGGTCTACGCCGATCTGGCCCCTAAACAAGGCGCCGAAGTTGACGCCGCCCGCGCGGTTGTGGGCCTAGGCGCCGGACAGAGTTTCGACCGTGCCCCCTGTTGCACCCCGTTGCCAGGGGAGCGGATCGTGGGCATCACCTTCAAAGGCGAAGGTGTGACCGTTCACGCCATTGATTGCGAAAAACTGGCAGAATACGAGGACCAGCCCGAGCGCTGGATCGACCTGCGCTGGCACGAGGGAAATCACGCCGCCGTCTATGGCACGGTGATTGATCTGACGATGGGCAACGGCGCCGGTGTTCTGGGGCGCATCTGCACCTTGATTGGAGAGGCTTCCGCCAATATCTCGGACTTGGAATTCTTGGATCGGAAACCGGACTTTTACCGTCTTCTGATCTATCTGGACTTAAGAGATGTGGCGCATCTGCATTCCCTGATGCTGACACTGGAGGCGGAAAGTGACATCGCTGCGATTTCACGATACCGCAAAAAGGACGCCATATCGCCAAGCAGATGACCCCTATCCACCCGATGCCCGAAACGGCAGACGAAAGACCGATGCAGGACAGCTAAGTTGATATTCAAACGCCGCGATCCCAAACCCACATTACGTGCGATGGCCGAGTTTTTATGGCCCCGCGGTGGTTGGGCGCGTGCGTTTCACTATGTCAAACATCGCATGCGGCGTCTTCCCGACAGTCCCGAACGTATCGCACGCGGGGTCTGGGCCGGGGTTTTTGTGACTTTCACGCCGCTTTTCGGGTTTCACTTTCTCGTGGCCGCCCTGCTTGCCAAAGTGATGAAAGGCAACATTCTTGCCTCATTGATGGCCACCTTCGTTGGCAATCCGTTTACCTTTGTTTTTATCGCCTTGTCCTCGCTCAAAACCGGTCATCTGTTGTTGGGGACCGAGCTGCCCGATGGTGAACTGCGTGTCCTGAGCCGCAAGTTCGCGGATGCTGGCAGCGATCTGTGGCGGAATTTTGTATCAATCTTCACCCCGGCTGAAATGGATTGGTCCAGCCTCACGGCCTTTTCCCGCGATGTGTTCTATCCCTATCTGATCGGGTCCATCATTCCGGGCGTTACCTGCGCGACGATCGCTTATTATCTGGCGGTCCCGTTGCTTCAAGCGTATCAAAAACGCCGACGGGGGTTGATTAAGGCCAAGTTCGACGCGCTCAAGCAGAAAGCCGCAGCAAAAGCGGAAGCCAAGCGCAAGGTCGACGAGGTCAAGTAGGAGATACGAAATGGGACTGAACGAAAAATTGCGCCTTGGCGTGAACATTGACCATGTGGCAACCGTGCGCAACGCACGCGGCGGCGCCTATCCTGATCCATTGCGCGCCGCCAAGATTGCCGAGGCCGCCGGTGCTGACGGCATTACCGCGCATCTGCGCGAAGACCGCCGCCACATCTCGGATGCGGATATTGAAGGGTTGATGGAGGTTCTCAGCGTACCGTTGAATTTCGAAATGGCCGCGACGGACGAGATGCAAAAAATTGCCCTGCGCCATAAACCCCATGCGGTCTGCATCGTGCCCGAAAAGCGCGAGGAGCGCACGACTGAAGGCGGGCTGGAAGTGGCGCGGGAAGAAAACAAACTGGCCCATTTCATTGCCCCCCTGCGCGAGGCAGGCAGCCGCGTGTCGATCTTTATCGCGGCAGATGCCCGTCAGATCGAAGCCGCCAACCGCATCGGAGCCGAGGTTATCGAGCTGCACACAGGGGCCTATTGCGATGCCTTTGCCGAGGGGAATTGGCCGGCTGCGCAGGAAGAGTTGAAAAAGCTCGAAGAGATGTCGAGTTTTGCACATTCACTGGGGCTTGAGGTGCATGCCGGCCACGGGTTGACCTATGACACCGTGTCACCAGTTGCCGCTTTTCCCGAAGTGCGCGAATTGAACATCGGGCACTTCCTGATCGGTGAGGCTATCTTTCTGGGGCTGGAACCCGCCATCAGGGAAATGCGCGAGATGATGGATGCCGCACGGGCGGATGCAATCCGCTGATGATCCTTGGCATCGGCACCGATCTGGCAAATATCGAACGAATCCAGGGCACGCTGGAGCGTTTCGGTGACCGGTTTCGCAATCGTGTTTTCACCCAAGTGGAGCAAGCCAAAGCGGAACGCCGCAAAGATGTCGCCGGTACCTACGCCAAACGCTGGGCTGCCAAGGAGGCCTGCTCCAAGGCACTTGGAACAGGTCTGCGCATGGGCATCTCGTGGCGCGACATGGCGGTCAGCAACCTCAGGACTGGCCAGCCGGTGATGGAAGTCACCGGTTGGGCGGCTGAACGGCTTGCCACGATGACGCCCGCAGGCCATGAGGCGGTGATTCACGTGACCCTGACAGACGATCATCCCTGGGCACAGGCCTTTGTTGTAATCGAGGCGCGGCTGCTTTCCAGCACCGAATAATCGCCCGTATAGGTGTTGCCATTGCGCCCTCGCCTTGACAGTGCCGCCGCCCGCCCTCATGTAACCCCAAATCGCATAAAAGGGACGCCGCATGGCCGAAAAGGAAAAATCCGGCAACGCCTTTGTCGAAACCGTCAAAACCATAGTTTATGCGCTATTGATTGCAGGTGTTTTCCGCACCCTGTTTTTCCAGCCGTTCTGGATACCCTCCGGTTCAATGAAAGAGACATTGCTGATCGGTGATTTCCTTTTTGTAAACAAAATGGCCTATGGCTATTCTTACGCGTCCTGCCCGTCGCTGATGTTGCCCAACTTCGGGATCGAAGTGGACGCCCGCGATGTTTGTGGCAGCTTTGATGGCGAGAACACGCGCTTTTGGGGCGGTGAGCCCGAGCGCGGCGATGTTGTGGTCTTTCGCCACCCTGTGTCGGGACGAGACTATATCAAACGTCTGATTGGTCTGCCCGGTGACACGGTTCAGGTAAAACAGGGCCTTGTGTATTTGAACGGTGAAGCAGTCAAAGTGGAAGACGCCGGCGTTTTCGAGGAAAAGATGGCCGCGCAGGGGCCGCAACGGTTGCGCCCGCGCTGTGAAAACGGCCCCGTTGGCGAAGGGGGGATTTGCATAAAGTCTCGCCAGATCGAAACCTTGCCCAACGGTGTCAGCCATCCGATTCTCAATATCGGCAACCAGCAGTCTGACAATACCGGCGTCTACACTGTGCCTGCCGGGCATTATTTCTTTATGGGTGACAACCGCGATAATTCCGCAGATAGCCGTCTGGCACAACAGGTAGGCGGTGTCGGATTTGTGCCTTATGAAAACCTGATCGGGCGCGCGGACCGGATCATGTTCAGCTCTGCCGGCACCTCGATGTTGTATTTCTGGACATGGCGCAGCGACCGGTTCTTCAAAGGGGTTGAATGAAGCTGAGCGGCGATCTTCGGGCCTTTCAGGGGCGTATCGGGCACGTATTCACCGATCCCGCGCTATTGGTCCGTGCGGTGACTCACGCCTCGATGTCGTCGGCCAATCGTGATGATAACCAGCGACTGGAATTTCTGGGCGACCGCGTATTGGGGCTGGTCATGGCCGAGGCCCTTCTTGCCAGCGACCGCCAGGCCAGCGAAGGGCAATTGGCGCCGCGTTTCAACGCTTTGGTGCGCAAGGAAACCTGCGCTGATGTCGCCCGTGAGATTGATCTGGGGCAGGTGCTCAAGCTGGGCCGCTCCGAGATGATTTCGGGGGGGCGTCGCAAACAGGCGCTCTTGGGCGATGCCATTGAAGCCGTGATTGCTGCGGTCTATCAGGACGCCGGTTTCGAGGCAGCCCGCGCCTTGATCCTGCGGCTGTGGGGCAACCGGATCGACACAGTCGAAGAAGATGCACGCGACGCAAAAACCGCTTTGCAGGAATGGGCACAGGCCCGCAAGTTTTCTCCCCCCCAATATGTGCAGGTTGCGCGATCCGGGCCAGATCACGCGCCGGTCTTTACCATTTCGGCACGGCTTGAAAACGGGGCCGAGGCACAGGCCACCGCCCCTTCGAAACGCAGCGCCGAACAGGCCGCCGCAACGACGCTTTTGGCGCAATTGGAGAATGAGAGATGAGCAGCCCCGAGTCCGCAGGACAAAGCGCCGGATTTATCGCCCTGATCGGTGAACCGAATGCAGGGAAATCCACCCTGCTGAACCGTATGGTCGGGGCCAAAGTGTCGATCGTGACGCACAAGGTTCAAACCACCCGCGCCCGCATCCGCGGCGTGGCGATGGAAGGGGCCGCGCAGCTGGTGTTTGTGGACACGCCAGGTCTGTTCCAGCCACGCCGCCGACTGGACCGCGCCATGGTGGCGGCCGCATGGGGCGGAGCGTCGGATGCGGATATTGTGGTATTGCTGGTCGAGGCGCATCGCGGCGTGACCGAAGGTGTTGAGAGGATCCTTGAAGGGCTGGCCGATGTCGGGCAGGGCCGTAAAGTCGCTTTGGCGATCAACAAGATCGACCGCGTCGAAGCGCCCGTCTTGCTGGGACTGACGCAGAAGCTCAATGACCTTTATCCTTTTGCCGAGACCTTTATGATCTCTGCCGAGAAGGGACATGGTGTTGATGTTCTGCGCAAATGGCTGGCGGGTGAACTGCCAGAGGGGCCATGGCTTTACCCCGAAGACCAGATTGCCGATCTGCCGATGCGCATGATCGCCGCCGAGATGACCCGCGAGAAACTGACCCTGCGTTTGCATCAGGAACTGCCCTACCAGTTGACGGTCGAGACAGAGAACTGGGAAGAGCGCACTGACGGATCGGCCCGCGTTGACCAGTTGATCTATGTGGTCCGCGACGGTCACAAAGGCATTGTGCTGGGTAATAAGGGCGAGACAATCAAAGCGGTAAGCAAGGCCGCCCGTGAGGAATTGGAAGAATTTTTAGGGCGGCGTATCCATCTGTTTTTGCAAGTGAAAGTGCGGGCGAACTGGCTGGAAGAAGCCGAGCGCTATACCGAAATGGGGCTTGATTTCAAAGACGGAAACACCTGAGGTAAAAGCAATGGGCAGGTGGTTGGGCTGCTGCCGGATTGAGTTTATGGGCAAGGTGAATGGGGGTGCGGTGTGCCACGATTGACAGCGCGGTTCTGGGTTGATGCCTATCTGGCGCGGCTTTCGGTGTTTGATATTCCTGCATTTGTGGTGGCCCATGGCGATGACACGGGCGGCGCTGTTCTGGTCAAACTGGCCACGCTCGACGGGCAGGCTGTGGTGTTTCAGCGTTCCTTCGATTTGATGAGCGGCACGCGGCAGTGGATCGAGTTGAGCAAAGGCGCGGAGCGCGACGTGGACGAAGCGATCAGCCGCCAGCGCGGTTTTGATCCAGACCTTTGGGTGATTGAGGTCGAGGACCGGCAGGGGCGTCATCTGCTGGATCAAGAGGGGCTTACGTGATGGAATGGCGCGATCAGGGAATACTCCTCAGTTCGCGCCGCCATGGCGAAACCTCGGTTATCATCGAAGTGTTTACACCGGAACACGGTCGACATGTCGGCATTGTGCGCGGGGGCACCAGCAGAAAGATTGCGCCGATCCTGCAACCGGGGGCACAGCTGGATCTGGCGTGGAGGGCCCGCCTTGAGGACCACATCGGCAGTTTTTCGGTTGAACCTCTGCGCAGCCGTGCCGCTGCTGCCATGGCGAACCGGCAGAGTTTGGCGGGGTTGAACACGGTAACAGCCTTGCTGGGTTTTTGCCTGCCGGAACGCGTGCCGCATGCGCCGCTTTACGCCCGTACCGAGGCTTTGCTGGATCTGCTGGGAGCATGGGATGTCTGGCCATTGGCCTACTTGCAATGGGAATTGGCACTGCTGGAGGAGATGGGGTACGGGCTTGATCTGAGTGCCTGTGCCGTGACGGGGACGACGGAGGGGTTAACCTATGTCTCGCCGAAGTCAGGGCGGGCGGTATCGGCCCAGGGGGCCGGGGCGTGGGCGGATAAACTGCTTCCTTTGCCCGATGTATTGCGCGGGGTGGGTAACGCGTCGGATGTGCAGATCGCGCAGGCCTTTAAAACAACGGGATATTTTCTAAATGCACATCTGGCGGCAGACCTTGGAAACAAGCCGTTGCCGGAGGCGCGTGCCCGATTTGTGGATATGTTTAGTCGCGGTATTTGAAAACCAGCAGGGGGCGCACTTCGTTTGACAGGGTCAGGGTCGTGCCCTCTATCACGGCGACATTTACCGCCTGCAACGCCTTGAAGTATGCCTGTTCCGTTTGCAGAGCAGGACAAGCCCGGCGGGCCGCCGCAATCGGCCCGACTTCTATCCAAGGGTAGGGGGCAGAATTTCGGGTGTGGTACCGGTTACAGGGCGCTTGGCTCGTGATCCGGTTGCGGGTGGGAAAGCTGAGGGTGACACCTGCGTCAAAATCCGTGCCGTTCAGCGTGACCAGATGCCATTCACGATCGGCACCACCATAGCGTCGCAGGGTTTCATCGGCCTGAAAGACGGTCAGCGACAGGAAGATGGCAAGAATGATATGCGTGGGCACAGCGTTAATCGAGGGCCAGTATGGTATCAACCAGCGTGTCGAACGGGCTGGTGTCGCTGGCGCGGCCCAATAACGGCAGGCCGATCAACGTGGCCTGCAGGGCGCGGGCGAAATCGGCGTTGCCAAGCCCCAGCGTTGTCAGAAGTCGCCCCAGCAGGTGCTGCCGTTCTGTGTCAACGTCTGCCAGAACCTTTGCAGGTCGGGCATCGCTTTGCGCCCATGCCCGCAGCTTTGGCTCGACAGGGTCGCGCAGCACCGCTTGGCCAAATTCACGCAACCGTATTTCCGCTTCGCCGGTGGCGCTGACGGCAACCACCACCTGTTCCAGCGCCCGGGTTTGCCATGTGGCCAGCAGGGCGTCCTGAAACGCAGGCACGTCCTTGAAATGCCAATAGAACGACCCTTTGGTGCTGCCCAAGGCCCGGGCCAAGGGTTCAGCAGCCAAAGCAGCAGGGCCAGCGGCCACAAGGGCCTCAAAACCGGCAGAGACCCATGTGTCAGGAGAAAGGCGTGTGCGTGTCATGCCCCCTCAATACCGTCGCACTGGGTTAAGAGGCAAGACATCCCGCTCTGACATCCGGACAGGTCTAGCCGAGGAGGCGCCGTGAGATGACCTGCGCCTGAATTTCAGCCGCGCCTTCAAAGATATTAAGAATACGGGCATCACACAGCACGCGGCTGATCTTGTATTCCAGCGCAAATCCGTTACCGCCGTGGATTTGTAGGCCGTTGTCAGCTGCCGCCCATGCCACCCGTGCGCCCAGCAGTTTCGCCATGCCTGCTTCAACGTCACAGCGGCGGCCCTCGTCTTTCTCGAATGCCGAGAAATAGGTGAGCTGACGGGCGACCATCAATTCAACCGCCATCATCGCGATCTTGGACGACACGCGGGGGAAGTTGATCAATGCCTTGCCAAACTGTTTGCGATCCAGCGCATATTGCATCGACAGATCCAGCGCGGATTGTGCCACACCAATGGCGCGTGCCGCGGTTTGGATGCGGGCGGATTCAAACGTCTCCATCAACTGTTTGAACCCTTTGCCTTCTTCCCCGCCCAGCAGGTTTTCGCCTTTGACGTGGAAGCCGTCGAAGGCCAGTTCGTATTCTTTCATGCCGCGATAGCCCAGCACTTCGATCTCGCCGCCTGTCATGCCCTCGGTCGGGAAAGGGGCCACATCATCCCCGGGGGTCTTTTCTGCCAGAAACATCGATAGACCCTTATAATCGGATGTATCGGAATCGGTGCGGGCCAGCAGGGTCATCACATGGGCGCGGGCCGCATGGGTGATCCATGTCTTGTTGCCGGTGACCTTGTAGTCGTCACCGTCCTTGACCGCCCGCGTGCGCAAAGACCCAAGGTCAGAGCCGGTGTTGGGCTCGGTGAAAACAGCCGTCGGCAGGGTTTCGGCGCTGGCGATGCGGGGCAGCCACTTTTCCTTTTGTGCCTGCGTACCGCCGGCGATGATCAGTTCGGCAGCGATTTCGGACCGCGTGCCAAGGGAGCCAACGCCGATGTAACCGCGGGACAATTCTTCGGACACCACACACATTGACGCTTTGGACAGACCGAAACCGCCGAACTCTTCGGGAATGGTCAGGCCGAACACGCCCATCTCGGCCAGTTCATTGACAACCTCCATCGGGATCAGCTCGTCCTTGAGGTGCCATTCATGGGCAAAGGGCTCGATCTTTTCGACGGCATACCGGCGGAACTGTTCGCGGATCATCTCCAGCTCTTCGTCAAGGCCGGTGGCGCCGACGGTGATATTGGCAGACTGTTCCTGCATCAGTTCAACCAGGCGTGTCCGCGCGGCCTGGGTGTTGCCACCCTGTGTCAGGGTCTGGATAGCGGGCTCCATCAATCCGCGCATGTCGTCTTGTGACAAACCCATATCCTGCAGACGCAGGATCTCGCCCTGATTCATCTGGATACCGCCATAGATTTGCCAAAGGTATTCACCAAAGGCGATCTGGTGGATCAGTTGCTCGGCCTCGCCAAACTTGCCGTCCTTGCTCAATGCGTCGGCCCAGTTTTGCATCTGACGCAGGGCCTGCGCATAGGTCGCCAGCCAGGCCAGGCCGTGGGCAGCTGTCTGATGTGCTTCGATCAGATCGGCAGAGACACGGCCATCCTTGCTGACCAACGCCCGCACACTGCTCTTTGCTTTCTCCAGCAAGGCCTCAACAGGGGGCACTGCCGCCGCGCTCAATCCAAGCAGATCGTTCAGCAAGGCCGGTGCCTGCTCCAATGTCATGTCCTGACCGTCATGTGCCATAGTGTCGTTCCCCTTTTTGCTGCATTGCAGATAACGCCTTCGCAACTGCAGCACAATAAAGATACGTTTTGATGCGCCATTTTGTTCGATAATTTCGCATGAACTTTGTGCGTGCAGCGAGATTCTGAGATGTTAAGGAGAGCGATGGACGTTTTTTTCCCCTCTCTCAGCGCTTTGGCACTGTTACTCGCCTTTGGTATCGCTTTTGTGGCGGGATTCGTCAAAGGCGTGGTCGGCTTCGCGCAGCCCCTGATTCTGATTTCCGGTTTGACATTGTTCCTCCCGCCGGAACTGGCCTTGGCGGGGTTGATCATCCCGACACTGGTGACAAATGCCATGCAATCCCTTCGCCATGGCCCGGGCGCTGCCTGGAGTTCGATCAGGGCCTTCCGTGTGTTTCTGATCGCTGGTGGCATCACATTGGTCATTGCCGCGCAAATGGTGCGTGTTGTCCCCGAAGCGGTTCTGCTGCTGGCAATCGGTATTCCGGCTCTGGCCTATGCTGCGTTACAGTTGGGGGGAGTCGGATTTTCGCTGCGCCGACAAAGCCCGCTGGTCGAGGCGGTTGTTGGTGCCATCGCCGGTGTATTTGGTGGGCTTTCAGGTGTCTGGGGGCCGCCAACGGTGATGTATCTCACCGCGCTTGGGACGCCCAAAGCGGACCAGTTGCGGGTACAAGGGGTAATTTACGGAGCGGGAGCTGTGGCCCTGTTTGGCGCTCATCTGGCATCAGGCGTCTTGCGTGCCGAGACGATTCCCTTTTCGATATTGCTGGTCCTGCCCGCAGTTCTGGGGATGTGGGCAGGGGGTAAAGTGGTCGACCGTATTGACCAGGTAATTTTCAAACGGGCGACCTTGCTTGTACTATTGCTTGCCGGTGCCAACCTTATCAGGCGGGCAGTGATCTAATTGATCAGCTCCGACGTGCCACGGTGACGCCCGAAACATCTTCGATAAATGTCACGATCCGTGATTTGATTTCTTCGTCCTTGATTGCGGCCAGGGCGGTCACGATCTCCATGCCTGCGTCCTTCTGAGGCGCTTTGTTCTGATTGTCGTGCAACTCGTCAAAGAAAAACGACGGAGGTACATCCAAAATCTGGGCTAGTTCAAACAGCCGACTCGCTGCGACGCGGTTGGAGCCAATTTCGTATTTTTGAATTTGCTGAAATGACAAATCCAGCTTCCGTGCCACGTCCGTTTGGGACAGGCGCCGAAGCGTGCGGATTTGCTTGAGTTTACGACCGACGTGAATATCGACGGGGTGTGACATGTATAGAACCTCTGGTTGTACAATCTGGAACTGTACTCCCCCGAATGGCCTTCGCTTTCAATTGCTTAGATATTTCCATGTTTAGAAAATAAATCATCACCGCATGGATTATATATATTGCTATAATGGGTGATTTCTTTACCAATAGCTTCAATGAACAAGACTATTCAACTCAAAAAGACCGCGACGGACATCCCTGTAGATGTGCCGCCGGCGCTTTTGTTTGAAATGATCCGGTCCTTTGTGACGCTCGCTTCGACGCTCAATCTAAGTCACGCAGTAAAGGAACTGGACAGTACGCGCCAGACCGTGCGTCGTCATATCGCACAGCTTGAAGCTGCGATGGGCGCACCGCTGTTTCTGATCGAGGACAGGCGGTATCACCTTTCAGGGCTGGGCGAGAGTGTGTTGCCGGATGCCAAGGACATACTGGGGCGTGGGACGCTTTGGCTAAGCGGGCAAGCCCGGTCTGTCGGGATGCTCCAGCGGTTGCAGGCCAGTGTGGGTGATTGGGATTTTTACCAGCAACAACAACCACTTGGAAAAATTTGGAGCGATGCCTCTCTTTTACTGCGAGAGACATTCCGCGCATGGACCATGGCCAGCGGCCAGATCGAGAGCAAGTGGTTTTCCCACGTGCGGCCTTATCTCATCATCTACCGACAGTCGGATATCGGCTGGATTTGTGTCGAATTTGGGCAAAAGTCTGTCTACGTTAAATGGTTCGGAGAAGATTATGCGCGCTCCAGTATTGGTCGCCCGATCAGCAAGATGCCAGCGGGGGCCGAGTTCTCGCATTTGATTTACGAAGCGTTTGACGAAGTGCAAGCAGCGCAGATGGCGCGATTGGATCACGTATATACCCGAATGCCCCGGGCCGGCTTGGAGGGGCTTGTGCCTATTGCCTATCAACGGCTCATCCTAAGCGGGTTTTTTCCAGACGGATCACCGGCGGTGATGTCGCTGGTTCTGCCCGTCGACGAGGTCAATATTAAGGACTTTGACGCGAGCAAAAACGACAGTTATGACGTTGTTGAACCCTTCGACTTCCCTCCGGAAGAGGCTATTTTTGAGCTGTTGTTGGCTGATCAATAACCCATTGATGGCTTAAATTTGGCAAAATGATGTCAAATGTCGGGTATTTGTCACCTAATTGAATTAACCTTTCATCAACATTTGTGAAAGGATCAAAACATGACGCTTCAATTCCCCCATGATGCCGCACCGTTCATCGCGACGAGCCGCGACATATTGCGTGCGCATGGCGTTGAGGTAACCATAGGTAGTAATTTTGAGGACTACAGCGCGATCATCAGATCCGAGCGCAAGGTGCAAAATTTGGGGGCTCCGTTTGACCCTGAAAAATTCAACCTCAAAGAGAATCAGTCGTTCTGGTTGATCGGTCGTAACGCCGAGGGTGACTTAATTCACACACAAGCAGCCAAAAAAGTACCATTGAAAGGCAAGTCTTTGGCAGGGCATCTCTTGACCCATTTTCGCGATTTTCCGCCGCCAATCCCGGGGGTGGATTTCGATCGCTCACGGTTTCGCGCGACACCTGGTTCGCACCGGATCATGGGGAACGTCGTCTATCACGGCGAAGTCTGGATGGCACCGGAAGAAGGCCGGTATCGCGGCTCCGGCCTGTCCACGGTTCTGGCACGCACGGGGCTTTATGAGGCCATGCGCCGCTGGAACCCTGACTACATCTATGGCTTCATGCTGCGCCAGGTCGCCTTCAAGGGCTTTGCCGAACGCATGGGCTATATGCACAATGAACCGAATGCGTTGAAATGGCATATTGCCGGTCGTGATCATCCTCTCGAAGCGTTTCTGACCTTTCTCAGTCAGGAAGAGGCCCGGTTCCTTCTGGATATTCCTGTGGAAGATCTGATGGTGCAGGCGGCATAGAGCAAGCAAAAAGGGTCGCTGAAAACCAGCGGCCCTTTTTCTGATGGCTTCATGTGCCTTAGCCGATTGCGGCTGATTTTACATCATCATCAATGAACGGCATGAAAGGCGCGAAGTTCTCGGCGAACATGGTGACCAGTTTGGCCGCCTGACGGTCATAGGCTTCGGGGTTGTCCCAAGTGCGGCGCGGATCAAGCAGGATGTCCGCAACACCGTCAACCGAGACCGGGACTTCAAACCCGAAATTCGCGTCCTTGCGATAGGTCACATCGGCCAGATCCCCCTCAAGGGCGGCTGTCAGCAGGGCACGGGTGGCCTTGATCGGCATCCGGCTGCCTGTGCCATAGGCGCCGCCGGTCCAGCCGGTGTTGACCAGCCAGCAGGTCGCGCCGTGCTGGGCGATCTTTTCGCGCAGCAGATTGCCATAGACCTCGGGGCGGCGGGGCATGAAAGGGGCGCCAAAGCAGGTCGAGAATGTCGGCTCCGGCTCTGTCACGCCGCGCTCTGTGCCGGCGACCTTTGAGGTGAAACCGGACAGGAAGTGGTACATTGCCTGCGCCGGGGTCAGTCGTGCGATGGGTGGCAAAACGCCAAACGCATCGCAGGTCAACATGATGATGTTCTTGGGGTGACCGCCTGTCGCCTTGGCCGAGGCGTTCGAGATATAGTGCAACGGATAGGCGCAGCGCATGTTGGCGGTAAGTGAATCGTCGTCGAAATCCAGCTCTTTGGTTTCAGGATCGAACAC
This sequence comes from Sulfitobacter sp., assembly GCA_049794055.1. Taxonomy (GTDB): domain Bacteria; phylum Pseudomonadota; class Alphaproteobacteria; order Rhodobacterales; family Rhodobacteraceae; genus Sulfitobacter. The sequence goes on from JBARCL010000032.1 coordinate 59,960, forward strand.
CATGTTTTCGATGACGGTACCGAATTTGGATGTCGTATCGTAGATTTCCGGCTCGGCCTCGCGGCTCAGGTTGATTGTCTTGGCGTAACAGCCACCTTCAAAGTTGAACGTGCCGTTGTCGGACCAGCCATGTTCGTCATCGCCGATCAAGGTGCGGTTAGGGTCCGCCGACAGGGTCGTTTTGCCGGTGCCCGACAGGCCAAAGAACACAGCCGTATCAACCGGATTGCCGGTGGCGTGGTTGGCGGAACAATGCATCGGCATGATGCCCTTTTCCGGCAGCAGGTAGTTCAGCAAGCTAAAGACCGACTTCTTGTTCTCGCCTGCGTATTCCGTGCCACCGATCAGGATCAGCTTACGATCAAAGTTCATCGCGATCACGGTTTCGGACCGGCAATCGTGCTTTTTGGGGTCTGCCTGAAAGCTGGGGCAGTTGATCACGGTGAAATCGGCGGTGAAGTCATCAAGGTCTTCGCGTTCGGGACGGCGCAGCATGGTTCGAATGAACAATCCGTGCCATGCCAGTTCCGTTACCATACGTACGTTGATGGCATGACGCGGGTCCGCGCCGCCAACCAGATCCTGAACAAAGTATTCTTTGCCCTGCATGTGGGCAATCATATCGTCATAAAGCGCATCAAAACCGGCGGTAGACATCTCGGCGTTGTTTTCCCACCAGATCGTGTCGACCACGCTGGGCGTTTTTACGACATGTTTGTCCTGAGGGGAGCGCCCGGTGAACTTGCCCGTGGTGACAAGGAAGGCACCGCCGTTGCCCAGCGTACCTTCGCCGCGCTTCAGCGCGGTTTCGACCAGCGCAGGCTCCATCAGGTTATAATAGACATCGCCCAGCCCGCTGATCTGTTGATCTTCAAGGCGGAACTGCGGGTTTACCCGTCCAAATGTCATGCAAATTCTCCTGTAGGCGCGCTGTGAGATGGCGCAGAGCTGACGTAAGCGACCCATCCGGTCGCGACCCATTCGGGTCATATTGCGCCTCTTAGCACGAGGTTTTGCGCAATGAACAGATGGGCAGGGTGTAGTTAGCGCCATCATGCCGAACTTTGATCGTGAAGTGCGAACTCGGGGCGGGTGTATCCATTACAACAGCACAAAAGTGCGGCAATTTAGCCATTCCTAACCAAATTATGGCGGAAATGTGGCCAGCGTACAGAGTGATTCGAACTTAGAGATTGATTCGCGGGGCAAAAATGACGATCAATGTCTCAAAACTAAAAAACAATAATGAGCAGTACAAGGAAACGGGCAATGTCAAAAATTGCATTGGTAGATGACGACAGGAACATCCTGACGTCCGTGTCGATGACTCTTGAAGCCGAAGGTTTTGAGGTGGAAACCTACAACGACGGTCAGGCCGCGTTGGAGGCGTTTAACAAAAAGCTACCCGATATGGCTGTGCTGGACATCAAAATGCCGCGCATGGACGGGATGGACCTGTTGCAACGGCTGCGCCAGAAAACTGCGATGCCGGTTATTTTTCTGACCTCCAAGGATGATGAGATCGACGAGGTGCTCGGCCTGCGCATGGGGGCTGACGATTATGTCAAAAAACCTTTTAGTCAGCGTCTGTTGGTCGAACGTATCCGTGCATTGCTGCGCCGTCAGGACGCTGTGGAAACAGGCGAGGTCGGTGATACCGAAGAGACCAAAGTCATGGACCGCGGTGATCTCAAGATGGATCCGCTGCGGCATGCCGTTTCGTGGAAGGGCAAGGACGTTTCCCTGACTGTTACCGAATTCCTGCTGCTGCAGGCGCTGGCCCAACGTCCCGGCTTTGTGAAGTCGCGCGACCAGCTGATGGACGTGGCCTACGACGATCAGGTCTATGTGGATGACCGCACGATCGACAGCCACATCAAACGTTTGCGCAAGAAGATGCGCACCGCCGACGATGAATTCTCCGCGATTGAGACGCTTTACGGTATCGGCTACAGATATAACGAAGAGTGATCTGACCTCGTGGCGATTGCCGAAAGGAATTTTGTGCGTGATTTAAGCACACCTGTACGGGATGGCGATGTTGTTCTGGGCGACGATTGGGTCGCGCCGGACAAGACCGGTTCTGATGAATTGCGCGTCCGCCGGCAACGGCGGGGGTGGTTTTCATTGCGCGGTTCGCCTCTTACGCGCAAGATCATCACGTTCAACCTGATCGCCCTGAATATTCTCGTTGCCGGGATCCTTTATCTCAATTCTTCGCGCGATTCCCTTGCAGTACAGCGGGCCGCTGGGCTGGTTTCGGAAGCAGAACTGATCGCTGATGTGATCGAAGCCAAGCTGCCCGAAGGCGAAGCCGTGGATTTGGCAACCGGTGTTGATGTTGCCGCAACCCTCGAAGCGATTGATTTGCGCAGCGGCATTGATGTTTTTGTCTATGACACCACCGAGACCCTGCTTGCCCGGTCCAAAGGGAAACTCGCGCTCGGTCCGGCGGATGGCCTTGATCGTGGCAGCCGGACCGTGCTTACCGACGGGCTTAGCTGGGTGTGGGAAAAACTTACCGGCCCACTTGTTTCGGGTGGCGCCAAGGACACTGTCCCGCTGACGGATCAATTCAAACCTTTGGTCGCTGACAGTCTTTTGCGTGGTACCCACATCGAAGACACGCTTGATGGTGAAGGGGGGACATTGTTTACCGTAATGACCCCTATCACACAGGGTGGTGCCAGCATCGGTGTGGTTGCAATTGCTTCCGCTGCCGGAGAGATCGACAAGCTGGTGCGCGGCGAACGCGAACGGGTCTTGCAAATGTTCGTGATCGCAACGCTGGTTTCCATCGGCCTGAGCCTTGTGCTGGCGTCGACCATCGCAAATCCCTTGGCCGATCTTGCCGCCGCTGCGGAATTGAGCCGCGACAAAGATGCCCGCAAAGTAAACCCCGGTCGCATTCGTATCCCCGACCTGACAGCCCGCCCCGATGAAATCGGGCGATTGTCCGGCGCCCTGCGCGGGATGGTGTCTGCGCTCTACAACCGGATTGATGGCAACGAGCAATTCGCCGCTGATGTTGCCCACGAAATCAAGAACCCGCTGGCATCTCTGCGTTCTGCGGTTGGCACGTTGCGGATGATCAAGCGCGAAGACCAACGCGAGAAACTGCTGGATGTCATCGACCATGATGTGCGCCGGCTGGACCGTTTGGTTAGCGATATTTCGAACGCTTCGCGGCTTGATGCCGAGTTGGTTAAAGAAGAACAGGAAGAATTCGACCTGCTGCATATGGTGGGCAATCTGGGCCAGTATCTGGGTGAAGACGCCCGAAAGAAGGGCATCGATTTCATCACCGACCTGCCGGATGATCCGATCAACGTGTTGGGCCTTGAAGCGCGTTTGGCACAGGTGTTTGTCAACCTGATCACCAATGCGATCTCCTTCTGCGAGGACGGCGATGCGATCCGCGTCTGGGCCCGCAAGCGCGAAAACCGCGTCCTTGTTGTGGTCGAAGATACCGGTCCTGGCATCCCTGAACAGTCGTTGTCGAAGGTGTTCAAACGTTTCTATTCGCAACGTCCCGATGAACATTTTGGCAATAACTCGGGCCTTGGCCTGGCGATTTCCAAACAGATTGTCGAGGCACATGGCGGCGTCATCTGGGCCGAGAACATTCGCCCGACCGAGGCCGACATCACCTCCGACCCGCTTGGTGCGCGGTTTGTGGTAGGTTTGCCCACCTGAGGGATGGCGGTCCAAGGCCCTTCAACAACAATCCATGCAAGCTCTGTCAGCCTTGACGGCAAGGCGGTGTTGATCCTTGGCGCAAGCGGGACGGGAAAGTCCTCTCTGGCTTTACAACTGATTGCCTATGGCGCAGCGCTGATTGCCGATGACCGCACCGGTCTGCAGGGTGTGAATGGCACACTACAGGCACTCTGCCCTGCTCCGATCAAGGGGCTGATCGAGGCCCGTGGCGTGGGAATTCTGCGCCTGCCGGTGGCGGAACCAACGCCGGTTACCTTGATCGTGGACCTGAACAAGACCGAAACCGCACGGCTGCCCCAGCCCCATAGCGCCGCATTTCTGGGCATCACGCGGCCTTGCCTGTGGTACGCCCCCAGTTCACATTTTGCTGCAGCTGTCTTGCAATGTCTGCGCCATGGGATAAGTCACGATCTATGAGCGAGACCCCGCCTTTAACCCAAACTGCGCCCCCTTTGCCAAAACGCCGCATCGTGCTGGTGACCGGACCCTCGGGGGCGGGCCGCTCTTCCTCCCTTAAAGTGCTGGAAGACGCTGGCTTTGAAGCCATCGACAACCTGCCGATACGCCTGCTGCCTGCCTTGCTCGACGGGGCAGGGCGGGACCGTTCGGTCGCGCTTGGCATTGACACGCGCACGCGGGATTTTTCGACAAACGGATTGATTGATCTCTTGGGGCAACTCTCTGTCAGGGACGATCTAACCGTCGAACTCCTATACTTGGATTGCGATCCCGATGTCCTCTTGCGCCGTTTTTCCGAAACGCGCCGCAGACACCCATTGGCCAAAGGCGGGCCGCCCGTTGCAGCCATCGAACGCGAACAGGAACTTTTGCGCCCCCCTGCGGGACCGTGCGGATGTTCTGATTGACACCACAGGTTTGAACATTCACGAAATGCGCGGCGAGGTAGAGCGATGGTTTTCCCCGGGCGGACAACATTTTCTCTCCGTTTCCGTGCAGTCGTTCTCCTATAAACGCGGGCTGCCGCGGTCGGTCGACATGATTTATGATTGCCGGTTCTTGCGAAATCCCTATTGGGACCCCACGTTGCGCACGGCCAACGGGCTGGATCCCCGCGTGGCCGCCTATGTCGGGCAGGACCCGCGTTTTAACGCCTTTGCCGATCAGGTGTTCGGACTGAGCGAACTATTGTTGCCGGCCTATAAACAGGAAGGCAAATCCAATATTTCCATCGCCTTTGGATGTACCGGCGGGCAACACCGTTCGGTGGCCATGGCACAAGATCATGCAAAGCGGCTTGCACAGTTGGGCTGGCAGGTGTCAATAAGGCATCGCGAGCTTGATCGACAGAACGAAGTTAAGGCACAGATGTGATTGGTATTGTGATTGTTGCACATGGTGGATTGGCGCGGGAATACCTCGCGGCGATAGAACATGTCGTCGGATCGCAAAACGGCATGCGCGCCATTTCCATTGACGCCGATCATGACCGCGCGGCCAAGCAGGACGAAATATGCCGCGCCGCTGATGAAGTCGATCAAGGCGCCGGCGTTGTGATCGTGACCGATCTTTTTGGCGGGTCTCCGTCCAACCTTTCGTTGCGGGCCTGCCAGCCGGAAAACCGGCGTATCGTTTATGGTGCAAACCTGCCAATGCTGATCAAACTGGCAAAATCCCGCCAGATGGATGTGCCCGACGCCGTGCGCGCCGCCCTTGAGGCAGGTAAGAAATACATCGACAGCCAGAATGTCAGCACCTCCTAAAGGCACTTATTAATGACCAAGATTTCCCTCAAAATCGTGAACATAAAGGGCCTGCATGCGCGGGCTTCTGCCAAATTGGTCGAGGTCGTCGAGGCATTTGACGCCCGCGCCGAGGTCAGCAAGGATGGCATGTCTGCATCAGGTGACAGCATCATGGGGCTTTTGATGTTGGCAGCGGCCTGCGGAAGCACTATTGAGGTTGTCACTTCCGGCCCGGACGAGGTGCCTCTGGCCGAGGCGTTGACAGCGCTGGTGGCGGATAAGTTCGGCGAGGGCGACTGACGCCTGTATCTGACCTGCAAAGGGTGACCTGTCTTGGTAAACGACGTACACTCGATGACAGAAAAACATGGTGTTGCGCAAAACGATTCCGAAGCAGCGCCGGTAAAGTACGACCGCAGCAGCCTTTCTTACGCATCAACCTTCAAAGACCCGCTCAAGGCGCGCATGATCAGTGCGATCGAGTTGTTAACCGGAAAGTTGACGATCCTGCGACTGGTACGCCAGTTCGAACGCAACGGTGCGCCTACCGGTCAGGCATTTTGGCGCGGCGCGCTGGATACCATGGGCATCGACCTTACGACGCCGCAATCACAGCTTGACCGCATCCCCAAGGAAGGCCCCGTTGTGGTGGTGGCCAACCACCCGCATGGCATGGTGGACGGGATGATCTTTGCCGATCTCATTGGCCGTGTGCGCCCGGATTACCGTATTCTGACCCGTTCACTGCTGACATCAATCGACGAGGTCGCAGGCAGTTTCATGATTCCCGTGCCTTTTCCCCATGACCCCGACGCGCAGCGCAAGGGCGTTGAAATGCGGGCCAGCGCCATGAAACACCTCAATGACGGCGGCGTCGTCGCCCTCTTTCCGTCCGGTGTGGTCGCCACATCCGATACCTGGTGGGGACCGGCCGTCGAGGCGGAATGGAACGTCTTCACCGCCAAGATGATCCGTCGTTCAGGCGCCACCGTGGTGCCGATGAAATTCCCGGGCCAAAACAGCCGCGCCTATCAGATTGCCAATAAACTAAGCCCGATGTTGCGTCAGGGCCTGTTGCTCCACGAGATCGTGCACGCCTGTAACAAACCCCAGGGTCCGATTGTTGGCCAGCCGATCCCCCAGGCAGAAATTCAGGCCCGTGCCGAGGACCCGCGCGGTTTCATGGCCTGGCTGCGGGCGCATACGCTGGCGCTCAAGGACTGAACTGTCCCTTCTTTTTGGCCTTAAATACTGTCCACACTCACGCCACCCACCGCCCATGGGCGAGGGCCACCGCCCTTATCGTGTCGGCACAGGCACTTCGCCACGGTAGTCATAAAACCCGCGCAGCGATTTCCGCCCCAGCCATCCGGCTTCGACATATTTCGTCAACAGGGGGCAGGGCCGGTATTTGGTATCCGCCAGCCCGTCGTGCAGCACGTTCATGATCGCCAGACAGGTATCCAGCCCGATGAAATCCGCCAGTTCCAGCGGCCCCATCGGATGGTTCGCGCCCAGCTTCAGGGAGCTGTCGATAGATTGCACGTTGCCCACACCTTCATACAGCGTGTAAACCGCCTCGTTGATCATCGGCATCAGGATCCGGTTCACAATAAACGCCGGAAAATCCTCGGCAGAGGCCGAGGTCTTGCCCAGCTTGTCCACAACCTTTTTACAAGCGTCAAAGGTCGGACCATCCGTCGCAATGCCACGGATCAATTCAACCAGTTGCATCACCGGCACAGGGTTCATGAAGTGGAAGCCCATAAATTTCTCCGGCCGATCCGTGCGGCTGGCCAAACGCGTGATCGAAATGGATGACGTGTTCGACGTCAGGATCGTCTCGGGCTTGAGATGCGGCATCAGGTCTTCGAAAATGGCTTGCTTGATCGTCTCGCGCTCTGTCGCGGCTTCAATGATCAGATCGCTTGGCCCCAACTCCTTCAACGCGGTTGTTGTCCCAATCCGGCCCAAGGCCGCCACCATGTCCGCCTCGGCAATTTTGCCGCGCCCGACCTGTCGCGATAGATTGCCTTCGATGGTTTCGATCGCGGCTTTCAGGGCGTCCCCGCTGATATCGGTCATCGTTACGTCATAACCTGCCAGCGCCATTACATGGGCAATCCCGTTGCCCATCTGTCCTGCGCCCACGATGCCGATTGTCTGAATGTCCATCAGAAGTCCTTTCAAGAGTTACGCCACAATAAGGGCGGGACGGGGCAGGCCGCAAGGGCGTGGATTGCCTAGAATTCAAAGCAAAATCACCGGTTAACATTATTTCAAGCTGCGTGCCGCACGGTGGGCCCCGGGTGAGTAAAAAAGGTGGGTTAAATGACCTATGATGTATTGGGGGCTGCGCCCCTCGACTATCTGCCGTGCCGCTATGGCGCGTCAAAGCTTTTGTTTCGCGGGCCAAGGCGGGATTTATCCAAGCCTTATCTGGCCTTTGTCGGCGCGACCGAGACCTATGGCAAGTTCATCGAGAAACCGTTTCCCGCGCTTGTCGAAGAGGCCCTTGGTGTAAGTTGCGCCAACTTCGGCCAGATCAACGCCGGTGTCGATGCGTTTTCGGCGGACCCTTTTGTCATGGATGCGGCGAGGGGCGCGCAAATCGCCGTGGTGCAAGTGATGGGCGCCCAAAACATGACCAACCGGTTCTACGCTGTGCATCCGCGCCGCAACGACCGGTTTGTCAGCACGTCACCGCTGCTGCGCACGATCTACCGCGAAGTGGATTTCGCCGATTTCCATTTTAACAAACATATGTTGAAACGGCTGATCGAAGTATCGCCGGAGCGGTTCAAAACCGTGCGCGACGAATTGCAGCAGGCGTGGCTGGCGCGGATGCGCCTGATGCTCAAACGGATCAACGGCAAGTCTGTCCTGCTGTGGTTCTCTGATCACGCACCGGAGGGAAGCGGCGACAACCCCGATGATGTCGGCCGCGATCCTTTGTTTGTCACCCGCGAGATGATGGAAGAGATCAGGCCACTGGCGACCCAGATGATCGAAGTTGTCGCCTCTGCTGCCGCAAGGGCGCAAGGCACACGCAATATGGTGTTTGACGAAATGGATGTGATGGCTGCATCGGAACTGCTGGGGCCGATGGCCCATCAGGAAGCGGCCGACGCCTTGGTTCAGGTGATCAACGGTATGCGATAACGTAAAAGGCCCGCCTTTGCGGGCGGGCCTTTTGAAGGTCATGATCGAACGTCGATCCTAAAGTTTGTCCATCAGCTCGGGCACGGCCTCGAACAAATCTGCAACCAGTCCAAAGTCGGCAACCTGAAAGATTGGCGCTTCTTCGTCTTTGTTGATGGCGACGATGATCTTACTGTCTTTCATGCCGGCGAGGTGCTGGATCGCACCGGAAATGCCAACCGCGACATAGAGATCAGGCGCAACAACCTTGCCGGTCTGGCCAACTTGCCAGTCGTTCGGGGCATAACCCGAATCAACCGCCGCACGGGATGCGCCAACGGCAGCCCCAAGCTTGTCCGCCAGCTTTTCGATCAGCGCAAAGTCTTCCTCTGAGCCGACACCGCGACCACCTGAGACAACGACACCGGCAGAAGTAAGTTCTGGACGGTCAGAGGCCGCAACCTTGTCTTCGATCCATGAGGACAGGCCCGGGTCAGCCGCTGCACCGATTGTTTCGATCGAAGCAGAACCGCCTTCGCCAGCAGCATCGAATGTCGATGTACGGAACGTGATGACCTTCTTGGCGTCGGATGATTTCACGGTCTGAACCGCGTTGCCCGCGTAAATCGGGCGCTCGAAAGTGTCGCCGTCCACAACGCCCGAAGCGTCAGAGATGACCATCACGTCAAGCAATGCCGCAACCCGTGGCATCACGTTCTTGGCGTCTGTCGTGGCAGGGGCGACGATATGGTCGTAATCGCCTGCCAATGACACGATCAATGCCGCAGTCGATTCGGCCAACCGGTGACCCAGCGTCGCGTCTTCGGCGACCAGCACCTTGGACACGCCGTCAATCTTGGATGCCGCTTCACCGGCTGCTGCCGCTGATCCGCCGCAGGCCAGAACAGTGATATCGCCCAATGCCTTGGCTGCGGTAACGGCCTTGGCCGTTGCGTCCATCGCCAGTTCGCCGTCGGTTACTTCTGCAAGGAGTAGAACAGCCATTACACAGCCCCCGCTTCTTTAAGTTTCGCTACCAGTTCATCCACGGATGCAACAATGATACCGGCGGCACGTTCTGCCGGTTCAACCGTTTTCACGATCTCCAGACGGTTCGCGACATCAACGCCGTAATCTGCTGGTGTCTTTTCATCCATCGGCTTCTTCTTGGCCTTCATGATGTTGGGCAGGGATGCATAGCGTGGTTCGTTCAGGCGCAAGTCAACGGTAATGACCGTGGGCATGGAAACCTCGATGGTCTGCAAACCGCCGTCCACTTCGCGTGTCACCTTGGCCTTGTCGCCGGCAATCTCGATTTCAGACGCAAATGTTGCCTGTGACCAGCCCATCAACGCTGCCAGCATCTGGCCAGTCGCGTTCATGTCGTTGTCGATGGCCTGCTTGCCGCACAGCACCAGACCGGGCTGTTCTTCGTCCACGATCGCCTTGAGGATCTTGGCCACCGCCAGTGGTTCGATGTCATTGTGTACATCGTCAGTGGCGACAACAAGGATCGCGCGGTCTGCACCCATGGCCAAAGCCGTGCGCAGGGTTTCCTGCGACTGTTTTACGCCGATGGAAACCACGACGATTTCGTCAACCTGACCAGCTTCTTTCAGACGGATCGCCTGTTCGACGGAAATCTCGTCAAACGGGTTCATCGACATTTTTACGTTGGCAAGATCAACACCCGATCCGTCCGCTTTGACGCGCACTTTCACGTTGTAGTCAATCACGCGTTTGACAGGTACAAGCACCTTCATGAGCGTTTTCTCCTTGGTTACTGCGCGGCCCGTTTGGCCGAGCGTTTCAATTCTCTTGAGCAGGTTTAGCGAAAGCATTTGGAGCAAAACAGGGAAAAATCACCAAATGTAGCAGTAAGAACGCCGCGTTTTGACGTGTTAGCGCTGTCAGGGGGTCACCGGTTCGCTCCCGGCACCCAAAGCACGTCGTTCTTGCCGCCGTTGTTCGACATCCGCGCAGCGACGAAGAACCAGTCGCTGAGCCGATTCAGGTATTTTACGGCAGCGGGATTGATGTCTTCCTGACCGGCCAGCAAGACAGCCAGCCGTTCACCACGCCGCGCCACCGTGCGGCAAACATGCAGATGCGCCGCCAGGGGGGTCCCGCCGGGCAGGATAAAACTGCGCAACGGTTCAAGGTTGGCATTCATCACGTCGATTTCGGCTTCTAGGCGGTCAACCTGCGCCGCCGCCAGCCGTAGGGGCGGGTATTCTGCATCCTTGTCGGCGGCCATATCGGGACGGCAAAGGTCCGCGCCCAGATCAAACAGGTCATTCTGGATCCGGGACAGTGCGACATCGGTCTCGCCGGAAGCCTCCAGCCGTGCCACCCCGACAAAACAGTTCAATTCGTCCGAGGTGCCATAGGCATCGACCCGCGCGTCATATTTGGCAACACGCTCCCCGTTGCCAAGGGCGGTCGTGCCAGTGTCACCGGTGCGCGTGTAAATCTTGTTGAGAACGACCATTACATCCATCCCCCGCGCAACCAGACATAGCCGACGATCAGCAGCACCGCGATAAACTGCGCACCGATCCGATAGCGCATCAATTTGTTAGAATTCTTTTTGTTAAAGGCCCCGCCACCGGCAAATCCGCCCAATCCCATCATCAGGATCACCACGACAGCCAGCACTGCCAGCACGATTACAATAAAGAGCGGATCATCAGTCATCGGCTTTCCCTTCGCATGGTTTTTAATGATGTAGCCGCAGATGCGTACAACGCAAGGCTTGTCAGCGGCTCAATACCCAGTCCAGGGCGCGGGTCGGCAGGATACGGCGCAGCATACCAGACAGATAAGTCGGCAGTGTGACGTAATAGCGCGGGCGCGGACGGGGGCTTTCTAAGGCGTGGATCAGCCGTTTGGTGACCGCGCTTGCGGGCAGTTCAAACCGGTCTGGCCCGGATGATTCGTAGAGGCGCTTGAGCAGAGACCCGCGGTACTGCTCTGCGCGTGCCGAGTTTTTCCAATCTACCCAACGTTCGAAATGCGGTATCGAATTGACCCTGATTTTCGAAGTAACGGGCCCGGGTTCGATCAGGCAGATATGGACACCGGTGCCGCGCATCTCGATTCGCAACGTGTCGGTCAGGCCCTCAAGCGCGAACTTTGTAGCGTTATAGGCCCCACGCCATGGCATGGTGACAAACCCCAGCACAGACGAGCATTGCACGATGCGCCCGCCCCCCTGCGCCCGCATCACAGGAATCACCGCTCGGGTCAGGCTGTGCCAGCCGAAAAAATTGGCATCGAAAATTTCCCGCAACGCCTCTGTTGGTAAATCTTCGACAGCGCCGGGCAGCCCGTGTGCGCCATTGTTGAACAGCGCATCCAATGTGCCACCGGTTGCCGATAATACTTCGCTCAATGCCGCCTGGATCGTCGTTTCGTCGGTATAATCCAACAAAGGGGCCTCGAACCCTTCGGCTTTCAAACCTGCGCAGTCTTCCGGTTTGCGACAGGCGGCAAACACCCGCCACCCCCGGTCACGCATGCCATGGGCCGCGTCATAGCCGATGCCGCTGGAGCAGCCGGTGATCAGGATCGACTTTGCAGGGGGGGTATCAGACAAGAAAAAAGCCTCCGGTTGGGAAGGCTTTCATCGCGTGCAACACAGGGGATGGCAAGCTTAGCCGTTACTCAACAGGAAATCAGCCAGCCAGCCGCTGGTGCTTCCATCAAGCGCTTCAAACTGGACCCATCCGTTGCCGTCGTCCTGAATGATCTTGACCTCATCACCGCGTACCAAACCTGAAACGACGCCAAAATCTGTCCCGGGTCCGCCGCGTACGTTCACCCGGTTGCCGGTTACCTTGCGAATGTCGTCGTTCGCATTGCCCACAGATGCTTCGAATACATTGGAAACGCCGTCTGTCGGGTCGATCAAACTGGGAATGATCGCCGGGGTGTCGGCAGAGGACGTTACAATAGTGGTGTTGCGAGGCACCACATCGACATCTTGCGATACAAATACAGAGCTGGCCTTCTGATCGGGTTCAACCAGTGACGTCAGGTTCAGGGATACCCGTGTGACATCGCTGTCCTGTGGTGGATCGGTATCCACCACCTCTTCGGTCGCAGCGGCCAGAACGACCAGTTCCGGCTGTGTGTAGATTTTTTTCTGGACGATCTTTGGAGCCGGCTTGGCCGCTTCTAGTCTTGCCTGCGTGATCGCGCTGGCATCAAAATCCGCACCACCACTCATTTCGTAAAAGCTCCAGCCAAGAAAGCCGAAAGAGACCAGAATAAACCGCACCATTACCACATCCCCGAGAGTTTTAGCGTCTGAAGCATAACACAGAACTCCGACAATAGTTTCAATAACTCGGAAAATTACTGAACGCGCGGGGGAAAGAATAAAAAGTTCTCCCCGTGGCTTCTATGCCGCGCTGCAGCGAATTACGGCCAAACGACCGCTTGCTGTGCCCTCAAGGCCCCGCTACAAAACCCGCCATGTCAGATGTCACCGATCCCCCCGAGACTGATCCCAGAAACGTCTCCGAACCGCTGCGCCTTGCGCTGGGCGAACGCTATCTGACCTATGCTTTGTCGACGATCATGCACCGCGCGCTGCCCGATGCCCGCGACGGGTTGAAACCGGTCCACCGCCGGATTCTCTATGCCATGCGCGAGCTGCGTCTGGCGTCGAATGGCGGATTCCGTAAATCGGCCAAGATTTCCGGTGACGTGATGGGCAACTACCACCCGCATGGCGATGCCGCGATCTATGATGCGATGGCGCGTCTGGCGCAGGACTTTAACGTCCGCTACCCGCTGGTCGACGGGCAGGGCAACTTTGGCAACATCGACGGCGATAACCCTGCTGCAAGCCGCTACACCGAAGCGCGGATGACCGCCGTGGCCGAGGCCATGCTGGAAGGGCTTAACGAAAACGCCGTTGATTTCCGCGAAAACTATGACGGCACGCTGACCGAACCGGTGGTGTTGCCCGCGCAATTCCCGAATCTGTTGGCCAATGGTTCAACCGGCATTGCCGTGGGCATGGCGACCAACATTCCGCCGCATAATATTTCCGAGCTGTGTGATGCCTGCATTCACATGATCAAAGTGCCCGATTGCCGCGACGAGACGCTGCTGAAATATGTGCCGGGCCCGGATTTCCCGACGGGTGGTATCATTGTTGAACCGGCCGAGAACATTGCGAACGCTTATCTCACGGGCAAGGGCGGTTTCCGTCTGCGCTGCCGTTGGGAGATAGAGGATCTGGGTCGTGGAGTCTGGCAGATTGTTGTCACCGAAATCCCCTATCAGGTGCAAAAGTCCAAACTGATCGAGAAGATCGCGGAGCTTATCCAGATCAAGAAGATCCCGATCCTTGCCGATGTGCGTGACGAATCTGCCGAAGACTTGCGGATGGTGATCGAGCCGCGGTCCAAAAACGTCGATCCCGAAGTGCTGATGGGGATGTTGTTCCGCAATTGCGATCTTGAGGTGCGGTTCTCGCTAAACATGAACGTGCTGATCGACGGGGTAACACCCAAGGTCTGCTCGATGAAGGAAGTGTTGCGGGCATTCCTTGATCACCGCCGCGAGGTTTTGCAGCGCCGTTCCAAACACCGGATGGAAAAGATCGACCACCGCCTTGAGGTGCTTGAAGGCTTTATCATCGCCTTCCTCAACCTTGACCGCGTGATCGACATTATCCGCTATGACGACGATCCAAAGGCCGCGTTGATGCGCGAGGATTGGGGCAAGGACCACGTCCGCGCCATGAACGAAGCGGAATACGTTTCGCCAGGTGTCGGCGACGGCGAACTGTCCGAAGTGCAGGCCGACGCCATCCTGAACATGCGGCTGCGGTCCCTTCGCCGTCTGGAAGAGCTGGAGCTGATGCGCGAGCAATCGGCGCTGATGGAAGAACGGGCGGGCCTTGAAGACCTGCTGGAGAGCGATGACCTGCAATGGCAGAGCATTACCGATCAGCTGCGCGAAACGAAAAAGCAGTTCGGCAAGGACTGGGTCATCGACGGTGTCGATTGTGGCAAACGCCGTACCACATTTGCCGAAGCCGGCGTGATCGAAGACGTGCCGCTTGAGGCGATGATTGACCGTGAGCCGATCACAGTTGTCTGTTCGGAAATGGGTTGGATCAGGGCAATGACCGGCCATATCGACCTGACCCGCGAGTTGAAATTCAAAGACGGTGACGGCGCAAAGTTCATCTTCCATGCGGAAACCACTGACCGTTTGCTGGTCTTTGGCTCGAACGGACGGTTCTACACGATTTCGGCCTCTACCCTGCCCGGCGGGCGTGGCATGGGCGAACCGTTGCGCCTTATGGTGGATCTGCCGAACGAAGCGCAGATCGTCGCGTTGTTTATTCACCAGCCGGATCGCAAACTGCTGGTCGCTTCTTCGGCGGGAGACGGGTTTGTCGTGCCAGAGAATGACGTGGTCGCCCAGACGCGGTCGGGCAAGCAGGTGTTAAATGTGCGCGGCGACACAACGGCACTGATATGCAGGCCGACTTCGGGTGATGCGGTGGCCACCGTGGGCGAGAACCGCAAGGTTCTGGTCTTTGCTTTGGACGAACTGCCCGAAATGGCCCGTGGCAAAGGTGTGCGGTTGCAGAAATACAAGGATGGCGGTCTGTCGGATGCCACCAGCTTTGTTCTGGAAGACGGCTTGAGCTGGCTGGACCCTGCGGGGCGTACCCGTACCGAAATGGACCTGAGCGAATGGACCGGCAAACGCGCCTCTGCGGGACGGATGGCCCCGCGTGGTTTCCCGCGTGACAACAAGTTCACCTGACAGGTGCGCCGATGAGCGACACTCCAATCCTTAACAGCCCTTGGCAGCCCGCGGCGCAACCCAAAGATGTCCCCATGGGGACAGGTGCGGAAAACGGGATGGCTGTTGAGTTTAGCGGGAAACGCGGCGCCTTGTTCTGGCTGGCGTTGAAAACCGGTTTCTTTACAATCGTAACACTTGGGTTTTACCGCTTCTGGATGAAGACACGGTTGCGGCGCTGGTATTGGTCCGCGATCCGCCCCGGTGGCCATCCAATGGAATATACCGGTGACCCTATGGAGAAACTCCTGGGGTTCTTCATCGCCGTGGTGATCCTGACGTTTTACATTGGAATTGTGAACCTCCTGCTGATGTTCGTGAGCTTCTCTGTCTTCAACTCCTCGGTGGTCGGCTATGTGCTCAGCTTTGCGGGGGTCATTCCCTTGTGGTTCTATGCCCGTTACAGGGCGCGGCGTTATGTGCTGGCGCGGACCCGGTGGCGGGGCGTGCGCTTCGGGCTGGAGAAAGGCGCGTGGGGCTATGCCGCCCGTGCATTGTGGTATTGGTTCCTGACAATCATTACGGCGGGCATCCTGTGGCCGCGCATGACCTTCCTGTTGGAGAAATACAAAACCGATCGCACCTTCTTTGGCTCCGCACGTCTGGTGCAGGAGGGCCGTTGGCAGATGCTCTACCGCGCGGCCTTGCCTTTGGTGGCCAGTTTGCTCCTGCTTGCCGCAGTGGTTTTATGGACCGTCCAGTTTGACCCGGTGTTCCCGGATGGTGTCGAGGACGGTGCCGATTTCATCAAGCTGATCGACGCATTGGCCGAAGGCCTTGCCCCAAGCGTTAATTGGGCGCACCCTGAACGGCTTTTGCTGTTTCCGCTTGCCCTGTCGGGGATCTTGTTTGGCGCGATCTATTACCGCTGGGTCAGTAAACGGATCATGGCGCAGCACAAGATCGGACCGGGGGTGCAATTTGACAGCCGGCTCAGCGGTGTGCGGGTGACTTTCATCTATGTGTTGGGCAATTTCATTGCCTATCTCATGCTGGTGCTCGGTGTCATCGCCCTTGTGTTTCTGGCGGCTGCACTGTTTTCGGACGGGATGGCGATACTGGCCGATACGCCCGGCGCGGAATTTATGTCGGACTTGCCGCGCTGGCTTTCTGTGGCGTTGTTGGCAGCGGTTTATCTGACGTTTTTTCTGCTTTGGGGGGTGCTTTATAACACCTTCGTCACCTACCCGTTGATGCGCCATATGGCGCAGACCACCAGCCTGCCTGTGGTTGTCGGCATACCCTTGATCAGCCAGCGCGCGCGGGATGAATTCGCGGAGGCCGAAGGTTTTGCCGAAGCGCTTGATCTGGGGGCGGCGATATGAGCGTGGGCTTTGACAGTTTATGGGCTGCATTCTTTGATGGCGATAGTCCTGAGCCGCAAGATGTGTCACTGCAAATCGTTGACGGGATGCTGCAGATCGGGCTGCAGAACGCGGGAACCCTGCACTGGCCGATAGATGAGGTGCGTCAACTGCCCGATGTGGCAGGCAGGAACATGGTTGTTCTGCGCTGTATAAATGACCCCTTGGCGCGGCTCTATGTTGCGGATCAAACGCTACTGAATCATCTGCCACATCCGACCCGCCGCGCCCCGCCAAAAGGACGCGGGCGCCTTGCGGTCTGGGCCGCAGCGGCGGTGGCGGCTGTCGGTCTGCAGATCTTTGTGCTGGTGCCACTGCTGGCGGATAATCTGGCCGGTTTCATACCACCGGAAGGGGAACGGGCGCTGGGGGAGGCGACCTTCGGACAGATCCGCGAGGCGCTGGACGAGACCGGCCTGAACCCGTTGGATGTCTGCGATGGGGCCGAAGGCGCTACAGCACTTGACGCTTTGGTCAAACGCTTGGGCGGCGAGGATGACTTCAGTCAGGAAATTTCGCTGTCTGTGCTGGATCACAAGATGGTGAATGCCTTTGCGCTGCCGGGTGGATATGTCGTGCTGTTTCGCGGGTTGATCGACGCGGCGGAAGGGCCTGACGAACTGGCCGCGGTCCTGGCCCATGAGATGGGTCATGTGGTCAGCAGCGACCCGACGCGCCATGCCCTGCGCTCTGCCGGTTCTATCGGGATATTGGGATTGTTGTTTGGCGATTTCGCGGGCGGTGCTGCGGTTCTGTTCCTGACCGAAAGACTGATTTCAGCGCAGTATTCACAGGCGGCAGAAACCGGCGCTGACGGGTTTGCCCACCGCGTGCTTGCGCAGGCGGGCATCAGCCCCGGTGCGCTGGGAGATATGTTTGCGACGATGCAAGCCGAGCATGGGGATGCGGATGGGGTGACCTCGCATTTCCTTAGCCATCCGGCGCTGGGCGCAAGGATTGCAGCGGCCCGCGCCCAGGTCGTCGATGGCGCGACCTATACGCCGTCGATGTCGGATAAGGAATGGGCGGCAGTGCAGGGGATATGTGACTAGGGGTGCCAATTGATTGCACCCTGCATAGGCCTGCGCTATCGCTGAGGTTAACCAAACTGGGAATACTGCCAAGATGACCCGTATTTTTGCCATTCTGATAAGCCTTGCGTTGCTTGGTGCCTGTAACGGCGCCCGCGATCTGCAAGATGCGCCGGTGCCGTTGGGCGATTTTAAACTGGTGCATAACATCGCCGTCGCCTCCAAGGCCTTCAAAGGTCCGCTTAGCCGCGAGGCGAGTGAAGAAGAGTTGACAACAGCCCTGACCAACGCCACCGAGGAGCGGTTCGGCCGCTATGACGGGACGCGGAATTATCACTTCGGGATGAGTGTCGAAGGCTATGTGCTGGCCCAGCCCGGTATCCCGATAGTGTTCGCGCCCAAATCGATCCTGATCATCAATCTTACTGTCTGGGACGACGCGAAGAACATCAAGCTGACGCCCGAGCCGCATCAACTCACCGTATTGGAATCGTTTGACCAAGGGCCGATCGTCGGGTCGGGGTATACCAAGTCGGCGCAAGAGCAGCTCAAGAACCTTAGCCAGAACGCCGCCAAACAGATCGAGGCTTTTCTGGTCAAGCAAAACAAGGAAAAGGGCTGGTTCAACGGCAGTGGTGAAAAAGTCGCAGCGACGGAATAGCGGCTGCGTTGAAACACGCTTGATTTTACCGGCCAGACCCAATACATCGCCCGCCATAACGCATGTCAGAGGTGTCTCTGGCAGATTCCATATCGGGCCCGCGTGGCCCCTCAGATAACAAAGGGTGCTACCACCATGGCAAAGGAAAAGTTTGAACGTAATAAGCCGCACGTCAACATCGGCACAATCGGCCACGTTGACCACGGCAAGACGACGTTGACCGCGGCGATCACCAAGTATTTCGGTGACTTCAAAGCCTACGACCAGATTGACGGCGCGCCCGAAGAAAAAGCACGCGGCATCACCATTTCGACCGCACACGTCGAGTATGAAACCGACGCGCGTCACTATGCGCACGTTGATTGCCCCGGCCACGCGGACTACGTCAAGAACATGATCACCGGTGCGGCGCAGATGGACGGCGCGATCCTGGTTGTGAACGCGGCCGACGGCCCGATGCCCCAGACCCGCGAGCACATCCTGCTCGGCCGTCAGGTTGGCATCCCGTATATGGTTGTTTACATGAACAAAGTGGATCAGGTTGACGACGAAGAACTGCTTGAGCTGGTTGAAATGGAAATCCGCGAGCTGTTGTCCTCATACGAGTACCCTGGCGACGATATTCCTGTGATCCCTGGCTCCGCACTGGCGGCCATGGAAGGTCGCGATCCAGAGATCGGTGAAGAATCCATCAAGAAGCTGATGGCCGCTGTTGACGAATACATCCCGACACCTGCACGTGCTGTTGACCAGCCGTTCCTGATGCCTGTGGAAGACGTATTCTCGATTTCCGGTCGTGGTACTGTTGTGACCGGCCGTATCGAGCGTGGCGTGATCAACGTTGGCGATTCAATCGAGATCGTTGGTATTCGTGACACGAAAACAACAACGTGCACGGGCGTTGAAATGTTCCGCAAGCTGCTGGATCGTGGTGAGGCAGGCGATAACGTTGGTGTTCTGCTGCGCGGTATCGACCGTGAAGGCGTTGAGCGTGGTCAGGTTCTCTGCGCGCCCAAGTCCGTGAACCCGCACACCAAGTTCGAGGCAGAAGCCTATATTCTGACCAAAGAAGAAGGCGGCCGTCACACGCCATTCTTCGCGAACTACCGTCCACAGTTCTACTTCCGGACCACAGACGTGACCGGTACTGTTGCACTGCCAGAAGGCACTGAAATGGTTATGCCGGGCGACAACCTGAAGTTCGACGTTGAGCTGATCGCACCCATCGCGATGGAGCAGGGCCTGCGTTTCGCGATCCGCGAAGGTGGCCGTACCGTTGGCGCGGGCGTTGTGTCCAAGATCGTCGAGTAACACGCTTCAGCGTTGTTAACGGTGCGACGCCTTGTGGCAGTGTCTTTTCCCCTTGAGGAAAAGATCACGAGAGCAAGGTGTCGGCTATTCTAGGTGCCGGACACGGTGATCAAAATAAAGAAGGCCGCTCCTGACCGGAGCGGCCTTTTGC
>JBARCL010000033.1:0-13857 GCA_049794055.1 Sulfitobacter sp.
GTACATGGACGGCAAGATCGAGATCGATCCGATGATCACCCACAAGCTGACCTTGGACGAGATCAACCACGGATTCGACCTGATGCATCAGGGAAAGTCGATCCGGGCAGTGGTCGAGTTTTAAGGGTCTGAAGCTCAAGTTGAGGCGGGCCTGACGTAAAGTACACCTTGTCGGCTCCCTGCGTGGCTCTAAATTGAACTTAACAGTTCAGACAGGAGCCGCGCGATGAAGTTGACCGTAAATGGAACCGAGCACGAGGTGGACGTCGAAGACGACATGCCGCTGTTGTGGGTATTGCGTGATGAACTGGGGGTCATGGGGCCGAAATACGGCTGTGGGATCGCCCAATGCGGGGCCTGCACTGTACATATGGACGGGATCGCCGTGCGCTCGTGTCAAGTCGCGGCGGCAGATGTGGACGGCGATATCACTACCATCGAAGGGCTAGGCACCCCAGCAGCCTTGCATGTGGTGCAAGAGGCTTGGATTGAACATCAGGTTGCACAATGTGGCTACTGCCAATCCGGCCAGATCATGCAGGCGGCGTCGTTTCTGGACCTGAACCCCGAACCTTCCGACGATCAGATTGATGCCGCGATGAGCGCGAACCTGTGTCGATGTGGTACCTATCCACGCATCCGCGCTGCTGTCAGAACAGCGGCTGGCCGCCTACAGGGGGCGTGATCCATGGGACGTATCAAGACCATCGCACGGCGCGGTTTTTTGGTCGGCTCTGCAGCCATCGTCGGCGGCGTGGCCTTTGGCACTTATATGTACAAACGCGAGGTCGAGAATCCGCTTGAGGCGGGCCTGACCGAGGGTGCAGTCACATTTAACCCCTTTGTAAAGATCGACGCGCAAGGCGTGACCCTGATCACCCCGCGTGCGGATGTGGGGCAGGGTGCCTATTCGGTGCAGGCCCATCTGATTGCAGAAGAGCTGGACGTAGATCTGGCTGACGTGTGGATTGAGCCGGGGCCGCCCTCTGCGGCCTATTACAACGGGGTGGTGGCGGCCGAGGGCATGCCGATTGCCGCGACCTCGGACACCATGCTTGCCCGCACCGGGCGTGGTGCCTCTGATGTGCTGGGCAAGCTGATGGGGCTGCAACTGACGGGCGGATCCAGCACCGTGCCGGACATGTATGACCGTTTGCGCATGGCGGGTGCCGTTGCCCGGGAGACGTTGATTGCGGCGGCAGCGACGCAGACTGGAGTTGATGCGGACAAGCTGCGGACAGCGGGTGGCGCGGTCGTGCTCCCCGATCAAACGCGTTTGTCCTACGTCGATCTGGCCGCGGTTGCGGCGGGAACGCCGGTGGCAGAAGATGTGCCCCTGCGTGATCCGGCAAACTGGCGCCATCTGGGCAAGGCGCATATGCGCACGGACATGGTTGCAAAGTCCACCGGCACACAGACCTACGGCATTGATTTGCAGATGGAGGGGATGGTGTTTGCCACAACCCGTACAAACCCGGCGCTGGGTGGTGGCATTCTGGGTTTCGACGCAGGCGCGGCCAAGGCAATGCCGGGCGTGCAAGAGGTGTTGCCGATTACGGGCGGTATTGCCGTCGTTGCGGACAATACTTGGCGCGCGTTTCAGGCGGCCAACGCGGTGGAATGCGATTGGGGGCCTGCGCCCTATGTGGGCGATACGGAGCAGCAATTCGAGACCGTGGCCGCGTCATTCACCGAGGACAGGCGGGACAGCCGGTTCAAGGATGAGGGGGACGTCGCTGAGGCGTTGGAAGCCGCGCAAAAGGTGTTGGAAGCAGAATACCGCATCCCCTATCTGGCGCATGCGCCGCTCGAACCGATGAGCGTCGTCGTAAAGCAGGTGGAGGGGCGGCTTGACATCTGGACCGGCACGCAAATCCCGCGTTTTGTACAGCAAGGCGCTGCAGCGGTTGCTGGGCTGGATGTCGAACAGGTGCATGTGCACGTGCTGATGTCGGGGGGCAGTTTCGGGCGGCGTCTGGAGGATGACTATGTCCGGCAAGCGGTCGAGATTGCCGTGCAGATGCCGGAGGTTCCGATCAAGATGATCTGGAGTCGTGAAGAAGATATGACACATGATTTCCCGCGCCCGCTGGCCTTGTCGCGCGCGCGGGGCGCCGTCGGGGACGGCGGGGTGCAGGCGTTTGATCTGTCAATTGCAGCGCCATCGGTTACGGAGTCATCACTGGGCCGACTGGGCCAACCTGCGATCGGGCCGGATGTGGCGATAGTCGCGGGCGCATGGGATCAACCCTTTGCCATCCCGAATTACCGCGTCACCGGATATCGCGTGCCAGCGATGGTGCCGGTCAGTTCCTGGCGCTCGGTCGGGGCATCCGGCAACGGCTTTATGCATGAAAGTTTCATGGATGAGTTGTGTCATGCCGCAGGTGTTGATCCAATGGCCGAACGGTTGCGGCTGTGCAGCCACGATCTGTCCCGCGCTGTGCTGGAAGAGGTGGCCAGGATGTCGGATTGGGGCAGCGAGATGGGCCCAAGGCGCGGGCGCGGGCTTGCGTTCACTTTGGCCTTTGGCGTGCCGACGGCGCAGGTGATCGAGGTGACGGATACCGGGGAGGGCATAAGAATTGATCGGGTTTTTGTAGCTGCCGAGGTGGGGCGTGTGCTGGACCCCGTGAACTTTGAAGCGCAACTTTCGGGTGGCGTGATCTGGGGGTTGGGGCATGCGATGAATTGCGAACTCACCTATGAAGACGGTGTTGCACAGCAGGACAATTTCCATACGTTTGAAGGGATGCGCCTTTACCAGACGCCACAGATCGAGGTGCGCGGGTTGGAAAACGGTGACAAGATCAGGGGCATTGGTGAACCGGGCGTACCGCCTGCTGCACCGGCGCTGGGCAATGCGATTTTTGCCGCAACCGGCAAGCGGATCAGGGAGCTGCCCTTCTCAAAATCGGTGGATTTCGTATGAGGGGGCTGCTGTTTGCCTTGCTCATCGCGGGATCGGGCGTTTCAGCGCAGAGTGTGACGCGGGAAGAGGGGGTGGCGGCATGGGACCGGATATATGCCGTCGCCTCGCATCCGCGCTGCACGAACTGTCATGTTGGGGCACAGACTGCGCCGATGTGGGAAGGGTTGGCTTATGGCAAAGGTGTAGGGCACGGGATGGGCGTGAAGGCTGACGAGAGCCGGATCGGGGCGGAAAGCATGCCTTGTCGAACGTGTCATGTGACGGCTGCGGGCCGAGATGTGGCGTCGCCCTCGGCCCCACAGATCGAGGACGCATGGCGTTTGCCGCCGGTTGAACTGGACTGGTTGGGCGAAGGCAGTGCCACGCTTTGTGCGCAGTTGCGCAACCCCAGCCTGAATGATGGGCATGACATTGCGCAACTGGCGGAGCATTTACGGAATTCGCCTTTTGTGGCCTGGGGATTCGAGCCGGGGGAAGGGCGGTCAAAACCGGCTGGCAGTTTTGAGCAAATGGCGCGCGATGTCGAAGTTTGGGGCGCGGCGGGGAGCCCTTGCGAGTGAGGGGGGCGGCTGTGAGTGCGGACAGTATATAAGGCCAAAAAGAGGGGGGCGTTGGCCCTTTAAAAGGACTGGTTGAGTTCGTCGCTGGCGGGAATTTCGGCCTCGCGTTTTGTAATATAGGCGTTGAGTTCTTCGTCCTTGGCTTGGTCGAGTTTCGGTTCCTGATAGTCAGACAGGAGTTTTCGGGCGTGTATGAGGGCGCGTTCGGTGATATCCTTGCTGCCGTCGGCCTGCCATTGTTCGATCGAATTATTGTCGAAGAGTTCTGGCATGAAATAAGCGGTTTGAAAATTTTCACGGGTGTGGGGATGGCCGAGGTAGTGACCGCCGGGGCCGACCGTGGCTATGGCGGCGAGGGCTTCGTCAAAGTCATCGAAACGGGGGCCTTGGGCCATGCGGTGGGCCATGGCGCATTGTTCGGCGTCGACAATGAACTTTGCGACAGAGCAGTGCATGCCCGCTTCGTTCCAGCCTGCAGAGTGCCAGATGTAATGGGCACCGGCGTGCATGACAGCGGATAGGGTTGTGGCGGATTCATAACCTGCCTGGGCGTCGAATGTTTTGGCGCCTCCAAGGGTGTTGGACGTGCGCCAAGGCACATCATAGAACCGTGCCATCTGACCGATCATGAAGTTCATCAGGGATATTTCGGGTGTCCCGGCCATCGGGGCACCGGACTTCATAGAGACGGTGGAGAGGTAGTGACCGTAAATTGCCGGGGCCCCTTTGCGAATGATTTGTGTATAGGCGAGGGCGCTGAGCGCTTCGGCATTGAGTTGGGCGACCGAGGCGGCGACGGAGGCAGGGGTGTTTGCGCCTCCCAAAACGAAAGGAGAGCAGAGCACAGGCTGGTTGGCACGGGAAAAGGCGCGCAGGGCCCCCAGCATGGTCTCGTCCCAAACCAGCGGGGAGTTGCCATTGCAATTGCCGGTCACGACCGGATGGGTTTCGATAAAGCCGGCGCTGAAAAGGATGCGGCACATTTCGATGACATCCTCGGCATTTTTGGGGCTGGTGGTCATGCCCATAAAGGTCTTGTCGGAGTATTTCATTGACGAATAGGTGATGCGCAGGTGGCGCTGGCTGATCGGGTGATCGTAGGGTTCGACGATGTGATGGGCGCTGGAATGCAGCGCGGGCGACATATGTGACAGCTTGTGAAACATCGCCAGATCGTCCAGCGTTGGATTGCGACGGATATCGTCAAGGTCGCGCAAATAGGGGGCGCCGGTCATCGGCACGAAGATGGCGTCCCTGCCGCCCAGAGCGACTGTTTTTTGCGGATCGCGGGCGTGCAGCGTGATGTTGGCAGGGATGGTTGCAATCAGGCTGCGCACCAAAGCACGATCAAGATAGACACGGTCGCCGATCACTTTGGCACCGGCACGTTTCCAATCGGCAATGGCGATGTCGTCACGGAAGATAACGCCAACGTTTTCAAGGATATCCATCGAGGCTGCATCAATCCGTTCGACCTGCGAACCGGTCATGATTTCGCAAGTGGGAATTTTATTGTGCAGGCCGGGTAGCATTTCGAAGTTTGGGGCGGACCGCAGGGCGCGGCGGGCGGAACGGCCACCGGAGCGGCTGGGCAGGGCAGAGTTTGTTATCATGGCTGCGTCCTTTGTCTGTCAGGGACAAAGTTGCACATCCGCGACATATTTGCTTGTCCAGCGGCGAAGTCTTTGCCTTGATAAGAGGCGGGTTTTGCAGGTGGAGATCCGGGCTCACCCAAGGTCTATCGCGCCCGCAGGGCCGTACGGTGGATTTGGTGGAACATGCCTTGCGTGTCCTGGCCCATCAGTGTCAGCGCTTCTAAACGCAGCTTGGAGGGCAACACAGGGGCGATCCGTTCCTGAAGCTGTGCGATAACCGTTTCTTGTCGCGCATGGCGCAGCGGACCTGTCAGGGTCATGTGGAAATGAAAGTCATCAAAGATATGAGGATATCCCCATTCCAGCATTTGCTGGTTTTGCCGCGCCGTCAGCCGGGATTTTCGTCGTCGTACAATATCATCGGTGGTCAGAGGGGCGCGAAACCGATCCAGTTCGGTGACAATGGCCGCTGCAAGATCGCGCAGACCGGTCGGCGCGGTCTTGGGGCGCAGGGCCAGAAAGCCATGGCGCGCACTTATGTCCAACGTCCCCAGAGAGACAGCGGCATGTCTTTGGGCAATAATATCAACCGCGTCTTTCAGAGATAACGGCGTCACATTTGCCGCCAGATTGAATGGCGCCTTAAGTGTGGCGTGAAATCCGTATTTGCGCGGTCTGGCAGTTAAACGTGCAACATCCAGCCCTGCAATGACCGGCTGGGCAGTAGGTTGGCCAGTGGCGGAGTTCCAGCCCAGCCAAGCTGCCATCAGATCCGCGAAAGGGCCCGCTTCAGGCGTGTAGAAAATGGCGTATCGTTCAAACAATGTATTTCCCAGTATCCCGTTCCCCTTGTCGAGCCGTCTGCCTTGTCCGAAGTTTTGTAGGCGTCAGGGACCGCGCCATGGTGTTAAAACAGACTTGTGTGCAGGGACAACAGATGGCGTGATCGCACTGTTGTAGTATCGGATGCGAAAACACTTGCCAAACGCCGCAGGCTTAGGCAATCCAACCCTATGGGTCGGCGATGGCGTCGCCAGCATTTTATGCACAACCCGTTCACCATCCTGAACGCCGGGACTTTTCTTGCTGCTTGCGCGGTTGAGGGGTTTCGTCCTGCTCAATGCGCTTCGGCATCTGTTTCGAAGGTATTTTGCCATGAACCGTCCAGAATTTTACCGCTTCCACCAAGGGGACAAAGTGCTCCCCTTTGCCCGCTCAGAGTATGAAAACCGGCTGTTGCGCCTGCGGGCTGACATGCGGGTAGCAGGTGTTGATGCTTGCGTTTTCACCTCGATGCATAATGTCGCCTACTACTCTGGCTTCCTTTATTGCACCTTTGGTCGTCCCTACGGCTTGGTTGTCACAATGAGCGATGCCGTCACCTTGAGCGCGGGCATCGATGCCGCTCAGCCGTGGCGTCGCAGCCATGGGGATGCCATAACTTATACCGATTGGCAGCGTGATAACTATTGGCGGGCGGTACGGTCTGTCACCGGCACGGGACAGGTTATAGGGTATGAAGGTGATCACCTGACACTGATGCAAAAGGGTTTATTGGATACCTTTCTGACCCCGAAAGCCTGCATCGACGTGGCACCGATCACCATGCGCCAGCGGATCCATAAATCACCCGCCGAAATCGCATTGATCCGCGCCGGTGCACAAGTGGCGGATGTGGGCGGTTATGCGGTGAAAGAGGCCGTGCGAGCCGGCACCCGCGAGATTGATGTGGCCATGGCAGGGCGCAACGCGATGGAGCTTGAGATTGCCAGGCGGTTTCCCGATGCCGAATACCGCGATACTTGGGTCTGGTTTCAATCGGGTATCAACACCGACGGGGCGCATAACCCCGTGACGGCCCGTGTTTTACAAAAAGGGGATATCCTCAGCCTCAATACATTCCCGATGATCTCGGGTTATTACACGGCCCTTGAACGAACCATGTTTGTTGAAACGGTTGATCCGGCCAGTCTGGCAATTTGGGAGGCCAATGTCGCCGCGCATGAATACGGCATCAGCCTGCTGAAACCAGGTGCGCGCTGTTCCGAAATAACCGAGCAGATCAACCGGTTCTTCGAAGACCGTCAACTGCTGCAATACCGCACTTTTGGCTACGGCCATTCCTTTGGCGTCTTATCGCACTACTATGGGCGTGAAGCGGGACTTGAGCTGCGCGAAGACATCGACACGGTGCTTGAGCCGGGGATGGTCATTTCGATGGAGCCGATGTTGACGATTCCGGAAGGCATTGCAGGGGCAGGGGGCTATCGCGAGCATGACATTTTGGTCATCAACGAAGCGGGCCATGAGAACATTACCGGCTATCCCTACGGACCGGAGTTTAACGTCATCGCCTGATCACTGGCATGCAGGGGTGATTCTGCTGCCTGCATGCCGCTACCAACCTGCCGGGACCTCGATGTGCCTATCATGGGCCACGCTGGCGGGCTTACCTTGGTTTAGCTGCCCGGTGACCTGCAAAGCTGCACTTTGCGACGGTGCTTTGTCCGTGGGGAATTGACGCCAGTTCTTTGTCCGCGCAGTTTGCGGAAGACCTATATGCCGGAAATCTTCCTGTCGACGCTTTGACTGGTGCGGATATGGACGGAGCTTCAGCAAATACAACGTCTGGCCCCGTGGGAGAATGCGGAGCCGTTTTTGTGATTGGAGAACTACCATGACGATTGCCCCTGACATCATCATACACAGCGGCGCATTGATTACCTTTGATCCCGAAATGCCCAATGCGCAGGCCTTGGCGATTACCGGCGGCCGCCTGAGCGCGATCGGCACAGACGAAGAAGTTTCCGCGCTGGCAGGGCCAAAGACACAGGTGATCGACGCGCAGGGCGGCACCGTCATGCCTGGTTTTATCGACAGTCACGTCCATCTGTTTGGCGGATCAGTCGAGCTGAGCTGTCTCAATCTCTACGGCGTTAATGGCCTTGATGAAATGATCCGCCGCATCCGTCCCTATGCAGAGGCAAACCCCGACGATGATCTGGTGTTCTGTGTGATGGCGGATTACGGCATCCTTGGTACCGGTAAAACTCTTACACGTCACGATCTAGACCAGATTATCGCTGATCGCCCGCTGGCGATGTTTGCGCCCGATCACCACACGATCTGGGCCAATACCTCAGCATTGGCAGCCGCAAACCTGTTGCATGCGCCCGAGGTGGACGCGGGGTCGCTGATTATGAAAGGGGACGACGGAAAAGCCAACGGCGAACTGCTGGAGCCGGGGGCCTATGGCCCGATCCTTGAGATGACCCGCCACAAGGGCCGCGAAATGCTGGGGCTGGTCACCGGGCACGACCCTGTGCCCGCGGCAACGCCAGCTGAGCGCGCGATGGACAAGGATGTGATCGAAGCGGGTCTGCGTCACTGCGCCGCCCAAGGCATCACCGGATTGCATCTGATGGACGGCAATCTGTACCAGCTAGAGTTGCTGGGCGAGCTTGAGGCCGAAGGCCGGCTGCATTGCCGCACGATGGTGCCGTTTCACTTTAAAGGTACTGACGATATTGCCCGCATCGCGGCCGAAGGTGTGATGATGCGTGACCGTTTTCAAGGCGACAAGGTTTGGTGTGGCCATATGAAAATGTTCATCGACGGGGTGATCGAAAGCGGCACGGCGCTGATGTTGCAACCCTATCCCGGCGAGATGGGCGCCAATGGCAACACAGGCGACGAAGTCTTTACCCAAGAGCATTTTGTTGCGGCGACAGTCGAGGCGGATCGCCATGGTTTCCAGATCGCAGTGCATGCCATTGGGGATGCCGCTGTGCGCCGCACGATTGACGCGCTTGAAGCCGCGCAAATCGCCAACGGCAAAAGGGATGCCCGCCACCGGATCGAGCATCTTGAAGTGATGCATCCCAGCGATATCCCGCGACTGGCCGCGTTGGATATTGTCGCCTCGATCCAGCCCGGACACGCGCCTATCGGGCATATCTTTCCACCCGATGGCGTTGGCAAGTATCTGCACCCCCACCAGATCGAGGGAGCCTATGCATGGCAAACTATCCGCAACACGGGTGCAAGAGTGATTTTTTCTACCGATTGGCCGGTGATCCCTGTGGATGTCATGCCCAGCGTCAAGGCGGCGATTGCGCCACTGGATCTGGGGCCGGCGTGGACGGATCAAACCCAAAGCCTGACGGATACGCTGGCCAGCTACACCCGGGACAATGCCTGGGTTGAATTCAACGAAGACGTCAAGGGTATGTTACGGGTCGGCATGCAGGCCGACGTGGTTGTGATGAGCCATGATCTGCACGCACTTGCCCCGCAAGACATCACCTCGGCCCATGCCGTCATGACGATCTGTGACGGGGTGGTCAGTTTTTCCTTGAGCTGAGATGCCGGTCGGCAGCACCGGTTTGTTTCGGCCTTCACGGCGAAGCATGAGAGATTTCTGGAGGTTGGTGGCGGTCCATGAAACGTGCCACTTCGTCGGGTTTCGGCGCGGCTCCGGCAAAAAGTTCGACGTAATGCTGGACCCGCGCCAGCCGTTCGGTGGGGGTCTCTTTGACCTGCATCGATATATAACCGATCTGCGTATATATGACGGTCAGGCTGCGCACATCGGCCTGTTCTGTTGAAAAACCATGACGTGTGAACATATCCGCCACGGCGGTGATGCGTTGTCTGTCCGCTTGGTCCAGGCGGCTGCGCAGATTGGCGTCGATACGCGCCCAGTTCCGAATGGCCAGATCAAGGGACGCGTCAAATAATGCGGGCTTTAGCCAGCAATCCATCAGATTGAAAAGGGCCTCGCAGATGCTATCGGCCGGCAGGGCGCAATGAGCAAGCAGATGGCCGGTGTTCTGGCTTTCCCAACGGTCGATCATCGCATTATGCAATTCCGACAGGTCTTTGAAAAACCAGTAAAAACCTGTGCGAGACAGGTCAAGGCGTTTTGCCAATGACATGATCTTGACCGCATCAATGCCTTCGGAGATCAGCAAGTCATATGCGGCATTCAGCCAAACGTCTCTGGATCCGCGCAGGCGAGGGGGAGAAGCATTCATAAGCGTCACCATAGAAATCTTGACAGGTATGTCAATTTTGATGCAGGCTTCTTTCATGACACATATGTCAAGCCGCATTGTTGCGGGCGCGGCGCCCCTTGACCCTCAGTTCGCGAGACGCCCAGATGACCAAAGATCCTTTGCTGCAGCCGTTTCAACTTAAACACCTCACCTTGAAGAACCGGATCATGACGACAAGTCACGAGCCTGCGTATCCGGAAGACGGCATGCCCAAGGACCGCTATCGCGCCTATCACGCGGAACGCGCCAAGGCGGGGGTTGCCCTCGCCATGACAGCGGGTTCAGCGGCGGTGTCCAAGGACAGCCCGCCGGTATTCAACAACGTACTGGCCTATAAGGATGAGGTGGTGCCGTGGATCCAGAGCCTGACGGACGGGTGTCACGAACACGGCTGCGCAGTGATGATCCAGCTGACCCATCTGGGGCGGCGGACCACTTGGAACAAGGGGGACTGGCTGCCGTCTGTGTCGTCCACCAAACACCGCGAACCTGCGCACCGCGCTTTTCCCAAGCTGATCGAGGATTGGGATATTGACCGGATTATCGGTGATTTCGCGGATGCCGCCGAAAGGATGCAGGCGGGGGGCATGGACGGGATCGAACTATTGGTAAACGGCCACCTGCTTGATCAATTCTGGTCCCCCCTGACGAATGATCTGGTCGGGCCCTACGGGGCGGATACGTTGGAGAACCGGATGCGGTTTCCCTTGGACGTGCTTGCGGCAATTCGTAAACGTGTAGGGGATCAATTCATTGTCGGATTCCGGTTTACGGCGGATGAGGTCCAGAAGGGCGGCATCACCGCTGCGGACGGGCTGGTGATTGCGCAAAAACTGTCTGAAACAGGACAGCTTGATTTTCTTAACGTTAATCGCGGGCGTATCCACACCGACCCGGCCATGACGGATATGATCCCGATTCAAGGTGCCAAGAGTGCGCCGCATTTGAGTTATGCCGGAGAGGTCAGAAAAGTTACCGGTATGCCAACATTCCATGCAGCCCGAATACCGGACGTCGCCACGGCACGGCATGCGGTCGAGGCTGGGTTACTGGATATGGTTGGCATGACCCGCGCCCATATGGCCGACCCGCATATCGTCCAAAAGATTACGGAGGGCCGCGAAGACGACATACGTCCCTGTGTTGGTGCCACATATTGTCTTGATCGCATCTATCAGGCGGGCGAGGCGCTGTGTATGCATAATGCTGCCACTGGGCGCGAGCTGACGATGCCGCATGTTGTCCGGAAGGCTGAAAGGAAACGCAAGGTTGTGGTGGTTGGTGCAGGCCCTGCGGGGCTGGAAGCGGCCCGAGTCGCGGCGGAGCGTGGCCATGACGTTGTGGTCTTCGAAGCACAGCCGGACCCTGGAGGGCAGGTCCGCTTGACCGCGCTAAATCCGCGTCGGCGCGAAATGATATCGATCATTGATTGGCGCATGGCACAATGCGCGGCGCGTGATGTGGTTTTCCATTTCAACACATGGGCCGAAGCCCAAGATGTGATGGGGCTAAATCCGGATGTTGTGATCGTAGCAACCGGCGGTTTGCCAAACACAGAGCTTTTTGAAGCCGGCAAGGAAACGCCGCATGTGGTGACGGCATGGGATATGATTGCGGGGGATGTTAAGCCGGCGCAAACTATCCTGATCTATGACGAAAGCGGCGATCATCCGGCGCTGCAAGCGGCTGAAGTGGCTGCGAACGCGGGATCAACAGTCGAGATCATGACCCCCGATCGGGTTTTCGCGCCTGACATTATGGCCATGAATCTGGTGCCCTACTTGCGGGCGTTGCAGGACAAGGATGTCACCTTTACGGTCACCCGCCGTCTTACCGGGGTCGAACGGCACGGCAACAAGTTGCGTGCAACAATCGGCACCGATTACAGCGATCATTCGGATCAGAGGGAATACGATCAGGTTGTATTGAACTATGGTACCTTGCCACTGGACGATCTGTATTTTGAGCTGAAGCCACTTAGCTCGAACAGGGGGGAGGTGGAACATGACGCATTGATCGCGGGCAAGCCCCAATCCCGCGTCGCCAATCCAGAAGGTGCGTTTCAGTTGTTTCGGATCGGCGATGCCGTTTCAGCGCGTAATACCCATGCGGCAATCTATGATGCGCTGAGGCTGATGAAAGATATTTAACGGTGAGGTTGCGTCGCGCTCCTGCCGCGTAACGGTCGTCACCGCTCGTGGTCGAAAATCGGCGGCCCCTCTGACACGCCAGCGCGTAAAGGGGGCCGCCAAAAGGTGCCGCGTACCTAGCCGTTCAGCCAAGAATCTACCTCGGCTTTTGCTTCTTCCTTGGTCTTGCCGTAGCGTTTCTGGATCAGGCCCTCCAGTTGCTCACGCTCGCCTGCGGCTTCGTCCAGCTCATCATCGGTAAGGTCACCCCATTGCTCGCGGGCCTTGCCTTTCATGATCTTCCATTCACCTTTTACTTGATCCCAGTTCATCATTTCACTCCTTTGAAGTTTCTTCCTTGTCTGGGGGAACAACCTCAGAACTGCAGATGCGTTCCGAAAACATCGTATGGAACCAAATCGCGTAAGGATCGTTTCTCCTGTTTGGAGTGGAGCACATGATGTCGGTCAAAAATGCTGTTGCAGCCTGCCTTATATCGGTTTGGCCATTGATGGGATCAGCCGAACAGGTTGGAAATGTTGACGTAGACTGGCTTGGTAACGATATCCTTATCGAAGCATTTGACGACCCTGACGTGGAGGGTGTGACCTGCCATGTGGCCTATTTCGATCGCGGTGTCATCGACCGTCTGCAAAAGGGCAACTGGTTCGAAGACCCCTCAAACGCGTCTGTCTCATGCCGACAGACGGGCCCGATCAGGATTGGTGACATCGAACGGGACGACGAAGGCGAGCGTGTCTTTTCGGAGCGGCGTTCAATCATTCTTAAATCACTGCGGGTCACGCGTATTTTCGACGAGGCCAATCAGACCTTGATCTACGTTGCGCATGCAACAGAGTTACAAAACGGGTCGGCCAAAATGTCGATTTCTACTGTCCCGCTTTTCGACCCTATGGGCAGGGTCAAAAACTAGCGCAGGCGCATGGAACGAATTTTGGCGCTGCCGGTTGAGGGGTGGAAAGGAGAAATCATATGACAAATGCTTTGAAACCGACCCCCGAGGTCGTCGAGATAGACACCGGCGTGACCGATGCGAAAGCTGTCGCCAAAGAATTGGCAAAGGTCCTGTCAGATACCTACAATCTGACGATCAAAACCCACGCCGTCCACTGGAACGTAGAGGGTCCCATGTTTTTTGCGGTTCATAACCTGACCGAGGCGCAATACGGCGACTTATTTAATGCAGCGGATGAAATTGCGGAGCGTATCCGCGCATTGGGTCATTTGACTGCGATGTCACCATCTGAATTGCTGAAAGGTTCAGTGGTCAAGGACATCGAAGACGCGGCAGACGCGATTACGCTTTGCGAAAGTCTGGCAGATGATCACAGCAAGGTTGCCAAGCGGTTGCATGGTGTGATCAAAAAAGCAGGCGAGGCGGATGATCCGGTGACAGAGGACCTTGCAACGGAGCGCGCCGCGTTCCATGAAAAGGCAGCTTGGATGCTTCGCGCACTCGCCACCACTTAACAGGTAATTTCGCCCTATGTCTTTCAGTGCTCGGATCAAGAAGTATCTAGATGACATCAGGGCAAGTTACTGGTTCGTACCGACGGTACTGGT
>JBARCL010000034.1:0-11589 GCA_049794055.1 Sulfitobacter sp.
TCACCGGCGTGCCGCCAATTGTCACCTGCCCGCCCTGCACATCATAAAGCCGCGCCATCAGGCTGAGGATTGTGGTTTTGCCCGAACCCGTTGCCCCCACAATCGCGCTGACCTTTCCGCTTTCAAATGTCAGGCTCAGGTCCTGAAACAGCGGCGGCTTGTCATTGTATTGGAAATCGACCCCGTCAAAAACGATATCGCCATGGGCGTCAAATTCACTCACCGCATCAGGTGCATTGGTAATGCTAGGCACTTCGCGAAACAGGCTGCGCACCCCGTCGAGGATCACCAGTGAGGCCTGCAATTTCACAAAGAAATGGGCCACCCGCCGCGCCGGATCAAAGATCAGTGCCATGCCGATCATAAAGGCCACGACCGAGGCCCCGTCCATGTCAAACCCTTCGCTCAGCGCCATATAACCGCCGCCGCCGATGATCAGGATGAACACCAGTGCGGACAGGATATCGACCGTCGGCATCATCAGGGCCTGTGCCGATTGCAGGCGGATCGACAGGTCCTTGATCTCGGCTGTGGCCTTGAACAGACGCTGCTTTTCCACCGGTTCCTGATTCGAGATTTTCACGGTGCGCATGCCGTTGGACATCTCTTCGATGCCGGTCATATAGGCCCCCATGGCGTTTTCTGCGCTGCGTTGTATGTGTTTGATCTTGTTGGAAACATAGCGCACCATGATGGGCACAAAAGGCATCACCACGATGGTCGATAAAAACAGCCAGGGTGATTTATAAATCAGGTACCCCGACACAATCACCACCGTCGCCACATCGCGCACCGCCGAAACCGTGGTCTGGCCGACAAAGTCGCTTAGGTCATGGGCCTGATTGACCAACCGCAGGATGATGTCGCCTGAAGAGGTGCGTTCGAAATAGGACAGATCAAGGATCATCATGTGATCAATCAGATCCTGCCGCATCCGCAAGACCGCATCACTGGCCAGCCAGATCGACACCCGCGGCACAAGGAACGACATCAAGGCGCGCATCGAAAAGATGCCAAAGACCATAAAGCAGACCTTGATCAGCCCGCCGATATCACCTTTTTCAAAAATCACCCGCAGGCCGGTTTCGGTCAGGCTGATGAACTGCTGATAGACCAGCCCCTGTATCATCACCATGCCCAGCACCGCAAAAAGCCAGGGCGTCTTGGATTTGAAATAGCCGTGCCAGAACCACGACAGGTTGTCGCGGTCCTGTTCGGAAAACAGCGGCGGGCGCGGGGCGCGTTTGGTGAAAGGCTTCCAAGACATAGAGCGGCTTGTAGGGTATTTTTGAGAGAGGCAAAATGCCCAACTTCCTGTGGACGGTGTTAAGGCGCGGTGAGGCTAAGCAGCGATTTGGAGCCGCCTGAAGTTGAGCTGTTCGCCCATATGAAAGGGGAACGTCATCTAACAGGTTTTATGTGAACGTCCTTAGGGTTGTGTTGGGGCAAGATTGGTGGTGGCTCAAAGGGCAGCTCTGCGGACGAAGCGACTTTGAGCCACAAAACATTTTTGTTAGTTTGCGATCATGATAGATATCGACTTTAGATCAGGCCAACCATCAGATTCACAAATGATGCTAAAGGTTCACACGGCTGCAATTCTAGAACTCGGCCGTTCGGAATACACGCCAGAAGAATGTCAAAGTTGGGCGCACGGACTTACTTTACAAGGCTATCAGTCAGCCATGGCCAGAGGCGAATGCTTCATTGTGGCAGTACGAGGTGGCAAGATCATTGGATTTTGTTCGTTTGACAGTAACGAGATAATGGGGCTTTTCGTGGCTCCCGACAGCGCTAGGCTTGGTGTAGGAACTCGACTTCTTAAGCAAGTTGAAGAGAATATTCGTGCCATCGGCGCAGAGCATATTTTCTTGGACGCTGCATTATCAGCAGTCTCGTTCTACTCAGCGTCAGGCTACGCCAAACTTCGAACTGAACAGTGGTTGACACGTGGAGGACTAGAGTTGGTTTCTGTCAAAATGAAAAAGCGTTGTTAAGGGCTCACAGCGGTCATCCGACTGTTTTGGTGGGTCAACAAGCGGTTCTGCGTTTGAGGTTGCTTTAGAAGCTCAAGGCATTTATTTTATTGCATTATTAAACCCAAATAACGGATGTTATGCTACGCATCACACCATCTCTGTGGCAGCCAGAATATCGTCCGCCACATCTTTCCAGCGGCGCAACATGCCCTTGGACGCTGCGATACGGGTTTTGAGTGCGGCATAACCTGCGCTATCCGATTGCAACGCATCCACCAGATCGGCCAAGGCCCGCGGGTCATCCGCATCAAAATATTGCGCCAGATCGCCGCCCACCTCTTTCAACGCTGCCGCTTCGGTCGAGGCCAGACCGGGGGTGCCCAGCCACAAGGCCTCGCCCAGGGGCAGGCCCCAGCCTTCCATACGGGACGGAATGGCCAGTGCCAGCGCGCCCTCATAGAGGCGGCGCAGTTCGGCCTGATTGGGGTTGGTCACGATGGTGATACGGGCGCGGATCGGGTCGAAACGGTCCTGCTCGAGATAGCTGTCGGTACGCTTGCGCTGCGCACCGGCCAGCACCAAAACCGGCACGGGGCGGCCTGTTTCATGCAGATGCAGCAGCGCTTCCATCACGCACTCCAGGTTCTTGCGCCCCGTCAGAATACCAACACAAAGCAGGTAAGGCATATCCGGCCCCATCTGCACCACCGGTTCATTCGTGGGACGCAGTTCATGACACAGGGGAACCGCGATCACATCGGGCACCGGTGGCAGATGGCCGGAGGCAGAAAACCGCTCAATCTCGGCCTTGGTAAAAGCGGAATTGGACAGAAGCCGCTCGGATGCTTTGATCACAATGTGATTGTCATGGGTGAAATTGTTGGAAAATTTGCTGGCACTGGAATGGGCATATTCATAGATCGGGATCATGTCATGCAGCAGTGGATTAAGCTTGATGCGCACACCGGCGCGGCCCAGCACCGTCAGGTAATCGGCCATGATTTTGGGCCGCCCTAAAGACACCAATGTCTGGTTGTGCAGATCAACCTCACGCACCAGCTCCGCAGGCACGGAACGCCAGCGCCAGCGGTTGATCATCCGCGCGCCCCACAGGGCAATCGGATACAGTAGATCGCGGATTTTATTAGGTTTTGGAAAGCTATATCGCATTCTGATCGGTGTGGCCTCGGGCGGCAGGCCGGGATCAAGGATGCCCGTCGGGCTGTCAGAACCGATGCGTGGCGTGACCTCGAAAAACCGCTCGTGAGCGGGTGAGAAAATGACAAAGCGCGCATCCGCATCCGACAAGGCCAGCTCATAGCCGACCTCCATCACCGTCCGCGAAATACCATAGTATTTGAACTTCAGTCCCGATGCCAGAAACTGCTCGGACAGATCATAGTAAAGCACAGCCATGCGCGCCTCTTAGCATCGCCACAGGGGTTGAGAAACATCGTATTTACCTTCAAAGAACGCAGGTTAACCCGGCACCGCCCCCTTATGGCCTGCCCTGCTGCAAAAGAACGGATCAAATGAAGACACATTTTTTCGATGTCACGGACATTGTGCTTTACGTAGAAAAAGAAACCTCCGTTTCCGGTATCCAGCGGGTCTCGTTCGAGGTGATCAAGCGTATGGTCGCACGTCACGGCACGCAGTTTGTACATCTGTCTTATTGGGATCGGGCGCGGCGTGAATATGTGTCGATCCCGTCCGGTTTCATCGCCGAAATGGATGAATTCGATCCCGACATCCTGAGCGCGGTTTTCTTTGGTAAAGGCGCGCGCCCGCGTCAGGAAACCCCGCCGACGCTGGAACGCTACCGCAACCGCCCGATGAAATACTGGTTTCATTACCTGCGCAGCAGCTTTCACGCGATGCGCGGCAACGAGGCGCATTTCAACAAGCACAACTCCAGCATTCAGGGCTGGCGTGATTTTAAGGCGGGTGTGCAGCCCGAGCCTGAGCCGAAGATCTACACGCTGGAACGCACGGTGGTGTCCAAGATGGCGCAACGCGGTGACCGTCTGGTGGTGCTGGGCGCCACATGGGCCATCGATGGCCTGGACGCTTGTTTTCAGGGGCTTGCGGACAATCAGGGCGTTGAAATCAGCCAGCTGATCCACGACCTGATCCCGATCATAACCCCCGAACATATTGCCGGGGATTTCAGCCAGGAGTTCTATCGCTGGCTCAAAACCTCAATGGGCTATTGCACCAGCTATTTCGGCAACTCCAAGAACACCAGTAAGGACCTCAAGGCCTTTATGGAGGAGATCGGCGTGGAGCGCCCGATCCAGACCGTGCCCCTGGCGCAGAAATTCACTGTGGTTGAATCTAAAACCGGAGCCAAGCCGATGAAAGGTCCTGCGGGGGCCTATAAAGCCCGCGTGGACCGCACGCTGGGGCTGCGCCGTGAAATCCTGAACCTGTCCAAAGTGCCGTTTGTGCTGGTGGTAGGCACCATGGAATCGCGCAAGAACATCTGGCGGCTGGCCCAGGCCTGGCAGCGGCTGTCGCGTGAGGAAGGGCTTAACGTGCCCAAGCTGGTCTTGGCCGGCAAGCCGGGTTGGTACAACGATGATTTCAACCAGTTGATGCGTGGCACGGATAACCTCGGCGGTTGGGTGCAGTTCGCGGACCGGCCCACCGACACCGAGTTGGGGTATCTTTATGAAACCTGTGTCTTTACCGCCATGGTCAGTTTTTACGAAGGCTGGGGCCTGCCCATCGGCGAAGGCCTGTCTTTTGGCAAAACCGGCGTGGTTGCCGATAACTCCTCGATGCCCGAAGTGGGCGGCGATATGGTGGAATATTGCGATGCGCATTCATTGGACAGCATCCATGCCGCCTGCCGCAAATTGATCGCCGATCCTGCGCATCGCGCAGCCCTCGAGGCGAAAATAGCGGCGACAAAACTGCGAACATGGGACGATGTGACAGGTGATTTCGTGGATTTGTTAAGCGATGAGCCCGTCTCCGGGCGGAAAAAATGGCCTTAAAACACCAAGACTGTGACCTATCTGCATGGGTTATACCAGATTTAGGAAACAGACTTATCTTGGAACGGGCATTTTACCTAAATGAGTAAACAATTCGTGTAACTAGGTTTGCCACTGGGAAAATTTTGCTGTATAGTGGTTCACTGAACACCCTGCCATCCACAGCAGGATACCAATCCCCGAACTGCCATTTGAGGGCAAATCCATGTTAGCAGAGCTGCAAAAATCGACCCCCGAGGAAAACAAGGAACAGCGCGCGACCTTTGGTCTTTGGCTGAAAGCACTTCGCGAGGCCGAAGGCCTGTCGCAGCGCGATCTGGCCGACCGTCTGTCGCTGGATTATTACACGTTCATCTCCCAGTTGGAGAATGGCCGCGGTAAGATCCCTGCGCATCGTTACGCGGAATGGGCCACGGCCCTTGGTCAAGATCCCAAGAGTTTTGTCAAAACCCTGCTGAAGTATTACGAGCCGCTGACCTATCAGATTCTCTTCGATGCCGAAGAAGCCAGTTAAGATCAGCCGGCCTTTGCATCTTTTGTAGATTGCACAGGCGATAAACGTTATAATGGGCCGCATAAACATCGTGGCTTAGGTAAGACTGATCGGGGCGATTACTAGAATGGCGACAATCCTCTCATTCCGCGGCAAGGAAAGTGATTCATCGGCTCAGGAATTCCTGACTGATGAGACCGAAAAACTGTCATTCCGCACAGCGGAAGACGGTGCTGTCAGCCTTGGAGATGTTGCCGCCGCCAGCCTGCCTGACATTCTGCCCGATCCCAAGCGCGATTGGAGCAATCAGGAACTCGCCGATCTGTTCCGCGTCAAGCAATTGCTCAGCAGTGCCAATGTGCCGGTTGAAACCATGCGCGGCGTCACCGACGAAGGCGATCCGTGGTTTATCTTTTGTCACCTCAACGGCGATGTCTTTATCCATATGGCGCGGATTGACGGCACCTATGTGCTGGACAGCCCGAATGTGCGCCGCCCCCTGCGCGGTCACAATTTCAACGCGCTGATTGCCGATTATACGAACCACGCCCTGCCGGCCGTTCAAGGTGGTGCTGTAGGGGAGGAAGGCACAGAACACCGTGTTGTGCGTTTTGAACGCGGCAGCAAAGTACGCCTGCACCCCTCTGCCATGCTGGCCGCCCTGATCTGGACATTGTTCCTCGCCTCCGAAGAGCTGGTGATGCTGGCCCCCGAAGAACAGGCCGCAACCAGCGACGATCTGCTGGATTTCTCTGCGGTGATTTCGGCTGACCTTGATCATCAGACCCTGACAATAGAGACTGCTGATCTGGACAGCGCGAACCTCTCAGGCGTGACGATCAAGACAAGCCACGAGGATGACCATCACAGCACGCCTGAGGCACAGCTGCAAATGCGTGAAATAACGACGCAGCAAGGCCTGGTGATGCACCAGAACGCCTATGCCATGGGTCTGAGCACCATCGCCATCGCGATGGGCTTTATGTCCGAAGCTGTATTGCTTGACAATCAGCGCAAGGTGTTGGACGGGCTCAAGGAAATTGGCTTTACTCAATATACCGCGAATGCGGACGGCGACCCGCAACTGGACCAGATCGCAGGTGAGGGCAGCAATGCGCTGCTTGAAATTTTAGCAGAATTTCTGGGTATTGATCTGTCGCTGAACACCGAAATGGCCGCGGCACCCAGCAATACTGGTGAGGTCTCTCTTCTGCAGCAAGAGATATTGCATGCCACCCAAGCCTCTCTGAGCGCTCAAGGGCCTGGGGCACCGTTCTCCAAGACAGTTCAAGCCATCGTGCGCGAAGACGCTGACACGAGACTATCTCAAGCCCCTTCCGATGTATCTGATGCGACCCAGGAAGCTGAGGAGCTTTTTGTTATGGCCAGCGCAGCGCAGGATTTGGTAGTTGTCAGCATATCTGATATCATGAATAGGCAAATTCAACTCGAAGAATACCAATGGGGCCAGGCCACGGTCAAAGCCAGCTTTAATATCACGAACAGTGATGGGGTCTCTTGGTCAGATTATATCTTTTTTAATCATCGCACGACCAATCATCGCGAGTTTGACGAACGTGCACAGTCCTTTATCGAATTCATCCAGGGCAAAGAAACCGAAGTTGGTATTATTACGATCGGCAATGAAGTAATCATGATCGACCGCGACGCCGTTCGTTCAGCTGGAGCTGAGACCTACAGCTTTAGTTGGGAAACCCAGAACGGCCAACTGATCTCGATGATTGGCCTGAAGTCAGAGTTTCAGGAATTTGATCTAATCGCCTGATTGATAAGCTTCGTTAGTTGAAAAATTTAGTGGCAGCCAGTTGTGCAAATCAATAAAGTCCGGGCTGAGGGCGAAATAGTACGAACTTGCAAGTATAGACACTCCGTCCGTCTCCATGCCCCCCGCCTGCAAGACGGGGTAGACTCATTCTTGGATATTGTAGTGTTTTGCCTCAGGTTATTTCAAAAAACGGCGTGGCACCACCAAGCGTTGCATCTGTGACCCCGATCAAAACAACCACTGCTGCAGGAATGGTATCCGCTGTGTTGTTATCTTGAAAATTAATGGTTGTTGTCCCCGCAAAACCGTTCTCTGCAACAACCGCGCCGCCAGCACCATTTAAGAAGGCGGATGCCGTTTGTGCTGTTATACTTGCGTCATCGAATCGCAGGATGTCTTCCCCAACTGTAAAGCCAGTAATCTCTACGACGGCATCGCTGGACAGCGCGGCACCGCTGGAACTGTCAAATTCGAGAACAAAGATTTCCTCAACACCCCCTGCTCCTGCCACCGCTGTTTGGCCACTTAGATCAACAATTACTGTGCCATCAGCTTCGATAGTGCCATCCGATCTGATCGCACCTGTTTTTGTAGCCGCTTGCGCTGGATCACCAATACTTGGCACCACTGTTCCAAATGCCCCCGCAGTGTCAGAATAAATCCGACTGGTGCCTGCTGTTGGATCCAGCGGCGTGCCACCGAATACGTAGGCGAAGCTTGCTGGGTCACCTAAAAAGGTCACGGTGTGACCATTTACGGTGAACTGAACGCCATCGGCCAGGAAAAGAGCCGATGTAATGTCAAGCCCCTCCGGCAGGTTGATGGTGGTGCTTGAGTTGGTGTCTGTAATTGTCACATCTCCGCTCAATGAGCCGAGGATTGTATATGTATCTGAACCACCAAAGTCGATGAACGTAGAGATTCCACCGTCAATGTTAATGTTTGAATTTCCGCTGTCGAGATTGGCCATTATATGTTCCTTCATCAATCAATTGTTATTATTCCTGATAAGTGATCAAAAAAGACTGACCCCTCATGTATTCTCTATTTACATCAAGAGATCTCACCGAGAGGTGCCCCGTCCTCTGTATTTCCGACAAGCGAGACCTCAGCAACAAGAAGAGAATCCACCAGACTACCATCTGAGATAGTTGGTCTTAGGAGACCA
The DNA here is from genome assembly GCA_049794055.1 of Sulfitobacter sp. Taxonomy (GTDB): domain Bacteria; phylum Pseudomonadota; class Alphaproteobacteria; order Rhodobacterales; family Rhodobacteraceae; genus Sulfitobacter. The sequence continues at coordinate 8,429 of JBARCL010000034.1, forward strand.
AATACCACCACCTCACGCTTGTTAAAAGCCCCTAGCTAGCACCAGTACCGCTGCCGGTGGCAATATTGCGCCATCGACCACAATAGCCCCGTTGATCGTACCCGCGAGGAGAGCACCGTTGTTCCAAATGCAACATCCATCGCAACAAATGTCAAAGCTGTGCCGGCAGTTATATCCAGAGGTGTGCCGCCAAAGACGAAAGTGAAACTCGCAGGATCACCGAGCAGTCTCAGAGTATAACTATTTCCCAGTGAGCAGAACACCGTTTGACAAAACAAGGACAGCGTAATGTCCAACCCTGTTGGCTGCAAGATTGTGCTAGCATAGGTCTCAGTGATCAGTGAACCAAGGAGGGGTCGAGTCCGGCTGGGGGCGGAATCGTATCATAAGGGTTTTGGGCTTGGCTTGGGCGGCTTATAGACCCGCAAACGGCCATTCACACCGTCCCAATTGAACCTGTGAGGAAATTGGCAGTGCAGACCCTTGATTTTACTGGTGCGAAGAATGTCCCAAACAGGCACTAGGTCAAACAGGACGATTCAGCGAAAGCGGCCTTACGGCATCAAGGGTCAATTGGCGGCAGTGCGGACTTAGCGACTTATGACAGGAACATCCAGATAGCGACTGCGGCCAAAATTATGCCGAACAACATGTTGAGCTTTTAGGCGCTTTCAGGAGTTCTAAAATAACCAGCGATTTTGTCCCCAATCAGTGCCCAGATTGAAAATGAAATGAAGTTGTTAATCGTGAAAACGGTTGTGATCAAAATTACCGTGACAACCCATCCACCCTCCGATTTCCCAAGGAACTGTGTGAACATTAACGCGATAATAACATAGGCTTTGGGATTAAGAATAAGCAAAACAACACCATCAATAAATGTCGCAGGTTTTGCGGTTTCGTGTCCCTCTAATGTCCCCGCGCTGAAAATTTTCCATGCAATCCATAGCACATAGAGGGAACCTGCCGTTTTCAGAAATATGAAAATTTGGGGAAACCGATCCAAAGCAGCAATAAAACCAAAACCTATCGCGGCAGTCACAACCCAAGTTGCGAGATGATAACCCACATTTGACGGCACCGTTGAACGAAAGCCAAATCGTGCGCCGTTAGCTGCAAAAAACATGTTTCCGGGGCCGGGGCTGTAGGCAAGCGGAAAAAGAAAGAGGATCAGAGCGATAGAGGTTTGAAGCATGGAGGCATCCCTAGAGTTTGGACGCCAGTTCAACGCGATCAGGTCAATCGGGTCGACCCGAAACTTGCGCATAAGTATTTGACGGGAAGCAGTAACTATGGGCTCATGGACTAAGCCGCTCGCGCGGCAATGGCGCTTGTTGCGGTCGTTTTACTTCCTGATTTGACGTTGTTTTCGTGTTTTGGGGCTCTTGGCTGATGATTGGGACCTTCTCAATCGTCAAACAGGAGGTTCCCATGACACTGGAGAAAGTAAGCCCGCTTCGTGAGCGGATGATGGAAGACATGCGCATTCGCGGGATGCAGGAGACGTCGCAAAAGGCCCATATCCGGGCCCTAAAGGATTTCACGACGTTCCTTGGTCGTTCACCCGATACTGCAGAGCCGGATGATCTGCGAGCCTATCAGTTGCACATGGCGGATACGAACGTCACGCCATCAACATTCAATGCGCGCATCGTTGCGCTCAGGTTCTTTTTCTCGATGACCTGCGATCGTGATGAGATGAAGAAGTACATGCAATTTCGCACTGAGCCGCGCAAATTGCCTATCGTTCTCAGCGTTGAGGAGGTCTCGGCCTTGCTAGCCTCAGCACCCGGGCCTGGTCTCAAATACCGTGCAGCCCTGAGCATTGGCTATGGCGGCGGTTTACGCGCATCAGAAGTGACGCATCTCAAAGTTCGCGATATCGACAGCGACCGCATGCTGATCCATGTCGAACGGGGCAAGGGTGGCAAAGACCGCGATGTTATGCTTTCACCATCTTTGCTTGTTTTACTGCGGGACTATTGGCGCGAGGCCCGTCCACAAGGTTGGTTGTTTCCCGGTCAGAGCCGTGTCGATCCGATATCGCCGCGTCAGTTGAACCGGGCGTTTACATCAGCCAAGCGTATGGCCGGGATCAAAAAGCCTGCAACATTGCACACGTTGCGACACAGCTTTGCTACGCATCTGCTGGAAGCGAACACCGATGTGCGTGTGATCCAAGTGTTGCTCGGGCATTCCAAGCTGAGCACGACAGCGCGTTACACCCATGTCGCGACAAAGACGCTGGGCAATATCACCAGCCCGTTTGAGCACGTGAAGGGCCTGACCTGACGAACGCGTTCGCGTGTCAAAGCGCGCACTGGAGGTAGCCGACATCTTTCGCATGCACGGCCCTGCGTGGCGGCGGGCTAGTGCGGGTCATGTCAGTCTCAGCCAGCTCAAAGTGATGTCCTCCATTGAGGCCTGTCGAACCGAAGCACTTGGCGGGCATGTGGCGGCGTGCACTAAATGTGATCACCACCACATCGCGTACAACTCGTGCAAGAACAGGCACTGCCCTAAATGTCAGGGGCCCGCAGCCCGGGACTGGATGGCCGCGCGTTCAGAAGAGTTGCTACCGGTGGAATACTTCCACTTGGTCTTCACGCTGCCAGCCGAGATTGCACGCATCGCCTACTGGAATAAGCGCGCTGTCTATGGCCTGCTCTTCCGCGTGTCAGCGAAGACAGTGACCACCATCGCCGGTGATCCTAAGCGCATGGGCGCGCGGGTCGGTATGACCAGCGTGTTGCACACTTGGGGATCGGCTCTCACCCATCATCCTCACGTCCACATGATCGTGCCGGGCGGTGGGTTGTCGAAAGACGGCAACCGCTGGGTCGCGTGTAAACCGGGCTTCTTTCTGCATGTGCGGGTTTTATCCCGACTGTTTCGGCGCTTGTTTATCGAAGGGTTGCTGGCTCTGCATTGTGAAGGAGAACTCAACTTCTTTGGTGATTTAGCTGGGCTATCAGAACCACAGGCTTTTGCTGCGTATTTGGCCCCGCTGCGCAAAAAGGAATGGGTCGTTTATGCCAAACCACCCTTTGGTGGCCCCGAAGCTGTGCTGGCCTATCTCAGCAGCTACACACACCGTGTCGCCATCTCAAACAGCCGCATCGTCAGCGCCGATGCCACCACTGTTGCGTTCAGATGGAAAG
>JBARCL010000035.1:0-6652 GCA_049794055.1 Sulfitobacter sp.
ACCGCGCAGGCCGACCGGATGGCCGCCGAGTAACAGCCCGCACAGCCGCAATGATCGAGGCTCCCGTCAGCAGGCGGGGGCCCTTTGCGTTCTGGTGTGATCTAGGGTCAGGACTCATAACCAGTAGATGACGACGGCTGCGAGCGCGATGGCTACAGGAAAACCTTCGGGCACCTGTCGTAACGGGTTGCGACACGTCGCCAATCCTTCAACCTGCCGAACATGATCTCAATCCGGTTGCGCCGTTTGTAGCGCCGCTTGTCGTACTTCACCGGTTTCTTCCGCTGTTTTCGGCCAGGAATGCAGGCGCGTATCCCATTGTCTTTTAACGCTTCTCGGAACCAATCGGCGTCATAGCCACGATCTCCAAGTAGCCATTCCACCTTGGGCAAACTGCTCACCAAAGCACGGGCACCGATGTAATCGCTGACCTGTCCTGCGGTCATGAACAGGTTCAACGGGCGTCCTTGGCTGTCGCAGATGGCGTGAAGCTTTGTGTTCATGCCGCCCTTGGTGCGACCGATCAAGCGTCCACGCCCCCCTTTTTAACGCCCATGCTGGTCGCAGTACGGTGGGCTTTGAGATACGTCGCATCGATCATCACAGTCTTCCTTTCTCCGTGATCTGCGGCCAGACCTACCATCATCGAAGCGAAGATACCTTTGTCGCTCCACCGCTTCCAACGGTTGTACAGCGTCTTGTGCGGCCCGTATTCCGCAGGCGCATCACGCCACCGTAAGCCATTGCGATTGATCAATATAATCCCACTCAACACACGTCGATCATCGATGCGGGGCTTGCCGTGGGACTTCGGGAAGAAGGGTTCCAGACGCGCCATCAGCGCGTCAGTTAACCAGAAAAGATCAGACATGTTCACCGCTCGTTTTTCGAACCCTGAATCACGCTGCTAAGCGGAAATCAATGGGTCCTGACCCTAGTTGCTATTTTCGGGCTTCTCCTGATTTGGCTTGTGTTGTCTCAGGGAGTCGACAATGCGAGCTTGCTTCGGCACTTGTTTCCCTCCTGCTGGCCATCCCTCCCGCTGCTTTGAGCGATCCCCGTCGAATTCATCGGTCTGATCGTGGAACAGGTGAACCTGCGTCGGGTAGGGCATGTCGATTCCAGCCTTGTCGAGTTCGAGATAGACGGCCTGAAGCACCTCTCCAAAGACATGGATTTGGCTTGCCCTGTCGGATTTCGTCCACCAGCGAAGACGGATGACATTTGCAAAATCACCCAACTCGATGGGGATGGTTTCAGGTCCGGGGTCCTGGGAAACACCTTCCACCGTTGCGCAGGTGTCGACCATAATCCGGCGCGCCTCTTTCCAGTCGTCATTGCAGCCAATGCCAATGTCATACTGAGAGCGCCTCTCATCGAAGGCGGTCCTGACAACCACGCTATCTGTGTAAATATCGGAGTTCGGGATGACGACCCTGCATCCGTCATAGGTCTTGATAAACGTCGCGCGAGTCTCGATTTTCTCGACCGTGCCCTCATGACCTCCAGATACGATCTGGTCTCCAACAGAGAATGGCTGGCGCAACAAGATCAGGATGCCTGCCAGCATGTTCTGGAGGATGTCCTTGAAGGCGAAACCTATAGCGACCGAGCTTACACCGAGCCCTGCGAATAGATCACCGGGGGTGACAGATGGTGCAATGATCGTCACGGCCAGCATCACGCCGATGATGATCATTGCCCACTTTACCAGTGCACCGCCAACTTCTGCCAAACTGGTTCTGTTGCGCTTTTCTGCCGACCGATGCACCAGTACACTCAGGCCGCGCCCGAGCAACCAGAAGATGAAGAAAACGACGATGGCGACGCCGATGTTAGGCAGGAGCCGGATCAACCCGTCGAGCCAGGCGTCGAGCTTGTTCCAGATCATTTCTGGATTTGCGTCTATTTCTTCCATCGTTTTCTTGTCCTGTCCGAGTGTTAAGGGGTCGAGACGGCTGCAGTGGCCGTGATTTCACGTCCGCCAGTTTGCCCAATTGCCTGTTTTCCACGTTCAGTCAAATCACTGATGAAGTGGAACTGATCGCGCAGATCGAACGGATAGGCCTTGAGCTGGTAGTGCGATCCGTACGGTGTCTGTTCCAGCATGACAAGAACCGGTTTTGTCCAATCCAGATAGGCACTGGTCAAGGCGACATCCTGCAAAGCAGAGCGCATACTGGTCGCATCATGGTCTGGTGCGAGATAGAAATGAGCGACACACATCAGGGTTCGCGACCCGTTGTTCGCGCTTGAAATATTTTCGTTCCACAAATGCGAATGCGGCACCGTTATCAGATTGTCATCGGCGGTCAGAATCTGCAGGCTGCGCAAACCGACAGACTGGACCTCGCCATAATCATCCTTGATTTCCACCCAATCGCCAGGCCGGTAGGGACGCTCGAAAATGGCCACGACCCCGGCGACGAGGCTGCTCACATAGTCCTTGAATGCGAAGCCGATTGCGACGCTGGCTGCTCCCGCGATCACCAGGAAGTTTTGGAAGGTCACGTTGAAAACGATCGGGATGATCCAGACGATCGCGAGGATCATTAGAAACAGCCGTGCTATAGGCACTGCAGCCAGCAGCCACAGACGCATCTGCTGAGGACCGCGTTCCGCGAGGTAGGGAACCACATTGCGCACGGCGAAAATCGCAAGCCATGTCCCCAAGATGACAAGCACGATTTCAGTGAAACTAATGTCTTGAAGGTCGTTGATGAGTTTTACGGCCTGCTCTGAACCGGTATCATTCTCCATCTCTACAACACATCCAACGTGTATCCGGCATTCGAAAGTTCACGCCGGATAGCAGGGTAGGCTGCGGATACACAGGCCACACAACCCTCTTCCAACCGTACGAATCCAGCCCGCAGAAGGGCCTCGACCACGTTCGTTTGCCCCAAGAATGGGAGCGTTGCACTCAGGTGTGCCACAGAGAGGGGACCGTGTATCAGCAAGGATTGCAGTACAAGAAGAGCTTGCTTGCGGCTGTTTGTCGACAACGAAAAATCCTCAAGCGCAGCAACCCAGATCGTGCGTTCTTCCGCCTCATCCTGTTGTGGCATTTCGACACTATCACCTTCGCCCGGATCGACGTCGCGCGTTTGTCTGAGGCTACGCCGCCAAAGACTCCACGCAACCCAGGGAATCCCAAGGCTGTGTGCCGCAAGTTTTTGAAAGAAATCGCTTTGTGGGTCGCCATTATCGTCAGTCTTGAAAACGTCGTTTCCATTTTCCGAAACCCGGAAGGTCAACGCGCCAGAGGGCGGACTGGTCGACAGATCAAAGAACCAGTCGTGTAATCTCATCCTGTCGAAAGATTGGAACATCAGACCTTCAGGCAGTTGCGATTGCGCATGCATTACTGAGGACAGATAGGCCCATGCCCAACTGTTGCATCCGATCAAACAACGCCGCTCTGTATTTGAAATTGAGGTAAGCAATGTACGTATAGTGCGCAATCCATTGCGATGCCGCAAAAACCATGCTTCTAAGTTTGGGATCACCAGCACACCCTCTCCATCCAGATTGGGGAATGGAGCGATGGATTCACTCAAAAGTGCATCGCGTGACGGAGCCTCAAGACAGGCCAAGTCATGCCGTCGGGCCCACGTCCCTACAATATTGTTTTCGTCACAAGGCGGCAGAACGACCAGTTGTACCCGACGCGCTGCATCTTCGTGATCAAGCCAAGGAGCAAGACTGAGGGTCATCTCGTCTAAGAGTTTGCCGCAGGCAGGTGGTGCCGCGACATTATCGAGAAGGTCAGCAGTAATTTCTTTTAGCTGATCGTCGGAAATTGCGGGCTCTTCTGCTTCGGTTGACCCGAAAATCTCCTCTTTCAACCGATTTATCGCAAGGCGGGCTCGGTCGTCGGTCGGCATCTTGGGCCAGTCATAATTCCCGACCGTCAGGAAAGGCTTGTCTTCGGTCGATGCATTCATCTTCGCAACACTCTAGGTTGGGTCACTGTCTGGAAAATATTGAGTCCGCTGCTCTGGAGTACGCCATTTGTCAGAATAACGATAGAAAAGGTCTGCACGCCGATTGTGCCGACCCTCAGCCACAGCCAAATTAGCTGCGCTCGCAACGCATTTATGACTTATGCTCAGGCAAGTCCTTCAGTTGTTCCTTGGTCATCGCGGTTGTTGCATGGACCTTACCGTTTTCGTCGCGCATGAAGTTCAGGCTCGATATGGCGAGAGCCACCGGCTTCGCACCCAGTCCAAGGAAACCGCCGACATCCAAGACTGCCTGCGCACTTTGGCCAGAGCCCTGAAGGTGGGACACGTCGCCAATGTGGCCATCGTCTGGGCCGTAAACATTCGCTCCCTCTACCGTCGATGGACTAAGATCTTCAGGGCGGATCGGGGTATGCTTGGAGTGGTCCATTTTGGCCTCATTTCAGTTTGGGATTACGACTGCAGAGTTAACATCTCTGTCCCGTTCAGGGTTCCGCCGCTCTGAAAACACCGCCCCGCATGGGCGATAAGCCGCTCAACTTGTGATTGGATTTCGCGGACAAAGGGCAGACTTACGACAAAATCCCCGCGCCCGTTTTCGCGGACCGCATGAGGATTTCTACAGCCGATAATCAGCCGCTGTAGCGCAGACCGTAGAAAACCCGGCCTTCATCACGATTGCGTCCACCATGAACGGCACCGACAAAAGCAGCTACAGCTGCGATCAGGGCCGCGGCAGCAAGTGCAAAGGCTGTCATGATACCTGCATTGCGTGCCAAGCGGGCGGCCTCCAGTGCCGTCGCCTCTGCGTCGTCAGCCAACTGCTGGGCTTCGGCCTGTGGTGATTCAACCGCATCGGCAGCTTGCTGACGGGCATCCTGGGCTTATGGGAGTACATCATGGATGCCCTGAACTGTCGCTGGCAAATTCGACCGTGAGGTCTTCGGTCAGAACAAGCAGACCTTCCCGCAGGGTGGCAATGATATCAGAGGGATCCATCAGGGGACTGAAAGGAGCTAAAGAAGAATTTCTTCTCGCCGCCACTGCCCAGAACCTAAAACGCCTTGCCAGAATGGTCCCGAGTTAAGGGCCAAAACCCCGCCAGACTGAACCGCCCCGGGTTTACCGGAGAGCGTTTGGTTCGAATGTTAGGCTGCTTTTTCATGTAGGTTCAAGGTTTCATAGAACATCTCCTCTGCTTCATGCGGCGTGACATATCCGATGGCGCTGTGCAGGCGCTTGGTGTTGTACCAATCGACCCATTTCAGCGTTTCCCATTCAAGCTGGCCCATTGATTTCCATGGGCCGAGCAACTTTGTAACCTCAGTTTTGAACAGGCCAATGATGCTTTCAGCGAGGGCATTATCGTAGGAATCTCCCACGGTTCCGACAGATGGATCGATCCCAGCGTCCGCCAATCGCTCAGTGTACTTTATGGACAAATATTGAGATCCGCGGTCGGAATGATGTATCAAACCGCCGCCTTTTTCAGGGCTGCGCTGACAGATTGCTTGGTTCAAGGCATCGAGCACAAAGGCTGTTGTCATCGACGTTGAGACCCGCCAGCCAACAATGCTGCGAGAGAAGACGTCGACAACAAATGCGACGTAAACCATGCCCTGCCATGTGGACACATAAGTGAAGTCACTGACCCAGAGCTGGTTTGGGGATTGTGCTTTGAATTCGCGGTTCACTTTATCGTCTGGACACGGCTGAGAGGCATCGGGGTTCGTCGTGATGACTGGCTTGCCGCGAACAACACCCTGTAATCCCATAACTTTCATCAAGCGTTCGACAGTGCATCGGGCGATGTCCTTGTTCTCACGGCGCAGCTGGTGCCAGACCTTTCTGGCACCATAGCGGCCACGGCTTTCATCGTGAACGCGCCGAATTTCCACGCTGTCCGCTACGTCTTGGCACGCCCTGTTTGAGGCGAGCCGGGGATCCTGCCTGATCGCCAAATTTGCATAGTAGGACGATGGCGCGACCGGCAAAACTTTGCAGATCGACCCGACACCAAAGTCCGCGCGATGATCATTGATAAACGAAATCATTTCCTGAACGGGCGGTCGAGTTCCGCCTGGGCAAAATACGCGGAAGCCTTCTTCAGTATCTCATTCGCTTGGCGCAGTTCCCGAACCTCACGCTCAAGGTCTTTGATCCGGGCCTTCTCTTCACTGGTGGGACCGTTGCGGGCACCAGCGTCGCGTTCAGACTGACGGCACCAGCCCCGCAGGCTATCTGGAGCACAGCCAAGTTTGGGCGCGATCGCCTGATAAGCAGCGTTGTCACTGCGATATTCCGAGCGTTGTTCATTGAAAAGCCGAACGCCGCGCGCGCGGAACTCAGCTGTGTAAGACGGGGTGTGTTTGCGTTGTGTCATAGGGTTCATCCTTGGAGAGTTTTACTCTCCGGTAAACTCGGGGCGGTTCAATTTTCACATCATCTGTGTCGCCTGTCTTCTTTCCCTTAAACGTTGTTTCCAGTCCAAAAGGCTTTCTAGAGCTGACCAATCTGTCGAACCTTTTGTCCTCTGGCAGCGAGAGCACAGCGTCTTGACCGGTTTCAACCTCCAATACTTTATGAAGAATAGAAACCCCTTCATTGAAGCGGATGAATACATCTGCTCCAGATTCCAGCAAAGGCCTAGTTGCCGTTGAAACCGGCCAATCCTTAAAGTTAGTGGA
>JBARCL010000036.1:0-65504 GCA_049794055.1 Sulfitobacter sp.
GGGTTTCGGGAGAGGAAGTAGATGAAATCGCTGATGACTTCGATTTGTCTACGTCCGATGTGATTGAAGCACTTATCTTTGAAGGTTTGGAGCCAAGCGAAAACCGTATCCGTCGATGGATGAACTAGTATTCTATTTCGATAGAAACTTCGGGAAGCGGTTGCCGAATGCACTCGCCAAACTCCGTCCGCCTGTAGGCATCCGATGGCATCAGGGGCAAGGCTATCGGCAAGATATGCCTGATGATGAATGGATGGGGCTGGTTGGTGCTAAGGACTGGGTAGTTCTTACTCAAGATATCAAATTTCATTTGATTGAACATGAGATTGAACATGAGATTGAAGCGGTAAAACAGCACAATATCAAGTGCTTTTACTTTGCAGATGGTCAGGCCGGAATGTGGAATACCCTAGGTGTGTTCATGCGAACGCATCGAAAACTAATGACAATTGCCCATGAAAATAGTTCACCTTTCATTTTCACAGTGAAAAACAATGGTGTCGTAAAGCCAACTTTCCTTATGAGGGAATAAAGAACATGAACCGCCTCATCCGCCACGGCCTCATGTTCGGCAACCTCTTCCACGTGCATTCCCCCGCGTTGGTCGAGCGCTATAACCGTGCGCTGCACCATCTGACCGGCAAACGCACCGACCTCACCGATTTCCACATCGACATTTCCGGCTATTCTCCCGAGGTGGGTGACCAACTCAACGATCACGCCTACCTCAACCACCAAGGCGTCAACCGGCAGTTTATCCTGCTCAGCATGGAGCAGCGCACGGCACCTTTGCTCAACATGAAATTCTCGACCTCACGCGCGATCCTGCAAGACTTCATCGCCGAAAACGAAGCGCAATTGTTTGCCCTGACGGCACGGGATGCGGTGGCGGGGGAGTTGGTGAATTCGGTTTATGACGTCACCACACCCGCGCGGTTGTTTGACATTCGACGGGTCGAGGTTGAGGCGGATACGACGGCGGGCACCGTGAAAGACGCCGAGAAACTGGGCGCGATGGTGGACCGGTTCAAGACGGAACCGGACGGTTGGTTTGATGATGTGTTGATTGCGGATATGTTCACGCTGGCGGGCAAAACGGGTGATGTGGTGCGCAATCCGGTGCGGCTCAAGCAGATGGGGTTTGATCAGCGCAACTTTTGGACGGCGCATTTTGGCGGGCTCTATGTGTTTCAGGATCTGGATCATCCGGCAGTGATCGCGCCGAACGGCAAGGACCATCTGGGCAAGCTGCCGATCAAGTATACCTTTGACGGGCATGACCGGAACCAGATTGCAAAGTTCTTTGAATACAACGACCTGACCGAAACGATTGTCGAGGGGCGCAAGGATTACGCGGCGGCGATCCTGCGTCAAAAGATGGATTTCATTCTGGTCGATGCGGTGGCTGATCAGGGCGATCTGTCGGGGGCGACGCGGGCGGATATGCGACGGTTGGCGCGGGCGCATCGGGAAAATCTGCCTGAGGAATTTCATGCGTTGAATGCGTTGGTGAACTGGGCCGAGAATGGCGGGAAGTGGCCGCGCATCACCTCGGATCATCCAGCGTATTTCTATACGCTGCGGGCCAGCGATACCAAAGACGCGGCATTGGTGAATATGCTGCTGGCAGAGCTTGCGCCGAAAGATGCGCGCCAGATGTTCATCTGTCATAAAGAGTTGTTTTACGCGACCTATGCGCGCTGGCCCGAGGCGAAAAAGGCCTACGTTGTGGATTTCCTTGTGGCCGAGTATCAGGTGGACAAGGCGGGCGCGCGCGATACGCTGTTTGGCCATGACGCACCGATGGCAGAGCCCGAGCGCAAACCTGTCGCGCCGGATCGTGATATGATTGCGCGGGTCGGCCCGTGGGGCGCGGTAAGGAGGAACAGATGATCGGGTTTATCCGGCTTTTCGGGATGCTGTTTGTCGCGTTGACGGTGATCTATGTGTCGCTGTCGTTCTACAGCCGCGCTGTCCGTAGATCGAAGCTGAAGAAGAAGTGGCACGCAGGCAAGCAACTGGTGGATCGCGATACCTTTGTGCAGCGGGGTCTTGAACGCTATGACGGGTCGATCCGGCGCAAGCTGATTTTGCTGGTTTATGTGGTGCCTGTGGTGGTGATCGCGGTGATCATCTATCTGACGAATTTTACCTGAGAGGGTGTGGCGATGTTGACGATGATCAAATGGGTTTTCTGGGGTACGATCTGGGTGTTGGTGCTGGCGGTGTTTCATTACACGCTGCCGCAGGTCGATATTGTGCGGGTCACCGATACCTATGAAAAGCGGATTGATCCGGGCGAGAATTCTCTGTTCTGGGCGCAGGCCGATATCGGATCGGACGGAACCGTCGCGAACCGAGATGTGTTTTTTATCCAGACGCGCCGCGCCAAGGGTGACGTGATGGTGTATCGCAACGAGGATACCGGCTGGGGCTGGCCGCCCTATTTCAAGTTCGACACGTCAAACCTGCAGGCCGAAGCGGCGGATGCCAAATCGACGTCGGGTGCCGCGCAGTATTATGCGTTGAAGCACTATGGCTGGCGCAACGAGTTCTTCACGATCTTTCCGAATGCGATTTCGATCCGTGCCGTAGAGGGCCCCGATGCGTCCAAAGGCATCCCGTTTCTTAACATCTTTATCATCACATTGTTTGCCGCGGTTGCTTGGGCGATCTGGGTGCGTTGGCGCCGCTTCCGCGTGGCGCGGATCGACCCGACGCTAGAGGCGATCGAGGATGACATGGTTGACAAGAGCGGCGCAGTGCGGCGCTGGCTGGCGACGTGGAAGAAGAAGGCCTGAGTATTCGGAAGCAAAGTGCCGGAGGGGGCTGTAAGTCTGCGATGGCAATCGGCCAGATGCAGATTCGTAACCGCGACTGGATGAACATCTATTTGCAGAAATCCCCGACCTTGTGGTTGAACGCGGCGGGTCATTTCGTGTGCGTGGACGCGCACGAGAACGGCTTGAAGGGGACGCGGTGCTGCCGGATGCAGCATTTGTGATCGCCTTTCGCGACCGCGAAAAGGCCCGGACTTTCTGGTGTTCCGATCGTTTTCAGCGGCTGGCTGTTCTGCGCCGTTCCGGCTCTCAAATGCCATTCTGGTAGACGGGGTGACGTAACGAGCATCTGGTGCAGAGGGTCGGTAACAGCTTTTGTGCCACAGATGTCAGTCCGCGAACAGGTAATCCGTCGTTGCGATCTCTTGTGCTTTCTCGAACGGAATCGCCAGAAACACCGTTAGCGCGTCGGCATTCGCGTCAGTTTCGGATGCCTCGCGCATACGAGATAGATGCACGAACTGTGCATCGCGGATGCGGTCACTTTCAAAAACCATATCGTTGCGGATCGTCGGCAGCAGTCGCTCCAGCGTATCGTCCGATGTCTGATCCCCCGCCAGCCCCACACGCATGGCGTGGCCGGTGAGATAATCATCGCTGAACTGGCATTCAATCTCCATGATGCGGGTCACGGAACGGTCGGCGGCAAAGTCATTCAGCAGGTCGAGGTTGGCCGGATCCATACAGATGATCAGCTTGTCGGTCTCGAAATAATCAAACAACATCCGCATCAATGCGCGGCGGTGCCGGTGGCGTTTTTCCAGCGTGTTCTGGATGCCGCCAAGATCGGGCAGCGGCGTGTCTTCTTCGTTAAACAGGTATTCGATGGCAGGCACATTGGTCACTTGCCGGATGCGTTCCAGCACCCGTTTGGCCACATGCCACTTTTTGCAGACGACAATCAGCAATTCGCGTTCGCGCCCCAGTGTGCTTTCGGTTTCCCAAAACCGCGTGGCAAAACGGCGCCCATCGCGGCCACGACCGGACAGGAACTGAAACAGGCTGCGCCCTTCGTTACTGATCTGGAATTGCACGCCCTGTGCGACATAAAGCAAACCAAGCCGACGCTTGAGGTCTTGGGCCTCTGGGCTGATTTTGCGGGCAAACAGGTAATCCTGAGACAGCAACAGCTCGTAGTGATCGTTATAGAACGTCACCGGCATACCGTAGTCGGTGAACATCAGAAATGTCAGGGTACGCGACTGAATTTCGTGTTCTGGCACCAGATGGCGCACAAGGGTCTGGAAGAATGTTTCATCCGGAATCCATGTGGTGCGGAAAAACCGCGCAACGTCGCGGCGTTTCTTTACGAACTCCAGCACTGCCTCGATGGTGCGCCGTCGCAGGCACCACCACTGGGAGCCGATCATGATTTGAAGATCCTCGGGGATTGCGCGTTGCAGGCCCAGACGTTTCTGCGCTTCAAAAAGAAAATAGAACAGCCGCTTGTGTGCACGCTCGTTGACAAAGTGCCGGTAAATCAACCGCTCTTCTTTCCAGCCGGTCTTGATCCAGTCGCTGTCGAAATAGTCAAAACTCTCGATAAAGTCGGCATCGTTGTCGTCGAGGAACCTGTGGGTATATTCGGCTGACTTGATTGCCATGCAATCGCCGGACAGCATGTAAAGGTGCGAGGCCCGTGGGAAGTCATCAATCGCGGATTGGACAGCATTCAGGGTGGCCTGTACCAAGGACCATTCGCCCCAGCCACATTTGATGCGTTTCTTGGCGAAGCTGACATTGGGGTTATTGGCCAGCGCTTCTTTGATCTGTTTGAAATGGGCCGGATTTGCCGATGCGTCAAAGTGAATCGACATGTAGTCACCAACGGCGGTCATCCGCTCCGCTTGCCGGATTACGGCCTCGGGGTCTTTGTGACACAATAATATATAGGCGATTTTTGCCATTTTGGAGACGATGTGCCCTTTTGACTTTGATTGTTTCGTTGATAAAGGTGAAGACAGATTGAATAAACACCATTAATTTGCTTTTTTAAGCCAAGACCGAACTGTTGCAAAAACAGTCGCATAAGCAGAGGACGCGCAGCATGGGATTTCCGGGTACCTGGATGACAGAGAGCGAAAGCGTGGTATACCGCGTGGTGCCCAAATGCGCCTGCTCGACCATCGGGCAGATCATGTTTTACTCGGACCATGGTGCTTTCTTTGACGGTGATATCCACGATGCGCAATCGGGCATGCACAAATGGGCGCTTGAGCCGTCACAAGGGCCGATTTCTGCGAATGTGACAAACCATGCCTCCTATTCGTTTACCTGTGTGCGCAACCCCTACACGCGTATTCTGTCGTCGTTCTTTGACAAGATTTGTGGCATCCAGCGCAACGGCAAGCGGTATCGTGGCAATCTTGTCCCACTGTTGATCCAGAAGTACGGGATCGAAGTGGGCGGCGACGACGGCAAACAGGAATTCGACCAGATCAAGAGTTTTCGGCGGTTCCTGCTGTTTGCCCGCGACACCATCCGCTGGCGCCGTCCGATGGATCCGGATATCCATTGGTCCGCCATGTCCGGGCACGTCAGCACTTTCATCGTGAACGGCGGCAGTTATGACAAAATCGTCTGGACCGAGAAGTTCAACGAAGGCATGCAGGATGTGTTGGATGCGATCAAGACGCCCAATGCCGTGAAGATCGAGGACATCCCCCGCTTTAACGAAAGCGAGGGGCATGGGCCCAAACGCGCGCATCCGGTCGAGGATTATTTTGACGATCTGTCAATGCATCTGGTGCGCGAGATCTACAAGCGCGATTTTGATCTGTTCAAATATGACTTTGAAAATCCGGGCAACAAGATGCCAATTGGCGAGATCGATCTGGATGAGGTGCACGCCAAACTGGGGGATTGATGCGGCGTCACCTGAGCCTGCGCATGACGATCGCGCAGGCTGCGTCAGATAGGTTGGCGGTTCTATGTGCAGCAGGCTTTGCAAAAGGGCCAGAGTATCTGACTAAGCGTTTGATTTGATTTAGGGTATGATGCCCCGCTGGACCCCAGGCCAATTGATTTAGGTTCGTCCCGGTCACTGGGGTTATGGTAGGTTCCAAACAGGTGATCCCATATCACAAGTGCCCGTCCATAATTATGCATACCTTCCTCGTAGCTGGCTGAATGGTGCCATCGGTGTACCGCGTTGGTATTAAAGAGGAAATTTAGTATGCCAAAGTAGAAGCGGATGTTCGAGTGTTGAAACAACAGCACCGGAAGGGACAGTGCAGTATAGCCCAATATCGCGTCCTTTGAGAAGCCAAGCGCCAGTATCGGCAAGAACATCACCAGATAGTTGATCGCATAGTTAAGAGGGTGAAATCTGAAATTGTTCAGCGTATACAACCTTTCCGTGCTGTGGTGCATGACATGCAGCGCCCAAAGGGGTTTGTATTTATGATGGGCCCAATGGCTGAGCCAAGCGCCAAATTCGATCAAAAGCGTGACAGCGAGAATTTGCACCCAAAGTGGCAAGCCCAGTGTTGCGGTTATGGGGGGCAGAAGGGCGAGGATGGCAAACGGGCCCAGCCATTTTAAAGCGCCATCAATGATCCCGAAAACAAGCACGAGGCTGCCGATGTCGCCAAATGTGTCACCGGTTCCTTTGTTCCAGTTGTCATGGAGCGGAAACAATCGTTCCATGACAAAGGAAAGGCACAGCAGCCCTGCTGTTGCGGTTATAAGATATGCCTCTTGCATGCTGTTTCCAAGCGTCGTGATGAAAAGCCCTGCCATCAGAACGGTGAGGAACAGTAGGAAAACCTGAGAAACCTGTTTGGAGATCATGAGGTACACCCCTCATTTGAGGTTTGTCCGGCAGTGCAGCAAAGTTGGGTCAGGACTGAAACGAGTTCTGTTAAATTTTCCAAATCCAGCGTGGTGATCGTGCTGCGCCCGTCTGCTTTGCGTTTGATCAGGCGCCCTTTTTCCATCTCGCTCAAGTGATGTGACAAGGTTGAAGGCGACAGCCTCACCTCTGCTGACAGCAGTCCGGCCTTCAGGCCATGGGGATGGTGGGCCAGCAGGCATTTGAAAATGTCCACTCTGGAAGGGTGGGCGAGGGCCGACAGTGTATCGGCAATGGTTTTGGAATCATTCATTCGATTAAACTAGTTTAATCGATTTAATGGAGCAAGCCCGAGAATTTCCCATTTTCAGCGGCCTAGTTTTTCATAGTTCACGCCGGCTCACTTGCACGAAAGGCAGTGCCGCTCTACATGCAGTCCCATGGCCCAAGTTAAATCATCATCCAAATCTGACCCGAACTACAAGGTCATCGCTGAAAACCGCCGCGCGCGGTATGATTACGCGATCGAGGATGATGTTGAATGTGGCATTATCCTTGAGGGCTCAGAGGTGAAATCGCTGCGTATGGGCGGGGCGAATATCGCTGAAAGCTATGCCGCGGTCGAAGATGGCGAACTGTGGTTAGTGAACTCCTACATCGCACCCTACAAACAGGCCAAGACCTTTGGCCATGAGGAGCGCCGTCGTCGCAAATTGCTGGTCAGCCGAAAACAACTGGCGGATATGTGGAGCGCGACGCAGCGCAAAGGGATGACGCTGGTGCCGTTGGTGATGTATTTCAACCATCGTGGCATGGCCAAGATCAAACTTGGCATTGCCAAGGGCAAACAGAATCACGACAAGCGCGAAACCTCGGCCAAGCGCGATTGGGCGCGACAGAAATCGCGTTTGATGAAAGATAACGGTTAGGATCAATGCGCCAGGGGCACGGGGTACAGAGCCTGCGCCTTTCCCGTCGCATCCTCTTGCGAGTCGAGGCGTGCAACGGTAGTCAGGATTAACTTCCAGACGAAAGGCCTGACCATGACTGATGATCCCAAGACACTTGTTTCAACCGGATGGCTGGCCAAACACCTAAAGGACCCTGATCTGCGGGTGTTGGATGCCTCGTGGTACCTGCCCGATGCTGGCCGTGATCCGAAGGCCGAGTATGATGCCGCGCATATTCCAGGCGCGCGTTTCTTTGACATTGACGGGATTTCGGATGCCCGGTCGGACTTGCCGCATATGGCGCCGCCGGTCGAAAAGTTCATGTCCCGGATGCGGGCGATGGGCGTGGGCGACGGGCATCAGGTGGTGGTTTATGACGGTGCCGGTTTGATGTCGGCAGCCCGTGTCTGGTGGCTGTTCAAGCTGATGGGTCAAGACAATATTGCGGTACTGGACGGTGGCCTGCCAAAATGGGTGGCCGAAGGAAACGCGACCGAAGACATGCCGCCGATTCCGCGGGACCGTCACATGACAGTGCGTGTGCAAAACCAGTTGGTGCGTGATGTGACGCAGGTGGCCCATGCGTCGAAACTGGGTGATCCGCAGATCGTTGATGCCCGTGCGCCTGCCCGTTTTCGCGGCGAGGCTCCGGAACCCCGCGAAGGATTGCGGGCAGGACATATCCCGAAATCGCGCAATGTCCATTACGAGACCTTGCTGAATGCGGATAAGACCATGAAATCCCCTGACGAAACCCGTGCCGTGTTCGAGGCGGCAGGCGTTGATCTGGCGAAGCCGGTGATTACCAGCTGCGGGTCCGGTGTGACGGCGGCAGTCCTTGCGCTGGCACTGGAACGGATGGGTCACACCGATTGGTCCCTTTACGACGGATCATGGGCGGAATGGGGCATGTTCCCGACCGTTCCCGTAGCAACTGGAGAAGCCTGATGTTTGAGACACTGCAATCACAACCCGCTGACAAAATCCTTGCCTTGATGCAGATGTACAAGGACGATCCACGCGAAAACAAGGTCGATCTGGGGGTTGGTGTTTACAAGGATGCAACGGGTCTGACGCCGGTTATGCGTGCGGTAAAAGCTGCCGAACAACAAATCTGGCAGTCGCAGGACACCAAGGTTTATACCGGCCTTGCCGGTGATCCGGCCTTTGCCGATGCGATGATTTCCTTGGTGTTGGGCGATGCTGTTCCTCGGGCCACCGTTGCGGCAGCCGCGACACCTGGTGGCACCGGCGCGGTGCGCCAAGCCTTTGAAATGGTACGCATGGCCAAACCTGATGCGCGGGTCTTTGTCTCTGATCCGACATGGCCGAACCACCTGTCCATTTTGAAATACCTCGACATTGAAATTGTTCCCTACCGCTATTTCGATGGTGAAACGCGCGGCGTCGATTTCGATGGCATGATGGCGGATCTGAAGACGGCCCATGCGGGCGACGTGATTTTGTTGCATGGCTGCTGCCACAACCCGACGGGTGCCAATCTGAACGCGGCCCAATGGGATGACGTGATTAAGGTGCTACAGGATACCGGTGCGACACCGATGATCGACATCGCCTATCAGGGGTTCGGTGACGGTCTGGATGCGGATGCAATGGCGACACGCAAGCTGGTCGCGTCTGTGCCAGAGTGCCTAATTGCGGCAAGCTGTTCCAAAAACTTTGGCATCTACCGTGAACGCACTGGGTTGTTGATGGCGGCGGCGGCGGACCCTGCCGCACATGCGCTGAATCAGGCGACATTGGCGTTTTTGAACCGCCAGAATTACAGCTTTCCACCGGATCACGGTGCGCGGATTGTCACGACCATTCTAAATGATGACGCGCTGCGGGCCGATTGGATGGCAGAATTGGAAGACGTACGCGGCGCAATGCTGGGTCTGCGCACGCAGCTGTCAGGCGAGTTGCAGCGTTTGGCCGGGTCAGACCGTTTCGGATTTCTGGCGCAGCATCGCGGTATGTTTTCGCGATTGGGGACATCGCCGGATAAGGTTGAGGAACTGCGGGTCAAGCACGGTATCTATATGGTCGGTGACAGCCGCATGAATATTGCCGGATTGAACACCGAAAGCGTCCCTATTCTGGCCGCAGCCATTATCGATGTGGGTATCTGAACCTGCCCGTGCGGCGGGTAAGACGTCTGCTTTCGTTACAGGAAAAGCCCGGGTATGGCCCGGGCTTTTCGCGTTTTATTCGGGGCGGCCTTAGCTCTTGGAGAACTCGGGATATGCCTCCATGCCCAGCTCTGCCATGTCCAACCCGTTGATTTCGGCTTCTTCGCTGACGCGGATGCCCATGGTCGCTTTCAGGATCAGCCAGACGGCAGCCGAGGCGACGAATGCAAAGACGCCAACAATGAAGATCGAATAGAGTTGGGTGCCAAGGCGCGCCTCGGGGTTGGTCAGAACCACAGCAACGGTGCCCCAGATACCACCGAATAGATGTACAGGGATCGCGCCGACAACATCGTCGATCTTGAACTTGTCCAATAGTGGCACGGCGAAGACAACAATCATGCCGCCGATCCCTCCGATCAGTGTGGCGATGCCTAGAGTGGGGGTCAGCGGTTCAGCGGTAATCGACACCAGACCTGCCAATGCGCCGTTCAGGATCATCGTAAGGTCGGGTTTCTTGTACAGGATCTGCGTCAGGATCAGCGCCACGATGGCCCCACCGGCCGCGGCCGCGTTGGTGTTGGCGAAGATGCGGGAGACGTCAGCGATGTCGCCTACAGAGCCCATCGCCAGTTGTGAACCACCGTTAAAACCGAACCAGCCAAGCCACAGGATGAACATACCCAAAGTTGCCAGTGCAAGATTGGATCCCGGCATCGGGTGTACACGACCGTCCTTGTATTTGCCGATACGCGGCCCGAGGATCAGCGCGCCCGCCAAAGCGGCCCAGCCACCGACAGAGTGCACCACAGTCGACCCTGCAAAGTCGAGGAAACCCATCGCGTCAAGGAAGCCTTTGCCCCATTTCCACGATGCCTGTACCGGGTAGATGAAGCCCGTCAGGACCACGACAAACACAAGGAACGGCCATAGCTTGATCCGCTCGGCCAGTGCGCCCGATACGATAGAAGCGGTTGCGGCGCAGAACATCAGCTGGAAGAAAAAGTCGGATCCGGTAGAGGCATAGCCGGCGTCATCCGCGCCCGCCAGATCAATGCCTACGGTCTCAAGTACGCCCACACCGAACACGCCGGATAACACGCCATCGACGGACCAGGTCTCCAACGGATACATCAGATTATAGCCGAACGCCCAATAGGCGATGGTGGCCAGTGAAAACAGTGCCACGTTTTTGGTCATCTGCATGGTTACGTTCTTGGAACGTACCAGCCCGCCTTCGAGCATGGCAAATCCGGCAGCCATAAAGAACACCAGGAAACCACCGATCAGGAACAGCAGTGTATTCATGATCCAGACCATTTCGGCAGTCACGGCAGCCGCTTCAGTGTCTTGCGCCAAGCCTACTTGGGGCAGGGCGATTGCCGTTGCGGTGAGGAGTAGTTTTTTCGACAAAGTCATCGTTTCGTTTCCCTTCTTGAACTTAGATCGCGTCGTCGCCGGTTTCACCGGTACGCACGCGCACGGCCTGTTCCACGTCGATGACAAAGATTTTGCCGTCCCCGATTTTGCCGGTCTTTGCGGTGCGCGAAATCACTTCGACGATATGGTCTGCAACACCGTCGGAGACGACCAGCTCAAGTTTGATCTTGGGCACAAAATTAACGACATATTCTGCGCCTCGATAAATCTCGGTGTGGCCCGACTGTGCGCCGAAACCTTTGATTTCTGTCACCATAAGGCCGCGGACGCCCGCGTCGGTCAGCGCCTCGCGGACTTCCTCCAGCTTGAATGGTTTGATTGTTGCAATGATGAGTTTCACTGATGATCTCTCTTTCGATTGGCAGGGTGCTCCTGCATTGTGCACCTGTAGAAACTTGCATTTTGCGTTCGAGCGGAAGGGGCTGCGTGGACTTTGGGGTTCGGAAATCAGGAAATTCGCCCAAAATTTAGACGTCACCGAAAATGCGCCCAAAATTTAGACATCGGTTTGACTGTTGAGAGGGGCACATTTGCTAAACATTTCCTACAAAGGCGGGTATGGTCCTGAAAAAAGAGCAGCCGGGCAGGCAATGTTATGAGCGACCGATCAAAGAGTAAGCGCCCCTTGGTGGCGGATAAGCGGTATCCGTCCAAGTCGAAGGCGGCTGGCAGCAAGCCGGTTAAGAAGCCGGTCAAGAAATCTTCGCCAACCCGTCGCAAAGCCGCACCCAAACGTGCAAGGCGCGGCGGCGTCACCGGCTTTCTTTCTGCGGTTGTGTCATGGGTGCTGCGCCTGATCTGGACGATTACTTGGCGGTTGGGCGCAGTTGCAGTCCTCGTGTTGGCATTGGCTGTCGGCTATCTTTATACCACCTTGCCTCCGCTTGAAGCCCTGTTGGATGGGCGTGCAAGCGGCTCGGTGACGATGCTGGACCGCGATGGTGTGGTGTTTGCGCGGCGCGGCGATCAGTTTGGCGGGGTTGTCACGGCAAACTCTGTATCGCCCCATCTGAAAAATGCGGTGATCGCGACCGAAGACAAGCGGTTTTACCGGCACTTCGGTGTTAGCCCGCGCGGCATAGCCTCGGCTGTGCGCATCAACCTGTCCGAAGGGCGTGGCCCCCTGTCCGGCCATGGTGGGTCGACGATTACTCAACAGGTGGCCAAGTTGATTTGTCTGGGCGAACCTTTTGATCCGTCTACCGGCCTGACGGAAAAGCAATACGAGGCCGATTGCCGCCGCAACTCGATCCAGCGCAAGGCGAAAGAAGCGCTGTTCTCGATGGCGATGGAGGTGAAATATTCCAAGGATGATATTCTGTCGATCTATCTGAACCGGGCCTATATGGGCGGCGGGGCCTATGGTGCCGAAGCCGCGGCGCAGCGGTTCTTCAGTAAATCTGCTGCTGGATTGGGGGCTGCAGAAAGCGCGATGCTGGCAGGGCTGTTGACTGCGCCGACAACCTTGTCGCCGACCAATAACCTGGACCGGTCACAAAACCGCGCCGCCACCGTGATCCGCCTGATGCGCGACCAAGGGTATTTGACGCAGGCCGAAGCGGACGCAGCGCAGGCCAACCCGGCAGAGCTTTCTGCCGAGGCAGAGGCGCAGGTAGGTGGGTATTTTGCAGATTGGATGATTTCGGAGATTCCTGATTTTATCCGGACAACCACCTCGGACATGCAAATCAGGACCACGTTGGATCAACGCATTCAAAAGGCTGCCGAAGAGGGTCTGAAATGGGTGTTTGAAAATAAGGTGCGCGATGGGTCCAAAGCGCAGGCCGCGATTATCGTGATGTCGGCGGATGGGGCTGTGCGTGCGATGGTGGGGGGGCGTAAGACCAAGGTCTCTGGTGTGTTCAACCGTGCTACCCAAGCATTGCGTCAGACCGGATCAGCCTTCAAACCCTTTGTCTACGCGGCGGCACTTGATCTTGGGTATTCGCCCAATGACCTGATAGAAGACGCGCCTTATTGTCAGACGATCCCGGGTTCGGGTGAATGGTGTCCACGAAACTATACCAACAGTTTTAAGGGGATGGTCACACTTACAGAGGCGCTGAAGGAATCGTTAAACATTCCGGCAGTCAAGATTTCCGAAAGTGTAGGTCGGGAACTGGTCAGCCAGGTGGCCTCCCAGTTCGGTATCCAAAGTGATCTGGCGGCAGGGCCCGCGCTGGCGCTTGGTGCATCTGAAAGTACCCTTACCGAAATGACCGGCGCCTATGCGGGCATCCTGAATGGCGGGTCGTCCGTGACCCCGTATGGTTTGGTCGAACTGACCCTGAAAGGGGACCAAGACCCTTTGATGGGGCGCGGGGGCGGCATTGGCGAACGGGTGATTCAAGAGGGGGCCGCGCGTCAACTGGTTTATATGATGGAAAAGGTGATCTCTGAAGGAACCGGAAAGCGGGCACAGTTTGACGGCCGCGAACTGGCGGGAAAAACCGGGACGACCTCGGCCGCCAAAGACGCTTGGTTTATCGGATTTTCCGCCGACTACGTGGCAGGTGTCTGGATGGGTTATGACGACAATACGCCACTCAAGGGGGTGACGGGCGGTGGCCTGCCGACGGACATCTGGCGCGAGGCAATGATGCGGATCCACGCGGGTCTGCCACATAATCCCCTGCCAATGTCGGCACCCGTACCCCAGAGCGGATTGGGTGAGACACAGTCGGCGCCGACTTCGGGTCGCAATGAGGGTACAATTATTGATCAGGTCTTGCGCGATATTTTTGGCGGGGGATCAGGCAGATCTACCCAGTCGCCAAGCGGCGGGGATCGCTAGGGCGGCGTTAACCTCGATGACCTAGAGACGGGATTGCGAAAGCCAATCTTAAACCAAATCTGTTTCTACTGCATTTCGGTTTGAGCTGCCTGTAGAGCGGCGCGCCGCAGCAGGAGCAGTGAGACCCATGAGCGCGCAGCAGAACAGTCGCGGATATGAAGAATTGCGCGCCATCAGGCGGCGCAGTCGCGGCTTATTGTGGTCTGTTGGCCTGTTCAGCCTGTTTGCCAATCTGCTGATGCTGACCGGCCCGCTGTATATGCTTCAGGTCTATGACCGTGTTCTGGGCTCCGGTTCCGTAGAAACGCTTGTGGCCTTGTCGCTTTTGGTGCTGTTCCTGTTTGCTGCGATGGCAGTCTTTGATGCGATACGGGCGTTGATTATGGCGCGGATCGGCATGCGGTTTCAACGGGATCTGGATGACCGGGTGTTTGATGCCGTTATACGCAAGTCGGCCGTCATGGCCGATGCCGGTGCGCGTGCGGGGTTTTCCCATCTTGATAACGTGCAGCGGCTTTTGGCTGCGCCGGTGCTGATTGCCGGCTTCGATCTGCCGTGGACAGTGATCTTTTTCGGGGCAATTTTCGTATTCCACCCTTATCTGGGCTGGATGGCAGTGGGCGGTGCGACGACCTTGGTTGCCATTACCGTCATCAATCAATTGCTGTCCAAACGGGCGCAGACCGGTGCAGGGCAATCCGCACAACAGGCAGATGCGGTGGCCGAACAGACTATTTCAGAGGCTGAAACGATCGAGGCGATGGGTATGCGCGGGGCGGCCCTTGCCCATTGGAAACTGGATCGTGACGCGGCGCAGGCACTACAAATGTCGGCCTCTGATGTCGGCAGCGGCTTTTCCGCGCTAACCCGAACGCTGCGCCTGTTTCTGCAATCCGCGATGCTTGGCATGGGTGCTTGGCTGGTCCTTGGCAATCAAATGACACCAGGCGGCATGATTGCAGGTTCGATCCTTTTGGGCCGTGCGTTGTCACCGGTCGAAACACTGGTGCATCAATGGCCCGTTGTGCAACAGGGTCTGTCTGGATGGCATTATCTGGCGCACCTTCTGGCAAACGTTCCTGTAGAAGTAGCGCGTTTAACCCTGCCAGACCCCGAAGCGCGCTTGACTGTGAATGCGCTGACGGTTGTGCCGCCGGGGGACCGTAAAGCGGTGCTCAAGGCAGTCACTTTTCATATCACGCCCGGTCAGGCTGTTGGTGTGATCGGGCCGTCGGGTACGGGAAAATCAAGTCTGGCGCGGGCGTTGACCGGGGTCTGGCGGCCCGCCGGCGGTGATGTCCGGCTGGACGGGGCGACGCTGGCTCAATACGGGGCCGCGCGGTTGGGCAGGCACATCGGTTATCTGCCCCAACGCATTCAGTTATTCGACGGTACTGTGGCGCAAAATATCGCGCGGCTGGCAGAGGTTCCTGATACCACCAAAGTGATCGAGGCGGCGAAACGAGCGGCGGCCCATGACATGATCCTCGAATTGCCCAATGGTTACGACACAAGAGTTGAAGGTGGATTGCTGCGGCTGTCTGGCGGACAAATCCAACGCATTGCGCTGGCCCGTGCGGTCTATGACAATCCGGTTGTGCTGGTTTTGGATGAACCGAATGCCAATCTTGATAACGCGGGTTCGCAGGCCCTGAACGCGGCCATCCGCGGCGTGAAAGCGCGCGGCGGTGCCGTATTAATAATGGCGCACCGTCCCGCCGCAATTCAGGAATGCGAGATGTTGCTGGTGTTGGACAACGGGGTGCGCGTGGCCTTTGGCCCAAAAGACGAGGTTTTGTCGGGGATGGTGAAAAACGTGCAAGCGATTCAGCGGCCCCAGAAAGCGGCGGGTATGGCATGAGGAATGATCACACGCTGATGCTCTCGGCCCAACCTCAAATCATCATCGGGATGGTCACAATCGGAGTGCTGGTCGTGGGGCTGTTTTATTGGGCTGTCACGACGACAATCACCGGTGCCATCATCGCCCCGGGCACAGTCGAAGTCGAAAGCAACCGTCAGATCGTACAGCATCTTACGGGGGGCGTGGCTTCTGCCGTTTATGTCCGTGATGGTCAATATGTTGAGCAGGGTGATGTGCTGGTGTTGCTGGACAGCAGTCGCCAACAGCGTGAACTGGGTTTTGCACAGGCGCAATTGTTTGAACTGGTGGCCCGACATGAACGCTTGAAAGCAGAGCAGGCCGACTTGCAAACCGTTGTTTTTGACCCAGAGCTTATTGAGGAGAGCAAGCGCGATCCGGCGCTTGGGGCGGTTCTGGAAGGCCAGTTGGCGTTGTTTCACGCCACAAGGCGCAACATTGCCATCGAAAGCACCAAGCTGGAAAACCGCAAGCAACAGATTGCAGCACAGATCAGCGGCATAGATGCGCAAGAACGTGCGCTGATCCGTCAGCTTGACCTGATTTCGCAGGAATTGGTCCCTCAAAGATCACTGCGCGAACGTAAACTGACCTCTGCGGGTGCCGTCATCGAACTGGAACGTGAGGAGGCCCGTTTGCGCGGGTCATTGGGTGAAGCCATGGCCAATCGGGCGGCAGCAGCGCAGCGTTTGATAGAGACAGACATTGAACTGGCGCGTCTGAGTACGAACCATCTGGAAAAATCGGTGGCAACGGCACGGGATCTGGATGCGCCAATCCGCCAGTATCGTCGCGATCTGCGCGCGCTGCACGCCGAAATCGAGCGGGCCCAGATCCGCGCGCCTGTGTCTGGTATCGTATATGGCATGACCCTGCGCACGGCACGCGCGGTGTTACGCCCTGCCGAGCCGCTGCTCTTTCTCATCCCGCAGGACCGTCCCTTGATCGTTGCCATGCGTGTGCCGCCCAAGCATATTGACCAGGTGGCGCTGGGCCAGCGTGTCAAGCTGCGGCTTTCATCGCTGGACCAGCGGCTTACACCCGAAGTCTGGGGGCGGATTACGCGACTTTCTGCGGATGCCATTGCCGATGACGCAAGTGGGCAAACGTTTTACCGTGCCGAGATGGTTTTGACTGCCGAAGAACTGGAACGGCTGCCGGATGATGTGCGCCTGCTGCCCGGTATGCCGGTTGAGGCATTTATCCGCACCGGACAACGGTCACCCATGACCTATATGTTGAAGCCTGTGACCGACTATTTTGCCCGCGCTTTCCGCGAAAGTTAGGAGATGGAAATCTAGGGCCTTTCCGTTTCCACGGAACACCGCTAGCGTCCGGCGCAACATATTTGCAAAGGACACTGCCATGAGCATCACCAACCGTCTGACCGAACTGGGTGTAATCCTGCCCGACGCCCCGGCCCCCGCAGCGAACTATGTCCCCTTCGTCCGTCTCGGGAACATCGTTTATGTCTCGGGACAAATTTCAAATGGACCAGACGGCCTGATCCTCGGCAAGTTGGGCGCTGACATGTCGGTCGAGGCTGGCGCCGCAGCGGCGAAAACCTGCGCCATCAGCCTGCTGGCACAGGTCAAGGCCGCCTGTGACGGAGACATCGAAAGGTTGGTGCGGGTCGTGAAATTGACGGGGTTCGTGAATTCGACCCCAGATTTCATCGACCAGCCCAAGGTCATCAACGGGTGCTCTGATTTTCTGGTCGAGGCGCTGGGCGCCAAAGGCCCTCACGCGCGGTCTGCTGTTTCAGCGCCCTCGCTGCCGTTGGGTGTGGCTGTTGAAATTGAAGGCATCTTTGAAATCAAATGATCCTTCCTCGCGCTTTCTATGACATTCCTCTGGCGCATCGGGCACTGCACGATGTTCACGCGGGCCGCCCAGAAAACAGCCGCGCTGCGATTCATGCCGCGATTGCGGCGGGATATGGTATCGAAATTGATGTCCAGCTGAGCAGCGATGGCGCGGCGATGGTTTTTCACGATTATGCGCTGGACCGGCTTACCGGCCAGTCGGGGCCGGTACGTTTGCGTGGATCGGCCGAACTGGCAAAGATTCCGCTGAAGGGCGGGGATGAGGGCATACCGGATTTGGCCGAAGTGCTTGAAATCATCGCGGGTCAGGTGCCGTTGGTGGTCGAGCTGAAAGATCAAGATGGCGGAATGGGCCCGGCTGTGGGAGCGCTTGAGCAGGCCACGGCCGATGCGCTGTCGGGCTATGCAGGGCCGTTGGCGGTGATGTCTTTCAACCCAAATTCTGTGGCGCGGATGGCAGAGCTCTCGCCGGATGTGCCGCGCGGGATCGTGACCAGCGCGTACCGCTATGAGGACTGGCCCTTGTCGCGCCAGACCTGTGATCACTTGCGCGCTATCCCTGATTATGATCGGGTCGAGGCATGTTTCATCAGCCATGAAGTTGATGATCTGGCGGCGCCACGTGTTGCGGCGCTAAAGGCGCAAGGCGCGATGATTTGTTGCTGGACTGTTCGCAGTGCCGCAGAAGAGGGCGAGGCGCGCAAGGTGGCCGATAATATTACCTTTGAGGGATACACCGCAGCGCTTGATGCTTGAAACACCCGGCTTTCGCCACAAGTAGTGATGGAAGGAACGAGGGTAGCAAATGAGTGCGCAGAGCATCGAAATTAGGTTGATGGGCGGGATCGCCGAAATCGGCCAAGCCGATTGGGATGCCTGCGCCTGCCCCGAGGCTATTGACGGCAGCCCGCCGAACGACCCGTTTACGACTTATCGCTTCCTTGAGGCCCTTGAAGAGAGTGGCAGTGTTGGCCCCGGGACAGGCTGGCAACAGCAACATTTGGCAGCTTTCGTCGAAGGGCAATTGATCGCAGTTGCCCCGCTCTATGCCAAGATGCACTCTCAGGGCGAATATGTCTTTGATCACAATTGGGCTCATGCGCTTGAGCGGGCGGGGGGTAGGTATTACCCCAAGCTTCAAGTTGCTGTGCCCCATACGCCTGTGACAGGTCGCCGGTTCCTGACGCGTCCGGGGTTTGAGGATGTTGGAAGGCAAGCGCTGATCCAAGGTGCAGTTCAGGTGACGGAAAACAATAGCCTGTCGTCGGTCCACATCACCTTTTGCACCGAGCAAGAAGCACTGATTGGCGAAGATATGGGAATGATGATGCGTAAAGGGCAGCAATTTCACTGGCGCAATAAAGGATATGCTGATTTTGATGACTTCCTGAGCGGTCTCAATTCGCGCAAACGCAAGAACATCCGCAAGGAACGCGCGCAGGCGCAAGCGTTTGGCGGGCAGATCCGGACGTTTACCGGCGATGAAATCGAGCCTAAGCATTGGGATGCCTTCTGGCGTTTTTATCAGGATACCGGTTCGCGCAAATGGGGGACGCCGTATCTTACGCGGCAATTTTTTGATATTGCGCATGAAACTTTACGTGATGACATGGCGTTGGTTCTGGCAGGACGGGACGGACAATGGGTTGCCGGCGCGTTGAACTTTATCGGTGCGGATACGCTTTATGGACGGTATTGGGGCTGTATCGAGCATCACCTCTGTTTGCATTTCGAGCTGTGTTATTATCAAGCAATCGACATCGCGATCGCAAGGGGGCTTGGCACAGTCGAAGCGGGTGCACAGGGTGAACACAAGCTTGCGCGGGGGTACTTGCCGACTGCTACATGGTCGCTGCACTGGATGCGCGACGAAGGTTTCGCGCGGGCAGTGGGTGACTATTTGCAGGCAGAGCGGGACGCGGTAGATCAGGAAATCGAGATTTTGACAGAATACGGGCCGTTCAAACGCGCCCGAGTAGAGGAGCAGGAATGACAGAGAAGCTAAGTGACGAGACACGCAATACTGTGTTGAAACCGTTGTTTGATACCGGTTGGGCAATGGTTGAGGGGCGAGATGCCATCCACAAAACCTTTGTTTTTTCTAACTTTGTCGAGGCGTTCGGCTGGATGACCCAAGTCGCGATCTGGTCTGAAAAGTGGGACCATCACCCCGAATGGAACAACGTCTACAAGACGGTCAATGTGACGCTTACAACCCATGATGTGGACGGGCTAAGCGCCCTGGACGCCAAACTGGCGCGTAAAATGGATGGTTTGCTAAACGGCGGTGGATCCTGATGGAAGAAGTTGAGAATACTGTACAGTCACTGCTTGGCACTGAAATCTGGCAGGGTAAGTCACTGGCTGATTTGTTGACCCTGCAGTTTTTGGCCGGTGCCGTGGGTTCTATACTGGGGGCGATTGCGATTATCCTGTTGGGTTGGATCGTATCGGTTTGGTTGCAGCGGCGGGTGTCCAATTTGGGCCGGAAAAACAAACATCTGGACGAGATGTTGTTCGATTTTCTGGCATCAATCGTGCGCTACGTGGTGCTGGGTTTTACGCTCTTGTTCGTGCTCAACACCTTTGGGGTGCAAACAACCTCGGTTGTTGCTGTTATCGGTGCGGCGGGTCTGGCGATCGGTTTGGCCTTGCAGGGTACCTTGTCGAACGTCGCTGCAGGAGTGATGCTGATTCTGTTCCGCCCCATCAAGATTGGCGATTTCGTCGAGGTTTCCGGTGAGATGGGGACGGTCAAACAGATCAACCTCAATTTCACCGAATTGGCCGATATGAGCAATGTTCAGGTGATCGTGCCAAACTCCAAAGTGTGGGGGAATGTGATCACCAACTTTTCCACCAACAACAAGCGCCGTGCGGAGTGGACCTTTGGTGTCGGATATGGCGCCAACCTCAAGGATGCCGAGACGATCATACGTGATACGATTATGGCAGACAGTCGCGCACATCACGATCCGGCGCCGTTTGTCCAGGTGACAAACTTGGGTGACAGCTCGGTCGATTTTCTGGTGCGGGTCTGGTGCGATGCCAGTGATTACTTTGCCTTTCGCGCCGACATGACCCGTCAGGTCAAAGAAGCACTGGATGCTGGCGGCGTGGACATCCCGTTCCCGACAAGGACCATGATTCAGGCAGCAAGCTAATCCAAAAAAGCGGGGCGCAGTCAAACGCGCCCCGCATTCTGACTACATGTTGGCAAGCAGGCCTTCGCCACCGGACACTTCGCAGACGCCGGGGCTTTCTTCTTCTTGCAGCAACGTGACCTTGCCGTCATCCACCAGCATCGCATAGCGTTTGGAGCGTGCGATCAGGCCGGCGGGCGCGGCGTCAAAATCCATTCCGATGGCTTTGGTGAATTCGGATGACGCATCGGCCAGCATGGTGATGCCTGCAGCTGTTGCGCCCGTTGCTTCGCCCCATGCTTTCATCACAAAAGGGTCGTTGCACGAAACGCAAATAATCTCGTCCACACCTTTGGCGTCAAACTGGCCTTTTGTGCGCACAAAGCTGGGCACATGGGCGGAATGGCAGGTTGGCGTGAAAGCACCCGGCACGGCAAAGACAACGACCTTGCGGCCCTTGACCTTGTCAGCCATCTTTACAGGGGCCGGTCCGTCAGCGCCCATTTCAACAAGCGTTGCGTCGGGCAGGGTGTCGCCTTGGGTAATTGTCATAGCATATGCCTTTCATGTGATTGCCTATCTTGCAGTGCAGCATATAGGTTCCGCCGGTAAGGGCGACCAGTTATTCGGAGAGAATTCATGGCTCATGTAATCGTGATCGGCGCAGGTCAAGCGGGATCATCTTGTGTGGCCAAGCTGCGCAATGGCGGGTTTGACGGGGACGTAACCTTGATCGGGGCTGAACCCGTGCCGCCTTACCAACGGCCCCCGCTGAGCAAAGCCTATCTTATGGGCAATATGACGCTGGAACGGCTGTTTCTGCGGCCAGAAAGTTTCTATGATGAGCTTAACATTGGTTTGCGACTGAATTCTTGGGTGGATGCGATTGATCCGGAGGCGCGGACCGTTTCGGTCGGCGGTGATGTCTTAACGTATGACGATCTGGTGCTCACCACTGGATCAGAGCCGAATCGCCTGCCGGCTGCAATTGGCGGCGCGTTAGACGGTGTGTATGTGGTGCGGGATCTGGCGGATGTTGACGCGATGGCCCCGCGCTTTGTCAAAGGCGCAAAGGTGCTGATTGTCGGCGGCGGCTACATCGGGCTTGAAGCGGCGTCGGTCGCGGCCAAGTTGGGTTTACAGGTGACGCTGGTCGAAATGTCCGACCGGATTTTGCAGCGGGTTGCGGCACCCGAAACCAGTGATTTTTTTCGGACGCTGCACAAGGGGCACGGCGTAGATATCCGTGAAGGTGTCGGGCTTGAGGCATTGCTGGGCGATGGTGCTGTCAGCGGCGCGCGCTTGTCGGACGGGTCCGAGCTGAACGTTGATTTTGTCATTGTTGGTGTGGGCATTCGACCTGCGACGGCATTGGCAGAAAGAGCCGGTGTTACAGTTGAAAACGGGATCAAGGTGGATGCGCAGGGGCGTACTTCGGTCGCGGGTATTTGGGCGGCGGGCGATTGCTCTTCTTTCCCTTATCGTGGTGGGCGCATCCGGTTGGAATCGGTGCCCAACGCGATTGAACAAGCGGAAGCTGTGGCCGAGAATATCATGGGGGCGGGCAAGGACTATGAAGCGAAGCCGTGGTTCTGGTCGGATCAATACGATGTCAAGCTTCAGATCGCAGGGTTGAACACAGGGTACGATCGTGTGGTTACGCGCCGCGTGGATGCGGATAGTGTGGCGTTCTGGTATTACCGTGGCCCCGAATTGCTAGCGGTGGATGCGATGAATGATCCGCGTGGCTTTATGGTGGGTAAGCGGTTGATCGAGGCTGGTAAATCACCCGCGCCAGAGGTGATTGCAGACCCTACAACCGACCTGAAGGCATTGTTGAAAGCGTGAGGATTATCGCGGGAAAATCACGCGGCACTTTGCTGGCCGACGTGGGGAAAGGTGACGTTGCCGCGCATTTGCGCCCCACGTCGGATCGCGTGCGCGAAAGCCTGTTTTCCATGCTGACGCATCACAATGTGATCAACGGGGCGCGTGTGCTGGATCTGTTTGCGGGCACCGGTGCCTTGGGGCTTGAGGCGCTGTCACGCGGTGCGGCATCGGTATGTTTTGTGGAAAACGGGCGTGTCGGGCAGAGGTTGATCGGTGAAAATATCGTAAAACTGCGTGTCGCAGAGCAGACTATGCTGATGCGTGATGATGCAACGCATCTTGGGATTTGGCGGCAGACCCCGTTCGATCTGGTCTTTCTTGACCCGCCTTATGGCAAGGGGATGGGGCAGCAAGCCTTGGCAAGTGCTCAGGTGGGCGGCTGGCTGGCCTCTGGCGCGATGATTGTCTGGGAGGAAAACGCCCCACAATACGCGCCAAAAGGCTTTGCCCGTCTCGACAGTCGTAAATACGGCGACACTCATGTAACCTTGCTTGAGGTTACGCCAGATTCCTGATTGCTGTGCCAAGCCGCTGTATCCCATCGGCAATTTTTGGTTCATCTGCGAGTGAGAACGCCAGTCGCAATGTATTGGCGCCCGAACGGTCGGCAAAAAACGCCTGCCCTGGCACAAATGCCAGTTTTTGGGTTTCAAGCGCGTGGCGTAGCAGATCACCGGCATCCATGGTTTTGGGCAAGGTGACCCAGACAAACATCCCGCCTTCGGGCTTTGTCCACGTCACGCCATCGGGCATATGTTCCAGCAAGGCGGCCAGCATGGCATCGCGCCGTGCGCGGTAAACCTTGCGCAGGTTGGCGGTATGATCCACGAAAACCGACCGTGCGACACTGTTGATCGCCATTTGGTTCAGGCTTGCAGAATGTAGATCTGCCGCTTGTTTCATCAGCACAAGGCGGCTGATCACCGACGATGCTCCGCAAACCCAACCAACCCGCAAACCGGGAGCCAATGTTTTGGAAAAACTGCCACAATAGAGGGTGCGGCAATCTTCGATGCTGCCCTTGCGCTCGATCTCTAGCGCCAGCATCGGCGGGATCGGATCACCGTCAAAACGTAGTGACTGATAGGCGGAATCCTCAATCACCGCGATGTCGAGCGTGTCGGCCAGATCGAGAATATTCTCGCGGGCTGCGCGGTCCAGTGTCTCGCCGGTAGGGTTGGCGAAATCGACGGAGGCATAGGCAAACTTCACCCGTCCGCCCTTGTCTTTGGCCGTCTGGGCATAGTCCTCCGCAGAGCGGTTGCCGCGCGGGATCAGGCGGTCGTAGTGAGGTTCGTAAGCGTTGAACGCCCCCAGAGCGCCCAAATAGGTGGGCCAGCCGATCAGCGCTGTATCGTTAGGCGACAACATCAGTTTGCCCAGATAATCCAATGCCTGTTGTGAGCCGGAGGTGATCAGCACGTTGTCGCGGGTACAAGGCACACCGATCGCGGCCATTTCGTCAACGATCCAGTCACGCAGCGGGCCATAGCCTTCGGAAACCGAATACTGCAATGCGGCGCTGCTGTGAGTTGGGGACAGTGCATCGGTCATCGCCTCTTGAAAGGCTTGAACGGGAAACAAGGCAGGGTCGGGGATGCCGCCTGCGAACGAAATGATGTCCGGTTGGTCAAGCAGCTTCAGAAGCTCGCGAATCTCGCTTGCCTTCATCCGGCCCATGCGTGTGGCGAATATGTTTTCCCAATTCATGTCAGAATCCCTTCCCTATTCAGAGGAAGACACCACAGTCGTCAAATTGTGGCAACAACTATTACCTATTTTTGCAATAATTCACGCTGAATGGTGAGGTTTCAGAGCGGCCAGTTCCCGATTTGTTGTTCTTTCTTGGCGAAAAGCGCAAAAATGGGCCCCAGAAGACCAACCATCCGTCCGGTAAAGGCTGGTTTGCCGTTTTCGGCCATTGCTTTGAGGTTCGCAGCGATAAACCCTTGCGCAGAGAGCATTTCCTTGTGCAGTTTGCTGCCCGCGACAGCC
The DNA here is from genome assembly GCA_049794055.1 of Sulfitobacter sp. Taxonomy (GTDB): domain Bacteria; phylum Pseudomonadota; class Alphaproteobacteria; order Rhodobacterales; family Rhodobacteraceae; genus Sulfitobacter. The sequence goes on from JBARCL010000036.1 coordinate 24,686, forward strand.
TCAGTGATGATCAGGTCAAACTCGGTTCCGCCATCTTTTTCGCGCAGTTCATAGGTGACGACGCAGGGTGGTTCGTCGATATTTGTCATCTGAAATGTGTGGGCATATCGGTGTGGCGGCTCAAATGTGATGACTTCGCCGACGACCATTGCGATCTTGCCGTTTGGGTTCACCATCCGCATTTTTGCGCCTGCCCTGAGCCCATCGGTGGTCTGGCAAATGGCACCGAAAAAGAAAGGCAGTGGGGTGTCGGTGGCGACCAACGTAGACCATACCGTTTCGACCGGCGCGTTGATGAAGGTGCGGCTGATGGATTTCGGAGCGGGGGTATTCATGGAGTTAACCTTCTTCGGGGGCCTTTTTGGCGATGGCTTCGGCGGTTTGTTTGATCAGGCTCATGCGGTCGAGCCAGTGTTCGGAATAGGTGTCGATCCAACGTTCATAGATCATCTGGATTGGCATGGCGTTCAGGTACAAATGGCGCGAACGGCCCTTTTTCTTGCTGAGGATCAGTCCGGCCGCGGTCAGCACGGTTAGGTGGTTCATCACGGCAATGCGGGTCACGTCAAAGCATTTGGCCAACTCCCCCACAGCAATGCCCGGCCTGTCGCGCACATGATCAAGAATCTCGCGCCGCGTTGTGTGCGCGAGAGCAGCAAAGGCCTGATCCATATCTACATTAGTAAACATGTAATTACATTATGACATATTTTGCATCTGTCAAGGCACAAGCCCATGCACAAACGAAAACAGCGCCGCTCCATAAAAGAGCGGCGCTGCTGAGGCCGTTTTGAAATATAGCGTATGATTACCCGTAGGTCGGGTGAAACTTGGATGCTGGCGAGAGGGTGAAAATCTCGACCCCGTCTTCCGTCACGCCGACAGAATGTTCGAACTGCGCAGACAAGGATTTGTCACGTGTGACCGCCGTCCAGTCATCGGACAGTGTTTTTGTTTCGGCGCGGCCAAGGTTCACCATGGGTTCGATGGTAAAAAACATCCCGGGTTCCAGCACCGCGCCCGCGCCCGGTTTACCATAATGCAGCACGTTGGGCGGCGAGTGGAACACGCGACCCAGCCCGTGACCACAGAAATCGGTGACAACAGACATGCGTTGAGCTTCGACAAATGTCTGGATGGCGTGGCCGATATCGCCGAAAGTATTGCCCGGTTTTACAACCTCGATCCCGCGCATCAGCGATTTATGGGTGATATCAATCAGCCGTTCGGCCTTGCGGGACAGTTTGCCCGCGACATACATGCGGCTGGTATCCCCGAACCAACCGTCCACAATCACTGTGACATCAATGTTCAGGATGTCGCCGTCTTTCAGCTTTTTGTCGCCTGGAATGCCGTGGCAGACCACGTGGTTCACCGAAATGCAGCTGGCGTGTTTATAACCCTTATAGCCAATCGTGGCAGATTTTGCGCCTGCTGCGTTGACCTTGTCTTCGATGATGCGGTCAATTTCGGCGGTGGTTTGGCCAACAAAAACATGTTCTGCAATCTCGTCCAGAATGGTCGCGGCAAGCGCACCAGCCGCATGCATTCCGGCAAAATCACTGGGATCATATATGCGAATGCCGTCTTTCGTCTGGCGGCCACGGTGTTGTTCAGTCACCGGTTTCTCCAATCGGTTATTGTTTAGGGCTTCCTAGCGTGTCGGGCGGCCAAGGGCCAGAGGGCCTGCAATTGTTACCGCTTCGGGGGTAATATGGGTGCCGATACATAGGGTTTCCACCCCTGCCGCTGTCGCAGCTGTGTGGGCGGCGGCATAGGTCGGGTCGATATCGGCGGCCATTGCCACATGGGTGCAATCGGTGCGTTGCACAAGATAGAGAAGCACGGCACGTTGCCCTGCACGGGCCACCTCTGCCAGTTCGCCCAGATGTTTGGCGCCGCGTGCTGTGACGCTGTCGGGAAACTCTGCCAGCCCTTGTTCGCGCGAAAGCGTGACGGATTTCACTTCGATATAGGCGTCGGGCAGGCCCGCTTCGGTCAAAAGAAAGTCGATGCGCGAATTGGTGCCGTATTTCACCTCGGGCCGCACACTGGTATAGCCCTCAAGCCCCCCGATTTCTTGCCTTTCCAAGGCGGTCCGCACTGCCTTGTTTGGCAGGGATGTATCCACGCCGGTGAAGTTACCGTCCTCATGATCGACCAAACGCCAGCCGTAGTTCAGCTTTTTCTTGGGGTCGTCATTGGGTTCAAGCCAGATTTTCATGCCTTCATCTGCTAATCCCATCATCGAACCGGGGTTGGCGCAATGGGCGACCACCCCGGTGCCGTCTTCAAGCCGACAATCAGCCAAGAACCGTTTGTAACGGCGGATGAGGCGGGCGGGGACAAGTTGGGTTTGAAAGCGCATGTGCCGCGGCCTATACCCTATCCAAAGCACGCTCAAGGAGAAGCGCCATGTCCAACCCCACCGCCGCTATGATCGTGATCGGAGACGAGATTTTGTCAGGGCGCACCCGCGACAGCAATATGCACCATCTTGCCGGTCAACTGAACGAAGTTGGCATTGATCTGGAAGAAGTGCGGATGATCGGTGACAAACGCGGCACGATTATTGCTGCGGTACAGGCGATGTCGGCCACCTATGACCATGTGTTCACCAGTGGGGGCATCGGACCAACCCATGATGACATCACGGCGGATTGCATTGCCGCTGCGTTTGATGCGTCGATTGACGTGCGTGACGATGCCCGGGCGATTTTGGCTGCACATTATGCCAAGTCCGGCACAGAGCTAAATGCAGCGCGGTTGCGTATGGCGCGCATTCCCGAGGGGGCTGATCTGATCGACAATCCTGTCTCTGCCGCGCCGGGCTTTAAATTGAAAAACGTCCATGTGATGGCGGGGGTACCCTCGGTTTTCACGGCAATGGTTGCCTCGGTTCTGCCAACGCTGACGGGGGGTGCACCATTGATCAGCAAAACTTTGCGGATTGAGCGTGGCGAGGGGGATATCGCCGGGCCTTTGGGCGCTTTGGCTGATGCATTTCCGTTATTGTCGATGGGATCGTATCCGTTTCAGAAAGATGGCAAATACGGTGCCCATATCGTGATCCGTGGCAATGACGAGGGCCAGATTGACGACGCGCTGGCGCAGCTCGACGCGGCGTTCTCATGACCGCGACCTTGCCTGATCTCTTCGCTGCGTCCGAGGCGACATGGCCCGCCGCGCGTACCTGGGAGCAGGATGGGTTCACTCTGCGCGAGGGACAAGGTGGCGGGCAACGGGTCTCTGCGGCGACAGCTTTGGGTGCGGTGACAGAGCACCAGATCACGGCGGCGGAAAAGGCAATGCAGGCCATTGGCCAACGGCCGATTTTTTGTGAACGGGGTGATACGCCACAGCTGGATCAGGCCCTTGCCGCAAGGGGTTACGTGATCAAGGACCCGACGACCCTTTATGTCCTGCCCATCGAGCGTCTCACAGATGTCGAAGTTCCGCCGGTGACCGCCTTTAGTATTTGGGAGCCGCTTGCCATCATGAACGAGATTTGGGCAACTGATGGCATCGGTCAGGCACGGCGCAATGTGATGGCGCGGGCGGCGTGCAAGACGGGGGTGCTGGCGCGTTGGAACGAACAGCCGGCGGGCGCTGCATTTGTTGCAATACACAAGGCCATATGCATGGTCCACGGGTTGGTTGTGCTGCCCCATCAACGTCGACAGGGTGTCGCGGAATGGATGATGCGGCGGGCGGCGTTTTGGGGGCAATCGCAGGGCGCCACACATATTTCGGTGCTATGCGTGGATGCCAACGCTGGCGCGACTGCGCTGTATCGCGCACTGGGCTTTGAAGCGGTGGGCGGCTACCATTACCGTGTATTGCCCGACGAGAGGATCAAATGATGCAAGACGACATGCCCACTGCCCTTGACCTGCCGATGATGGACCCGCTGCCCGAAGCGACGCAGAAGTATTTCGACATTTGTCAGGAAAAGCTGGGTATGGTGCCCAACGTGTTGCGGGCCCATGCCTTTGATGTGGACAAGCTGAACACGTTCACCGCGCTTTATAACAACCTGATGTTGGGCGACAGCGCGCTGAGCAAACTTGAACGCGAGATGATCGCGGTGGCGGTTTCATCGGTGAACAAATGTTTCTACTGCCTTGTTGCGCATGGTGCCGCCGTGCGGGAACTTTCCGGTGATCCGGCCCTGGGCGAGGCACTGGTGATGAACTATCGCGTGGCCAAGATTTCGGCAAAACAACGCGCGATGCTGGATTTTGCGGTTCAGTTGACCCAGCACAGTGCGAGCATCGAGGAAAAAGACCGCCAAAAGCTGCGTGATGCAGGCTTTTCGGATCGTGATATCTGGGATATTGCCAATGTGGCGGCGTTTTTCAACATGACCAACCGTGTCGCCAGCGGCACCGACATGCGCCCCAACTCCGAATACCACGCACAGGCGCGATGATCCGCGCAGGCTTTGCCTTTTTGCTTATGATGGCGGGGCCTGCGGGTGCCGTTGAATTCAATTTGCCTGCCACCGCGCGCCAAACGGTCGAGCGGAATACCGGACCGGATATTTATGATGCGCCGGTTGGCGTTTTTGCAGATGGCAAAGTGGCAGTGGTCACACTTGAAGGCAGCGTCCAGCGTGGCGCGTGGCGGCTTGATTCGCCGGGACTGACACCGTTTCAGGTGATGCGCCCGTTGCGCACGCAATTGGTCGCTGCCGGTTACGAGGTTGCGCTTGATTGCCGCGATGTGGTCTGTGGCGGGTTCGACTTTCGTTTTGCGACAGAAACGCTGCCGGGTCCGAATATGTATGTGAACATTCGTGCCTTTCAGTTTGTCACAGGTCTGCGCGTTGTTAACGGTGATCTACGCGAGGCGGTGACGATACTGGCAAGCACCTCTGCCACCTCGGCGTATGTACAGATTATCCGCGCCGGTACCGATGCAATGCGGGAACTGAAGGTCAAGGCAGATACCGATCTGCCTGTAGCAGAGAATCTTGCCGATCCGGAGGATGTGTCGGCGGCCTTGCTGGGCAGGGGCCACAAGGTGCTTGAGGGTCTCGACTTTGACACTGGTAGTACGGCACTTGGCGAGGGGCCATTTGCCAGTTTGACGGACCTTGCTGCGTTTTTGGATAATCGCCCGGATGTGCGGGTGGCTTTGGTGGGGCATACCGATACGGTTGGAGGGCTGGATGCGAACATTGCCGTCTCGCGGGCGCGCGCACGGTCAGTACGCCAACGGTTGATTGACCATCACGGCGTGAATCCCGCGCGTCTGGACGCCGAAGGCATGGGTTATCTTGCGCCATTGGCCAGCAACTTGCAGGCAGCCGGCCGCGAGCAGAACCGACGGGTAGAGGTGGTTCTGCTGGGGGAGCCTTAGCAGCCCCTAGAGCAGGGTAATGCTCGATCTCGACGACAAGGAGTCACGCGCAAGCTGATCCGTTGCACCGATGTGCCAGTCCAGGCCGCTGTGTCCTGCTTGTGCGGCTGCACGCAGGTTGGTCGCGGCCTTCTTGGACTGTTGTGCAGTCATCAAAAGCGCCTCTGCCAGTTTGGCCCGATCCTCACGAATGGCATTTACCCGCATGTCGTGGGTTTCCTTGCTGACCTGCCCCGCTGCAAAAGACAGGGAGAGGTGGTTCAGCTCTGCGTCCTGCGCCGCCAGAAGGTCAGGCAGCGAGGATTGGATTGAAGCCAGATTATCATTAGCCTTTCGCAGGTTGCGTACCAAGGCATTGGGAGAGGCCATCGTGACGCGGCGTTTCACGTCCTTCTTGCCCGCCATGTTTCCGATAATCGCGCCCCCCGCAGCGCCAACCGCGGCCGAGGTGAGGCAATTGCTGGCATTGCTGGCGGTCAAAACGCCCAGACCACAGCCAACAGCGGCCCCGATGGCGGCACCTTTCAGGGTCGAGGCCCGCACAATGGCGTTGGCATGGGCGTTCAGTTCGCGGGCTTGTTCTGTCATCCCGTCAGAGGCCAGCACACTGCCGTGAAATCCCAGCGGGTTGGTTTCCAGACGTGTCGGGGCATGTGTGGTCGTCTGAGAACAGGCGGTCAGGGTGAGTGCTGCGATGCTAACCAAGAGGGTGCGTTGGGTGATCATGAATTCTGTCCTGCTCTATTGTTTCGCAACGAGATACACAGCGTTTCTGTCTGAAATATGGCAAACAATCGTTCTCTATTGGAAAGAACGAATTGTTTTAAACATGAAAAAACCTCCGATGCGTTTATGGCACCGGAGGATCAGTTTCACCGAGGGAGGCGGTGTCGAAATCGTGACCGGACTACCAGTCGCTTGGGCCCTTGTCGGCAAACTCATGGACCAGAAAGTCGATGAAAGCGCGTACTTTGGGCTGGGTGAAACGACCAGGAGGATAGACCGCATAGATGCCTTGGGTTTCAATCGGCAGGTCGGGAATGGCGTCTTCAACCAATCCTTTTTCCATCGCTTCAGAGTACAGAAAGCTGGGCAGGTAGGCGATGCCAAGGCCCGAGATTGCGGCGTTTAGCAGGCTTTGACCATCGTTCACAGACAACCAGCCGGCGGTGCGGACCTGACGTTTTTCGCCAGACGGGGCCGTTAGTTTCCAGACGTTGCCGCTGGACTGGTTGGAATAGTGCAACAGTTTGTGATCATTTAGATCGTCGATTTTTTCGGGGCGCCCGTATTGTTCAAAATACTTTGGCGATGCGATCATGCGTTTGGTGGTTTCGGTCAGCTTTCGGGCCCGCAATGAGCTGTCTTCCAACTCGCCGATGCGCACGGCCATGTCGAAACCTTCGCTGATCAGTTCTACATAGCGGTTATTGAGCACCATGTTGACCGTAATATCAGGAAAATCCGACAGGAACTCCGATAGTGCAGGCGACAGGTGGTTCACACCAAAATCCGTGGCGACCGAGATTCGCAGCAGACCCGAAGGCGCCGATTGCATTGAGGTGACCAGCGCATCCGCCTCACCGGCATCATTCAGAACGCGGCGTGCGCGGTCGTAATAAGCAAGGCCGATCTCAGTGGGCGACACGCGGCGCGTGGTGCGGTTAAGCAGTCGCGCTCCCAGTCGGGCCTCCAACGAGGAGACATGTTTTGAAACGGCGGATTTTGAAATCCCCATCTTCTTTGCCGCATCGGTAAAGCCTCCTTGATCCACTACGGTGGCGAAAGCTTCCATCTCTGTCAGGCGGTCCATACCCGCTCCTTCACATCACTTATTTCAAAGGATGGTATGACGGCCAATTCAGGCAGGATCGGGGCAGGGATGGGACAGTAGCAAGGTATTTGCAGGGATCGTTGCGGGCGCGGAAACAGGTGAACACTGTGTTTCCAGCCCCTGCGTCAGATCCAGCGAACCCAACGCAAGAGGGCGATCATGGTGACACCAAGGCCCAGCATTCCAAGACATAGTATGGTAAAAGCCTGCGGATGGTCCGCGCCGACAATACCGGCGAGGTTCACACCAAACAGTCCGGTAATAAAGCTGAGGGGCAGGAAAAGGGCGGCGGCCACGGACAGGACATAGGAATGGCGCGCCTGCCGTTGCGCGACATTAGTATCATGCTCGTCCTGTATCGAGGTGAGCCGGTCGCGCAGTTCGTCCAGTTCCTCGACTGTGATGGTTGATCTGTTGGCAATCTCGCGCAATTGCAGGGCGTTTGGCTCTGGCACAATCGGAAGGTTGATCGCTGCCAGTTTGCTCAGCGCATGGCGCTGCGGCTCCAGATACCGACGCAGGCGGATGATGCTGCGGCGGGTGACGGGAAGGTCGCGGGGCGGTAGGGTTGCCGGGTTCTCCAGGTCGGTTTCATAGAAATCGGTCAGTTCCTCAATGGTGTCGATGTGGTTTTCCACCCGCTTGGTCAGTCCGTCCACAAGCCATTCAAGAAAAACAGCGGCGTTTGCGGGCGGATTCCCTTGCTCGCAAGCTTCGCGAATTGCATCGACCGCAAACACCTTGCGTCGCCGCACCGTGATGACAACGTCTTCCGCAACCCAAAGCCGCAACGATATCATCTCGTCCGCCACCGCATCTTTGTTCATGTTGATGCCGCGTAGGTTCAGGATCAGCCCATCTTTGAAAACATCGCAGCGGGGGCGCGTTTCCGTCTGCAGCAGGGCGCCGGCCGGAATTGGGGGCAAATGGGCCCGGATCCATGTGGCAAATTCAGGGTCTGTCATATCGTAATGCCACCAACGAAAGCGACCATTGCCTGTCAGATGGGTGTCTGTCGGGATGCTGGCAGTTCCGTCGGCTAGGATATCGAAAACACAGATTGGCATGATGGCACTCCGGGTAGGGTCCCCGAAACTACTGCACGCTCATCTAGCGCTGCGCAAGTTCGCTGCGGTGGGGTAAGGGGGCAGTATGCCCGCCTTACCTTTCTATCTCAAAGGGCCGCAGCCAGTCGCGTGCCTTGGTTGATCGCCCGTTTCGCGTCCAGCTCTGCAGCGACATCCGCGCCTCCGATGACATGGCAGGTCTTTCCCTTCGCCTCCAGCGCATCTGCCAAGGAGCGGTCCGACAGCTGGCCGGCGCATAATACAATCGTATCGGCTTGGATCAGTGTGGGCTTTTCCCGTGCTTCGCCAAAACTGATGTGCAGCCCGTCCGCGTCGATCTTTTCATAGTTAACACCTGCGATCATCTTGACCTCTTTCATGGTCAGAGACGCCCGGTGAATCCAGCCGGTTGTCTTGCCCAGCCCTTTGCCGACCTTCGAGGGTTTGCGCTGCAACATCGTGATCTCGCGCGCGGCCTTATCCGGTTGCGGTCCTTCAGGTGCCAATCCTGCACGGTGTTCGGCAGGGTCACTCACCCCCCATTCGCGCATCCATTCGGGCAGGTTCAAGGTGGTGCTTTCGCCGTCATGCACCAGATGTTCGGACACATCGAACCCGATGCCACCCGCGCCGATCACGGCGACCTTTTGGCCAACCTTCGCCGTCCCGTTCAACACGTCAATATAGCTGACCACATTGCCTGCGTTCTGGCCCGGTATTTGCGGATCACGCGGGACAACGCCGGTTGCAATAATCACCTCGTCAAAGCCGTCCAGATCATTGGCCGATACTTCGGTGTTCAGTTTCACCTTCACGCCCAACTCGTCCATCACGGCGCGGTACCAGTCGACAAAGCCCCAGAATTCCTCTTTGCCGGCCACTTGTTTGGCAAGGTTCAGCTGCCCGCCAATTTCTGACGCGCGATCAAAAACCGTTACCCTGTGTCCGCGTTCCGCCGCGGTCAGTGCTGCGGACAGACCGGCGGGGCCGGCACCGACAACCGCAATGGATTTGGGTGTCGCAGCGGGCTCGACTATCAATTCCGTCTCGTAACAGGCGCGGGGATTGACAAGGCAGCTTGAGATTTTGCCGCTGAATGTGTGATCCAGGCAGGCCTGGTTACAGGCAATGCAGGGTGCGATCTGTTGCGCTTTGCCGTCCATTGCCTTGCGCACGAAATCGGGATCGGCCAACATCGGTCGCGCCATCGACACCATATCGGCGCAGCCGTCTGCCAGCACTTCTTCGGCGACCTCGGGTGTGTTGATCCGGTTGGAGGCGATCAGCGGGATGCCAACCTTGCCCATCAGTTTTTTCGTGACCCAGGCAAATGCGGCGCGGGGCACAGAGGTGGCGATGGTCGGAATACGGGCCTCGTGCCAGCCGATGCCGGTGTTGATGATCGTGGCACCGGCTTTTTCAATCTCGACAGCCAGTTGCGCAACCTCGTCATAGGTTGATCCGTTTGGCACCAGATCAATCATCGACAGACGGTAGATGATGATAAAGTCTGGGCCGACGGTTTCGCGTACACGGCGCACCACTTCTAGGGGCAGGCGCATCCGGTTTTCGTAGGATCCGCCCCAGCGGTCGGTGCGTTTGTTGGTGTGCGTGACAAGGAACTGGTTCAGAAAATACCCTTCCGATCCCATCACCTCTACCCCGTCATAGCCTGCCTCTTTGGCACGGCCCGCGCAGGCGGCGATATCGGCGATCTGTTTCTCGATGCCAGCTTCGTCCAGTTCCTGTGGCGGGAATGGCGATATCGGTGATTTGATGGCCGAAGGCGCGACGCAGGCCGGACCATAGGCATAGCGCCCCGCGTGCAGGATTTGCATCGCGATCTTGCCGCCCGCGTCATGTACGCGTTTGGTTACTACGCTGTGGTTTTCAACGTCCTTGTCCGACACCATCATGGCCGCACCGGGCAGAACCGATCCTTCCATGTTTGGGCCAATGCCGCCGGTAACCATCAATCCAACTTCGCCCCGCGCCCGTGTTGCATAGAATTCCGCGACACGGTTCCAGTCCTTGGTTTCCTCAAGCCCGGTGTGCATCGATCCCATCAGGACGCGGTTTTTCAGCGTGGTAAATCCAAGGTCGAGGGGGGCAAGCATATGGCGATAGCTGGACATGCGGCTGGGCCTTTCTGGCTGTAACAGGTTGGCGGTGACAACATCGCAAACGCGCGGCCAAGTCACGCACAACGCGGCGTCATCAAGGCCGCTATTGGATAACAGACGCGAACCTGAGACAAGGGGCGTGAAAGAAATGTATCCAATTCGATCCAAGGACCAACGCCTATGACCTCTGAAGAAATCGCCAAGCTGCCCTATCGCCCCTGCGCCGGGGTGATGTTGTTGAACGCCCAGGGGCTGGTCTTTGTCGGGCAACGCATGGACCGGTTTTCGGACGCCTGGCAAATGCCCCAAGGTGGTGTGGAAAAGGGCGAAGACCCAAGGGAAGCGGCCCTGCGAGAGTTGGAGGAAGAAACCGGCGTATCGCGGGATCTGGTCACGGTGTTGGCGGAAACAGCCGGCTGGGTGCCTTATGATCTGCCGCACGAGCTGGTGCCCAAATTATGGAAAGGCAAGTTTCGTGGACAAGAGCAGAAGTGGTTCCTGATGCGCTTTAACGGGACGGATTCGCAGGTTGATATCGTGACTGAACATCAGGAATTTTCAGCATGGAAATGGCTGCAGATTTCCGAACTATTGGGCAGCATCGTGCCCTTCAAACGCGGGGTTTATGAAACGGTGCTGAGCGAGTTCAAGGAGCATCTGTGATGCGCATTGTTGCCTTTATGATCGGGCTTTGCGCACCGATGCCCGCGCTGGCGTTGTCTTGTCTCGCGCCGGCGGTTGACCGCAGCTATGCGCAATTCGCTGCAGCGGAAGAAGCCTATGTTGTCGTGCATGGTCGATTGACGCTGGACATGTCGGATTTGCCGCAAGGGATGACGGGTGATACGCGCCCACCGCGAATGACCAAGATAGCTGCTGAATTGCAGGGCTCATCGTTAAACAAGACAGGGTTCGTTGTGCCGTTTGACCGGCCGGTGACGCTGGAGGTGTCCTGCCTCAGCCAATGGTGCGGCCATGTGCAGACCGGCGAAGAAATACTCGCCTTTGTGCGTAAGGATGTGGATGGTTACGCACTTCACATCACGCCCTGTGGGGGCAGCGTCTTTGGTTCTCCAAAGCCGGAGATGTTGGCGCAGGTCAAGCAGTGTATGGCCGATCAGGCATGTAAGGGCGACTAGCGGATCAGCGGCACATGTGGTGCGTTGTCTTCGCCCGATATGCCATTCAGCCGCGGATCATCATCAACCTCGACTTGGCGGCGATAGGGGGTGAACCCGCTGCGTATGTAAAAATCCATGGCCGGTGCGCTATCGTTTGTACAGGTTTGCAGATGAAACCGGGTGATCGGCGCGGCCCAAGCCAGCTCGATTGCCTTGTTCATCAGCCAGCGGCCAGCGCCACTGCCGATCAGTTTCGGCGTCAGCCCGAAATAGCCCAGTTCGCAGTCACCTTCCTTGCGGAAATCGAGTTCAAGCAGGGCTTCGTCCTGACCGTCGCGCGACAGCGAATACAGGGCAACTTTCGGATCGTTCAGGATCGCCATCAGCTCGGCGTCTTCAAATGCCCGTCTGCGATACCACAACCAAGGGGCACCGACGCGATCAAAGATGTCGCGATACCACGGCAAATCCGACGCAACCTGCCGAAAGGTGATCCCGTCGGGCAAGGCAAGTTCGCGCAGCGGTGGCGGTGTGGTCATTTCAAGATGGGTGACCACCATTGCAACTTTGCCGTTTGGCACATCATGAAAACCGTTGCTCAGCATGATTCAGACCAAACCGTTAGTTTTGAACATCGCCAGCATATCCTTTTGAGGACGCGGCCCGATGTGGCTGATGACCTCGCCAGCACAGAGGTTGCCCATGCGGCAACAGGTTTCAAGGTCATGCCCTTTGGACAGCCCAAAAAGGAAACCGGCGGCGAATTGATCGCCTGCGCCGGTGGCATCAACAGGGGTAACGGCGGTAACGCCGACGTCGACGCGTGTGCCGTCTTTGATCAGGGTCACGCCCTTGCTGGATCGGGTACAGACCACAATCGGGCAGATATCGGCGGTTTTGGACAGGGCTGTTTCGACGTCATCGGTTTCGAACAGGGACTTCAGCTCGGCTTCGTTGCCAATGACATAGCCAAGATCGTTTTTTATCAGGGACAGGAAATCAGCACGGTGGCGTTCAACGCAAAAAGGATCGGAGATCGCAATGCCCGCCAGCCCGCCGCCCGCATTGGTGGCACGGGCCGCTTCGCGAAAGGCGGTTTTGCCTGCGTCTTCGTCAAACAGATAGCCTTCGAGGAACATCATCTTGGCATTGCCTGCCACGTCGACCGAAACGTCCTCAGAGGACAGCCCTGTCGAAACACCCAGATAGGTGTTCATCGACCGCTCGCCATCCGGCGTGACAAAGATCATGCTGCGAGAGGTCGGGCGATTTGCCCCAGCAACCGGCGGGTTCACGAAATCAATTCCGTGATCCGCCATGGCGCTTGCGTAAAACTGACCCAGGGCATCGTCGCGCACCCGCCCGATAAACGCGGTTTGCAGCCCAAGCGCGCCAGCGCCGGCAATGGTATTCGCGACTGATCCGCCAGGGGTTTGCACGCGGTCGGTCATGGCACCATAAAGCACTTCGGCGCGGTCTTGCTCGATCAGTTGCATGATGCCTTTTTCGATACCCATATGGGCCAGAAACTGGTCGTCGGTCTGGGTGATCACATCCACAACGGCGTTGCCGATGCCAACAAGGTCATAGGTTTTCATGTCGTCTTCCTTTGGGAATTAGTAGACTGTCTTGTCCTCGAATGGACAGAGGTCCTTGATGATGCATGTCGGACACATCGGTTTGCGCGCTTTGCAGTGATAGCGCCCGTGCAGGATCAGCCAGTGATGTGCGTGCAGCTGGAAATCAGCGGGAATATTATCTTCGACGGCGCGTTCCACAGCATCCACCGTTTTACCCGGCGCAATGCCGGTGCGGTTGCCGACGCGGAAAATATGGGTGTCGACAGCTTGGGCGGGCTGATGCCACCACATGTTCAACACCACATTGGCCGTTTTGCGACCCACACCCGGCAGGGATTGCAGGGCCGCACGTGAATTGGGAACTTCGCCACCGTATTCATCGACCAGAATCCGGCTCAGCTTCATCACGTTCTTCGCCTTTTGGCGAAACAAGCCAATCGTCTTGATGTGCTCGGTCAGCGCATCCAGCCCCAGATCAAGCATTTTCTGCGGTGTATCGGCCACCTTGAACAAAGCTTTTGTCGCCTTGTTCACGCCAGCATCTGTTGCCTGTGCCGAAAGAGCGACGGCGACGACCAATGTGTAGACGTTCACATGATCCAATTCGCCCTTCGGCTCGGGATCTGCTTCCTGAAAGCGGGTGAATATCGCGCGGATGGTATGATAATCGAGCTGTTTTGCCATGGCCGCTGGTATGGGCGAAAGCCGCGAGGGGGGCAAGCCGTTGCGCATGTTTCGGGTCGCATGGGGCGTGATTGCCGCCTAGATTGGGCGTATGAACCAGCCAACACAAATTCCCGCTTTCGATGACGGTTATCATTACAAGGTCATGCGCCGTGCGATTGATCTGCTGGACGGTGCCGAAGAAACGCTGACGCTTGAACAGGTCGCCGAAGCGATGGGCATGTCGGCGGCGCATTTCCAGCGATTGTTTTCGCGTTGGGTTGGCGTATCGCCCAAGCGTTATCAGCAATATCTGATGCTGGGGCAGGCCAAGGAAATGTTGCGGCGCCGGGCGACCACCTTGGAAGCGGCGCATGAGGTTGGGCTGTCCGGCACGGGTCGCTTGCACGACATGTTTCTGCGCTGGGAAGCGATGAGCCCTGGTGAATTTGCCCGCGCGGGGGCCGGTTTGACGATCCGTTGGGGGTGGTTTGACAGCCCTTTCGGGGTGGCACTGGTGATGGGAACGGAAAAAGGCATTTGCGGTTTGGCCTTGGTGGCTGAAATGGGTGAAGAGGCCGCGATGCAGGATCTGGTGACGCGCTGGCCCAAGGCAGAATTTGTCGAAGACGCGGATATGCTCCGCCCTTGGGTGTTGACCGCGTTTGGTGCGTCAGGTGGCGCGCCGGACAAGGCACCGGTCTATCTTATTGGCGCCCCGTTCCAGATCAAGGTCTGGGAAGCGTTGCTGCGCGTGCCCTCGGGCCACGTCACAACCTATTCCGATATCGCCACGTCTATTGGCAATCCTAAGGCGGCGCGGGCTGTGGGTACGGCCGTGGGGCGAAACCCTGTTTCGTGGTTGATCCCGTGCCACCGCGCACTGCGCAAATCGGGGGCCTTGGGGGGATATCACTGGGGATTGCCGGTGAAGCGTGCAATGCTGGCGTTCGAAGCTGCGCGGGCAGAGGTTTAGGCTCGTGCCCTGCGGCTCTTGCATCAGCAGTTTATCGGGTTTCTCTGACAAGGCGCGCCTGTGCAGAAGTAGTTATTTTATTTCAGTGAGATGCTGCCCGGATCACAGGCGATCTATTCCCTGATGATATCAGCGTTATGGGTTCTGGCCCTAGGCAAGATACTGCCGATGTATATTTCCCCGTGATTTTATCCGGTGCCAGCCCCATATATACGGGGTTGAATAATGTGCCCTGCCCGAACGGGGCCCGAACACAAAGGCAGTAGCTATGATTTATTCGAAACTTTCCTTGGCCGCAGTGGTGGCCGGTGCCCTGTCACTGGGCGCTTGTACACAGCCAGCAGGTATTATGGCACAGCCCGGCGATCCTAATCAGAAAACCAAGAACGGTGCGCTGATCGGGGCAGCTTCGGGTGCGTTGATCGGGGCACTGTCCAAAGGGGATGGCAACCGTGGCGACGGTGCGTTGATTGGTGCCGTGGTTGGTGGCGCCGTCGGTGCGGGCATCGGGTACTCACTGGACAAGCAAGAGGCCGAGTTGCGCCAGCAGATGGGGTCTAACGTGGTTATCACAAACACCGGGGACCGGTTGATTGTGACACTGCCCAACAATCTGTTGTTTGCAACAGACAGCACTGTTTTGACCCCGAACTTGCAAGGCGATCTGCAAGCATTGGCGCGCAACGTGCAGGTTTATGCGAATTCTACGCTTCAGATCGTGGGGCATACCGATAGTGATGGCGATGCAGCCTATAACCAGACATTGTCCGAGGGGCGTGCGCGATCCGTTGCAAATGTCTTGATCAATAGCGGCGTCCCACCGCAGCGCCTGAGTGTCTTCGGGCGCGGCGAAAGCCAGCCGGTTGCCAGCAACCTGTCGGCCGCAGGCAAAGCACAGAACCGCCGCGTCGAGATTGTGATCCTTCCCAATCCGTCCTGATCACCGGTCTTAGCAAAAACGCACAAAGCCCCTGCATATCGCGGGGGCTTCTTGCATTTCGGCAGAGGGGGAACAGATATAGCCTATCTTTTTTCTGGATAGGAACCCTCTCATGACTAGCCCTAAACTTGTTGGTATTTCCGGTTCGTTGCGTGGCGAAGCGACCAATACCAAATTGTTGCACGAAGCCGCGCGGTTATTCGGAGACAGCGCGTTCAGTTTGCTCGACATTCGTTTTCCACTTTATGACGGTAACGACGAGGCCGCGAATGGAGTGCCTCAGGCAGTGCAAGACGCCGCTGACCAGATTGCCGCTGCAGATGCCGTTATCATTTCGACGCCCGAATACAACAAGGGCCCTTCCGGCGTTCTTAAGAACGCGCTGGATTGGATCAGCCGTGCCGAGGGAACCCCGTGGAATGGCAAACCGGTGGCGGTGATGTCTGCCGCTGCCGGGCGTGCAGGTGGCGAGCGGGCGCAGATGGTGCTGCGCGGTTTTATGGTGCCGTTTCGCCCGCGTATCCTGCAAGGTCCAGAATTGCATCTGGCCGCCAGCTACGATGCATTTGACGACAACGGTCGCCTGTCGGGTGAGGTCTATGTCAAAGATCTGACTGCGCTGATGACATCGCTGCGTGGAATGATCTAACGCTTTACTCGAAACGCGATAGGCCTTTGGACTAGCGCACAACAGCGATCTCGATCAGGTTTTGGTCGGGGTCGCGAATGTAGATCGAAGTTAGCAAAGTGATCGCCCCCGTGCGCGGCACCGGTCCTTGTTCAACCTCCGTGCCAAGGGCCTTCAGGTGAAGGGCCCAATCAGACAAAGGCACGTCTGTCAGAAAACACAGGTCCGCACTGCCGACTGTCGGACGCGCGGCCTTTGGTTCAAATTCAGCACCCTGTTGATGCAGATTGATTTTGGAACTGCCAAAACCGAGCGCCCAGCGGCTGGTTCCGTCCGCTGCTTTGAACTCTTGAGCGACCATGCCGAGCGCAGTTTTATAAAACACTAATGTCCGGGGGATATCTGCAACGGTCAAAACAAGATGATCGAACGCTGTGACGGTCGGTTGGGCTTGTGGCATCACGGTAGTTTCCCTTATTCAGTCGGGATGAACACTGACCAAAACCCAAGCACAAGTCAAAACGACGGGATGGATCCGGCCCGTGCCAATGCGATGCGGGTGGCCTTGGGGCAACCAGCCGATATCGTCGCTGGCACGGAGTTGCCGCCGTTTTTCCACCAACTGTATTTCTGGGAGCCGCAACCCGCAGATGCACTGGGCCGCGACGGGCATCCGAAGGTTGGCGGGTTGATCCCCGACATGGGATTACCGCGCCGGATGTGGGCTGCGGGGCGCTTGGCTTTTCATGCGCCTCTCAGGGCCGGCATTCCCGCAACCCGTACCAGCAGCTGCGAAAGCGCCGCGCCTAAACAGGGCCGCAGCGGACCGTTGGGTTTTGTGACATTGCGCCACGATATTCATCAGGATGGGGTGCATTGCCTGACCGAATGGCAGGATCTGGTGTATCGCGAAGATCCCAAACCCGATGCGGTAATGCCTAAGCTGACAGAGGCGCGCACGGATCACGAGACGCGCCAAGAGGTGAATTTTTCCTCGACATTGCTGTTTCGCTATTCGGCGCTGACGTTCAACGGACACCGCATCCATTACGACCTTGATTACGCACGCGACGTTGAGGGTTACCGTGGATTGGTGGTACATGGACCGCTGCTGGCGCAATTGCTGATGCTGATGGCGCGGGAACAGCTTGGTCCGCTTGAGACCTTTACCTTTCGCGCGACATCACCCTTGATGCATTTTGAAACGGCGATGCTGTGTCGCAATGGCCGCGATCTTTGGGTATGTGGCCCGGATGGACGGCAGTGCATGGTTGCGCGGGCTTAGTAGTTTCGCGCAACGCCAAAGCCGTCGGGGATATTGTCACGCCCTTCCAGAATCAGATCAGCCATCACATGGGCGATCTTGGGGGCCATGCCGAAACCAATCTTGAAACCGCCATTGGCGATGAAGTGCTTTGGGCGGTTGGGCCAAGCGCCCAGCATCGGCGCACGGCTGCGGGCACGGGGGCGGACGCCAGCCCAGCGTTCCAGCACTGGGGCCTCCGCGAGGATGGGCAGTGCGGCACGAGCTTGGGCAATCACATCATCCAGTTGATTGTCGGTCTCGGTGGCCGAGGTGTAATCGCCTTCGGAGGTTGACCCGATAGCAACTGTGCCATCGTTGTGCGGAATGACGTGAATACCTTCCGCATACAGCTGCGGTAGCCCGCGTGCGTCATAATCCAACAGGGCAGCCTGACCTTTGACACCGCCGCCCATGTTGCGAATGAGCTGCGCGTTCAATTCTTCCAGTCCGGTGATCCCCGTTGACCACAGGACGTTCCCCGCATCAGCCCCTTCGGAATTTACCGCTACCCCCTGCGCGGCCAATCCGGCAACCAGCGCCTGACAGGCCTGTCGCGGGTGGATCAATGCGCTAAGCGTGTCGCGGATCACAAAACCGGCGGGGCTATGGGGTTGCCATGCATCCTCTGTTACAGGCTCTACATCCCACTGCGCATGCTCTTGCCACAGGGTTTGCGCGGTCTGGCTGCGCTTTCGCGCCAGTACCAGTGCGTGATCGTCTGAAATGGGTTGTAGCCGCCCGTTTCTGGCATATCCCGTTGACAAGCCAGTGCGTAATGCGACCTCGGCCCAGAAGTCTTCGGCCATCAACAGGCTGTCCAGTTGAAATGCCTTTTTCGGGTTCCAGTGTTCCGGTGCATGTGGGGCCAAGGCCCCTACGACACCGCCACTGCTGCCCGCCGCAGGGCCGAACGGGTCAATCACCTGCACCTTAGCGCCGCGCTGCACGGCGACCCAGGCGACAGACAGGCCAAATATGCCGGCACCGCGTATTGTCAGATCATATATTGCCAATGCCCGTTCCTTCACGCATGCCTGAGCCATGTCATCCTTACGCGGTAAAGCCATGCAAAACCAGACTGATGAAATCACGTGGCGGGATGGGGGTGTGCCGGTTTCGACCCGTTTTGACGACCCTTTCTTCAGTCTGGAGAACGGCGTGGCCGAAACCCAGCATGTGTTTCTGGAGGGTAACGATCTGCCTGCGCGGTTTGGGGCAGAATTCCACATCGCTGAACTGGGGTTTGGTACGGGGTTGAACTTGCTGGTTGCTTGGGACGCATGGCTACGAGCCGACATGGAAGGCCCGCTGCATTTCACCAGCTTCGAAGCGTTTCCGATGTCGTCGGCGGATATGACCCGCGCGCATCAGTCTTTTCCGGCGTTTGACGGAAAGCGAGAGGCTTTAGCTGCGGCTTGGCAAGGCAAAGGCGGGTTGATTGAACTGCCCGGCTTGCGGGCCGAGGTGATTGAGGGCGATGCGCGCGTGACCTTGCCACAGTGGCAGGGTCGCGCGAATGCCTGGTTTCTGGACGGGTTTTCCCCTGCCAAGAACCCCGAGTTATGGTCTTCTGAGTTGATGCTTGAAGTCGGTTCGCATACGGCCCCGAGCGGCACTGCGGCGACCTATACCGCCGCTGGATTTGTGCGTCGGGGCCTAAGCGCCGCAGGATTCGAGATTGAGCGCACCACAGGATACGGACGTAAACGTCACATGACCCGCGCAAGGATGCTGACATGACTCAAAGCAATAATATCCCCCTTGGTATCGGGCTGATGATTGCCACAACTTTCGTTTTTTCGGTTCAGGACGGGCTGTCGCGCCATCTGGCGGGCGAGTATAATGTGCTGATGGTGGTGATGATCCGCTATTGGTTTTTTGCGGCATTCGTGATTGCCCTTGCGCGGCGCAAAGCGGGCGGTATTCACGCGGCGGCCAGGACCAGGCAACCCGTCTTGCAAGCTTTTCGAGGTCTCCTTCTGGCGGCGGAAATCTGTGTGATGGTCGCGGCCTTTACTATTTTGGGACTGGTGGAAAGCTTGGCTGTTTTCACCTGTTATCCGCTGCTGGTGGCCGCGCTTTCGGGGCCGGTGTTGGGCGAAAATGTGGGATGGCGGCGGTGGATGGCCATCGGCGTCGGCTTTATGGGCGTGATCATTATCTTGCAGCCGGGCTTGGGCGTGTTTGACCCTGCGGCAGCAATCCCGCTGCTGGCGGCAGCGATGTTTGCAATTTATGGCCTGCTCACCCGATTTGTCGGTCGGCAAGACACGACAGCCACCAGTTTTTTCTGGACGGGAGTGGCAGGGGCAGTTGCCATGACATCTGTGGGCCTGTGGTTTTGGGAGCCGATGAGCAGCGTGGACTGGATTTACATGAGCTGTCTGTGTGTCACGGGCGTCACCGGTCACTGGCTGTTGATCCGTTGCTACGAGGTGGCAGAGGCCAGCGCGGTGCAGCCGTTTGCCTATTTCCAACTGGCCTTTGGGTCGATCATCGGGATCACTGTTTTCGGCGAAACGATCCGCACCAATGTGGCCATCGGTGCGGCGATTATCATTGCGGCAGGGCTATTCACCTTCTGGCGCGAGCGGCTTCAAAGTCGCACCGACAAGCTCTTGTGAGAAGGGGATAGGCAGTGGGTCTTTACCCAACCGTGCGCGGTAGATCGGCAGGCTTTCGGTCACCCGCATGATGTAGTTCTGGGTTTCGCGGAAGGGCACCATTTCCACCCAGTCAACGATATCAATCTCGTCTTTTCGCGGATCACCGTAATCGGCGATCCAGCGTGGGGGGCGTGCGGGGCCAGCGTTATAGGCCGCCGATACCATGACCACATTTCCGTCAAACCGGTCTGCCATCTGCGACAGATATTCGGCCCCCAAGCGGGCATTATAAACCGGATCGGCGATCAAGCGATCGGTCGTGTGCAAATCGCCGACACCCAGATCGCGGGCCACGTCGCGGGCGGTGGCGGGCATGATCTGCATCAATCCGCGTGCGCCAACTCCGGATTGCACCACGGGGTCGAATTCGCTTTCGCGCCGCGCGATGGCCAGGGTCATTTCCGTGACCATCGGCAGCTTCAGTTGTGTCAGCGGGTGTAATGCATAATAGGGCGCGGCAATAGTCAGGCCACGCCTTGCGGCGCGTTTTCCGACCATCACCGCCAGGTGCGGCTGCCCCACGTCAATCGCGGCCTGCCCGAGCATCGCAATATCTTCGGGAACCAGCTGGTCCGCGAGGTGGGTCCAAAACAGTTCAGCAAGGTTCAGTTCACCAGAGGCTTGCAGCAGCAGCCCGGCTTCGAATAGCGGATCGCGGGCAAGCGGGGCGGTGCGCCAGTATTGCGCCGGTGCCGTGCCTGCCAGACTTGCGTCGAATGGCAGGCCGGCCCTTTCGGCAGCAAGCAACCCATAAAACGATGACTGGTATTCGGCGCCCATTTCATAAGCCAATTGCGCCTCTTCGGGTTTGCCCATGTCCTCCAAGGCGCGGCCTTGCCAATATCCTGCGCGGCCCTGTGAAATCGAAGATTGCACGACGCTGTCGTGGTTCAGGAAATGCCGCAAGGCGACCTCGGGGTTCTTGAGGTATCGCAAGGCGAGGTAACCCGATAGCCATTCGAGGTCGGCATAATGTGCGCCACCTTCAAGGAAATGTTGTGAGGCCATGGCATAGGCGCGTTCGGGATCCCCCGAGCGCATCTCGCCACGTGCCAAGGCGCGCCGGCGGTTTGCCCATGCTGCGGGCCGCCCCAAAGCTTCGGCACTGGTCGAACGTTCCAGCAGCAGTTCCCTGGCGCTGTCCACAAGCCCCTTGCGGATGCGCCATTCAAAACGGTCTGCCTGTAGCCCCGCATCCGCGGCGGGACCCGCCGGAAGGGCATTGATCAGTTCGTTCACATTGTCCGCACGGGCTTGCAGCGCAATGCGGGCTTTGGCCAAAGCGATGTCGTCCTCGCCGACCAGATCGAACATCTGTCGTGCTGCTGCGTGGTCTCCTTCCCACAGCATGGCATCCAGCCGTGCAATGTGGTGGGCTTTCAGCAATCCCTCATGTGCCGCAAGAAACAAGGCTTGCGACGCCGCATTTATCGACATGGTGCGCCATGCGAGCACGATATTTGCTTCAGCTTCGCCAGTCTGACCTGCACGCGACAAAGCACCTGCATGGGCCAGCACGCCAGACGGGGTTTGCGCGGGCATAGCCGCAAAGAACGACAGGATCGCGGCATCGTCTTGCCCGATTACCGCGTCTTCGGATTGTTTACGCAGATAGGATTCGCCGGGCCAGTCGGGCCTGCGGCCCAGAAACGCCTGTACCTGCGGATAGGTCCCGTGCCCCGCCCGCAGGCGCTGCCATTCAATGACGTCGGCGGCGACCTGACCGTCGCGCGCGGCCAATTGCCCGGCAATATCCCAATTGCCATTGCGCATGGCTTCCATCGCCCAGCCCAAAGGACGGGGGCGCTCTGCCGAAACGTCAAACGCTGTGATGAAAACAAGCAGCACTGCGGTTAGAATCCGTGTCATCACTTGCATTTCCTGTGGGCAAAAGGCTAGAGCCTTGCATCATATCCATTAGGTCGGCGCAATCAAATCACATCGCCGGTTTTATCCCCGGTCAGGCGAATGCCTGCCGTCAAGTCCAAGTTTGGCACAAAAAGGAGCGTGCACATGTTTAAAGGCTCACTGCCTGCCCTCGTCACGCCGTTTCGCAACGGCGCGCTGGATTTGGAGACCTTGAAAAAACTGGTCGAATGGCATATCGGTGAAGGGTCAAACGGGCTGGTGCCCGTCGGCACCACGGGCGAATCGCCCACGTTGACCCACCGCGAACATGAGACTGTCGTTGAAGAGGTGGTCAAAGCGGCCGCAGGCCGCATCCCGGTCATTGCCGGTGCGGGTTCAAACAACACGGTTGAATCGATCCGTCTGGCGCAGCACGCCGAAAAGGTCGGTGCGGATGCCATTCTGGTCGTGACGCCCTATTACAACAAGCCGACACAGCGCGGTTTGATTGCGCATTTCACGGCGATCCATGATGCCTGTGGTCTGCCGATCATCATTTACAATATTCCGCCACGTTCAGTGATCGACATGACGCCCGATACAATGGGGCAACTTGCGAAACTGCCACGTATTGTCGGTGTCAAGGACGCGACCGGCGATCTTGCACGCGTCAGCATGCAGCGCATCACCTGCGGCCCCGATTTTTGCCAGCTTTCCGGTGAAGATCCGACCGCTCACGGATTCAATGCGCAGGGCGGTGTCGGCTGTATTTCCGTCACTGCCAATGTGGCGCCTCGTTTGACCAGCGCGCTTCAAGCGGCATGTGCAAAAGGGGACTATGCTGCGGCGCTGGAACTTCAGGACCGGTTGATGCCTTTGCACAAAGCCATCTTTACAGAGCCGGGTTTGGTCGGTGTGAAATACGCCATGTCAAAACTGGGCCTGTGTACGGATGAAGTGCGTCTGCCGCTGACTAGCTTGTCCGATGAGACAAAGGCGTTGGTCGATGCCGCGCTGAAACATGCAGGCTTGTTGCCCTGATCTGAAAAAAGAGTAAGGCGGGGAGAACCCCGCCTACATCAAATCGCATTGTAGGGCGGTGCTCTTCCCGCCGCAATTTTTCAGCGTTTGCCGTAGTACAGTCCAACCACATGTTCGGCCTCGGCGAAGAACAACCAGCGGGCGGTAAGAACACCTGCGACATGGGCCAATACGGCGATCCCGGCGAAGACGTGGTTAAACGGCAAGAGCAGCAGCAAGACCGGCAATCCCCCCATCAGGGCCAAAGCGATGATCCGCAGCTTTGAGGCGTGTTTGCGCCCGATGACATGGACAAATTCACGCAGAAGATAGTTGGTTCCGGTATGGGGCGGTTCAAATGCGCGCACGGAGCCGATATTTCCCAACTGCGTCGCAGAGGCCATGTTGCTGCCGCTTTGGGCCAGACGCGTGTCGCCCAGAAACCATGTGGCGGCTTGAATGCCGCTGGCCACAAGGATCAACAAAAGTGCCCCTTGGACCTGTCCTGCCAGCAAGGCGCCGCCTGCAATGGAAAGCGACAGAAAATTGAGCGGAGTCAGGGGCATATGCCACCGTGGAACGGTCTTGAGCTGGGCATAGATCATCGAGGTGGTGAAAACCGTGCCAACCGAAAACAACGCCCCCAAGATGCCCAAGAGGGTCCAGCGGGCGTCAAAGAACACCAGTCCAAGGCCGTAAAACCCCATCAAGACCAGAGCGGCAACCGCGCACCAGGCCTCGCGGCTGAGCCAGCTTGAGCGCCATTGCGTGAACGCCTTGATTGCGCGTTCCGGGTGGCCCAAGTGGAAGGTGGAAGAGATCAGCCCACCGACGGCGAGCAGATAAGCGATGGCGAAGAAGGCAAAGGCGGAGCCGCCGGTGACCGATGGAATGCCAAGTCCGAGCCAGACCAGTAGTCCGAAACCGAGACCGGAAAAGACAGAGAAGAAAATAACGGAAGGTGCTGGATGCATCAGATTTTCTCCAGAGTTTTGTCGAGCCAGCCAAGGAAGCCCTTGGGTTCAGCGATTACAGGTTCGAGGAAGGGGGCCAGCACGTCGAATTCCGGCCCGGTACCTGGCAAGGTGTCTTTGGGCCGTGGGGGCAGGTATTTGTTGACGGGTTTGGTGCCTTGTTCGGGCATCAGGTCAACACCCCCACGCTCCAATACCAGTTGGCTGACGGCGCTGTCCGGGTCACCCAAATCACCAAAGTGGCGCGCGCCCGCAGGGCAGGTGC
This sequence comes from Sulfitobacter sp., assembly GCA_049794055.1. Classification (GTDB taxonomy): domain Bacteria; phylum Pseudomonadota; class Alphaproteobacteria; order Rhodobacterales; family Rhodobacteraceae; genus Sulfitobacter. The sequence goes on from JBARCL010000036.1 coordinate 49,061, forward strand.
GCACGCAGGTCGGTTCGCGGTCAACCTTTGGCAGGTTTTCGTTGTAGATACGATCCACGCAGAGGGTGCATTTCTTCATGACCTTCTCTTCCTGGTCCATTTCGCGCGCGCCATAAGGGCAGGCCCATGCACATAGGCCACAACCGATACAGTCGCTTTCGTTCACCAGAACGATTCCGTCTTCGACACGTTTATAGCTGGCACCTGTGGGGCAGACGGTGACGCAGGGCGCGTCCTCGCAATGCAGGCAGGATTTGGGGAAGTGGATAAGCTGGGCGGCCCCTTGGTCCGGCTGTACTTCGAATGAATGTACGCGGTTCAGGAAGGTGCCGGAAGGGTCGGCGCCATATGGATCTTGATCCGACAGGGGGGCACCGTAGTTTTCGGTATTCCATCCTTTGCAGGAAATCACGCAGGCGTGGCAACCTACGCAGGTATCCAGATCGATCACAAGGCCGAGCTTTTTGTCGGTCTGTTGAGGAAGGGTCGTCATATCCGGCGCTCCTTGTTGTTGTTGGACTGGAGGCCGGCCCCCAGACCCCCGGAGTTTAGCTTGCAAGATGAAAAATCGGTCATTTGCCGACCTTCCATGCCAGTTTGTCCGGACCTTTTCCGACGGGGGACTTGATCGGCGGGTATTCGGGACGTGATTCCTTGGGGGGCTGGGACTTTTCGATCCTTACTTTAAGATCGAACCATGCTGCCTGTCCGGTGATCGGATCAGAGTTGGCCCACCGCATCCCGTCTGCTTTGGGCGGCAGCAATTCATGGATCAGGTGGTTTAGCAGGAAGCCCTTGGTTGCCTCGGGGGCGTCCTTGTCCAGCGCCCATGCGCCCTTGCGTTTGCCGATGGCATTCCATGTCCAGACTGTATTTTCGTTCAGCGCGGCCATTTCCATCACCGGCACGGTGATTTCGCCATGGGGAGAGGAGACGCGGGCCCAGTCGCCATCGGCTAGATCATGGGTGCGCATCAGTTTGGTCGGCAGATACAGCGGGTTGTGGCCGTGTAATTGCCGCAGCCAGGCGTTTTGTGACCCCCATGAGTGGTACATTGCCATTGGGCGTTGGGTCAGCGCGTTGATGGTGTAGCCTTCGTTGCCTTGCTGGTCGGTTTCGTACCAGATCGGCAGGGGTGACATCGTGTCCTTGATCCGCTGGCGCAGGTGGTCGGGGGGCTGTCGCTTGCCATGCCCTTCAGCGGCCAGTTGGAACTTGCGCATCGGTTCCACGTAAAGCGAGAACAGATAGGGCTGTGGGCTGTCGAACAGACCCATACCAACCGCCCATTCCTGATATTTCATGTTCCACGGCTTATAGTAGTTCGCGCCATCGGGGATATGTTCGACAAAGAAGCCGCCGTTTTCGATGTAATTGTCGATCTGGCTGGCGTTGACGCCACCACGCCCTGATTGCAGGCCTTTTTCGCCCATGCGCCACCCCGCGAGCGGGCCAATGCCCGGACGGCGTTCGTGGTTGATGATGTAATCGGCATAATCGGCGTATTTCTGGCTGCCGTCGTCGTTTACGAAACCGGGCAGGCCAAGTTTTGCGCCCAGATCACAGAGCGCCGACTGGAAGCCTTTGACGTTGCGGTCGGGGTCGACAACGGGCCAGCGGATCGCGTCAGCGGCGGCATCTGCTTCGCAGATCGGGCGGTCGAGAAGCGAAATACAATCGTGGCGTTCCAGATAGGTGGTGTCGGGCAGGATCAGGTCGGAATAGGCGACCATTTCGGAAGAATAGGCATCGGAATAGATGATGTGCGGGATGACATAATCGCCGTTTTCATCCTTGTCTGTCAGCATCTCCATCACGCCGCCGGTGTTCATCGACGAATTCCACGACATGTTCGCCATATACATGAACAGCGTGTCGATCTTGTAGGGGTCGCCTGCATGGGCGTTGGAGATGACCATATGCATCAGCCCGTGGGACGACATCGGGTTTTCCCACGTGAAGGCCTTATCGATGCGGGCTGGCGTGCCGTCTTCTTTCAGGGCCAGATCGTCGGGTCCGTGCACAAAGCCCAGGTGCGGGCCGTTCAGGGGCGCACCGGGTGTCATGCCGACATGCGGTTTGGGGTGTGCGGTGGCCGGCTTGGGATAGGGTGGTTTGAAACGGAAACCCCCAGGCACTTCGACAGTGCCAAGGATGATCTGCAAGGTGTGCAAGGCGCGGCAGGTCTGAAAGCCGTTGGCATGCGCAGAAATCCCGCGCATGGCGTGAAAGGACACGGGACGGCCCGTCATTGTCTTGTGCTTTTCGCCGCGGAAATCGGTCCATTCATGGTCCAGCTCAAAGGCTTCTTCGAATGCAACGCGGGCCAGTTCGGCGGTGATGGCGCGGATGCGCTTTGCAGGTATGCCACAGCGTTCCGCGACGGCCTCGGGCGCGTAGTCGTCGCTGAGGTACATCTCGGCCATCTGGTGGAATACGGGGCGATGGGTGACTCCCTTGGCGCGGTGGGTCGCGGAGAGGTCCGGTTTCACGCCGGGTTTGTCATAGGCGGTTAGCTTGCCGGTCACGCGGTCCACCACCAGCTGTTTGCCGTTTTCGTCCCGCAGGTAGAGACCAAATTCGGGCGATTTTTCATCGCCGTTCACCAGAACGGGCGCATCGGTATATTGCGCCAGATAATTCAGGTCGATCTTGCCAGCCTTCATCAGGCAATGCACCATCGACAGAATAAACAGCCCGTCCGTGCCGGGCGTGATCCCGACCCAATCGTCTGCGACCGCATTATATCCGGTTCGGATCGGGTTGACGCCAATCACACGGGCACCGCGCCCCTTGATCTTGCCAATGCCCATTTTGATCGGGTTTGAATCGTGATCTTCGGCAACTCCGAACAGCATGAACAGTTTGGTATGATCCCAATCAGGCTGGCCAAATTCCCAAAACGCGCCACCCATGGTGTAGATGCCAGCAGCGGCCATGTTGACGGAGCAGAAACCGCCGTGGGCTGCATAGTTCGGTGTGCCAAAAGCCTGCGCCCAGAAGGAGGTGAAAGACTGGGATTGATCACGGCCAGTGAAGAACGCGAGCTTTTCGGGGTTATCCTTGCGGATCGGCTCAAGCCAGTCAGCAGCGATTTGGTATGCTTCGTCCCATGAGATTTCCTCGAACTCGCCGGAGCCGCGCGGGCCAACCCGTTTCATCGGAGATTTCAGGCGCGAGGGTGCATTGTGTTGCATGATGCCTGCAGAGCCCTTGGCACAGAGCACACCCTTGTTCACCGGATGATCGCGGTTGCCTTCGATGTAGGCAACTTTGCCTTCTTTCAAATGCACATTGATGCCGCAACGGCAGGCGCACATGTAACAGGTCGTCTTGCGGATTTCGTCTGATACTTTTGGGCTCAGGTCGATGACAGGCTGGTTCATATGCGTTCCTTCAAATGGCGCTGCGCACAAGGGATACGACGCCAAGGCCGATCAACAAGGTAAGGCAGACGCTGCGATAGTAGGGCTGTAGTTTGGGCGTGAAAAGCATTTGTCCAAGGAAAACGCCGATCAGGCAGGGGATAAGAAAGAACAGCCCGCGTGTGGCGGCGGTGGTGTTCATCGTGCCGTAGTAGAGATGGGTCAACAGCGAGGTTAGAGAGCCAAACAGCAGGAAGGCGACCAGGGTGGCGCGCATTACCCGGGGTTCGGCGTCACGGGCCAGAACATAGAGCGCGACAACCATTCCGCCGATGCCCGCCAATCCGGTCACTATGCCTGCGATGAAACCGGTTGTGGCCGTACCTGTGTTGCTGTCGAGGGCGCGGATACGCACTTTGCCGAGTTGCAATGCAGCCAGCGAGATCAGGATCACCAATGCGATCTGCTTGGATACGGCGGGATCCAGAGCGACGGTCAGACCGACACCTGCAAATACGCCAAGGGTGCTGCCCGCGGTCAGGATAGCGGCGGCCCTCAGGTCAGCACCGTCCCAGCCTGCACGGATCATCATCAGCGATGCGCCGATTTCCAGCCACCACATGACGGGGATCAATTCGACCGGAGGCAGGATCAGCACGGCAAGGGCAAGGCCAAAGGCCGAGAGGGCAAATCCGGTAAACCCGCGTACAAGTCCTGCCAGCACAAAGATCGCAGCCAATGCGACCGCTTGGGCGGGAGTCAGGGAAAGGGCGCTCCAGAGACTGTTCATTAAGTGGGTTGCTCGTGGCTGGCCTGAAGCGTCGTTACCGCGATCATATCGGTTACATCCGCGACCGTGCAGCCGCGTGACAGGTCGTTGGCTGGCTTGGCAAGACCTTGCAGCACAGGCCCGATGGCTGCGCAGCCGCCGATACGTTGTGCAATTTTATATCCGATGTTGCCCGCATCGAGGTTGGGAAAAATCATGACGTTGGCGTGACCTGCAACTGTTGATCCGGGGGCTTTGGAGGCGCCGACATCCGGTTCAAAAGCGGCATCAAATTGCAGTTCGCCGTCTGCGTCCAGCGTTGGGTGGCGCTTTTTCAGAAGCGCAGTGGCTTCGGCCACTTTGGTCACGCTGGGGTGTTTTGCGCTGCCCATCGTGGAAAAGCTGAGCAGGGCCACTTTGGGCACCTCACCCAACAATTGCTGGTGTGATGCAGCCGAGGCGACAGCTATAGCGGCCAGTTCTTCGGCGTCGGGATCGATCACCAAACCACAGTCCCCAAAGGTCATCGCGGCGCGACCGGAGGGATGGTTTTCGGGTAGGGCCATCAGGAAAAAGCTGGAGACCAATGGCGCGCCTTCGGCCTTGCCGATGACCTGTAAAGCGGCCCGCACCGTGTCGGAGGTGGTATGCACCGCCCCCCCGACTGTTCCGTCCGCATGACCATTGCGCACCATCATTGCAGCAAAGATCAGTGGGTCGCAGGCCTGTTCGGCTGCGTAATCCTCTCGGATGTTTTTATGTTTGCGAAGCGCGTAATAGCTTTTGGCAACTTCGTTGGTCAGATCAGAAGTTGCGGGATCCTGGATGGTAATTTTATCGCTGCTGGTGGCACCTGCGCCAGCCAAGAGTTTCTCAACTTCTGCTTCAGGCCCGATCAGGGTCACGCGCGCGATCCCTATCCGGACCGCTTCAAGCGCGCCGGCCACGATCCGGGGATCGTGGCCTTCGCTTAGGACAATATGGGCAGGCCGAGACGCCGCGCGTTTGCGAAGCTCTTGCAGCATTGTCATGGCCTGTCCTTCTGTCGTTGCATCACAGGACGCTCAGGTGTTTGCCTGCGGGCGCATATCGTCTTTGCTGATGCCTGCTACAGACACCGGCTTTTTCATGGCATCGCGGCGGAATGGCTCGCCCAGTTCCTGGTTTAGAACTACTTCGATAAAGGTGGTCACGCCGTCGTTCATTTGTTCTTTCACAGCTGTGTTTAGCGCTGTTGTCAACTCCTCCATGCCAGTGACTTGCACACCTTTCAACCCGCAGCCCTCTGCGATTTTCGCATAGTTCACATCAAGGTTCAGCTCGGTGCCAACAAAGTTGTCTTCAAACCACAGGGTCGTGTTGCGTTTTTCGGCGCCCCATTGGTAGTTACGGAAGATCACCATGGTGATCGCGGGCCAGTCGCCGCGACCACAGGCGGTCATTTCGTTCATCGAGATCCCAAAGGCGCCGTCGCCGGCAAAACCGATGACCGGCACATCAGGACAGCCGATTTTCGCGCCCAAGATTGCAGGAAGGCCGTAACCACAGGGGCCGAACAAACCGGGAGCGAGGTATTTGCGGCCTTTGTCAAAGGACGGGTAGGCGTTGCCGATTGCGCAGTTGTTGCCGATGTCGGACGAAATGATCGCGTCCTTGGGCATTGCAGACATGATCGCACGCCATGCTTGGCGCGGTGCCATACGGTCAGGCTGGCGGTTGCGGGCACGTTCGTTCCAGTCGATGCCCTCGTCGGTGTCTTCTTCGTGGTCCATGGACGACAGTTCTTGTGCCCAGCGGGATTTTGTCAAACCGACCAGATCCTTGCGCTCCTGGCGACCCTTGTCGCCCGCACCCGCGGCGAGGTTCTCAAGCAGCTGCTCGGCCACGCGCTTGGCGTCGCCCTGAATGGCTACGTCGACTTTTTTGGTCAGGCCAATACGGTCGGAGTTGATGTCGACCTGAATGATTTTCGCATTGGTCGGCCAATAGTTCATGCCGTAACCGGGCAATGTCGAGAAAGGGTTCAAACGGTTGCCGAGGGCGAGAACAACGTCTGCCTTCTGGATGATTTCCATCGCCGCCTTGGAGCCGTTATAGCCCAGCGGCCCAACGGCCAGCGGGTGCCCCCCCGGGAAGGCATCATTGTGCTGGTAGTTACAGGCAACAGGTGCATCAAGTGCTTCGGCCAGTTTGGCAGAGGCGTCGATACCACCGGACAAGATCACACCTGCGCCGTTCAGAATAACGGGGAAGGACGCCTCGGACAGCAGTTTGGCCGCGTCTTTCACGGCTTGCTCGCCACCCTGTGGACGCTCCAGACGGATGATCTGGGGCAGCTCGATGTCGATGACTTGAGTCCAGAAATCGCGTGGCACGTTGATCTGGGCAGGTGCGGAACCGCGCCATGCTTTTTCGATCACGCGGTTCAGGACCTCGGCCATGCGAGACGGATCGCGGACTTCTTCCTGATAGCAGACCATGTCTTCGAACAATTTCATCTGTTCGATTTCCTGAAAACCACCTTGGCCAATGGTCTTGTTCGCCGCCTGTGGTGTAACCAGCAGCATCGGTGTGTGGTTCCAATAGGCGGTCTTGATCGGGGTGACGAAGTTGGTGATGCCGGGGCCGTTCTGGGCGATGGCCATAGACATCTTGCCCGAGGCGCGGGTGTAACCGTCAGCGATCATGCCGCCGGAGGTTTCATGGGCGCAGTCCCAGAATTTGATGCCCGCTGCTGGAAACAGATCGGAGATCGGCATCATGGCAGAGCCGATGATCCCGAAAGCATTGTCGATGCCGTGCATTTGCAAAACTTTTACAAACGCTTCTTCGGTGGTCATTTTCATAGCAGCTAATCCTTAAAATTTCGTAGGGGGTGCGATTCTGGGGCAAATTAGGCTGATGGGGGCAGAGGGGTTAGGACCACATGGAAGTAGCCATTAGGTCCAATTCATAGAGCTGTACCAATCTCACGGGCAATCAGGTCGACCCCCTCGCGTATGCGGGCGGCTGGGATGGAGGAATAGGCGAGCCGGTAATAGTTGGACGGTTGATGGCTGCCGGCGAAGAACGGCCGGCCAGGTTCGATCAGCACGCCTTTGGCTTGCAGTCTGCGCGCAAGATCGTCGGTGTTCACATGATCAGGCGCCCGCATCCAGAAGGACGACCCGCCAAAGTACCCGCGCCCGGAAATGCGTAGATCGTGGGCGGCAAGCGCTTCTTCCATAACGCGGCGACGGTCGTGCAACGCAGTCCCCATGCGCCGGATCAAGGCGTCGTAATGGCCCAATGACAAGAAATACGAAGCGGTCCGTTGGATGTGCCCGGGGGCGTGGCGCAAGACAGAGGCACGCAGGGCGCGGGCCTCGCGGATGAAAGGTTCGGAGCCGACGAGATAGCCGAGGCGCAGTCCTGGAAAGAGCGATTTCGAGAAGCTGCCGACGTAGATCACACGGCCATCGGTATCCAGCGATTTTAGTGCTGGCGAAGGCGATTTGAGAAATGACATTTCGAATTCATAGTCGTCCTCGACAATCAGCGCCTCCATTTCGCGGGCGCGATCAAGTAGGGCGCGGCGACGCTCCATCGGCATGGTCGCATTGGTCGGGCACTGATGGCTGGGCGTGGTGAAAATGACATGCGTTTCGGGCGGTATCGCGTCAGGGGGAAGGCCGTCCTGATCAACGCGCACAGGGGTAACGTTGCATCGCGACTGGGAGAGAATGTCGCGCAGCGCCGGGTAACACGGGTCTTCCAGCACGGCACTTCTGCGCTGGGTCAGAAGCACCTGAGTGGTCAGCCAAAGCGCGTTCTGGGCCCCCAGTGTGATCAGGATTTGTTCGGGGCGCGCAGTGATACCACGGCGTGGCAAGGTGTGCCGCGCGATGAATTCGATCAATTGGGGGTCGTCCTGATCGTAGTAATCCGTGGTCAGTGCGGTGAAGTCTTTTTGCCCCAATGCCTGTAGCGCACAGAGCCGCCAGTTTGCGTGGTCAAACAGGGTCTGGTCGGCCTGTCCGTAGATGAAGGGATAGCGGTATTTCGCCCAATCCTGTGGTTTGGCCAAGCCCGCACCGCCACTGAATTTCTGACCGATGGCACGGGTCCAGTCGACAGCATCCTGACTTTGCGGCGGGGCCGAAAAAGACGGCGGCGAGGGGGCATTTTCAGAGACGAAATAACCTGAACGGCCCTTGGAGGCGAGGTAGTCATTCGCCAGCAATTCGGTGTACGCGATGGTGACTGTGATGCGGCTGACGCCCAGATGGGCCGCGAGTTTGCGGGTTGAGGGCAGTTTTTCACCCTGCTGGAAGCGGCCCGAAAGGATGCCCTGTGCGATCATCTGTTGGATCTGCTGTTGCAGGGTTCCCTGCGCTTCAGGATGGAGAAAGAAGGTTTCGACGGGTAGGGCCATAATTTCACCCTACACTGGACTGAAACGGCTTTCAATCTGGTATTATCAGCAGCTGAAAATGCCAATTTGCCCTATTATCATAGCTTGGATTTACCGATATGTAAAGCAAGTATCGAGACCTGAAGTATCAAAAATGCCCAAATATTCCGAAAATACGGGCGCACCCCGCGTACACCCCCCGTGCGCCCCGCGTACACCGTGCGGTGCATCCAGCCTGTGGAAAGGGAATTCGGGTTGAATGGCGCGCCAAAGAGATGGCTTGAGGAGAGTAGGGTGAACAAAAAAGATGCATTTGCGCAAATGATGTACGAGTTGGAAGATCTGCAACTTGGCATGCGCGACGCGTGGTTGCAGGACAGTCTGCCGATGGATTGGGACGGGATGGAGTACGGATCGCCCAGCCCCCGTGCCAAGACACGGGTGACGATCCGCATCGACAGTGACATGCTGCGATGGTTTCGCAAGATGGGTCCGGGGTATGGTCCGCGTATGAACCAGATTTTGCGGATTTACTGGACAGCATTGTTGGGCGGCGGGATCAAAGGCTATCCGAGTGACAATAACATCCCGCGGTTGCTGAACCGGGGCCATGATCAGATGCGTAAGATGTACAAGGATTTTCCCTGACGTTTGGCAGTGATGTCGGTCATGTCACGCCGTTTGCAAAATGCAAAAAGCCCCCGCCAATCTGGCGGGGGCCGGTGTATCTTTGAAGTTGTTTTGCCGGTTATGGGCAAGCGGCCGTATAACGCTGGCCGGCGGAGTTTTGATACACGCATTGGCCATTCTGCTGGCGCGCGATCAATGAACCTGCGGCAAGCCCGGCTGCACCGCCGATGATGGCACCTTTTGCCTTGTCATCGCTGCCCGAAACTGTGGCGCCGATTGCGGCACCGGCCAGAGTAGAGGCCGCAAGCGTACGGTCTTGGGTTTCACAGGCCGCAAGCGCTGCGATCATCGGGATGGCGAGGAATAGCTTTTTCATGACGTTCTCCAAATTTGGTCTCTATCCTTAACACCGAGAAGGACGGATGGTTCCAGTGGTTTTTTCGGACCGGCGGAAATTGGCCTTTGCCGGGAACTGGACCAAAAAAAGCCCCGCACGATTGGCGGGGCTTTTGGATTGCCATAACGGTCGGATCAGCCGAAGATGCGGCCCAATGCGCCATCGACGGATGCGATGATCTGGTCGATGTCATCTTTCTTGGCGATCAATGCAGGTGAGAAACACAGAGTGTTGTTCTTGCCTGGCACGGAGCGGTTGGTCATGCCAATGATCACCCCCTGTTGCATGCAGTCACCGACAACCGCTGAGACAAGCGATTCCTTTGCCGCCTCGCGGGTGTGGCGGTCTGCCACCAATTCGGCGCCAAGGAACAGACCCTTGCCACGTACATCGCCGATGCAGGCGTGTTTGTCGGACAGGGCGCGCAGCTGGTCGAGCATATAGTCGCCCATCTTTACGGTGTTTTCGAGCAGACCTTCGTCTTCGATGATCGCCATGTTCTCGAGGCCCGCCGTCGGGCCTGACGTGCAGCCGCCGAATGTCGAGATGTCGCGGAAATAGCTCATCGGATCAGAGGCGTCTTCCTTGAACATGTCAAAGACGGCTTCGGTGGTTACAAGGCAGGAGATGGCGGCGTAACCGGAGGCAACCCCTTTGGCCATTGTGACCATGTCGGGTTTGATGCCGTAGTGCTGGTAGCCGAACCATGTGCCGGTGCGCCCGACGCCGCAGACCACTTCGTCGATGTGCAACAGGATGTCGTATTTTTTGCAAATTTCCTGCACGCGGTCCCAATAGCCGTCGGGCGGGGTGATAACGCCGCCGCCAGCGGTGACGGGTTCAAGGCAAAGCCCGCCAACGGTGTCTGGGCCTTCGGCAAGGATAACCTTTTCGATCTGGTCGGCGGCCCATACGCCATAGTTTTCCTGCGGTGCGCCGTCCTGTTCGAATGCGCGGTACTCCATGCAGTGGGGGACACGTACGAAGCCCGGGGTGAAGGGGCCGTATTGTGCATTGCGTTCGTCCTGACCGCCGGCGGAAAGCGCGGAGATTGTTGTGCCGTGATAGTCGCGTTCACGGTAGAGAACCTTGTGCTTTTTGCCGCCGTATTTCCGATGGGCGATCTGGCGGACCATCTTGAAGCCCTTCTCGTTCGCTTCGGACCCGGAGTTGGCATAATAGACGCGGCTCATGCCAGGCATTTTGGAGATCAGTTTTTCGGCGAAGTTGGAGCCGGGGATCGAACCTGCGGAACCGGCAAAGTAGTTCAGTTTGATTAACTGGTCGCGCACGGCATTGGCGATGCGTTCGCGGCCATAGCCGACATTGACTGTCCAGACGCCGCCGGAGACGCCATCCAGATGCTCTTTGCCGTTTTGGTCCCAGACGCGCATGCCTTTGCCTTCGACAATGATACGGGGATCGACCTGTTTGGCGGCATCGTCGTTCATGTACTGTTTGTGCTGGCTGAGGTGATGCCAGATGTGAGCGCGGTCTGCCTCGACAACGCGAGAGATATCATTTTCGTTGAAGTTGCCGTCCATGGGTCAGACCTTTCGATGTGTAAAAATGCGCGAAATGGGGGCATGATACCCCCTTCTTAGTCAATCACTGCTGGTTTATGGCAGAATCAAGTAGGGCCAGTAATCGAATAACGTTAGCGCCAGAAATTGCAGGTGTGAACCGGCGATCGTTCAGCGCGGTGCCGGAGTTCGTGCAATAACTTGCCAAAAAGCGGGGATTGGTTCTAGGATGCGCCTATCGCTCTTCATTTCAAGGGTGGCCTTACCTCTTCGTGGATAGATTGACCGCGACGGGCGGGGCAGGCGGAAATTAAATCCAAACCCTTTCATCGCCGTCCCATTTGAGGAGGACGTTTCATGGCAACAAAATTAACCGGGTCTGTTGGTCGCAAAGGCAAAAACGCGCCAGAAGACGTTAAAGCGGTGCAAAACCTGCTGAACGGATTTGCAGGCATGCTGAAGTTTGCAAAGCTCAAGGTGGATGGCACATCGTCGGCGTCATTGGAGAAGGCGATCGGGCTTTTCCAGACTGAGGTCTGCGGTTTCAAAGCTGACTGTCGGGTTGATGTCGGCAAAGATACCATCAAGCAGCTGGATGCCGGCGCCTCCAAGGCCGCAGCAGAACGCAAGGCGAAGGCCAAGAAGATGGTCAAGGCCATCGAGGACGAGCGGGCGAAAATGCTGGCCAAGGTGATGAAGAGCGCTGAAAAACATGTCAATCGCGCGGGGCTGCCGTTAATCGCCGCAGATATTTTGTTTAAAGGTGCCGAAGCTGTCGCAAAAGACAGGATAGACAAACTTCTTCAGGCTGGTGAGGATCTGTATAAGGTTGACCCGAAGAACATCGTGGCCGCGGTAACGGCAGGGCTGATCGCTACTGAAAAGAACATGCAGGCCGCCTTGGCCAGACTCCTGAAAGAGCGGGTGTCGATGCTTAACCAGATTCAAAAGTCTGCAGCGCAACAGGTCAAGAAGGTCATCAAGACCGGTGCCGCAGGGGCGGGTGTTGTCAAAGACATCGAAGACTATGCGGTCGAGCAATGGGAATGGTTGCTGAGCAAGGGGAAAGGCGGATCGGGTGACCCCAAAGACATCGCGAAAATCGTTGGAGAGGTTGTCAAAGGTGCCGAATCCCACATCTCCACGCTGATCGAAGAGGCGGCGGGCGAATGTGGGCCAGATGAAAAGGTGCCGCTGGTGTTGAAGGGGTCGGAGGACCTGAAGGTGACCTCTGCCTGTTTCAAATTTGCGGTCTCTGGCAAAAGTCCTGACCCGAAATCCAAGGTGCTGTTGTGTCTGGATACAAGGGACAACAATATCGACATCACAAAGGGGTACAGCAAGGCCTGCGTGCCCGGTCTGTTCAAACTGATTGATGACAAGAAGCTATGGGGAAAGAAGGTTAATTTCTTTGCCATAGAAACGACGGACGGCAAACCGGACAACAAGACCAAATCGAATTATGTTATCCTCAACACACCCGTTGAGCCCTTCAAGGGGACAATTTCCTATACCGGTCTGGGCGCGGACAAGACGCTTAAATATACTGGAAACGGTCATGGTCGTCTGCTGAGCTATACCAAGATCAACGGATGGTATTTCTTTAAACACGGCGGCAAGTTTGAACGTGATCCTGCGATGCGCGGTTTTGATTGCATCACCTATGTGGGTACGGCGAACAAGGTAAGTTCAGGAATGGACGGGCGTGGTGACAAGCTGGCCAATAAACTGGGCGCGTCGCAGATTGCGATGGAAGACAAGACCAAAGCCGAAATCGTCACCTTTTTTGAGGGCGACGGGAAGGTCGGTAAGTATATCGGCTGGTGGAGTACCCATTGTTTTACCATCCTCAACGGAACAGTCCATGAGTGGTCGCAAGGGGGCGGCGGGTATCGCACAACCAAGGCGACCTCGTTCGGTTGGAAGAACAAGGGAAACTACGTGCGCAAGCTTTGAAGGCGGTGGGATTGTCAGGCGGTTGCTGTTGAAACGGGGCCGTGGGCTGCGACTGCATTCTGGCGACGCTTTGCAGCTATAACCGGTGCCCGAGCAAGGTGACTGAAAGTGTGAATTCATACGTGTTATGGGTTGCTTGAACGACAGAAATGGCCATGAATTAAACATAGATTTACGATGACACCGATAGTGTCGGGGCGCCCGATTTGCCCGTTACTTCTGACTCTGGTCTCAAATTAGGAGCATACCATGATCCCCACAAATTCACCTTTGCTTGCTGCCTTATCCCCCTACGCCCAGTCGGATGTTCTTACGACAACGAACATTACGTTCAGCTTTCAGAATGCGGGTGTTGAAGTTGATCCGGGAAACGACAGCGGTGACCTGACATCGTCGTTGGTGTGGACTGCTGCGCAGCGCGCCTTTGTCACGGATATATTTGCTTATATTTCGACCTTGGTGCCCCTGACGTTTGAACAGGTGCCGGTCGGCGATTCCGTCAACATCGAGTTTGTTCATATCAGCCAGTTTGACGATCCGAGCACGACCGGCGTGTCCATTCCGCAGGCAGCCGGCATTTCAAAGATTTTTGTTCCGACCGAATACATCGGTCTGAACGACGTCACATTGATTCACGAGATTGGCCATTCCATCGGGTTGAGCCATCCGTTTGACGGTCCGGGCAAGTTACCTGGTGTGGTTACCGACGGGGATCTGGGTGAATTCAATCATAACACCGAACTGGCGACGCGGATGTCATATAACCCCGGTGCATCAAACCTGCATCCGGGTCTGGATATCACGGGGGAACCTTCGGCCTTTGGGGCGTTGGATATTGCCGCGCTTCAGTTGCTGTATGGTGAGAACACCAGCACGGGTGTCGGTGACACGGTTTACGGCATTGACCCTACTTTGGTCACAATCTGGGATAACGGTGGCCACGACCTGATTGATTTCTCCAGCGTCAGCGATGACACGGTGATCGACCTGCGTGCGGCCACCCTTGAACTTGATGCAGGTGGCGGCGGGTATCTGTCGTTTGTCGGTTCGAACGGCGGGACTGTTGCGAATGGCGGCTATACGATTGCCTTTGGTGTCGAGATCGAGGACGCACGCGGCGGTTCCGGTACCGACACGATCACCGGTAACGCTTTGGCCAACATGCTGAGCGGGAACGGCGGTAACGACATGCTGAACGGGGGGGCGGGCTTCGATACGGCGCTCTATTCTGGCAATCAGCGTAACTATACCCTGACGTTGAGCGCGAATGCGACATCGATTGAAGACCGTCGCGCGGACGGGGACGGCACCGATACGCTGACCGCGATCGAGGCGCTGGCCTTTGGAGACAGTGCCGTGGCGCCGTTTGACTTGACCAAATTCGCCGGCACCCAGACCCTGACCGAAGCGCAGATGAGCAGCTTTGTGGAGCTTTACATCGCCTATTTCAACCGCGCACCGGATGCGGTTGGACTGAACTTCTGGGGCACGGCATTCGCCAATGGCACCACGCTTGAACAGATGGCGACCCTGTTTATTGATCAGGACGAAACCCGCACCACCTATGCCGCCGACCTAAGCAATGCGGATTTCGTCACCGCGGTTTATGCCAATGTGTTGGGCCGTGTGGGCGATCAGGCCGGTATTGATTTCTGGCTTGGTAATCTTGAAAACGGCTCCGTCGGGCGTGATCAGTTTATCCTGGGTGTTCTTGGCGGGGCAAAAACGCCGATTGCAGGCGGTACCAGTGACCAGATTGCCCAGCAGCTTGCCGATCAACAACACCTGAGCACAAAGACTGATATCGGCGTTTACTACTCTGTCACCAAAGGCATGTCGGATGTCGGCAATGCCTCTGCAGCAATGGCCCTCTTTGACGGTACTGCGGGCGGTGTTTCTGCCGCACAAGCTGCGATTGATGGTTATTTCGTCGCCGCGCTTGAAGCGGACAGCGGTATGTTCCTGATGCCATTGGTCGGGGTGCTGGACGATCCGTTCGCCCTGGCCGGGTAAGCCTGGCGTCATTGGTTCAGTCCAGATCGGTTGATTTGGACTGAACTGGACTCATGCGTTCGTCCTATTTGGCCGTTTATTGTTTGGCGGTTTCAACAGCACTGTCCGGGGGCGATGCAGTGTCGTGTCGATTTTCGGGGCAATCGGTGAATTCGGGTGAAAAGCCGTGCGGATTTGATTGCTCAATCAGAAAGGAAGCGACATGGTGTTGCCGGATGAAGGCGTGCAGGGTGAGGAATTGAGATTTAATGTTTCATTATTCGCATGGCGCGTCGTCAGTCAAACCAAGACCGGCATGGATGTCGGCGGAGTAACCAAACCCTCGCAGCCTTGCGACGGGTGTGTTCACTAGGGAGAACAAAATGATCAAAAAAACAACAACAGGCTTTGTCGCCGCTGCAGTTATGGCAATGACAGGTCAGGCCGCATTTGCGGACGGCCATGGCGAAATCACGGTGGGCTATTTCCTTGAATGGCCGATGCCGTTCCTCGCGGCCAAAGCCTCGGGTGCCTATGACGAGGCGCTTGGCATGAAGGTGAACTGGGTTTCCTTCGAGACCGGTACTGCCATGTCCGCTGCGATGGCTTCAGGTGATGTACAGCTGTCCGTTTCGCAGGGAGTACCGCCCTTTGTTGTGGCAACATCCGGTGGCCAGGACATCCAGATCGTGGATGTGGCCGTGTCCTATTCTGACAATGACAACTGCGTTGTGCGTTCAGAGCTGGAAATCGACAAGGATTCCGCCGGCGAACTGGCAGGCAAGAAAGTTGCCGTACCTTTGGGTACAGCGGCGCACTATGGTTTCCTGCGTCAGATGGACCACTTTGGCATTGATGTTTCAACCTTGCAGGTTGTTGACATGGCGCCACCAGAAGGTGCCGCAGCGCTGTCCCAAGGGGCGGTTGATTTTGCCTGTGGTTGGGGCGGCGGCCTGAGCCGGATGAAAGAATACGGCAACATCCTGCTGACCGGTGATGAAAAGACCGAGCTTGGCATTCTGGTGTTTGATGTGACATCCGCACCTGCATCCTACATCGCCGAAAACGGTGACACGGTTGCGAAGTTTGTGAAAGTAACAGCCGATGCAAACGCGGACTGGAAAGCAAACCAAAGCGACGAGATGCTGGCCGTCATCGCCGAGCAATCCGGCATGGACATTGACGCCACCAAAGCGTCAATCTCGGGCTTTGTATTCCCCAGCATCGAAGAGCAGCTGTCTTCGGCATGGCTTGGTGGCAACGCGGCACCGTTCATGAAGGGCGTTGCGGATGTTTTTGTTGAAGCAGGTTCTATCGACTCGGCTCTCGACAGCTATGTCGGCACAGTGAACACGGGTCCGTTGGAAGCTGCCAAGGGCATGTAAACGGCTCTGGTGCGGCCCCAACAGCGGGGGCGCA
>JBARCL010000037.1:0-1674 GCA_049794055.1 Sulfitobacter sp.
GCCCTTGCTGGTATGATTTTGCAAGACCTAAACGAAGAATTTCCCTCAAAAGAAATTTGACTTCATATTTCCATCGCCTGACTTTTGATGGAAGACACCGTTCTCGGCAGTCTACACTCCGCGCGCCATTGCTGTTGCAACAAAATCGGCGAAGGGCCGTAAATCCGTCGTCGTGCTGGCAACTTCAAGGGCTGCCATGTAGCTGCTACGATCTTCCAGACGAATAATGGTCCACGGATATCCACCCGACGCGAGCATGACATTCATCAAAAAGCGGGCCATCCGGCCGTTTCCGTCCGGATAGGGGTGATCATACCATAACAGCCAATGGCCCATCACTGCTTTGAAGGCGGGCGAAGGCTCGTCGCGTAGCCGGTCAAACAAGGCCTCGATGCCGTCAAGAACAGCCTCGGAGCGTGGCGGTGTATGGCGTGAACCCCGCAAATAGACTGGATGGCTCCGGTAACCGGCCAACACGCCAGCTTTTAGAATACCCGCATCGACGGAAGGCTGAAACAGGGCGCTGTACCAATCATCGTGATCCGCTTGTGCGACCTCGCCAGCGTTTTGTCCGGCAAGAACGCTTTCAATGGATCTGCGCACAGACTGAAATGCCTGCCAATATCCGCTTGCGGCCAAAGCGTTTCGATCTTCTCGATCCTCGGGGTTACCCTCCGGATCAAAGGCCCCTGCCCTGATCTTGTCGATCAGTTCGGGCGTGACGCGGTACCCTTCGATCGACAACGAGTTATAGGCGTCGTTGACATAGATTTCGTCTACTGCCGCAAGATACGTCGCAGGATCACGTGGCAGCGGGCTTGGCTTCGGAAACCGATCTATAATACCATCGCGTTCCTTCTCCCAGACTTGAAGGATGCGCATGACCAGCGGTGATGTTCCGTTTGCAATGCGAGGGGCGAGTGCAACCACCCCGAATGGGTCTTTCTCGCGTACATCATATCCTGCATCACCCATTTTTTTGAGGATCAGATCAGCATCTTTGTCGCGCCCCATCTTGCGCAATGCCCCGGCGATCCGCCCTGATGCATTTACGTGACCGCCATCCAGCAGCCGCGCCAGGAGTGGTGTCACGAATGCCAGGCCGTTCAGCGTAATTTGGACTTCAGGGGCATGTGTCTGAAAAAAGGCCTCTGTGACTTTGCAAAGCGCCAACTCTTTTCCGATCAAGCGCACCCCGTTTATCTCAGCTCTGTCAGCGGGTGCGGGTAGCTCGGTCTGGTGGTCATAAAGTGATGTCTCGAATGGCAGATCCTTATTATTTCGCGACCCCGTTGGGCTCCAGACAATAACCTGGAGCGGAATGGTTGTACTTTCAGCATGCATCACCAGTGAATGCTCTGGTGACAGGCACCAGTCTGAACCGAACCTGTCTTCGCAATATCGTTTGCAGAATTCCCAGAATGAGACATACCAAAATGTGGAATCCCCCGCCCTGTCTTGTGGTCGTGTCGTGATCAACCAGCCATTGGCAATATCTGTCAGATAGCCAGCCTTTTGTAGACGCTCCCGGTGAACGCGGGACACCTGACTGCTTTTTACAACCGGGCCCGTTTCATCTTGAACTTTACGAAGAACCTCTAAGGAAGATGCGAGCTTCTCATTAGGTTTTACCACTGTTTTTGCCTTTCGAACGCTCACCACTTGCCTTGATAC
>JBARCL010000038.1:0-116298 GCA_049794055.1 Sulfitobacter sp.
ATGTCGAAGCTGACGAATTGCAGTTGCGCAGTCGAAAACGCACAACCGCCGAAGGCACCCAATCAGGTGGCAACGCATTTTCTCGCGGCCACATCCATCAGTTGCTGACCAACCCGATCTATGCCGGACGCATCCGGCACAAGGCAGTGGTCCATGAAGGCCAGCACGATGCGATCATTGATCCGGATCGCTGGGACCATATTCAAACGACATTGCAGGACGGGGCTGCGAAGGGCAGGGCGCGCAAGACGGCGAAGCAACGATCCTTGCTCTGCGGCAAGATCTTTGATGAGACCGGAGATCGCCTGACGCCATCACATAGCAAAACCAAGGCAGGTGTGCGGTTGCGCTACTACGTCTCGCATCGCTTGATCAAGAACAGCGGCGAAGCCGACAAAGATGGCTGGCGATTGCCAGCCGAAGAAATGGAGCGGAAAGTTGCACATGTCCTGCGGCAGCACATCAACAGGGCATCGCTGATTGGTCAGATCGCTCCCAACGCATCCGCCAACGCAATCGCGACAGCCAAGGCGAAGGTTCAAGAGCTCGGTGAGCGGAAAGATATCAAACCATCGCTTGATCTCATTGAGCGCATCGAACTTGGCCCTGGCCAGCTCAGCATCACCATCAATGCAGAGAAACTAGCGGCGTTGGTTGAACAGGATCCCAACGATGTTCCACAGGACCACCTCACCATCACCGCGCCGTTCCTATTGCGCAAACGAGGCGTCGAAACAAAGCTGATCTTTGCAGACGAATCCGGTGATCGGGATGAGGTCCTGATCAAGAACATTGCGAAGGCGTATGATTGGTATCAACAGATCAAGGCGGGCAAGACGCTGTCTGAGATTGAAAAAGTGGATGGAACAAACAACCGCCGCGTTCAGCAGATGATCGACCTCGCGCTTCTTGCACCAGACATTGTTCGCGATGTCCTCAATGGCAATGGACCCATAGGTCTCAGCTCCGATTGGTGCATGCGGCATGTCTTGCCAGCAGATTGGTCAGAACAGCGCGCGTTGTTCGCGACTCTCTGATCCCAAAAGCCGGACACTGCTATCGCGCGAATCCCACCCTCAGACTTCTGACAGAACAGCGCGTACCATTGGCTGGATCACCCGTCTGAGCTAAGTTGAGTATCTCATAAGTCGCGGAAAACACGTCACTATCTTGAGTGACACTTGCACCGTCTGCTTTTAAGGAAGTCCGTGGCTGGGGTGGTAGGATTCGAACCTACGATCTCCTGTACCAAAAACAGTTGCCCTACCACTAGGCCACACCCCATCACGTGCCGCTAGATAGTCCGAGAGAAAACGACGCGCAAGACCCCAATTGGCATAATTCTTCATTCTTCTGTTGCAGTGTCGCTCAACAGGTCGTGACGAGACAGTTCGGCGCGTTCCTGATCGACGATCTTGGTAAGTTCCTCATCCTGTGTTGCGCTCACTTCTTGCACCGGTGCTGGTGTCTGGCGTGTATCCCGGTCTTCGGAAAGTAATTTCTTATCAGACCCTTGCAGTCCGGCGGGTAGGTTTTCGATTCGGTAGCTTGGCACCGGAGCCGCGAGGCCCGCCGCATCGTAAGCGGCTTGTGTCAGGCGGATCGCTTCTGAGCGCGCAAGCGTTATGTTTGTCTCATTCTGATTGATCCACGCGGCCAAGGAGAGGGTAATCCAAAAGTCGTCGACTGATTCCACCCAAACAGAAGCTTCGGGCACCTCCAGCACGAAAGGCAGGTTGTTGAGAACCTCCAGCCCCAAGGTGCGGGCATGGTCCAGGTCGGCATCGGCCGCGACACCGAGTGAAAAGGTAAACCGCCGTTCCGCGTTGCGAGAAAAATTGACGATGCGACTTTTGAAGACGGTCGCATTGGGGATCCGGATATGGTTGCCATCGAAACTGAGCAGGATCGTGGCGCGCGATGTCAGGCGGATCACTTTGCCAGTGTCGCCCTCGATTTCGACGGTGTCATTGGGGCGGAACGGTTGGCGGATCGACAGCATGATCGAGGCAATGAAATTCTCAACCGTGTCGCGCACAGCAAAACCGATGGCGAGGCCGACGATGCCCGCAGCGCCCAGGATGCCCGACAGCAAGGCGGTGGCGTTGACGATATCAAGTGCGATGACCAAGCCGCCGATCACAAACAGCAGGCGGATGATCTGGCGGTAAATATCCGCGATAAAGGCGTTGGGTGACAGGCGCTCCCAGGGTTGATGCCGCCGCGCCAGCCAAAAGCCGAAGATCACCACCAAAACGAAAATCGACAGGGCCACAAGGGCGAGCGGGAGAAAGGCGATTAACTGGACTGCACGAATCCTGAAACGCTCCATCGCCGGATTCAGGCGTTCCACCACATCAGTGCTTTCCTGCACAGCGTTTTCAATGGCGACAACGCCTTCGACCCGGCTGGCGAGTTCGTTCAGGCGGGTGGCCTTGCCCGGGTCAAGTGTGGTGCCGCGCAGGGTGACGATGCCCGAGGAAACGGTAACACTGATGTCTTCGTATCCCTCCAGTTCCCCGAGAATGTCGCGGATGCGATTGGCAATGGCAGCGTCGGCATTGGCGTCATCGGTCAGGGTGATGGTGCCGGTTGGCTGGTCCGCGCTTTGGGCGTGCCCGACAAGGGGCAACAGCAAGCAAAACAGAAGGGCGAGAATGCGCATGATAAAATCCGTCAGGTGGAATGACGCAAGATTATGACGTCACGTATGGCTTGGCAATCAGGGGGATGAGGGCCGTGGGGCGCTCATCCTGCCAAGATCAGCTGTCACATTTGACCAATATTGCGCCGGTGCGGCCCCCTGCTTCGACGGCTTCATGTGCCGTGATGGTTTCGTCTAACGAATAGATGCGTTCGACCGGACAGGTTAAAGCACCCTCTGCAAAAGAGGCGTGCAATTTGTCAATCATCACGTCGCGTTCGGTCTGGGGCAGCAGGTAAATCAGCAGGATATCAATGGTCACTGCTTTGAAGAGCAGGGGGAGGAACGGCAGGGTCGGCTCCATGCTCTTGGCAGAGCCATAGGCGGCAATGCGGCCGTTGGGGGCGATCACCTCGGCGTCCAGCGCAATATTGAGGCCGAATTCCACTTCGACAACCGTAGGGATCAAGGCGCCATCGTTTGCCGACAGGATTTGTGCGGCCAGATCAGGGGCGCTGTAATCAAGAATAACATCAGCCCCGGCGACTTTTACACGATCCATGTCGCGCGGGCTACAGGTGGTGATCACCTTGGCACCGCCCCATTTGGCCAGTTGTACGGCAAGCAAGCCAACCGTCCCGGCACCGCCCTGAATCAGGACGGTCTGGTCTTTGATCTCGCGGCCGCCGAAAACGGCAAGAGCAGCTGTCAGTCCCGGAATGCCGAGGATCGCACCAGTTTCAAGGCTGACGCCATCCGGCAGCGGCACGGCCATCGCCGCGGGCAGGGTGATATGGCTGGCGGCGGTGCCCTGTGCGCGCTGCCACTGGCCATTCCAGATCCAGACCCGCTGACCGATCCGGGTGGGGTCAACGCCAGCGCCAACTGCGTCGATGACGCCGGCACCGTCGCTATGCGGGGTGATCTGTTCGAACGCGGGCCGGGTCATCCCGGGACGTCCGTTGCGGGTTTTCACATCCGACGGGTTCACACCCGAAAAGGCAAGTGCCACACGGACTTCGCCGGACTGGGGGGGCATGTCGTCAAGGGTTTGAAGATGCAAAACATCTTTGGCGGGGCCAAGCGTGGTATAGGTGATGGCGCGCATGGGGTCTGTCCTTTCGGGTGTTGCAAGGGCCACCCTGTCGCAAAGCAGGAGGGCATGCAATTGCCGCGCGTCGCAAAGTTTTGAAAAGACTGCGCAAGCGGGCTGCCCAAGGGCAATTCAGGTTTCGATCTTTGGAAACAGTATTTTATTGTTTATTAACAATATGCCAAATTGTATTTGGCGGGCTTATTCCCGCAGTTCATTTGCCCCGACACCCCAAAACCGCGACTTCGGGGCCCAGCCCTTGTAGCCACCCGAGCGGAGTTCGCACCATTCCAGATTGCAATTTCCCAATCGCGCCACAACGCCCATTTCCAGCGCGGCGGTCACCGGTGCGCCCGGTTCGGGGCGGGAATGAAGTTGCAGCATGTCCTGTTCGACCAAAACGGTGCGGGTGCCTGATAAAAGCGAATAATGGACCCAGCCGCCCATACCGTCGCGGTCTTCGACGCGGCGCCAATGGCCATGCTCTGCGGTGATGACCAGCGGCATGTCGCGGCGTTTGAACACCCAGTCGATGCGGTGCGACAGGGAAGGGCCACGCCGGACGTTGCCTTCGGCCGCCTTCATTGAAACGAAGCGGGGCAAAGGCAGGCTTGTAACGGTACCGACCTCTCCTGCGAGGGCAGGGGAAGGGACAAGCGGGAGGGTTAACAACAGCACCAAAAGCGCGTGTGTTAGCGAAAGTCGGAACATGGGTGCTGCCTGCACTTTGATTTGTTTGCTCTTTTGCCGCGCGGGGTTCTTGTGCCTTGCGCTTGCATGGGACACCATGGCGTCCAGAGCAGTGAACGCCAAGGCCCAGGAGAGAGACATGTCAAAGAAACGTTTGAGTGTTGTAGTGACGCGACGGTTGCCAGACGCGGTGGAAACCCGTCTGTCAGAACTGTTTAACGTCAGTTTGCGCGAAGAGGATGTTGCAATGACCCGCGCCGAGCTGACGCAGGCGATGAAAACGGCGGATGTATTGGTACCAACCGTGACCGATGACATCGACGCAGCGATGATCGCACAGGCGGGTGAACAACTGAAGCTGATCGCGAATTACGGGGCGGGTGTCGATCACATCGACGTCGCCACAGCCCGCCAGCGTGGTATTCTGGTCAGCAATACCCCCGGCGTGCTGACGGAAGACACCGCCGATATGACCATGGCGTTGATCCTTGGTGTGACGCGGCGCATGTCCGAGGGCATGGCGTTGATGCAAAAAGGCGAATGGTCCGGTTGGGCGCCAACGGCCCTACTGGGTGGACGGGTAAGCGGGCGGCGCCTGGGCATTCTGGGCATGGGACGTATTGGACAGGCCGTGGCGAAACGCGCGGCGGCTTTCGGGATGCAGGTACATTATCACAACCGGCGCAAGCTGCACGAGAGCATCGAAAACAGTCTGGAGGCCACCTATTGGGAGAGCCTCGACCAGATGGTGGCGCGGATGGACGTGATCAGTGTGAATTGTCCTCATACGCCAAGCACCTTTCATTTGATGAACGCGCGGCGTTTAAAGCTGATGAAGCCGGAGGCAGTGATCGTGAACACCTCACGCGGGGAGGTGATCGACGAGAACGCCTTGACGCGGATGCTGCGGGCCGGGGAAATCAAGGGCGCGGGGCTGGATGTGTACGAGCACGGGACGGCTGTTAATCCGCGCCTGCGCGAATTGGATAACGTGATACTCTTGCCGCATATGGGGTCGGCGACCCTCGAAGGTCGGCTTGAGATGGGCGAGAAGGTGATCATCAACATCAAGACCTTCGATGACGGCCACCGGCCCCCGGATCAGGTGGTGCCTTCGATGTTGTGATCGGGGGGGATAAAGGGCGGGCAAGACCGCATTGGTTTTTGTAAACTTTCCTGAGGGGAAAGTTAAATGAGGGCTCTGCCCTCAAACTCCCGCAGGATTTAAGGCCAAAAAGAGAAACAAGGAGTGGTGCCATGTGGAAGGTTTTGAGTATCTTGTCGGTTGTTCTGGCCGGTGCCGCCGGGGCGCAGCAAGCTGCGGATGCAATCGAGCCTGAAGCGGCAGGCGGGGGCGTTTTTGAGGGTCTGCCTGTCGAGATTGCGACTGCCTTGGCTGCTAAAGTGGCGGGAAAGCCGGTTGTGGCATCCGACTGGATGATCGCGGCCGCGAACCCGCATGCTGTAAAGGCCGGGGCCGATGTTCTGGCGGCGGGCGGCACGGCGGCGGATGCATTGGTTACGGTGCAGGTTGTTTTGGGTCTGGTTGAGCCGCAGTCCTCAGGGTTGGGTGGCGGGGCATTTCTGGTCTGGTATGATGCAGCTTCGGGTGCGCTGACCACGCTGGACGGGCGCGAAACGGCGCCATTGGCGGTAACGCCACGCCTGTTTCAGGACGAGGCCGGCGCGCCATTGAAATTTTTCGATGCGGTTGTCGGCGGGCGGTCTGTGGGTACGCCGGGTACGCCTGCCTTGCTGGCGGATGTGCATGCGCGCTGGGGGACGCAGGATTGGACGTCGTTGCTGGCACCGGCGATCACGCTGGCGCAGGAGGGGTTTTCCGTATCGCCACGTTTGGCGGATTTGGTTGAGGGGGATGCGGAACGCTTGGTCTCGTCTGGAGTGACGGCGGCGTATTTCATGCCGCAGGGCCTGCCGGTTGTGGCCGGTGATATGTTGAAAAACCCGGCCTATGCGGCGACGCTTGAGGCTTTTGCCAAAGAGGGCGCGTCAGCGTTTTACGGCGGGCAAATTGGCCGCGATATTGTGGCAGCGGTGCAGGGGGCAGCGGGCAATCCGGGTGTCTTGGCAGAGGTTGATCTGGCGATTTATCAGGTCAAGGAGCGGGCGGCTGTTTGTGCGCCTTATCGGGGCCATGAGGTATGCGGGATGGGGCCGCCCTCTTCGGGGGCGGTGGCGGTCGGGCAAATTCTGGGCGCGCTTGAGGGATATGACCTGAGCGCGGGACCGCTGGATTTGAACGTGCGGCGTTTGATGGGCGATGCGGCGCGTTTGGCCTTTGCCGATCGCGGGCGCTATCTGGCGGATAGTGATTATGTGCCAGTGCCGGTAACGGGCTTGCTGGACCCGGCATATGTGGCAGAGCGGGCAAGGCTGCTGGAGACTGAGATGGCCCTGACAGAGGTCAGCGCGGGAGAGCCGGAATGGGATCATGCGCTGAATTGGGCCGATGACGAGAGCATCGAATTGCCCTCGACCTCGCATGTTTCGATTGTGGATGCGGCGGGAAATGTGGCGTCCATGACCACGACAATCGAAAACGGTTTCGGCAGCCGCTTGATGGTTGGCGGCTTTCTGTTGAACAACGAGCTGACGGATTTCTCGTTTCGCTCGCATACGGACGGGGTGCCGATTGCCAACCGGATTGAACCGGGCAAACGGCCGCGTTCGTCGATGGCACCTACCATCGTGATGAAGGATGGCAAGCCGGTGATGGCAGTCGGGTCGCCCGGCGGGTCACGGATTATCGGCTATGTGGCACAGACCATTGTGGCGGTGATCGACTGGGGCATGGATGTGCAGCAGGCCGTCAGCGCCCCCCATGCGGTGAACCGGTTTGGCACATATGACCTTGAAGAAGAAACAGCGTCGGTGGCGCTGGCGGAAGGGTTGACGGCCATGGGCTTTGAGGTGGGTACGCGGGGATTGACGAGCGGGTTGCATGTGATCGCGATTGGCGCGGAGCTGCAGGGCGGTGCTGATCCGCGTCGCGAGGGGATTGCCTTTGGGCAGTAAGAGGACAACATGACAGAAAATCCAGCACAGATGCGCAACGATGCAGGGATCAAGACGGCGATCGGTGTCTTGAAACAGCAATTTGGCGAACGTTTCCAGACGGGCAGTGCCATTCGAGAACAGCACGGCCATACAACGACATGGATTGAGAACCAGATGCCGGACGGGGTGGTTTTTGCCCAATCGACCGCCGAGGTCTCCGAGATTGTGAAAATCTGCGCCGCCCATAAGGTGCCGATCATCGCCTTTGGCACGGGGACATCGCTGGAGGGGCATGTAAACGCGCCACTTGGCGGGATTTCGATTGATGTCAGCCAGATGGACAAGGTGCTGGAGGTCAATGCAGGTGATCTGGATTGCCGCGTGCAACCCGGTGTAACGCGTGAGGCCTTGAATACCCATTTGCGCGATCAGGGCTTGTTCTTTCCGATTGATCCAGGCGCAAACGCATCCATCGGCGGAATGACGGCAACACGGGCCTCTGGCACCAATGCGGTGCGATACGGCACAATGAAGGACAACGTGATCAACGTCGAAGCGGTGATGGCGGACGGGGCGATCATTCGCACCGCGCGGCGGGCGAAAAAGACCTCGGCGGGCTATGATCTGACCCGGTTGATGGTTGGTTCGGAAGGAACGCTTGGCATCATCACGGAAATCACCTTGCGTCTGCAAGGCATCCCCGAGGCGATCTCGGCTGCGCGCTGTTCATTTCCCAGCGTGGAAACGGCGGCACGCACTGTTATGGCGGTGATCCAGTACGGGCTGCCTGTCGCACGGATCGAATTGCTGGATGCGGCGATGGTGAAGGCGGTAAATACCTATGCCAAGCTGGATTTGCCGGTGTCACCGATATTGTTGCTGGAATTTCACGGATCGGATGCGGGGGCGGCTGAACAGGCGGAAACCTTTGGCATGCTGGCCGAAGAAGAAGGCGGCACCGGTTATACCGCCACAAAAACGCTGGAAGAACGCAACAAGCTTTGGCAGGCCCGCCATGACGCCTATTGGGCGATGCTGGCAATCCGCCCGGGATGTGATGCGGTGGCCTCGGATGTCTGTGTTCCCATTTCGCGGCTGGCCGAAGCCTTGACGCAGGCCGAGGCAAAAGCCACCGAAATGGGATTGATCGCGCCGACTGTCAGCCACGCGGGCGATGGCAATTTCCATGCCACGGTGCTGGTTGATATGTCGGATACGGATGAGGTGGCCAAGGCAAAGAGCTTTATTTCGTGGCTCAACGATATGGCGATCGGAATGGAAGGAACCTGCACCGGTGAACATGGCATCGGGCAGGGCAAGCGGCCCTATCTCATACGCGAGTTAGGGGCCGAGACACTTGCCGTGATGGGCGCGATCAAAAAGGCGTTGGACCCGGATAACATCATGAACCCGGGCAAGATATTTACCGATTAGACAGGTAGGAGGGGCGGCCGTGGCGCCCCTTATTTGCCCGATCCGTGCCTTGGAAATTCCGAAATCGTCTGGTTCTGTATCCCTTGCAAAACAGGGGCAGGGCGTATGCGTAAATTCTTACTGGCCATCGGGCTGATCATGACAACCGGGTCCGGTGCTGTCGGATATGATTTCGTCAACCAAGCCGCGTCTCATGCGCCCGGAGCTTTGACGCTTGAGAGCTATGGTGCGCAATTGCCCCAGCGGCTGACGTCCATGGCGCAGGTCAATGCGGCCAAAGCCTCGAATGTGATCCCGCAGATCCGTGAAACATGGACTGGCAAAAGCTGGTCGGAGATGAGCAACGACGAACAGATTGCCAGTTTTACCGCCGACAACCCGCAATTGCGTCAGATGGTGGCGGCGGACAAGGCGGCCGCGCGACAAAGTTTCTGGGCCTCTGTGCGTCAGAAGGCCAGTCCGAAAGACAAGCAGTCGGGCAATCGGCTGGGAGACATCAAGGCCCGTACGGCAGCGCGAGCCTACCAGCCTACCGTGCAGCCATCGGATTTGTCGGGCATGAGCGCCGCTGAGATTTACAGCAACCGCGCCGAGATTTCGCGCAGCTTTTCCGCAATCGCAGCCGAGAACATGACCGCCGCGTCCAAAGGGCACTAGCCGCAGCGGGGAATAAACGCGGAACGTGGTGGCTGCGGTAATCAATAAGGCCAAGCTCCGCGTCCGCTTAAGCCGATCCATTCGGCAGCCTCGCCATGCGCGACTGCGCCCTGAATGGTGTACCAGCCCCCCCTTACGGTCGGCTTCACCTGACAAGCGTCAATCACAAGGTCGGTTTTTTGATATGTTGGGTCGGCTGGTGCACCAAGAATTGCGCGAACCGGCGTAAAACGGGGACAACTCTGTCAGAAGGATTCGGGGCATATGAAAACGAACGTCAAAGCATTGGTTGTCGGCGGCGGTGCCGTAGGAACCTCGATTGCCTATCATCTTGCAGCAGCCGGTTGGGATGATGTCATGTTGCTTGAACGTGACGAACTGACGTCGGGATCTACCTGGCATGCGGCGGGGTTACTGCCCTTGTTCAACATGTCCTTTGCCACCACCCATATCCACCAGTACTCGGTCGAGTTTTATAAAGGGTTGGAGGCCGAGACGGGCCTGAACGCCGGTTTCGCTGTTGTCGGGAACCTGCGCATGGCGCAAACGACTGACCGTATGGACGAATACATGCTTTATGCCTCCACGGCGGAAACCTGTGGCGTGCCATATGTCTTTATGACTCCGGACGAGATTAAGGCAAAATGGCCGCTGATCCGCACCGAAGATTTGAAAGGTGCACTTTACCACGAGACTGACGGCTACATTAACCCTGCTGATGTGACCATGGCGATGGCCAAAGGCGCACGCCAGCGAGGGGTCGCGATTGAGCGGAAATGGCAGGCGGATGCGTTTCACTGGAACGGCACCCATTGGGAAGTCACCGCAACCAAAATGGTCGAAAAGGGCGGCAACCTTGTGCCCTCGGACGAGCAGATCGTCATCACTGCCGAACATGTTGTGACGGCATCCGGCAACCACGCGCAACGCACGGCCAAGATGCTGGGCATCAAGATGCCCGCCATCCCGGTAGAGCACCAGTTTATCGTTATGGATCAAGATGCTGATCTGGTAAAATGGCGTGCTGAGGGCAACGCAGAACACCCTGTCATTCGCGATGCCGACGCGCAGTCTTATGTGCGCGAAGAACGCGGCGGTTGGATTTTGGGCGTCTATGAGAAACACGCGCCCGCACGGTTTGAATACGGGGTGCCCGACAGCTTCCGCGCCGATCTGTTCCAGCTGGATCTTGAGCGGATCGAGAGCCAGTATGAAGCGATGATCCACCGCATCCCGTCCTGCGAGGAGAGCGGGCTGAAGGATGATTTCAACGGGCCGATCTGTTATACCCCTGACGGCAATCCGCTGGTCGGCCCTGCGCCGGGCTTGCGCAACATGTGGCTGGCAGAAGGGTTTTCCTTCGGCATCACCGCGGCGGGCGGCACAGGGTATTACCTTGCGCAATTGATGGTGCAAGGCGAAGCCGAGATCGACATGGCATCGCTTGACCCGAAGCGCTATGGCGATTGGATGACCACGGAATTCGCGGCACGCAAGAACGAAGAATGCTACGAACACGTCTATATTTTGCACCACCCTGATGAAGAGCGTCCCGCTGCACGCCCCTTGCGTACCTCACCGGCCTATGACCGCCAAGCGGCACGCGGTGCACAGTTCGGTTGGGTCAACGGGTGGGAACGCCCGAACTACTATGCGCCCGAGGGATTCAACGACCATGACGCGCGTTCTTTCCGGCGCGGTGGTTGGTGGCAATACGCCGTGGAAGAGGCGAAAGCGATCCGCGAAGGTGTGGGCCTTATTGACGCGACAGCATTCACCAAACATGTGGTCAAGGGGCCCGGCGCGACCGCCTTTCTTGACTGGTTCACCTGTAACAAGTTGCCGTCGGTGGGGCGTATCAACCTGACATACGCGTTGACCTCTCATGGCACAACGCGGACGGAATACACCATCGTGCGAATTGCGCAGGATGAATATTATCTTGTCAGTGCGGGGGCCTGGACGGCTTACGATAGTGATTATCTGCGCAAGGCGATTGAGGATAAAGCGCCTGAGTTCGGCTATATCGAATGCCACGACGTGACCACGCAATGGGGTGTCTTTGCCATCGCCGGCCCGAAATCGCGCGATGTGCTGAACGAGATCGTCAAGGATGGCGACCCTGAAACCGTCCTGTCAAACAAGCGTTTCCCTTGGCTGACCATGCGCAACATTGAACTGGGGATGTGCCCGGTGCGCGCGATCCGTGTGGCCTATACCGGCGAACTGGGTTGGGAGCTGCATCACCCGATCGAGATGCAGAACTATCTTTTCGACCAGCTTGAGAAAGCCGGTGAAAAGCATGGGATGAAACTGGTTGGTGCACGGGCACAAAACTGGTTGCGGCAAGAGAAATCTTACCGTGCCTTTGGCAACGAATTGGGTCGCGACGCGACGCCGCTGGAGGCCGATCTGCCGCGCTTTGTCGACCTGTCGAAAGAGTTTAATGGCAAGGAGAAAATGCAAGCCCACGGGATTAACGCCAAATGTGTCACCCTGTTGATCGACGGGCCGGCAGATGCCGATCCGTGGGGCCGCGAGGTACTCTATGTCGAGGGGGAGCGCACAGGGCGTTTGACATCGGGGGGCTATTCCGTGGCCTTCGAGAAATCCATTGGCATGGGGTATGTAAAGCCCCAACATGCGGCTGTGGGAACCAAGATGAAGATCAAGATGTTCGATCAGCTGTGGGACGCTGTGATCGTCGAGGACAGCCCCTATGATCCCAAGAACACCACGATCCGGGTTGATGGGTAGCAGCTTCACCATTTGTTAATCTGATTTTGAAAAGCTAATTGAACTGTTCAAAATTGGAGGCACAATGGATGATCTACTTAAAGAGAGATCAGTTTCCGAGCTTCTTGCATTACATGCAGAAGTCTCGGGGCTGCTGAAGTCAAGCGGTGCCGTTCGCTCATCCAACAACCCTGCTGGCGATTACGCCGAAACGCTGTTTTGCAGGGCGTTCGGATGGGACATGGCTGGCCCTTAGGTCAAGGGGTTCGATGCATGTGACGGGCAGGGCATCCGATATCAGATCAAGTCCCGCCGGTTGACCGACCACAATACGTCCCGCCAATTGTCAGCGCTCAGAAACCTACGGGAACGTCCCTTCGATTTTCTCGCAGGTGTGCTTTTCTCAAGTGATTACAGCGTCTTTAAGGCGGCGATTGTACCCTATCGGTTGGTCCTGGAAAACACCCGCGTTTCGACCCATACCAACAGCAGGTTGTTTCACCTGCGCGATGTCGTGTGGGAATGGCCGGACGTGCGCGATGTCACGAAAACGCTACGCACCATCCGGCTTTAGGGCTACCTACTGCGAGCGCCGCGCCAACCACGCGTTCCAGGTCGCCCGACTGCCTGAAAACGCGTTCAGATCCACCTCGCCCTGAATGCCGGGGATGATGCCGGTGGCGCTGTATTGCCAGAACGTCCACCTTTGACCGGGAAAGGCCTCGCGCGGGGTTTTGGCGGTGGTGCGCAGCCAGTATTCATAGCCGCGAAACCGGCTCAGGTTGTTTTCCTCGTAAAAGCGCGGGGTGGTATAGATGATCGGGCGTTGACCGTAATGCGCCTCGACGATCTGCAGCCAGATGCGCATCCGGCGCTGGACCTCGGCGGCAGGTGGGCGCAGCTTGGCGCAGGTGGGCGAAGACGGATTCCACTCCATGTCCAGTACAGGCGGCAAGACCCCACGGCTGCGCGGTACATTGCGGATGAACCACTGGGCCTGCACCTCGGGTGTCGTGCAGAAGTAGTAGAAATGATAGGCTCCGCGCACCACACCTGCCCGGCCTGCATCGCGCCAGTGGCTCTTGAACGCAGGGTCCAGCAGATCACCGCCTTCGGTGGCCTTGAGGAACGCGAAATTCACACCATTGGCACGGGCAACATTCCAGTTGATGCTGGTCTGGAAGCGCGCCGCGTCTATGCCGTGAACGGCAAAGCCTGCAGGCGCGGGACGGGCGAAATCGACGGGGGCGGCGTCTCGAAAATTTGTGGCAAACAAAACACCCGGGGCGGCTGGCGGTGCAGTGCCGCTGCCACAGGCGGCAAGGGTCAGGGCCGTCAGCAAGGTAAGGATGCGTTTGATCATGGTGTTGTTTTTCTGGCGATAAAGGCAAGGTTATTGGCGGGCATGTCCTGCGATATGGCGGTCAGGCCGACATCGGCAAACCAGCCCTGCATTTCTTGCGTGTCCTTATAGCCGATGACCGGATCAGCCTCGCGCAATTCGGCGTCAAAGCGTTGATCTGCCTCGCTTGTCAATGCGCCGGCGCGTTTGAAGGGGCCGTAGATCAGCATGGCGCCGGTTGGCGACAGGGCCTGTGCGGCTTCGGCCAGAACAATGCGGGCTTCGGCTGCGGAAATCAGGTGTAACAGGTTGACCACCACGATAAGGTCTTGGCCGCCGTGATCCGCCGACCAGCCTGCCGTCGTAGCGTTCAAAAGATGTGCGGGTTTGACGTTTCTCACACCGCTGCTTTGCACATAGCTGTCGATGCTGCGCAGCCGGTCGGCGGCGATGTCTGTGGGCTGCCACCTGAGATCGGGAAGGGCGGCGGCAAAGGTGATGATATGCTGGCCGGTGCCGCTGGCAATTTCTAATGCCTGCCCGACGGCCGGCCCATGCAACTTTAGAAGCGCAGCGATGTGATCTGCGTTGCGTTCTGCTGATGGGGCATGCAGTTTGGCGCCCTCGACAGGGGTGGCAATGCTGGCGCTGGGGGGGAGTTTCCGGCTCATTTACGTAACCTTTCAGGGGTAAGCTGGGCCACCACGTCAGGCGCAAGTACAGGCGCACGCCCCATCACCAGATCCGCAACCAGTTGCGATGCGGCAGGAGCGGTCTGAAACCCGTACCCGCCCTGACCGGCACACCAGACGAAACCGGAATCACTTGGATCAGGCCCCAGAACCAGTGCCCGGTCGGGGGCGAAGCTGCGCAGCCCCGCCCATGACGTCAGCAACCGCGTAACCGGTACCGTTACCATAGTCTCGTATCGGGCGATGCCTTCGGCGAGTACCATATCATCGGCCCATGCATCATGTGGTTCAACAGGGTCTTCTTCGGCAGGTGACACGATCAGTGCCCCTGCATCGGGTTTGGCATACCAGGTTTCACCCACGCCAAAGAACATCGGCCACTTTGCAAGGTCATGGTTGTCGGGGGCCGGAATCCGCGCCATGGAGCGTCGGTGCGGCACGATCCCCATGGGCGCGATATCAGCCATGCCAGCGATGACATCTGCCCAGGCGCCACCGGCGTTCACCAGTGTGGCGCAAGTATATTCCGTGCCACCTGCTGTAACAGTCCACCCGTCGGCGGTGCGTTTGATCGCGGTCACCGGGGATTTAGCCACAACATGTCCGCCGTTGGCCTTGAGCAGGCGAATGAAGTCCTGCATCAGACGGTCGGTGTCGATGTCCAGCGCATCGGCGTGGTATCCGGCAAAGGACAGATGATCGCGGTTCAGGATCGGGATGAAAGCGCAGGCACGGTCAATGGAAACTGCTTCCAATCCCAATGTTGCCATATCTTTCTCATAGGCTTCCTGTTCGTCAGCCTGCGCTACAATCAGAAAACCGCGCGGGCTGAGGTAGCCGCCATTTGCCTCGTAATGGTATGATTTGCTTGCAGTATTGAGCGCAACGGTGCTGGGTAAACCATAGTTTTCCTCAAACAACGCGGCAGACCGGCCAGAGGCGTGGTAGCCGGTGCTGGCCTCTTGCTCCAGCACGGTGACCTTGGCGTCGCTTGACAGACGTGCGGCCGCAGACAGACCGGCGATACCCCCACCGATGACGATGATATCACTCATGTTTGTTCTTCCAGCCGGTCGGTTGCAGGGGGCGGTGTCGGAGAAAGCGTTGCAATCTGTGCGTATAAGTCATCTGACATTTCAAACGCCAAAGCCGCAAGCGAGGGGTGCAATTGTTCAACGGTCCGTGCCGAGATGATCGGGCTGGGACCGGTGGGGTGATGCGCAGCCCAAGCAACAGCCAGCGTGGCAGGATGTACCCCGTGGGTGGCTGCCAGATCTTTCAAACCTTCCGCAGCCTTGTGCATCACGGCTTGGCCGTAGCGCGCCCCGTAACGGTCATCTTCGGTCAGACGCCCCGCGCCGCCCTGCGCATATTTGCCGGTCAGCAAACCGCCACCCAGCGGAGAATAAGGCGCAACAAGGATGCCCAGATCGTCCGCCATAGGCAGGATTTCAACTTCGGCCTGCCGTTTGACGAGGTTATACATCGGCTGGATAACTGCGATGCGCAGATCAGAACCGGCAGCGATATTCGCGGCCTTGACCACCTGCCATGCAGCGAAATTTGACAGGCCGATGTGGCGGATGTGCCCCTTTGCCTTGAGATCGGCAAAGGTAGCAAAGCTTTCGGCCATGTCGGTGTGCGGATCAAACCGGTGGAGGTAAAGCACATCCAGCGTGTCAATCTGCATGCGCTGGCGCGAGGTCTCGGCAGAGGCAAGGATGTTCTCGCGTGTTGCCCCCTCGTCATAGGCTGCTTTGGTTGCGATGATCAGCCTGTCGCGTTGATCTTGAACGAAACCACCCAAAAGGGTTTCGGACGCGCCGCCGGTATAGATATGGGCCGTGTCGAAATGCGTGATGCCTGCCTGAATACAGGCGTCAAACATCTGTCTGGATTGGGTGGCATCCGCGCGGCCGCCGAATTGCATGGTGCCAAAGGCAAGGCGGCTGGCGGGTGTCCCGTCGGGGGATGTGAGCGTGTTTTTCATAAGCCAATTCGTCGCACGGCTTGCGCAAGGGTGCAATTGCCTGTCTTTGGAAAACTGCGGTCTCGGCCCGTTACATTTGAACGGCGTTCACTGTGCGGTGTGACGGAACCGGCAAAAGCGTCCCGCCTTCCGCGGCAGCGTACCGTTCCGTTTCAGGAATTGCCTTTTTCCATTGCGCGTTGATAGGCGGGGCGGCTTTGGATGGTTTCGACAAACTTGGCGAGGGCAGGGTAATCGGCCCCGCGACCAAGGCGTAAAGCAACCTCGGCAGGAAAACTGAGCATGATGTCCGCTGCGGAAAGATCATCCATCACAAAATGCCCGGATGGGCGCAGAAGGCCGGCCATATAGCTGAAATGACTGTCCAGTTCTGCATTGATCCGCGGATGCAGTGGCGCACCGGCCTCCTTCAGACGACCGACATAAAGGTTTAGCAAGATCGGCGTCATGGCAGAGCCCTCGGCGAAATGCATCATTTCGAGGTGGCTGAAATAGGCATCGCTTGCGGCATCGGGGATCATATGCGGCGCATATTTCTGGCACAGAATTTCGACAATCGCGCCGCTTTCGGTGATCAACCGCCCGTCCAGCTCGATCATCGGAGATTTGCCCAAAGGGTGCACCCTGAGCAATTCAGGTGGCGCCAGATTGGTGGTGGCGTCGCGTTCATAAGACAGGATTTCGTATGGCTCGCCAATTTCTTCGAGCAGCCAGAAAATGCGGTGTGAGCGGGAACGGTTAAGGTGGTGAAGACGGATCATGGGGCAGGCTTTCTTCAGATTTCAAACTTTAGTCTATCCTGTAGGTGGCGAAAGGAAAGGCCGCGATGCCACCCGCTAACCAAAGCCGCATTGCGCAATTTCATAAATGTCGCGGCTCTGGGAGCAGGAACACCTTACTTGCCCGAATCTCCAAAAACCGCCAAAATCCAACTCGGGCGAGTATTTTGGCGCCGGAAAACAATTTATTTTGATGTATAGGGAATTCAGCAATGGCAGAAAAGCTTGGTGGTTCCGTTGGTAAAGGCGGAAAAAACAACGCAGCAGATGTGACAATAGTGCAGAAACTTCTGAACCCGTTCGCGGGGGAGGTCGGTTTTGCGAAACTCAAGACAAACGGTGCAAACTCCAAACAATTGGAAGCAGCGATCGGTGAATTCCAGACCTGTATCTGTAAATTCCGCGCCGATGGCAGGGTTGATCCGGGCAAGAACACGATCAAGAAACTGAACGCCGGTGTCGCAAAGGCGAAGTCAGAAAAAAAGGCGGAGGAAAAGAAAGAGGAAAAGGTCAAAGAAGACCAGCGCCAGAAGATGAAGGCTACCGTGAAAAAGCAGATGCAGGCACAGGCCAAGGCCCAGAAGGTGCCGCCAACCATGTGGGAAAGTCTCTGGAGTGACATCGAGAAGAAGGCCGACAGTTTCTATGATACCTATATCGCGTCGGCGGAAAAGAAAGGTGATGCCCCAAGCAAGGCCGCACCAAAGATTTCCGAGATGTGCACCAAGGAGATGATGACCGACGTCAAGAAAAAACTTAAGGAAGTCGATACCGGCGAAACGCTCTACCCGGGGCGTGTCGAGGGCAAGACATCCGGCGTCAACAAGAAGATCATTGATATCCTGACGGAAGTCTCATCGCATTACGAAGGTACGACGATCAAGGTGGTGTCGGGCCTGCGCAACAAGGCGGGGCAGGCGAGTGCGATGTATAATGGCTGGGCCAAGCACCTGAATAAATACGGCAAGAACGGTGATATTTATTGGTTTGTGCGCCAGTCGAAATACCAGGATCTGTGGAAGGAACTGGATGATTTTCATGCGGCCAAGAATAAAGCGGGATTTGTCAAATGTATGAAGGACAAGGCGCCATGGGGGTCTGTTTCGCGGCATTTGACAGGGCAGGCGGTCGATATCTCAACGTCAACGGACAGGAAGATCATCAAGGCCCTTGGCATGTGCATGCGTTATCTGGCTGAAACGGACGGCAACTCCGAAGGGATCAAGTGCCACCATTTCGATGATAAGACGGGGCTGGTCTGGCCGATACCGGAAAGTACCCGCAAGAAATTTCCATAGCGTAGCTTCTGGATCTAAATAGAACGAGAAAGGGCCGACATACAGTCGGCCCTTTTGTCGTGATCGGGTGTGGGCGCTTACTGTGGAATATCGCCTTCGATACCCTCAACGTAAAAGTTCATGCCGGCCAGCGTGCCGTCATCCGCGGTTGCGCCATCGGCCAGAAACTCGGTGCCGTCCTGCTTGTTCAACGGGCCGGTGAAGGCGTGGTAAGACCCGTCGGCAAGTGACGCTTTCAACGCCAGCGCTTGTTCCTTGACGTCTGCCGGAACCGCATCGGAAATCTCGCCGATGCCGACCATACCAGCGCCAATGCCGTCCCATGTGTCGGTCGATGTCCATGTGCCGTCCATCACCGCGCGGGTCCGCGCGATATAGTAGGGTGCCCAATCATCAATGATCGAGGACACACGTGGCATCGGTGCGTATTGCGCCATATCGGATGCCTGACCAAAGGTGATCACATTGCCTGCTTCCTGGGCTGCCGCCTGCGGTGCGGTGGAATCGGTGTGCTGCAAAACAACGTCGGCACCTTGTTCGATCAGAACCTTGGCTGCATCCGCTTCCTTGGCGGGATCAAACCATGTGTAAGCCCAGACGATCTTGAACTGCACATCGGGGTTCACTTTGCGCGCGTGGATAAATGCAGAGTTGATGCCCCGGATCACTTCGGGGATCGGATAGGACCCGATATAGCCGACGATGTTTGATTTGGTCATCGAACCCGCGATGTGGCCCTGAATGGCGCGTCCCTCGTAGAAACGTGCAGAATAGGTAGAGACGTTGTCGGCCCGCTTGTACCCCGTCGCATGTTCGAACTTCACATTCGGAAACTTCTTGGCGACGTTGATCGTCGGGTCCATATAGCCGAAAGAGGTGGTGAAAATCAGGTCGGCACCGTCAAGTGCCATCTGCGTCATTACACGCTCTGAATCGGGGCCCTCGGCCACGGATTCAACGTAAACGGTTTCAACTTTGTCGCCGAATTCCGCTTCAACAGCCAGACGGCCTTTGTCATGTTCGTGCGTCCAGCCGCCATCGCCGATAGGCCCGACATAGACAAAGCCGACTTTGGTTTTATCTTCGGCCATCGCAGTGGTAGCCAGACCCAGCGCCATGGCGGCACTGGTCAGAAGTGTGGTGAGTTTCATAGTATTCCCCAGTTGTTTCGCCCTTGGCGGGCGTTTGCAGTTTGGCCCCTAAGACGAGGCATGGAAAGTACGGCCAAGACAGGCCGGTGCGGCCGACTTGTCACGTGACAGGATCACCAGAACGATGATCGTGATGACATAGGGCGACATTGCCAGATACTCTACCGGAATGGCAACGCCTGCACCTTGCAGATTTAGCTGTAACTGCGTGATGCCGCCAAAAAGATAGGCGCCCAGCAGCAGCCGCCAGGGCTTCCAGCTGGCAAATACAACCAGCGCAAGCGCGATCCATCCCACACCGGCGGTCATGCCTTCGGTCCATTGCGGCACGCGGATCAGGCTGATATAGGCCCCGCCGACGCCCGCACAGGCACCGCCGAACATAATCGCCAGCGTACGGATGCGAACCACCTTATAGCCAAGCGCATGGGCCGCATCATGGCTTTCGCCCACCGCCCGCAGGATCAGCCCGGCGCGGGTGAATTTCAGCACGGCCCAGGTGGCGGCGACCAGAAGGATGCCCAAGTAAAGGATGATGTCGTGGGTAAACAGGATCGGCCCGATCACGGGGATATCCGCCAGCGGGCCAAAGTTGATATCATTCAGGCGCGGTGGCTTGATGCCCACATAAGACTGGCCCAAGAGCGCTGACAGCCCCAGACCAAACAGCGTCAGGGCAAGGCCCGAAGCCACCTGGTTTGCCAGTGTGATCTGGGTGAGAAAGGCGAACAGCAGACTAAGAAGCGCACCGCCAAGGGCCGCGGCTGCGAAACCCAGCATGGGTGATCCGGTCTCTACCGCAGTGGCAAAGCCGCAGATCGCGCCGGTGATCATCATCCCCTCGACACCAAGGTTCAGCGTGCCTGATTTTTCCGCGACCAGCTCGCCAATGGCGGCAAAGATCAACGGTGTGGCGGCGACCAGAAAGCCCGCGACGAAGAGGACAGGATTGATTGCGGAAAGGTCCATTCAGACACCACCATGCAGGTAAAGATGGACAATCAGGGCTGCAGCAGTTCCGCTTGCCAGCATGCTGGCAAGGTGCCTCATGCTCGGGCGATGCAATTTGCCTAACCATCGTTTCAGACGAGGCGAAAACCGGGCGGCCCAGATACCTGCGACTGCGACACCGAGTATCACTGCCAAATGGACACCCACAAATGCCAGCAAGGCGGCGCGTCCCATCGCCTGATCTCCAGTCAACATTTGATGAACCATACCCAACATCATCAGGCCCATCACAGTACCCATAAAAATCGGTTTCAAAGCAGGTCCGGCTCTCATCACACCACCTCCGTCCGGCCAAAACGCAGCCGGTAATTTGTGAACATATCCAGCGCCAGCAGGAAAAACAAAAGCATCCCTTGAAACACCTGAATGGCTGCAGCGGGCAGGCCCAGCTGGCTTTGCGCGATGTCGCCGCCAATATAGGTCAGTGCCATCAACAGCCCCGCCAAGAGAATGCCCACCGGGTGCAACCGGCCCAGAAAGGCGACGATAATGGCGGTAAACCCGTAGCCGACGTTAAAATCAATCGTCACCTGACCGGCGGGGCCGGACACCTCGAACATGCCGGCAAGCCCTGCCAGCACCCCCGACGTCCCTAGACAAAACAACACCAGTCGCGTTGGGTTCACGCCCGAAAATTTTGCGGCGCGCGGTGCCTCGCCGGTGACACGAATGGCAAAGCCCAGCCGGTGCTTGGTCAACAACACATAGGCAAAAATCACCGCGATCATCGCTGCAACCACGCCCCAGTGCATGCCTGACCCCTCTATCAGATCCGCATTAAACGCACTCTCATATTGTTGCAAATTGCGTGACCCCGGAAAACCGAACCCTTCGGGGTTTTTCATCATGCCCAATGACATGGAGGCGAGAAACTGCTCGGCCACATAAACCAGCATCAATGACACCAGAATTTCGTTGGTGCCGAATTTGACCTTTAAAAGTGCCGGTATCATCGCCCAAAGCCAGCCCCCGAACGCTCCGGCCAAAACCATCAGCGGAAAAATGTAAAACCCCTCAACTGGATAAAACGCCAATCCAACGCCGGCGCCGAACAAGGCCCCCATGATGTATTGCCCCTCGGCTCCGATGTTCCAGATACCCGCCTTGAAGCCCAGCGAAAGACCAATCGCAATCAGCACCAGAGGCGCCCCCTTTATCAACAGTTGCGGCCGATAAAAAAACGAAAACTCACCAAACAGCGGCTCCCAGAAAATCGTCTTGATCGCCACCAGGGGTTCCTTGCCCAACGCCATAAACAACAGCCCGCCAAAAAACATCGTCGCCACAACCGCCAGCACTGGCGTTGCCAGTGAAAAGGCACGACTCGGCTGCGGGCGTTTCTCTAAGCGTATCAAATGCCTCCCTCCGACTTCATCTTGCCCTTAAACTCACGGCGGATCAGATCAAACATGCGCAACCTCCATTCCATGAGCCCCGCCCATCATCAATCCGATCTCGTCCACGGTTAAGCCCGACGCAGGACGCGGCTCTGACAGACGCCCTTCGTTCAAGGCGGCAAACCGGTCCGAAATCTCCATCAACTCGTCCAGATCCTGCGAGATGACAACAAGCGCGGTGCCGCCTTCGGCCAGATCGAGCAGGGCTTGCCGGATTGCTGCCGCCGCCGAGGCATCAACGCCCCATGTCGGTTGGTTCACCACCAGCAGATCAGGGCGCTGCAAGACCTCGCGGCCTATCACAAATTTCTGCAAGTTCCCCCCCGACAACGACCGCGCCGCGTTTGACGGCCCCGGCGTGCGCACGTCAAAGGTCTCGATGATTTTTTCGGCGAATACCCGCGCCTTACCCCAGTTCAGAATGCCGCCATTTTCCAGCCCTTCGCGTGCTGCCGCCGTTAGCATTGCGTTTTCGGTCAGCGACATATCGGGGGCTGCGGCATGGCCCAGACGTTCTTCGGGGGCGGTCAAGATCCCCATGGCGCGGCGGGGTGTCGGCCCCAACAATCCCACTTCGCGACCTTGAAACTGGATCATGCCGGGAGTGCTAAGCATCTCGCCCGACAGGGCGGCCAGCAATTCATCCTGCCCGTTGCCCGCAACACCCCCGATGCCCAAAACCTCACCGCGGCGGACCTCGACCGAAATGTCACGCAACGGCATACCAAAGGTGCTGGGCGATTTCACTGACAGGTTCCGGAGCGTCAAAACCACCTCGCCTGGTGTCTTGCCCGCCCGTGTCGGCGTCTGTAACAGTTTGCCCACCATCATTTCCGCCATATCTCGGGCCGATGTTTCGGCAGGCGTGCAATGTCCCACGACGCGACCCAGACGCAGAATGGTGGCACTGTCACACAGGGATCTGATTTCCTCCAGCTTGTGTGAAATATAAAGAATTGCAGTGCCTTCGGCGCTGAGTTTGCGCAGGGTCTTGA
Organism: Sulfitobacter sp.; assembly: GCA_049794055.1. GTDB lineage: Bacteria > Pseudomonadota > Alphaproteobacteria > Rhodobacterales > Rhodobacteraceae > Sulfitobacter. The sequence continues at coordinate 22,928 of JBARCL010000038.1, forward strand.
ACAGGATTTCAACCTCTTGCGGTGTCAGCACCGATGTCGGTTCATCCATGATCAACAGCTTGGGATCTTGCAACAGACAGCGGATAATCTCTACCCTTTGACGTTCCCCCGCAGACAGATCACCGACCACACGATCCGGCGCAAGAGGCAGGCCATAAGTGTCGGATACATCGCGAATTTGCTGGCTGAGCGCGCTCATTTTAGGGGCGTTTTCCATGCCCAGCGCGATGTTCTCAGCCACTGTCAGCGCGTCGAACAGGGAAAAGTGCTGGAACACCATGCCAACGCCTGCAGCCCGCGCTGCGCGGGGTTCGGAGGGGGCGAAGGGCGTGCCAGACATCTGCATTCCGCCTGCATCCGGTTTGACCAACCCATAGATCATCTTGACCAGCGTCGATTTGCCTGCACCGTTCTCACCCAGCAGCGCGTGGACTTCACCGGGGGCAATGGTCAGCGACACCCCGTCATTGGCGATTACCCCGGGATAGGCTTTGGTCAGGCCGGAAAGATCAAGAAGCGGTACGTCGGTCATACGGTGGCCTTGGATTGGTTCGAAACAAGCAGGGCGGCAATAACACCTTTGGCAATCTGGTCGGGTGACTTTCCAAGGCGCTTGTCCCCAATGGGGCAGGTGACGGGGGCGGGGTCAAGCCCTGACGCGATCAGCCGCTTGCGAAAGCGGGCCCATTTAGTCGCTGATCCGATCAGCCCGATGCTGGCCGCCCCGCGTCTGAGTAAGGCGGCGCAGAGCGCGAGATCGATGTCATGCGAATAGGTAAAGATCAGATGATGCGCATCCTGCGGGGCGTGACCGGTCAGACGCGGCATGTCGGCGGTTGGCACCGGGGTGACCTGCGGCGGGATGTGAGCGGGAAAGCGGTCTGCGCTGGTGTCGATCCACTGAATGTCAAAAAACTGCGGCGGTGCGGCCCGTACAATGGCCCGTCCGACATGGCCCGCCCCCCATAACCACAGCTTTTGCGGCGTGTCCGGTGCGGCACCTTGCCGCCAATCGGTTGGTACCATCACGTCGGTCTTCAGCGGCTCGTCGGTGTAGCGCAGGGTCACGACACCGCCACAGCATTGGCCAAGGTTCGGGCCCAGCGGCAAGGTTTCGCTGTGCTGTGTCTTGCCCTTGTCCAGCATCTTGCGGGCGGTTGCGATGGCCCTGTACTCAAGGGAGCCGCCCCCGATGGTGCCTGACGTTTTCTGCGCGGTCACCTTCATCGCCGTGCCCGTGTCACGCGGAACAGAGCCGCGCGTTGCGGATATCTCGACCCACAGCGCGTTCATGCGCGGGTTCTTTGCACGGCTGCCAGAACGGCTTCGGCGGTGGCGGGGGCCTGTAGGTCGCCGTAGGCGGGCCCGCAGGTCGCGACGGCATCACCGAGCGCCATCAAGGCGGAAATCCCCAGCATGAAGGGTGGTTCACCCACCGCTTTGGAACGGTAGATGGTCTGTGCGGGGTTGGGTTTGTCCCAGAGGGCCACATTAAAAATGTCGGGCCGGTCGGCGCAGGCAGGAATTTTATAGGTCGAGGGCGCGTGGGTTTTCAGCACGCCTTGCGCATCCCAGACCAGTTCTTCGGTGGTAAGCCATCCGGCACCTTGAACATACCCGCCTTCGATCTGTCCGATGTCGAGCGCGGGATTCAGCGATGCGCCCGCATCATGCAGGATGTCGGTGCGCAGGATGCGGTTTTCGCCGGTCAACGTGTCGATGACAACCTCTGTACAGGCGGCACCATAGGCAAAATAGAAAAACGGCCGCCCCTTGCCAGCGATGCGGTCCCATTCGATGTCGGGGGTTTTGTAGAAACCGGTGGCAGAGAGGGACACGCGATTTTCATAAGCGGAAGTCGCGGCTTGGGCAAAGGTAAGTGTTTCCGTACCGACCTGGACAAGGCCCTCTGCAAAGGTGATATCTTGGGCCTGATATTTTTCGCCAAGATGCTTTTCAATCCGCGCACGGATTTCATCGCAGGCGTTTTGCACTGCCATGCCGTTCAGGTCGGTGCCCGAAGACGCGGCGGTAGCAGAGGTGTTGGGCACTTTCGCAGTATCCGTGGCGGTGATTTTGATCGCGGCCATTGGTACGCCAAACCGGCTGGCGGCCACTTGGGCGATTTTCTGGAACAGCCCCTGACCCATCTCTGTGCCGCCATGGTTCAGGTGGATCGAACCGTCCTGATAAACGTGGACCAAGGCACCAGCCTGATTGAGATGCGTAAGGGTAAAGGAGATGCCGAATTTGACGGGGGTGATGGCGATACCGCGTTTCAGTATCGGGTTTGCGTCGTTCCATTCCGCGATGTCCTGACGGCGGGCTTCATATGCTGCACTTTCGACCAGTTGATCGGTTAAGGCGTTGATAATGCAATCGGTGACAGGCTGGTGATAGGGGGTTGTCTGAATGGCGGTTCCTGCATCGGCGTAATAGTTGGCACGGCGTACGGCCAATGGATCAAGGCCCAGATGCTGGGCGATATGGTCGATGATTTTTTCAATCCCCACGACGCCTTGCGGCCCGCCAAAACCGCGAAAGGCAGTGGCGGATTGCATATTGGTTTTCAACCTGTGCGAGGTGATGCGGATGTCATTCAGATGGTATGCGTTATCAGCATGAAGCATCGCCCGGTCGGCCACGGGCAGGGACAGATCCTGCGCCCAGCCACAGCGGGTGTAGTGCGTGACGTCAAGTGCTGTGATACGGCCCGAGGTATCAAAGCCAACGGAATAATCGATCTGAAAGTCATGGCGCTTGCCAGTGATAATCATGTCGTCATCGCGATCATAGCGCATTTTACAGGGCTGTTGGGTCAGCTGCGCAGCGACGGCACAGGCGACGGCAAGCGCGTTGCCCTGGCTTTCCTTGCCACCGAAACCGCCTCCCATGCGGCGGGTTTCCACCCGCACGGCATGCATGGGTTTGCCGATGGCATGGGCCACCTTATGCTGGATTTCTGTGGGGTGCTGGGTGGAGGAATGGACCAGCATATCACCGCCTTCTTGCGGTAAAACAAGGGCGGCCTGGCCTTCGAGATAAAAGTGCTCCTGACCGCCCATGATGATTTGACCGGTAAGGATATCTTGCGCGTTCGCCAGTGCTGCTTCGGCGTCGCCCTTTTGATAGATGCGGGGGCCGTCTTCGAAACGGGAATTGGCGGCAAGGGCTTCTTGGACGGTGAGGATCGGTTTGGTCTGGGTGATGTCGATATCGCCCAAAGCGGCGGCGTGGCGGGCCGCGAGGTGCGAGGTTGCGATGACCAGAAACAGCGGTTGGCCCACATAATGCACGGTTGTTTCGGCCAGAAGGGGTTCATCGTGGTTTGACGGCGAGACATCGCAGTCGTTGGGCAGATCTTTGGCCGTTAGGACTTTGATCACGCTGGGGGCGTTTTGCACCCGGGTCAAATCCATCGCGTTGATTGTGCCGGCTGCGATCCGGCTTGTGCCAAAGGCAAGGTGCAAGGTGCCGGGGGGCGTTGGTATGTCATCCGTGTAGCGGGCTTTGCCCGTAACATGCAGGCGAGCGGCATCATGGGGCAGGGGTTTGGCAATGCTCATGGCGTGACCTCCAGCACATTCGTGGCAGTGCCTTGGGTTTCGTGTAGATAGCGCAGCAGCATGTTTTGTGCGGTTTGCAGACGGTAGCCGGCAGAAGCGCGCATGTCAGAGAGCGGTTGAAAGTCGTCTGTCATCGCGTCCATGGCCTTGCGCATGCTTGCTTCGGTAAACGGTTGGTTGACCAGCGCCGCTTCTGCCTTGCTGGCGCGTTTCGGTGTGCCCGCCATACCGCCATAGGCAAGGCGGGCGGCGGTGACGGTATCGCCCGCGCAGGTGATGTTGAGACATCCGCAGACGGCAGAGATGTCCTGATCAAAACGCTTCGAAAGTTTGTAACATCGCAGGGTGTCAGGCTGTTTGGGAATGGTAATCGCCTCGACAAATTCACCGGGCGTGCGATCCTGTTTGCCATAGGCGATGAAGAAATCTTCAAGCGGGAGGCTCCGGCGGGCATTGCCATGGCGCAGGTGCAGGGTTGCACCAAGGGCGATCAGTGCGGGCGGGCCGTCACCGATAGGGGAGCCATTGGCGATATTGCCTCCAATCGTCGCGGCATTGCGGATCTGTACCGAGGCATAACGGCGGATCATGGCGGCAAAGCTGGGATGGTGCGGTGCCATTGCGGTTTCAAGTTCCGTGAGTGTGGTCATCGCGCCGATGCGCATTTCGGTCCCTGTTTCAGTGATCCCGCGCAGGTCTCTGCAATGGTTGAGAAAGGCGACCTTGCCGAGGTCGCGGAACTGTTTGGTGACCCAAAGGCCGACATCGGTGGCCCCCGCAACCAGGGTGGCGTCGGGGTTGGCAGCGTACCACTGGGCAAGGGCATCAGCCGTGCGGGGTTGGACCTGTGTGCCTTCGAGAGCGGGCGCTTGAGGGGGCTGCGGCGCTTCAGTATTTGAAGCCAAAAAGAGAAGGTGATCGGGAACGGGCTGGTCTGTAATAGCGTCTGCTGCGCGGATGATCGGGGCGTAGCCGGTACAACGGCAGAGATTTCCGGCGAGTTGCGTGTCGTGATCGGTGGCACCGTTCAGATGGGCGGTGGCCATGGATACAACAAAGCCCGGTGTGCAAAAGCCGCATTGGCTGCCGTGCAGGTCGATCATGGCGGTTTGTGCCGGATGCAGCGTGCCGTCAGGTTCAGCCAGCCCTTCGACGGTGGTGACGTGTTTGCCGTTCACCTGCGGCAGGAACAGGATGCACCCGTTGAGGGCGCGAGCGCCATCGCCGTCGCGGATCATCACTGTGCAGGCGCCGCAGTCGCCTTCGTTGCAGCCCTCTTTGGTGCCGGTCAGGTGGCGTTCTTCGCGCAGCCAGTCAAGCAGGGTGGTTGTGGGGGATACGTCTGTGAGAGACACGGGGTTTCCGTTCAGGGAAAACGTGATGTCCATGGATCAACCTGCCGCGGTACCATTTGCCTTATGAATGCGCGACGTTCGATGCGGCGTAGAACGCGGGTTGCGCAGGCTTTGCCCTAACAAGCTAATCGGGGCGGCTTGTGCTTTGCAAGAAAAATGATCTGTACCGGTATGCAGGCTCTGGCAGCGGGGGAGCGGGTCGCTTAGTCTTTGGGGATGGAACAGTCCCCCCGATTCATTCATTTGCGCACCCATTCCGAGTATTCTCTGCTGGAAGGGGCGCTGCGGTTGAAGAAGCTGCCTGACATGTGCCGCGCCGCCGGCATGCCGGCAATGGCGCTGACCGATACCAACAACATGTTTGCCGCCCTGGAGTTTTCCGTGGCGATGGCCGGCGCCGGGGTGCAGCCGATTATGGGCTGTCAGGTTGATCTGGCCTATCTGGCCGCGCAACCCGGCGAGCGGGAAAAAGACCCTGCACCGGTGGTCCTGCTGGCGCAAAGCGAGATCGGGTATGAAAACCTGATGAAACTGAACTCATGTCTGTATCTGGACAAGGGGGGCGCCCTGCCGGCTGTGACGCTGGAAGAGCTGGAAGCGCTGTCCGGGGATTTGATCTGTCTGACCGGTGGACCGGACGGGCCGGTGGGACGGTTGTTACAAAACACCCAGCGCCCCGCGGCCGAGGCTTTGATGGCGCGGCTGCAGGGCGCGTTCGGTGACAGGCTATACGTAGAATTGCAGCGCCATCCGGGCGAGAATGGCCAGCCAGAAGCGGAGCGGCTTACCGAGCAGGGCTTGGTCGAAATGGCTTATGCCATGGGCATCCCGCTGGTCGCCACCAATGATGTCTATTTTCCCAAGACCGAGATGTACGAGGCCCATGACGCGTTGATCTGCATCGCGGAAGGGGCTTATGTGGATCAGCAGGCGGACCGGCGCAGGCTGACGGCACAGCATTATTTCAAATCCGAGGCCGAGATGGTCGCGTTGTTTGCAGACCTGCCTGAAGCGATTGAGAATACTGTCGAAATCGCACAGCGTTGTGCCTTTATGACCTATCGTCGTGATCCGATCCTGCCAAAGTTTGCCGATGACGAGATTGCCGAACTGCGCCGCCAGGCGCAGGAGGGGCTGAAGGCGCGGCTCGCGATCATTCCCCATGCGACAAGCATTGAGGAGTATGAGGCGCGGCTGGAATTCGAGTTGGGGATCATCGAAGGCATGGGGTTTCCCGGCTACTTCCTGATCGTTGCTGATTTCATCAAATGGGCGAAGGAACACCAAATTCCCGTGGGTCCGGGACGGGGGTCCGGTGCGGGGTCCCTGGTGGCCTATGCACTGCTGATTACCGATCTTGACCCCTTGCGGTATTCCTTGCTGTTTGAACGCTTTCTGAACCCCGAACGTGTGTCGATGCCTGACTTTGACATCGATTTTTGCATGGATCGGCGAGAGGAGGTCATCCAATACGTTCAGCGCAAATACGGGCGTGACCGGGTCGGGCAGATCATTACCTTTGGGGCGCTTCTGTCGAAAGCAGCGGTACGCGACATCGGGCGTGTTCTGCAAATGCCATACGGGCAGGTGGATCGTCTGTCCAAGATGATCCCTGTCGAAGGGGTAAAGCCTGTCAGCATTGAAAAGGCGCTGGCCGATGAGCCGCGTTTGCGGGAAGAAGCCAAGAATGAAGAAGTGGTCGCACGGCTGCTGAATTACGGTCAACAAGTCGAAGGACTGCTGCGCAACGCCTCGACCCATGCGGCGGGTGTGGTGATTGGCGACCGGCCACTGGATGCGCTGGTGCCGCTATATCAGGATCCGCGTTCGGACATGCCCGCGACTCAGTTCAACATGAAATGGGTCGAACAGGCGGGGCTGGTGAAATTCGATTTTCTGGGCCTGAAAACCCTGACCGTGATCCAGAACGCGGTGGACCAGATCAAGGCATCTGGGCGTCACCTTCATATTGCGGCGGATGGCACGGAGTTGTTCACACCGCCCGAAGGGTTGACGGACGACATCGCGACAATTCCGCTGGATGATGAGGCATCCTATAAACTTTACGCCAGTGCCAAAACCGTTGCCGTGTTTCAGGTGGAATCCAGCGGCATGATGGATGCGCTGAAGCGGATGAAACCGACTTGTATCGAGGATATCGTGGCGCTTGTGGCGTTGTACCGCCCCGGTCCGATGGAGAATATTCCGACCTATTGCGAGGTCAAGAACGGCCAGCGCGAGATTGAATCGGTACACCCGTCGATCGACCACCTGTTGGCGGAAACCCAGGGCATCATCGTTTATCAGGAACAGGTGATGCAGATCGCGCAGGTGATGGCGGGCTATTCATTGGGTGGCGCGGATCTGCTGCGCCGGGCGATGGGTAAGAAGATCGCCGAAGAGATGGCCAAAGAACGTCCGAAATTCGAAAAAGGCGCGATGGCCAATGGCGTCGACAAGAAAAAGGCCGCCGAGGTTTTCGACCTTCTGGAAAAATTCGCCAACTACGGATTTAACAAATCCCACGCGGCGGCCTATGCGGTCGTTTCCTATCAAACCGCATGGCTCAAGGCGAACCATCCGGTTGAATTCATGGCAGGCGTGATGAACTGCGATATCCATCTGACGGATAAGCTGTCGGTGTATTTCGAAGAGGTCCGCAAACGGCTGGAGCTGCCGTGGGTGCCGCCCTGTGTGAACCGTTCGGACGCGACGTTCAAGGTGGTTGAAGGGGCGTTGGTCTATGCGCTGGGCGCGCTCAAAAACGTAGGTGTCGAGGCGATGAAGCTGATCACCGAAGGGCGCAAGATCGACGGTATCGACAAACCCTTTGCCACGCTGTTCGATCTGGCGCGGCGGGTGGATTTGAAGCGGGTCGGCAAGCGGCCCTTGGAAATGCTGGCGCGATCAGGGGCTTTTGATCAGTTGGACAACAACCGCGCGCGTGTCTTTCGCTCGCTTGATCCGCTGGTGAATTATTCCGCGGCAATCCACGAACAAAAGGCGTCAAGTCAGGTGTCCTTGTTTGGTGAGGCGGGGGATGACCTGCCGGAACCGCGGATGTTGCCTTGTGATGATTGGGAAGCGGCAGAACGGCTGACCGAAGAATTCAAAGCGGTGGGTTTCTACCTCTCGGGACATCCGTTGGACGACTATATGACGGCCCTCAAGCGCAAATGGGGACGTGATACGGGGGTGCCGTTTTTGACGCTGGACGAACTGACCGAAAAGGTCACCGATCGCGGTGCGATGAATGCGCGGTTGGCGGGGATTGTTGCGGGACGTCAGGAACGCAAATCTGCACGCGGAAACCGCTTTGCCTTTGCGCAACTGTCCGACCCGACAGGCGGATACGAGGTGACACTGTTTTCGGACACGCTTGAAGCCGCCCGTGACCATCTGGAAACCGGGTCAAAGGTTGTCATCACAGTCGAGGCAACGATGGAAAGCGATCAGCTTAAACTGCTGGGCCGCTCTGTCGCGTCTGTCGAACTGGCGGTCGAGGATGCGGGCAGCATGGGGTTGCGTGTCTTTATCGATGGACCTGAGGCGATTTCAGCAGTGGCAGATGTGCTGGACGGAGCACGCAAAGCTGCGAAATCAGCAGGGCGTGGACCTGTGCAGCTTTGCCTGATGGCACCTGGATTGCCCGGCGAAGTCGAAGTGGATCTGGGCCTGGAATTTCCCGTTACACCCAAGATCAAGAGCGCGATCCGGTCCTTGGGCGGAGTGCTGGAGGTAGAAGAAATTTAGGCTTAGACCAAGCGCGGGGTGATCTCGCGTGGACCTCCCTTTCCGGTTAATGTAAACGATTTGTGACAGCCATGGGGGAAAAGTGCGAAAATCTGCTGTAACACTCGGTGTCTTGCTGATTTTGTCTGCCTGCGGCGATCCTTTGGCGGGCATCATGCGGATTTCCGACGTGGATATTGCCGAAAGCGATCCCACCGCCCAAGCCCTTCCCAGCGATGATGAACTAGCCCGCGAAGGTTTCTTTGGTACGGATCCGGCAAGCCCCGCAGAGGGAGAAGCCCAAACAGATGCAACACTGGCCGACACCGCAGCTTCGGATGCTGCAAGCGTAACTGAACCTGCCCCGAAAAAAGGATTGTTTGGTCTTTTGCGCCGGGTTGTGCCAGCGCAGAAAACTGCAATAGGCGGGGCCGAGGGTACCTTGTCTGAGGATGTTTTCGAAACCGCCAAAAATGCGGAAACAGGCGGTTTGTCTGCAGAGGCGCCGACCGTGCCCGCCGCGCTGGAACCAGAGCCTTCACAACAAGAAGCTGCTGCGCCTACTGTCCCAGAGCGACGTGGATTTTTTTCGCGACTGACCGCCGGCAAACCCGTCGAAGCTGACAAAAGTGCGTTGCCAGAAGTGGACTACGGCACTGTGCTGCCGTACGGCATGATCGCGCGAAACTGTGCCGCCAAACGTCAACCGCTGGGCCGCAAGGTCGATGCTGTTCGCGCCAGCGGGTATACGCTGTATGATTCCGATCCCGATGCGGTGGGCACACGCACTTTCTATATCACCGGTTTTGACGATGGATGCCCACGACAGTTGACCGCGGCGCATGTGCTCTTGGGAGAGCCGTCATTTTACGAACAGCTGCATTATGGACCTGCGGGCAAGCATCTGGCTTTCGGTGCGACGGACAAGGCTTATGAAAAGGTCAAGGGCAGTGTTTGTGGTGTGCGCAAGGGCAAGCCGTGCGGTGCCAAGATGAAACAGCTCGAGCGTGCAACGGTGTTTGTGAATGCCTATGAGCGGTTTAATGACAACACCCGCTGGTCGGAGCAACTGATCCATGATGGCGCGGTGGTGGCCAGCGAGATGAAATCCAACGGTTGATCAGGTGGCGTTTTCAAGACCCCAGTCGTCGATGTTCTGATCAATAATGCGGCGGCCGTTCGTCGCCCATAACGACCGCCCCACCGGTCGACGCCTCACGCTCTCCTTCGCGCTGCATCAACATATGTACACGACGGTTGAGATGCATGATCTCGTCCTGTTGACGCGTCACGATATCGCTCAGGTCGTCAACCGCGCGGGTGAGATGGGCAATTTGTTCTTCAAGCTTTTCCATAACTGCGCCCTTATCACGGGATTTGTGCCGCAGGAAGGGGGCTGGGGCAGGTGGGCACCTTGCCCCGCGCCGCCCCATCGGCTAGACGCGCAGCAACTCCAGATTGCCCCCAGAGGTGCCCCATGGCCAAGCTGAAAAAGACCCCCCGCCCCACGGCAGAGACCCCGAAGGGGTTTCGCGACTATTTCGGCGCTGAGGTCACCCATCGCACCGAAATGCTGGCAAAGATCGCGGCCGTCTATCACCGCTACGGTTTTGACGCGCTGGAAAGCTCGGGTGTTGAAACTGTTCAAGCGCTGGGCAAGTTCCTGCCTGATGTGGATCGCCCAAACGAGGGTGTATTCGCATGGCAGGAAGATGCCGACAGCGATAAACCCGGCGACTGGCTGGCGTTGCGCTATGATCTGACGGCCCCCTTGGCGCGGGTTTATGCCCAGCACCAGAATGACCTGCCCAAACCTTATCGCCGCTATGCGATGGGGCCGGTCTGGCGCAACGAAAAGCCCGGACCGGGTCGGTTTCGCCAGTTTTATCAGTGTGATGCGGATACGGTTGGCGCGTCGAGCGTGGCGGCAGATGCCGAGATTTGCGCGATGCTGGCGGATTGTCTGGAAGAAGTCGGGATCGAGCGCGGCGACTACATTGTGCGCGTCAACAACCGCAAGGTGTTGAACGGGGTAATGGAGGTCGCGGGCCTGTCGGGTGACGACAAAGAGGCCGAGCGCGGCATCGTGCTGCGCGCGATTGATAAGCTGGACCGGCTGGGTGTTGATGGCGTTCGTGCGCTGCTGGGTGAGGGGCGCAAGGACGAGAGTGGCGATTTTACCAAGGGTGCGGGGTTGAATGAGGCTCAGGCGGATGTGGTGATGGGGTTCATGCAGGCCAAACGCGACAGCGGTGCCGAAACGGTTGCACGCCTGCGCGAATTGGTTGCAGACTCCAAGGTGGGCGCGGAAGGCGTTGACGAGCTTGAGCTGATTTCAGACCTGATGTCAGCTGGCGGATACAGCGCGGATCGAATAGAAATCGACCCCTCCGTCGTCCGCGGCCTTGGATACTACACGGGTCCCGTTTTCGAGGCGGAACTGACCTTTGAAGTCAAGGACGAAAAGGGCCGCACCCGCAACTTCGGTTCTGTTGCGGGGGGCGGGCGCTATGACGATCTGGTCAAACGCTTCACTGGACAGGAAGTGCCCGCGACGGGGGTTTCCATCGGGGTGGACCGTTTGCTGGCGGCGCTTGATGCCAAGGGACGTTTGGAACAGACCGCCGACGGTCCCGTGGTTGTCACCGTTATGGATAAAGATCGCATGGCGGATTATCAGGCGATGGTTGCGGAACTGCGCAGCGCGGCCATCCGCGCCGAAGTCTATCTGGGAAATCCAAAAAACTTTGGTAACCAGTTGAAATACGCCGATAAACGCGGCTCTCCCATTGCTGTGATCGAAGGCGGGGACGAACATGAAAAAGGCGTAATCCAAATCAAGGATCTGATCCTTGGGGCACAGATGGCCGAGGGGGCAAGCCTGGAAGAATATAAGGAGCTGCCCAGCCAATACGAAGTGCCGCGTGACCAGCTGGTCGCGAAAGTGCGCGAAATTCTGGATACGCAACGCTGATGCCGACACGCTCTGAAACACTGGCCCGCGCCACCACCCTGCGTGCGATGTTCGAAGCGCAAGGCGCTGCATTGGTCGAACCGCCCATCTTGCAACCGGCGGATACTTTGCTGGACCTTTATGGCGAGGATATTCGCGGCCGTGCTTATGTAACGTCGGACGCGCTGCGAGGCGAACAGATGCTACGGCCCGATTTCACAGTGCCCGTGGTACAGATGCATATGGCTCACGGTGCCGAACCGGCGCGTTATACTTATGCCGGCGAAGTGTTTCGCCGTCAGGAGGACAATGCCGGCCGCGCCAACGAATTCCTGCAGGTTGGTTACGAGGTATTTGACCGCGAAGGGCCGGCAGCGGCAGATGCCGAGGTTTTCGCGTTGATCTCCGAGGCGCTGCGCGGATTGCCGGTTACCCCCGTGACCGGCGACATCGGCGTGTTGATGGCCGCGGTGGCTGCGCTGAAAACCACAAAGGCCCGCAAGAATGCACTGATGCGTCACATCTGGCGGCCCAAGCGGTTTCGTCAATTGCTGGACCGATTTGCCGGACGTACACCGGTGCCGGCAGCCCGTGCCGCATTGTTGGCAGGCAAGGTAAAGACTGAGGCACCTGCCATTGGCAAACGCACCGAAACAGAAATCCAGCAGCGGATCGCGACACTGCGTGCTGATGCCAGGGCCGCGCCGATTTCCGCGCAGGAAGTCGACCTGATCGGCGGATTACTGGACTTGCGGGGCACCATGCCTGTTGCCTTGGAGGGGCTATACGATCTCTGCGTGGACCTGCCGCAGATTACGGAAACGGTTGATCGTGTGGCCGCCCGCGAAGCTGCATTGGCAGCACGAGGCGTCGCGACCGATACCTTGCAATTCCAAGCCAGCTTTGGCCGGGCGTCGATGGAGTATTACGACGGGTTCGTCTTTGGGTTCCGCGCCGATGGCCGCCCCGATCTGCCCGCCATCGCCAGCGGCGGCCGCTATGACGCACTGACGCGGCAATTGGGGCAAGGCGGCGAGATCCCTGCGGTGGGGGGAGTAATGCGGCCCGATTTGATGCTGGAACTGGAGGGCGCGACATGACGCTCAAGCTGGGTGTGCCCTCCAAGGGGCGGCTGATGGAAAAGACGTTTGACTGGTTCGGCGCACGCGGCATTACGCTGGAGCGCACCGGGTCGGAGCGTGAATATGCAGGTCGTGTTGACGGTATTGACGGGGTCAGCCTGATCCTGCTGTCGGCTGGTGAAATTCCGCGCGAACTGGCGGCGGGGCGCATTCATCTGGGCGTGACGGGCACCGACCTGATCCATGAAAAACTGGCCCTTTGGGAACAGCTTGTCGAACCGGTGGAGGCCCTGGGCTTTGGACATGCCGATCTGATTATTGCCGTGCCGCAGGTCTGGGTTGATGTCGACACGCTGGACGATCTGGATGCCACCGCCGCGGCATTTCGCGCCACGCACGGGCATCGTTTGCGGATCGCTACGAAATACCACCGTTTGGTGCGCGAGTTTCTCCAAGAGAACGGCGTGGCAGATTACGCATTGGTGGACAGTCAAGGCGCGACCGAGGGCACCGTGGCGAATGAAACAGCCGAGGCGATTGCCGATATCACATCAAGTGGCGAGACCTTGCGGGCCAACCACCTGAAGGTGTTGTCGGACGCGCTGGTGCTGCAATCTCAGGCGACGCTTTGGCGCAGTCACACGGCAGTGTTGGACGAAGAGGAAGCTCAGGTAATGGCGGCCTTTCTGGCGCGGTTGGCCTCTGCATAAGACCCATCAGCCGTGCGTCGCTGTTTTACAGGACGCCGATTTCCGCAAGGGCCTGATTAAGCTCGACGGGCAGGATATCTTCTTCTGCGTGGCCTTCGGGCAGGTCCATCGGGGCGTCTTCAACAGTGAGATACCGCCACCCTTGAAAAGGGCGCTTAAGACTGGACTGGGTGCGGATCAATGCAGGTTCCAGCACAATCGCGCAGCGTCGGATGCCGTCACTGCCGATCACTTCGTCAAACCGGGTAATCAGTTGTCGACATTGTATTGACCCCTTGATCACCCAATAGATTGACCCGCCGTTCAGAATTTCGGCCTCGCGCTTGGGCCACATTCGTGTCACGTGGCGGGGGAGACCGTCGGGGCCCTGCGCGCGCGTGGTTGCGTGCCATTCGGCCAGACCTTCGACGCTTTCGGTGCCGACAGAAAGTTTGATCAGGTTAACGGTTTTACTCATGCCTTTCTGTCGCAGTTATTGAACTGATTCACAAGTCGTAGAAATTTATGGCGCAGCCTATGTTGTGGTTGATGGTGGCTGATACACAATATATAGCATTGATCCAGGGTTTGCTCATCCTTGCCTTTTGCCGTTCCCGAATCCCCTCTGCGTGCCTATGCTAATGCCTCAGCCCGCCTCACAGCTTAGAAAGACTGCCTCATGACCCGATTTTCCGCCCCAATCGCCGAACAGATCTGGGATATGAAGTATCGCTTCAAGGATGCCAACGGCGTGCCGCGTGACACAACGGTCGAAGACACATGGCGCCGCATCGCACGCGATCTGGCGCAGGTCGAAGACAATCCGGACCATTGGGAAAACCGGTTCTTTGCCGCCCTTGAGGATTTCAAATATCTGCCTGCTGGCCGCATCACCGCAGGGGCAGGCACGGCACGCCGCGTGACGCTGTTTAACTGCTTTGTCATGGGCACCGTGCCCGACAGCATGGGCGGCATTTTCGACATGCTGAAAGAGGCCGCGCTGACCATGCAGCAGGGCGGCGGCATCGGTTACGATTTCAGCACGATCCGGCCCAAGGGTGCGGATGTGCTGGGAGTCTCGGCGGATGCTTCCGGGCCTTTGTCTTTCATGGATGTCTGGGATGCGATGTGCCGCACCATTATGTCCGCCGGTTCACGCCGCGGCGCGATGATGGCCACGATGCGGTGTGATCACCCGGATGTGGAAGATTTCATTGCCGCCAAATCCGACCCCGCCCGCCTGCGTATGTTCAATATGTCGGTGCTGATTACCGATCCGTTCATGGAAGCGGTCAAGGCGGATGGATCGTGGGATCTGGTGTTCAACGGCAAGATTTATCGCACGGTTGAGGCACGGGTTCTGTGGGACACGATCATGCAGGCGACTTACAGCTATGCCGAACCGGGGGTGATTTTCATCGATCGGATCAATGAAGCGAACAATCTGAATTATTGTGAGACGATCGCCGCAACAAACCCCTGCGGTGAGCAACCCTTGCCGCCTTACGGGGCGTGTCTGCTGGGGTCGATCAATATGGCGCGTATGGTCACCAACCCGTTCGAGGCCGGCGCACAATTGGACGAAGCGGCCTTGCAAGATCTGGTCGCCACCGCCGTGCGCATGATGGACAACGTCGTCGATGTGTCGAAATTCCCGCTGCCCGAACAACAGCGCGAAGCCCAAGCCAAACGCCGCATTGGCCTTGGCGTCACGGGTCTGGCCGACGCCCTGCTGATGGTCGGCCAGCGCTATGGTTCTGATGAAGCGGCAGCGCAAACAGAAGTCTGGATGAAAGCGATCGCGCGGGCGGCCTATCTTGCTTCTGTGGAGCTTGCCAAGGAAAAAGGCGCGTTTCCATTGTTCGACGCGGATGCCTATCTTGCCTCGGGTACGATGGTGCAGATGGACGAAGATGTGCGCGACGCGATCCGTGAACATGGCATCCGCAACGCCTTGCTGACGTCGATTGCCCCCACCGGCACGATCAGTCTGTATGCGGGCAACGTCAGTTCGGGGATCGAGCCGGTTTTTGCCTATGCCTATACCCGTAAAGTCCTGCAAAAAGACGGCACCCGCACCGAAGAAGAAGTTGTCGATTACGCCGTGCAGCTGTGGCGCGAACTCAAGGGCGATACCCCTTTGCCCGATTATTTCGTCAATGCCCAGACCCTGCCGCCGCTGGAGCATGTGAAAATGCAAGCTGCCGCACAAAAATGGGTTGATTCAAGTATTTCCAAGACGATCAACTGCCCCGAAGACATCAGCTTTGACAGCTTTAAAGAGGTCTATATGGAGGCATGGGACACAGGTTGCAAAGGGTGTACAACCTACCGTCCGAACGATGTGACAGGGTCTGTTTTGAGCGTCTCGGAAGACACCAAAGCAGACAAGCCTGTGCCGGTAGCCGAAGGCGGGGAGGTGGTCTATATGTCCGAACCTCTGGACCGTCCCGAAGAGCTGGAGGGTAACACCTACAAGGTCAAATGGCCGGACAGCGAGCATGCGATCTATATCACGATCAACGATATTGTGCTGAACGGGCACCGCCGTCCGTTTGAAGTGTTCATCAACTCCAAAAACATGGAGCATTTCGCCTGGACCGTGGCATTGACCCGCATGATTTCCGCAGTCTTCAGGCGCGGTGGCGATGTGTCCTTTGTCGTCGAAGAACTCAAAGCCGTCTTCGATCCGCGTGGGGGGGCATGGATGGGCGGCAAATACATACCCTCCATTCTCGCGGCAATCGGCGGCGTAATCGAGCAACATCTGATTGCAACCGGCTTTATCGCGGGCGAGGGGATGGGCCTGAAAACCGACCCCAAGGCAAAGGTCGTCGGGTTGGACGCACCACGCGGCAAGGCCTGTTCTAGCTGTGGTCAGTATGATTTGCGCATGATTGAGGGCTGTATGACATGCGGGTCCTGTGGCCACTCCAAATGCGGGTGAGGCTTTGAAAGGGTGATAACGATCGTTGTGAAATGGGCCAATCGCCGGCAAATGCCAGACCGGGTTGCACTGTCGGACTCCTTTGGTGAGCTGAAAGGTTCGTTATGACGGAGGGCGTTGCATGGTTGGAGCGTTTCCCGGGCCTGTCGCGGCTTGCGCCCTCGACCAAGGAACTGTTGCTTTCACAAAGCGTCATCGTTGATGTTCCCAAGGGTACCACAGTTTTCGGTCCCGGGAAGTCTCCTGAAAACATGCTTTTTCTCTTGGAAGGCACCGTGCGGGTACAACAGGTTTCGGATACCGGTCACGAAATTGTCTTGTACCGTATCCAAGCAGGCCAAAGCTGTGTGCTGACAACCGCATGTCTGCTGGCCTATGAGGATTATTCCGCTGAAGGAATCGCAGAAACACCCGTACAGGCCGCCGCCATTCCCCGGGATGTGTTCGACGCTTTGGTCGCGCAGTCAAAGTCGTTTCGCGACTTTGTTTTCGCTGCCTTTTCCAAGCGGATCACTGATCTGTTCCGGATGATTGACGAGGTGGCTTTTCAAAAGCTCGATGTTCGTCTGGCAGACAAGCTGATCGCACTTGCGGGCACGGGAGACACAGTCGCGACCACCCATCAGAAACTGTCTGTCGAGTTGGGAACTGCCCGCGAGGTTATCTCGCGCCAGCTTCAGGAGTTCCAGCGGCGGGGCTGGATTGCGCAGTCACGCGGGCGCGTCGACCTCATGGACCGGCCCCGATTGAAAGCCCTGGCCGATCACATAAGCTGAAAATTTTCATCCTTGGTGACAATGTCACCAAAGTCTTCGACGTAAAGTGCTATTGAAGGAGCATCTTTAGTAGGAGACACAAAATGAAAACCAATGTTGGCACGCTTGACCGGGGATTACGCTTCGTTCTCGGGCTGGTTCTTTTGGCGGCACCTTTTTTCAGCGGTTTGGCGCTCTTTGACAGTAACGTCGCAACGATCGTTTCCGTTGTTGCGGGGATCGTCATGATCGCAACCTCCGCTATGCGGTTCTGCCCGCTTTACACCCTCTTTGGCATTCGGACCTGCAAATCATGATGGAAACTGTATTCACACCCTTTCAATCCCTTGGCGGGGGCGCTTTGATCGGCCTTGCTTCGGTGCTGTTGATGGCTGCATTGGGGCGTATCATGGGGGCCACCGGCATTCTTGCTGGCCTGCTTCAGCCGACCGGCCTTTCTGATTGGTCCTGGCGGGCTGCAATCTTGCTTGGAATGATGAGCGGACCGCTCGCCCTCTTGGCGCTCAGCGGTCAATTGCCAGCTGTTCAGGTGCCCGTATCCACACCGATGCTTCTGATCGGCGGGTTTATCGTTGGTATTGGCGTGACTTTTTCATCCGGGTGTACCTCAGGTCACGGCGTCTGCGGCATGGCGCGTTTGTCACCGCGTTCGATCACGGCGACCCTGACCTTTATGTTGACCACAGGCATCACTGTTTATGTGATCCGCCATGTACTAGGGGCTTAAATCATGCGTCTTATCATTTCCTATTTCATCGGGTTGGTCTTCGGCCTTGGTATTTCGATCTCTGGCATGGCGAACCCTGCCAAAGTGCTTAACTTTTTCGATATCGCGGGCACTTGGGATCCGAGCCTTGCCTTTGTGATGGGTGGCGCATTGATTGTGACCTTCATTGGATACCGCGTGGTGCTCAAACGGCCTGCGCCGATGCTGTCACAGACCTTCCAGTTGCCCACACGTCGCGACCTTGATTTGCCCTTGATCGGCGGCGCAGCCCTGTTTGGCGTTGGCTGGGGCATTGCCGGTTTCTGCCCCGGCGGCGCGCTTCCCGCCCTTGGCACCGGCCGGACCGAGGTCTTTCTCTTTGTCGCGGCCTTGGTGGCCGGTATCTTTGTCGCAAAACTACTGCAACGGGCTATGGCAAATCGTGCCACTGCCCAAGCCTAACCTTTTTGGAGGAAATCACATGACTTATCCCGTTGATATGTCCGTCAAACCAGAGGTATCCGCCCATTTTGACGAAGCCACCAACACAATAACCTATATTGTGAAAGATCCCGCCAGCAATCATTGTGCCATCGTCGATAGTGTGATGGACATCGACTATGCTGCTGGGCGCATCACCTATGATGCCGCGGACAAGTTGATTGCCGAGATTGAGGCGCGCGGCCTGACGCTCGACTGGATCATCGAGACGCATGTGCACGCGGACCACCTGAGTGCGGCCCCCTATATCCAGGACAAGCTGGGCGGCAAGATTGGGGTCGGTGAAAAGATCCTGATCGTTCAGGAAACCTTCGGCAAAATCTTTAACGAAGGCACCGAATTCCAGCGTGACGGATCGCAATTCGATGCGCTGTTCAAGGATGGGGACACCTATATGATCGGGGGTATGCAGGCCTTTGCGATGTATACGCCAGGTCACACACCGGCCTGTATGGTGCATGTCGTGGGTGACGCGGCGTTTGCCGGTGATACCTTGTTCATGCCGGATGGCGGCTCAGCGCGGGCTGATTTCCCGGGGGGCGATGCGGGCGTACTGTATGACAGTATTCAAAAAGTGCTGTCCTTGCCGGACGACATGCGGTTGTTCATGTGCCATGACTACGGCCCCAACGGGCGTGCGATTGAATGGGAAACCACGGTCGCCGAACAAAAGACCGATAATATCCATGTTGGCGGTGGCAAAACCCGCGAGGATTTCATCAAGTTTCGCACAGAACGCGACGCTCAGCTTGCGGTGCCCAAACTGATTATCCCGTCTCTTCAAGTGAATATGCGGGCGGGTGACATCCCAACCGACAAAGACGGCAACCCGATGCTAAAAGTGCCGATTAACGGTCTTTAGGAAAAGAGATCAAACATGGACATCAAGAAACTTACCTCAGGCTTGTTCGTCAGTCCGCAAATTTTGCCGGACGATATGAAGGCGATCAAAGAAGCTGGGTTCCGCGCGATTATCTGTAACCGTCCTGACGGTGAAGGCGCAGACCAACCCACGTTCGAGGAAATTGCCAAAGCTGCTAAAAAGGCAGGGATTGAGGCGGCTTATGTCCCGATTGTGGCTGGCAAGGTGTCTGACACGGATGCGGACACCTTTGGCACAACGTTAAGTGATCTGCCGGGGCCTGTGCTGGCTTATTGCCGGACGGGCACGCGTTCAGCGACCTTGTGGTCATTGGCACAAGCAAGCAGTCGCAGCCTGGCTGACATACTCGCGACGACCAAGGCCGCTGGGTATGATATGGCGGGCGTTGCCCGTCGCATTGTCAACGGCGGTAAAACGCCAACCGATACGGGCGATGCTTCTTTTGAGGTGGTGATTGTAGGTGCCGGTGCAGGCGGCATTGCCGCTGCAGCCAGTCTGAAAGCGCGCAAACCGGACGTTGAAATCGCGATCATCGACCCTGCCGATGTCCACTACTACCAGCCCGGATGGACCATGGTCGGCGGTGGTATATTCGAGGCCGAACAGACAGCCCGCACCATGGCTTCTCTGATCCCCAAAGGTGTGCACTGGATCAAATCTGCCGTGGCGGCCTTCGAGCCTGGCAATAACGCTGTGATTCTCGATGGTTGTCGCGTGGTAAAGTACAAGCGTCTGATCGTCTGCCCGGGAATAAAACTGGACTGGAATGGCATAGACGGGCTGGTTGAGACCCTTGGCCATAACGGCGTGACATCAAACTACCGTTACGATCTGGCCCCCTATACTTGGAAACTTGTCAACGGCATGAAGCAGGGTCGCGCGATATTCACACAGCCGCCGATGCCGATCAAATGTGCTGGTGCGCCGCAAAAAGCGATGTATCTGTCCGGCGATGCTTGGCACCGGCGCGGGGTGCTGAAAAACATCGACATCCAGTTTAACAATGCGGGGGGCGTCTTGTTTGGTGTCAAAGATTATGTTCCGGCTCTGATGGAATATATCCAGAAATACGATGCCACGCTCAACTTCTTCCACAGGCTTGTGGCGGTCGACGGTCCTGCAAAGAAAGCGTGGTTTGAAGTGGCCAAACCGGACACCCCAGTCGAGCGGATCGAGATGGAATTTGACATGATGCATGTCTGTCCGCCCCAGACAGCCCCTGATTTTATCCGTGTCTCGCCTTTGGCCGATGCGGCGGGGTGGGTCGACGTGGATCAGGCCACGCTGCGCCACAAGACCTATGAGAATATCTGGTCATTGGGCGATGTGATGAACGCCCCCAACGCCAAGACCATGGCCGCGGCACGAATTCAGGCGCCGATCGTGGCCGAGAACATCGTCGCCGACATGCGCGGCGGTGCGCCTGTGGCACAATACAACGGTTATGGCTCCTGTCCGTTGACGGTGGAGCGTGGCAGGATCGTTCTGGCAGAGTTTGGCTATGGCGGCGCGCTGCTTCCGAGCTTTCCCAAGGCAATCATCGACGGCACAAAGCCGTCCCGCGCGGCGTGGTTTCTAAAAGAGAAAATCCTGCCGCCGATCTATTGGCAAGGGATGCTCAAGGGACGCGAATGGATGGCCAAGCCTGAAAAAGTCACAGTCCGCTAAACAAAAACACCCCCGCGCAGTCAGTGCGGGGGCCCATAATAGACCCAGAGAACATCATGAAAACCGATCTGACGCACTACTTGCCCATTCTGAAATGGGGGCGGGCTTACAACCGCTCTGCCCTTTCAAGCGATCTCGTGGCCGCTTTGATCGTGACCATCATGCTGATCCCGCAATCACTGGCCTATGCGTTACTGGCCGGGCTGCCGCCCGAGGCGGGGCTTTACGCTTCCATTGCACCGATCATTATTTACGCAGTGTTTGGCACTAGTAGCGCACTTGCCGTAGGCCCCGTGGCTGTGGTGTCGTTGATGACGGCTGCGGCCCTCAGCAATATTGTGGAGCAAGGAGCCATGGGATATGCGATTGCGGCGCTTTCCCTTGCGGCGCTGTCGGGCGTCATTCTGCTGGCCATGGGATTGTTCAGGCTGGGTTTTGTGGCAAATTTCCTGTCTCATCCGGTTATTGCGGGTTTCATCACCGCATCAGGGATTATCATCGCCGCGAGCCAGCTTAAACACATCCTTGGGATTGATGCCTCCGGCCATAACCTGCTGGAGCTGGTGATCTCGTTAAGCGAGCACCTTTCCGAAACGAACTGGATCACGGCGGTGATCGGCTTGCTGGCCACGAGCTTTCTGTTCTGGGTGCGCAAAGGGCTGAAGCCCCTTTTGCAAAAACTCGGTGTCTCCTCTGGTTTGAGCGGATTTCTGGTCAAGGCGGGGCCTGTCGCGGTTGTCGTCGTCACGACACTTGCGGTCTGGGTCTTCGGGCTTGCCGACAAAGGTGTTAAGATCGTGGGAGATGTACCGCAAAGTTTGCCCCCTCTAACCCTGCCGTCTTTCTCGCCTGATCTTTTGGGGCAGCTTCTGCTGCCTGCGTTTCTGATCTCGATTATCGGCTTTGTTGAATCCATCTCTGTGGCCCAAACCCTTGCTGCCAAGAAACGCCAGCGCATCGACCCTGATCAGGAATTGATCGGTCTGGGTGCGGCCAACATCGGTGCATCACTTACCGGCGGCTTTCCTGTCACCGGGGGCTTTTCCCGCTCTGTTGTGAATTTTGACGCGGGCGCGGAAACCCCGGCGGCAGGCGCGTTTACCGCGATCGGACTGGCCATCGCGGCCCTGGCCCTGACGCCGCTCATTTACTTTCTTCCTAACGCAACACTGGCGGCAACCATCATCGTTGCGGTCCTAAGCCTTGTGGACTTCTCGATCCTGAAACGCAGCTGGTCGTACTCGAAAGCGGACTTCTTTGCCGTTCTCGTGACGATCCTGATGACACTTGCCATCGGGGTCGAGGCGGGCGTGTCGGCCGGTGTTGCATTGTCGATCCTGCTGCATCTTTACAAGTCCTCAAAGCCGCATGTCGCAGAAGTTGGTCAGGTTCCCGGTACTGAACATTACCGCAATATACTGCGCCACGACGTGCTTACTGATCCGCACATCGTTAGTCTGCGCATTGATGAAAGCCTCTATTTTGCAAATGCCCGCTACCTTGAGGACAAGATCCACAACCGCGTTGCAGCCGACAGGAATATCCGTCACGTGATTTTGCAGTGCTCTGCGATCAACGCCATTGATCTGAGCGCCCTGGAATCGCTTGAGGCGATTAACAGCCGTCTGCGCGAAATGAACGTGCAGCTGCATCTGTCCGAAGTCAAAGGACCGGTCATGGACCGCTTGCAACGTGCGCACTTCCTGTCCGATCTGACGGGGCAGGTGTTTTTGTCACAATACGAAGCGGCAAGAACCTTACAGGAAACGGCCCCGCCCGACGCGTATCAGTGATCCGGAAAACCCTGCGCAGCCGGATGCGGATCACCAGCACCCAATGCGATACACTGTCAAAGGCATCCGGTGGCGCCTCTGTCGCCGCGCGATTGATCGCCGCATGAGCGGGATGTCACACCTTTGCCGTTCGTCCGGTATCCTCGGCTATCCTATGATTTCGGCAAGTTTCAAACGCTGAATTTTTCCGGAGGGGCCTTTTGGCAATTCCGCAAGGAAGTGAATCACATCAGGTGATTTGAACGCGCCCAGCCGCTGGTGGCAGATTTCGACAAGGTCTTTCTCGACAAGTGATGATCCCTCTGCGATGCGCACGGCTGCTTCCACGCGCTCCCCGTATATCTTGCAGGGGCGGGCGAAAGCTGCGGCTTCGACGATGTCGGGATGTGAATAAAGCGCTTCGTCGATTTCACGCGGGGCGATGTTCTCTCCGCCTTTGATGATCAATTCCTTGATCCGTCCGGTCACATAGACATAGCCGTCGGCATCCATTTTGCCCAAATCGCCTGTGCGCAGCCAGTCGCCCGCAAAAGTGTTCTGCGTGGCAAGCTGATTGGCGAGGTATTCGCGCATAACGTTCGGGCCACGTACAGCGATTTCGCCTTCGGTGTCACACGGGCATTCGCTTTGGTCTGGGTTCAGAATACGGACCTCGTTTCCATAGGCGACGCCAGGCGAGCCGATTTTGCGAACCCCGGGGGGCAATGGATTGGACAGGATTTGCGCGGCGGTTTCGGTCAGGCCCATTGTCTCGACGATAGGTAGCCCGAAACGGTCTTCAAAGACGCGTTGGGTCTCAACGGCCAAAGCCGACGACGCGGATCGTCCAAACCGTAACCGCGCCACACATCCAGCGTCAGGGTCGGCCCGTGCATGCAGCAGATGGCTGATGATTGTCGGGACAACGGAAAACCACGTCGCGGATGACCGCGATACCTGGTCCCAGAATTTGCTGGCCGAGAACTTGGAGACAACAGCCAATGAACCATTGGATACCAACGCGCCCATCACCGACACGCAAAGCCCGTTGATATGATAAACCGGCAGCACGCAGAACCCGCGATCCTGCGCCGTCAGTTCATGGGCGACGGCGGTGGTCCATCCGCCGGCCAGCAAACTTGCATGGGTATGAACAACACCTTTCGGCTGACCGGTTGTACCGGAGGTATACATGAGCAATGCATGATCCTGTGGCGCGATGTCGTGGAGGGGAACGTCACCGTCTCCTTCAATCGGAATGACCGTGACACCGTCAGGCGCGGCGCTGGCAAATAGCGCGGCGGCCGTGTCGTGCACAAAAGCAAACCGGGCACCACTGTGACCCAGCGCATATTCGATCGCGTCACGCCCAGCGGCAAGGTTGATCATTGTGGCGCGAAAACCGCCGTATAAGACACCATAAAGCGCCTGAATCCCAGCAGCACCATTCGGGTGGACGATGGCAATGCTTTCTCCCTTTGAGACGCCCCTCGCCGTCAGGTTGCGCGCCAAGGATACGGCATTACGGCGCAAATCTTTCCATTCCAGTTCCTCACCGGTCTCAGGAAACACCATCGCGACACCGCCTTGGGCTGCGCGGTGGTCCACCCAATCCCGGATCGTCCCTTGCGGTGGTGTCTTGGCGTCGAAAATCATACGCCTGTTGCCGCCCAATAGCTTTGGAAAATGTCTTCAACCTTTGGTTCCCGTGTGGGTATCTCGCGGACAATCTTGGTGGTTTGCATGAAGTGTTTCCAATGGAGATTCTCGGCGATCGAATTGCCGCCCCATGATCCGCAACCCATCGAGAGCGAAAAAGGCATGCCGTTGTTAAAGGCGCCGCCGGTTGCAAAGGTATGTGCCTGATTGACGATTACACGGCTGGTCGGGATGGCGTTGGCAAGGATCATCGGGCGGTTTTTATCTGATGAATGGATGCCAACAGAATGGCCCGCCCCCTGATGCAGCTGAACCCGTCGGGTGATCGCGACGGCATCGTCAAAATCGGTTGCGCGATAAACGGTTAGGACGCGGCTTAGTTTTTCCCCCGACAAGGGGTGTTCCGGCCCTATGCCGCTTGTTTCGACTGCGATGTATTGTGTGTCTGCGGGCACCTCGCCGGTTAACCCAAGGGCATCGATCACCGCAGCGGCATCTTGTGCGATAGCGCGCGGGTTCAGGTGGCCTTTGATCCAGAGTTTGTCCAGAATACGCTGGTCATCTGCGATCAATGCGCCACCGGCTTTCCCCATCTCGGTCGCAAAAGCATCATAGATCGCATCCACCACGACAATGGCATTTTCGGACGAGCAGGACGTGGCATTGTCAAAGGTTTTGGATGCGGTGATCTTTTGCGCGGCGGCAGCAAGGTCGGCGGTCTCATCAATGATCACCGTGACATTGCCCGCGCCCACGGCCAATGCAGGCGTGCCCGATGTATAGGCGCGTTTTACATTATTCTGGCTACCGGTCACCACAATGAGATCGGCAATTTCAAGCAGCCGCTGGGTTTTTTCCTTGGACCCGCGGCCGGGGATCATCTGGACGAGATCATGGTCAATGCCGGATTTGTCAAATTCTTCGTAAATGTATTCCAGCAGCTTTTCGCAGGTTGGCACCCCTTTGGGTGAGGGGGAAACAACAATCGCGTTGCCGCATTTAAGCGCGTTGATGATGTTGTTTGCAGGCGTCGCACCGGGGTTGGTTGACGGCACAACAGCGCCGATCACACCGATAGGGCGGGCAATTTCGGTGATGCCCGTCTCGGCGTTGTCTTGGATCACGCCATAGGTCTGCACATTCTGGATGTCGCGCATCAAGCCAAGCGTCTTGCGATGGTTCTTGGTAATCTTATCCGGAACATTACCAAGGCCAGTCGTCTCGACGGCAAGCTTTGCCAGCGTTTCGTTTCGTGCAGGTTCCATGATGGCCCAAGCCGCCGCCGTGGCGGCGCGGTCATACAGGGCCTGACTGCCGACTTCCTCGAACCGTTGCTGTGCTGCGCGGGCGCGGGCAACAATTGTTTCGACCTCTGCGACGGGATCTTGAGCGGTCATGGAGCATTCCTTTGGTGGTAGGAGTGGTGGAGCGCGTTAATCGCGCCCCACCAGCTGAGTTAAAGGCCTGAAAGCAATGCTTCGAGGGTGGTCTGGCGCGCGGCCCACATCTCCAGAACCTCTTGACGGTTCATGACATGCATCGGGCTGCCACCGGCAGACATTTTGCCTTGCACACGGCTGTTTTCAAACATGGTTGGTACAACTGCGGAAAGGTGATCGATCAACGCCTGCGGCGTCCCCTTGGGCACCATCACGCCACGGAAGTTTACAGAGGCGTTATCGATGTCAAAGCCCTGCTCTTTCATGGTGGGTACATCGTCCATAAAGCTGTTCCGCTCGAGGTCGAATACACCAAGGATTTTGATGTTGCCCGCGGCGCGCGCACGGAAGGCGTCAGAGAGGT
The DNA here is from genome assembly GCA_049794055.1 of Sulfitobacter sp. Taxonomy (GTDB): domain Bacteria; phylum Pseudomonadota; class Alphaproteobacteria; order Rhodobacterales; family Rhodobacteraceae; genus Sulfitobacter. The sequence continues at coordinate 49,020 of JBARCL010000038.1, forward strand.
TGTTCACCCCGCCAAGGACGTCGCCTGCGATGACAGACTTCATGGCACCGGCGCCGCCCGCATTGCTGGGGATGTAGGCCAACTTGACGCCTGCCGCTTTCTCAAGTTGCAAGGCGGCGATGTGATGACCCACGAAAAGGCCCGCACCCGAGAAGGTCAGGCCACCGGGGTTTGCCTTGGCGTAATCAATCACATCAGCCATGGAGTTGAACGCACTGTCCGCGCCCACGACGAAGACGGCAGGGTCTGCACCCCAGTTCGCGATCGGTTCAAAGCTGTCGGTGCTGTAATCCACGCCACCTTCAATCGACTGGGCAATAAAATGCGGTATATTATAGGCGCCCAGCGTATACCCATCCGCCTCGGCTTGGGAGGAGAGCCAGTTCCAGCCGACGCGTCCGCCGGCCCCCGGCTTGTTGATGATGGCGATGGGCATGCCCAGTGCATCTTCGTTGCCAGCGGTCATTGTCACGATACGGGCTTGGAAATCCGTTGCACCGCCAGCGCCATAGCTGACCATCAACATGATCGGGCGTTCGGGGTACGAGCCGTGCCCGTCTGCAACAGCGGTGGTTCCCATTGTCATCAGAGCCATTGCGGCTCCTGCGATCCATTTTTTCATTTGTCTTCTCCCTAAGGTTAACTCTGCCGCTGTTGCGGTTCAGAAAAAAATCTCTCGCGGTGTGTATACGTTCAGAAGTGTCGCGAAGAGGCCGTACATCACGACCAGAAAACCGGCAGTGATAATGATCCGTTTGATCCATGTCCGCGGTTCATTGTGCGGTGCAGGATCGTAAAGGCTCAGCAATATAAAGAAGGTAATGGTTGTAGCGGTATAAAACCCCAGTCCCTTGGCCGCCCAGAAGATATAGATCAGGGCAACGATCAAACCGGGCGCGAGGTTCTTGAGTGCAGAGGCGGACAAACCGTTGCCGACCTTGCTGCGTCCCACGATGGCTTTGCCGAAAGTCCAGAGCGCGAGGATCACGAAAACCGTCGAGATCATGCGCGGAAACAGGAACGCCGCCGCTGGTTCTTGGGTAAAGCTGATATAGGCCACCCAGATGCCGACCGTTGCGACGACGCCGGATGCGACGATGTGCTGGTTGCGGGGAAGGTCGCTCATCCGATGATCTCCTCTTTTGAGGTATAACGGCGGCTGCGCAGTTCCATCCAGACCGAGTAGGCGACGGATGCGATCACTATTGCGATCAACACAAGATTCAGACTGCCGGTAAAGAAATAGGTTCCGAGGCTGGAGGTCGCGTTCGCGATCATTGATCCCTGGATAAAGTTTGCCTCGGCGATGGGACCAAGGATAAGGCCAAGCACCAAAGGTGCGGCTGAAAAACCGAAACGTTCAAGGAAGTACATGCCCACGCCCAGCGATGCCATCACATAGACATCCCCCATGGAGTTCTGCACGGAATAGCTGCCAAAAACGGCAAGCCCCAAAACGATTGCTGCCATGACCGCATGCGGTACCCGCGCCACGCTAGCGGCCAAGCCCGCAACATAGAGGCCAAAAATGCACATCAAGACCTGTCCGACCAACATGGAATTGATAAAGGTCCATGCCACATCAGGATGATTGTCGAACAGATCGGATCCTGGAAAAATACCGTGGATCAGCAAGCCGCCCAAGAGTACCGCAGCGGTTGGCGAACCAGGAATGGAGAGCGTCAGCAGGGGCACCAAGGAGGGACCAACCATGGCGTTGTTGGCGGCCTCTGCAGCGATCACGCCTTCGGAATGGCCGGTGCCGAATTTCGCGCTTTCCGGGCTGAACTTCTTGGATTGGTCGTATGCGACAAGCCCTGCGATCTGTCCGCCCACACCGGGGATCAAGCCGATGATGCTGCCAACACCTGTACCGATGGCCAATGCGCGTTTGCGTTTAAAAACCTCGGCAAAGGCGGCCTTGATCGGACTTCTCTGCACTGTGATGATTTCGCTGTTGGTTTGGCTGCGGCCTTTGGCGAACATGGTGATGACCTGAGGAATGGCGAAAAGGCCAATCAGTGCAGGGATCACATTGATGCCGCCGCCCAGAGCAGGATGAAAGATAAACCGCTGGGCGCCCATAATGTCATCGAAACCGACCGTCGCAAGCCAAAGACCGATGCAGCCGGACAGCAAGCCTTTCACTACCGAACTGGAGTCCAGCGTTCCGATCACCGTGACCCCCAGAATGGCGAGCCAGAATAGATGCGACGGGCTGAACGCCAGTGCCCATTTTGCCAGAACAGGGGTCAGGAAGATCAGCAGCAGCACACCGAAAACGCCGCCGACCGCGGACGAGATAAAGGAAAGCTGCAAGGCCTTTGCGCCTTGTCCTTTTTGCGCCATCGTGTGGCCGTCCAGTGTTGTGGCGATATTTGCCGGGGCCCCTGGAATTTTCAACAAGATCGCACTGACGGCACCGCCTGCAACAGTCGATGTGTAGGCCGCGCCAAGCAGGATCAGACCCTGCGCCGGTTCAAGCCGGAAGGTGAACGGGATCAGCAAAGCCACTGCCATTGTCGGCGACAAGCCCGGGGTCGCGCCCAATATCAGGCCGCCGATGGTGCCAGCCAGCAAAAGCAAAAAACTGAACGGTTCGAAGACCTGACCGAAATAGCTGAGAAACTCCAAGTGCGCGTCCTCTCCCGAAACAGCAATTGACCTTTGAAGTTATGTAATGAAAATAGTTTTGCAAATGTTTTCATAAAATAACGGGATTATTGATTTAAGTGACTGATAAAAAGCAAAAAAAATCGGATATTGTGAGTGTGGCGAATGCGGCGCGGGTCTCGCCCGCGACGGTTTCGCGGTTTTTCAACCGACCAGAGTTGGTGAAACTGGCGACACGTAAGAAAATTGATTCAGCGGTAAAGCGACTGGGATATATCCGCAATCGCGCCGCCCAGACCATTCATGGCATTCGCAGTGGGACGATCGGTATTCTGGTCCCGACAATAGACAATACGATTTTCGCCGAAGTCATTCAGGCCTTCTCCGACGCCGTCGGAGACAGCGGCTTTACCATTCTTCTGGGCACCCACAATTATGACGACAAACGGGAATATGACGTGTTGCGCAAGTTCCTAGAGCATCGCGTTGACGGGGTGGCCCTTGTGGGGTTGCGCCATTCCGAAGAGGTGTATCGCCTGATCGAAAGCCAACAGACACCGGCCGTGTCGTTGTGGAATTACGCGCCTGTTTCGCGCATTCCCTGTGTCGGCGCTGACAATTATGACGCTGGCCGGACAATTGCTCAGCACGTATTGTCCGTTGGACATCGCAAGGTTGCGACCTTGTTTCCCCCGCTTGTCGGGAATGATCGGGCTACGTCACGGGCGGATGGCGTTTTGGAAGCCCTTGGATCAGCGGAGATTGTGCCGGATGCTGAGGATCAGCTTGAAACACTCTATAGCGTGTCTTCTGCCAAAGCTGTCGTTGCCGGATATCTCGGTTCAAGGCCGCACCCTGACGTTATCATTTGCGGTAACGACGTTCTTGCGCTGGGGGCAATTTACGCCGCCCAGTCATGCGGGATGCGGGTGCCGGAAGATATTGCGGTAACCGGCATCGGAGATTTCAAAGGCTCCAAAGAAGTGGAACCCGCGATTACCACTGTCCGAATTCCGGCCAAGACGATCGGAAAGCTTGCCGGAGAAGCCTTGGTGCAATCGATCATGTCACCGGAACTACCTCTGGAAAACCAAAACTGCGTTTCCCAGCTGATGGTTCGGGCAACTTGCTGAAGGTATTCAGTTTTAGCCCTGCGTCACAGACGTGTTTGAGCGGCCCAGTTGCTACTTGCTTCACCGCATTTTTGACGATGGCCAATCTCGTTTTGCCATGGGGCAATCACGCGAGTTCGGCAACGGCCATTACTTGGAAATCAGGTGTCAGATAAATCAATCCGGCCAGATCAAGGGGCCAATTTCCTGCCCCTTTGGGATCACGCAGCACGGATGCGGGCAGCGACGTGGCACGGGCGAAAGCTTGGCTCGGTACGTCGCCCACGTCACGGATCATCACATGCAATGATTGCGCGATTGAAATATCGGCACCGGCAAGGGTGCCATCTTCAAGCGTCAGGCGTCCGTCTTTGCGCAAGATATCCCGCCCGCCCAGTTTGAAACCGGTGATGTCCGATCCGGCGCAGGCCATTGCATCACTGACCAGAAAGACAGGCGCCGGGCCTTTGTTGGCGGCAAGGGCCGCACGTATGGTCGCAGGGTGCACGTGAATGCCATCTGCAATTAGTCCACTGGCCGCGCCAGCGGTATCAAGCGTCGCGCCGACAAGTCCGGGCGCGCGGTTTGACAGCTGACTCATCGCATTGAACAAATGGGTGCTGCCACATGCGCCCGCCGCAAATGCCGCTTTGGCGGTGTCATAATCCGTGTCGCTGTGACCCAGGAAGATGATTGCGCCTGCTTGCGATAGCGCGGCGATCTGGGTCATGCTGACGCTCTCGGGGGCCACTGTGATCAAAAGGTTGGGCAGGATGTGGGCGGCTGCAATCAGTTCAGCACAATCCACATCATCCATCGGGCGGATCAAATCCGCGTCATGCGCGCCTTTGCGTGCCACCGACAGATGCGGCCCCTCAAGATGCAGGCCAAGAATGCCGGGCACGCCAGCTGCAACCGCTGCGGTGGCTGCTTTCATCGCTGCGGTTGTCTGTGCCGGGGTGTCCGTGATCAACGTCGGCAAAAAGCCGCGAGTGCCAAGGCGCGCATGGGCCTGCGCGATGGTGGTCAGCGTGGCCAAATTGGGCGCGTCATTGAACAGGGTGCCGCCGCCGCCATTCACCTGAAGGTCGACAAAGCCGGGCATCAAAGTGCCACCATTCAGCGTAACCAATGGAGTGTCGACAGACACAGAACCGCGCGGCGTTATGACGGGTTGGCCATTCTTCAGGACAACCGCGTGATTGGTTAACAATTGGATTCCGTCAAAAACATCCGCCCCGACAAATGCCGGTCCCGCACGGCTGCCGGTCATGTTGCAAGCTGTGCGGCCATCGCAAACGCACCTTCCAACGCGGATCCCTTGGGGGGGTGGATATTCCGGGTAAGGGCATCAGATAGGTAAGTCGCGTAATGTGGCCCGACGCCACCGGCAAGCGCCAGATGATCACCCGGTTCGAAGCCAAGCGCCTTGAGGGCCGTTTCCACATAGTCGGCACCTTCGGCCATCAATACCAGACCAATCGCATCCCCGTCGGCGGCAGAGTTGATCACATTGCGTGCGATTTGCGCGTATTCCGCCGGATTTGCGACGCTGCTGAACTGGATGACGTCCATCAACCCGCCCTTGGCGGCACAGATTGTACGGCTAAGATCGCTATGCGGGCGCAACCCGTCTTCGGCTAGAACGATTTCCTCAAGCAGCCTGCGTCCGAGCCAGGCGCCGGATGCCTGATCCGACAAATGAAATCCCCAGCCGCCAACGGTAGTCATTTTCAGATTTCGCTGGCGGGCCACAATCGTGCCGGTGCCCAAGGCCACCACATATCCGTCCGCCGTGCCCAATGCGCCGCGCACCGACGTGGCACGGTCTCCCGAAACGGAGTTGCGCCCATAGGGTAGCGCATTCCTCAGGGCTTGGATTTCAACCTGAGAATGGGCCCCGGCCACGCCGAGATGTGCAGTAATCTGATCCGGGGGTGTATGCCCCAAACCGGCGTTTTCCAGCGCCTGTGCGATGGCGCCTGTAAGATTGGCAACCGCCGCATCAAAATCACTATGAATGTTGCCCGGTCCGCTGTTGGCCTGACCAAGGATGCCCTGTTTCGCTGTGCCAGCGGCTGCGCGGCAACCACTGCCGCCGCCATCTGCCGCGACGATAACTTGGGTATTTGAAATGTTCATGGTCATTCTATAAATCACCGTAGGGGCCAAAGCCTATAGGCCGGAGTGCTGAAACTTGCGCTTACGGGATTATGGATGGGTCAGAGCGACGCGGCGGCACGGCTCGCCTGATCGTATTGACCGGACATCGTCCGCAGTTGCGCCGCAATCAATCGCATGTCGTCGCCGCTGGTATCAAGGCGCGACAAACCATCCAGAAAACAGCTCTTGCGGATTGTGCGATACGCCTCGCACAGCGCGTTTCCCGCTTCGGAGGTGCGGTAAAAGACTTCTTTGCCACGTTTGTCCGTCTCCAACAATTCCGATTTCAAAAGTTTGCGCAGGGCATAATTGACCGTATGCGTGTCTTCGATATTCAGCAAGAAACAGATGTCGGTCAGTCGTTTTTCACGGCCCCTATGGTTTACGTTATGCAGGACAAGTATTTCCAGTGGCGTAAGATCGGCATTGCCCGCTGCCGCCATGCAGCGTGTTGTCCAGCGGGTGAAGGCGTTGAAAGCGATAATCATGCCAAACTCCAGCTCGGACGCCTCCCAACCGTCCCCTTCGGCAAGATGCCGTGAAGAAACAATGCGCCTTTCGGGCAGCGACTTGGATGTGTTGGTCATAGGGCCTCGCAGGTTCGGGGTAACAAACGCTAACAATTTGCCCGCGAATTACAAGTGTGGCTAGGTGATTTGGTACCCTTGTTCTCAATTTTGTAGCACTGTTTCGGGAAGTGTTTTACCGCAGCTTGATCCGTAGGTCGCTTTTGAACGCTTTGATTTTGATGACGCAGAGTCAGCCATCTCCTCTTGCTCATACACCATATTGCGGCACTCTGCCCAGCAACCGCAACATATTGTCATCCCAATGATCCGCATTGTTAACCTTAACGTATATACGCAACACCTTTACCGATGCCGAAAAAAAGGAGCTTCCTTGGGAGCGAAACATTTGTTAACCTGTTGTTAACTTTTGTTATAAAAAAGAAACTGAGGCAGGTAGTACGAGTAATGAAAACGGGCTTTCGTGGCACGTTTGTCATAAGCTGGTCGCAAACCGAAATCGACGGCCTTGATGCCGCACCGGTGCAATCCCTGACAGTGGGGGCCGCATGGGCGTGGCGCGGGGATGCCATCCGGGTGGATGGACCGAATGACGTTTTGCGACTGGACCAGGCAGACGGTGCAGAGAAACTAAGAAAAAGAGCAGCGCGGATGGTGCATCGTTTGGTCGGTGCGGCACTGGAAAAGAAAGACGTGCCGACACTGTCGGAGCGCGACAAAGAGGCGTTGGAAACGACACCTTTGATGGACAACAGTTTTGTCGTGACGGACGGCGGTAAAAGTTACACCGTTACCTTGATCGAAGTTGGTGGAGGCAGCCAGCCATTGCTGATGTTTATGGATGAGATTCCACCGCGTGATTGCGATCTCTGGATTGTGCACCATACGTTAGGATCTACCCCGAACGAGGCAGACGGTCAGGGCAGTGGTGGCGTCATTTGTTTTACCCTCGGAACAAAAATAGCGACGCCCGAAGGGCTGATCAGGATCGAAGATCTGCACGAAGGCGATCAGGTACAGACCAAAGACAATGGCGCGCAGTCGATCCGCTGGATTGGCAGCCGCCGCATGAGCGGGGCACGGCTGTTTGCCATGCCCAAACTGCGGCCCGTGCGGATCAATGCCGGTGTCTTTGGCGACGATATGCCGGACGAGGATTTGATCGTTTCGCCACAGCATCGTATTCTGGTAAAAGGCGCGGTGGCCCAAGACTTGTTCAATACGCCGGAAGTACTGGTGGCCGCCAAGGATTTGATCAACGGCAAGACGATCACCGTTGATCTGAAATTGCGCGAGGTGACTTATGTCCATCTGTTGTTTGACCAGCATCAGGTGATGTGGGCCAATGGCGTCGAAACCGAGAGTTTTCACCCCGCATCTGCCGCCCTCAGTACCCTGGATGAAAAGGATCGTACGCGGCTGTTGGCGACCCATCCCGAGCTTGAGTTTGATCCTCATACCTATGGAAGTTTCGCAAGGCGCAACCTTTCAGGGTCGGAAGCTGCGATTTTGGGTCACGCTGCCTAAACACTGTCGGTTGGGAAACGGGCCGGACTTGGTAAAGTCCGGCGCCCTCTCATTCTTCGGTTTGTGAAGCGACCAGAGTCTTGATGATTTCCTTTGCGCTCTCACTGTCCCACTCCGCGTCGCCGCGCAAACGGGCAATCTCGCGGCCCTCCGGGTCGATCAATACCGTAATTGGCAGGCCGAATATGCCCATCTGCGACGCCAGCGCCTGTTTCGGATCCTGATGGCGCGGCAGACTGTCAATGTCGGCCTCTTTGAAGAATTTGGTGATGCCTTCAGGCGAATTTCGCCCTGTGGCAATGGTCACCACCTCGAAATGGTCGCCGCCAAACTCTTTTTGCAGCGCATTTAGCTGCGGCATTTCCTTGCGACACGGGGCGCACCATGTGGCCCAGAAATTCACCAGCACGTATTTCCCGCGATAATCCGCCAGTGAACCGGTGCCCTCGTCATCGGCCAGTATGAACGCCGCATCGGATACCGCTTGCGGGGTTTCATGCACCATTAGTTTCTTCATGTCGCCCGTGCGCATTGACAAAATGTCTGGGCCCGCAGCCCATGCAGTATTTGCACCTGCCAAAAGGGCCGTATACACGAGGCCGAACACTAGTTTTCTCATTTGTCCCTCCGAGGGTTTTGCCATGACTGATAACAGCTCCAACAAAATGTGGGGTGGCCGCTTTGCTGCGGGTCCCGATGCCATCATGGAGGCAATTAACGCTTCTATCGGCTTTGACAAGCGGATGGCGGCGCAGGATATCGCAGGCTCGCGGGCCCATGCCGCGATGTTGGCCGCAACAGGTATCATTACCGATAACGACGCAGAGGCAATTCGGGAAGGGCTTCTCACGATCTTGTCAGAGATCGAGGGCGGGACTTTCGAATATTCGACTGCGCTGGAAGATATCCACATGAATGTGGAGGCGCGACTGAAAGAGGTGATCGGCGAACCGGCTGGGCGGCTGCACACGGGCCGGTCCCGCAATGACCAGGTGGCAACGGATTTCAAACTTTGGGTCCGCGACCAGCTGGATGCCTTTGAGGGCGGCCTTGTCGCCCTTATCAAAGCGCTTCTTGGACAGGCCGAGGCGGGTGCGGATTGGGTGATGCCCGGTTTCACCCATTTGCAGACGGCCCAGCCGGTGACATGGGGCCATCACATGATGGCCTATGTCGAAATGTTCGGGCGCGACCTGTCGCGCGTGCGCGATGCACGGGCGCGGATGAACGAAAGCCCCTTGGGTGCTGCGGCATTGGCGGGCACGTCCTTTCCTATTGATCGGGATATGACGGCGGAAGCCCTTGGTTTTGACCGGCCCGCGGCGAACTCTCTGGATGCCGTAGCGGATCGTGATTTTGCGTTGGAATTCCTGTCCTGCGCCAGCATTTCAGCCATGCACCTCAGCCGCTTCGCAGAGGAGTTGGTGATCTGGTCTTCTGCGCAGTTCCGGTTTGTGACCCTGTCGGACCGGTTCTCGACCGGATCGTCGATCATGCCACAAAAGAAAAACCCCGATGCGGCAGAGCTGATCCGGGCCAAGGTGGGACGTATCTTTGGCGCAAATACCGCGTTGATGCTGGTGATGAAGGGGCTGCCGCTGGCCTATTCAAAGGACATGCAGGAAGATAAGGAACAGGTCTTTGATGCGGCCGACAACCTGATGCTGGCCCTGGCCGCGATGGAAGGCATGGTCCGCGACATGACCGGTAACCGCAGCGAACTGGCGGCGGCGGCGGGCAGCGGGTTTTCTACGGCAACCGATCTGGCCGACTGGCTGGTGCGGGTGCTGGGGCTGCCGTTTCGCGACGCCCACCACATCACCGGCGCGCTGGTCGGGATCGCCGAAAAGCAGGGATGTGACTTGCCTGATCTGACGCTGAAGCAGATGCAATCGGTTCATGACGGTATCACACAGGGTGTTTTTGATGTGCTGACGGTAGAGAATTCGGTGAATTCGCGCATGTCTTACGGCGGGACAGCCCCTGCGCAGGTGCGGGCGCAGGTCGCGCGTTGGAAAGGTCTGTTGGCATGAAGTGGGTTCTGGTTCTGATATTTGGTGCGGGTCTCGCGGGGTGCGGTGCGGACGGCGAGCCCGTGCAGCCGACGCGTAACGCAACAAACACGCTGTCCGACGCCCATCAGCAACCCAGCAATTACACACCCGGTGTGCATGTTTCCGGTCATGTGAATGTCGGTGTGGTGAAAGGGTTTTAGGATGTCGTCACTACGCATGATCTTCCTAGGCCTTGCAGTTTGGGGGGCTGTCCACCCGATGTATTATTTCATCACGTGGTTCAGTGAAAACGGGCTTGATATCATGGGGATGGTGGAGGCGTGGCATGTGAACACGGCCACCAGCGGATTGGTCTGGGACCTGACAATCGCGGCCATAGCCCTGACCGTCTGGATCGTCGCCGAGGTTGCCGTGCGGCGCAACTGGGGCGCGCTGATCGCCATTCCCGCGACGTTTCTCATTGGGGTGAGTTGTGGTTTGCCGCTCTATCTTTTTTTGAGGACTGCGCCTGTAAAATAGGGCGGAATTGAGTTTAAGGGCAAGATGAAGCATGGATCATTTCTTATACCGTGACGGCGCGCTTTATGCGGAAGACGTTGCTATTTCCGAGATTGCAGCGGCTGTCGGGACGCCGTTTTATGTGTATTCGACAGCAACGCTGTTGCGCCATTTCCGTCTGTTTGACGAGGCCCTGGATGGCATGGAGCATCTGGTGTGTTACGCCATGAAAGCCAACTCCAATCAGGCTGTTTTGCGTACCCTTGCTCAGGCGGGTGCAGGCATGGATGTGGTGTCGGGGGGCGAATACCGACGCGCCCGCGCGGCGGGGGTGCCGGGCGACCGGATTGTGTTTTCCGGCGTAGGGAAAACGCGGGCCGAGATCCGGCTGGCGTTGGAAGGCGGTATTCGCCAGTTCAATGTCGAGAGTGAGCCGGAGATGGTTGTTCTGGATGCTGTTGCGCGTGAATTGGGCGTGGTGGCCCCGATCACAATTCGGGTGAATCCGGATGTGGATGCCAAAACCCATGCCAAAATTGCGACCGGCAAGTCCGAGAACAAATTCGGTATTCCAATTGCGAAGGCGCGCGCTGTCTATGGGATGGCGGCGTCGATGTCGGGGCTTGATGTGATCGGGATCGACGTGCACATCGGATCGCAACTGACAGAATTGGCGCCCTATGAACTGGCTTATCAAAAGGTTGCGGAACTGACGGAAACTTTGCGTGCGGATGGTCACAAGATAACCCGTCTGGATCTGGGGGGCGGCCTTGGTATTCCTTATGAGCGGAGCAACGCCGACCCGCCCTTGCCATCGGATTACGGTGCATTGGTCAAGCGAACGCTCGGCCATCTGGGCTGCGAAATCGAGATTGAGCCTGGGCGGCTGATTGCCGGAAATGCAGGGCTGATGGTCAGTGAAGTCATCTATGTCAAAGAGGGAGAGGGGCGCCAGTTCCTGATCCTTGACGGGGCAATGAATGATCTGATCCGCCCAGCCATGTATGATGCACATCACGATATTGTTCCGGTGCTCGAGCCCGTCGCCGGGGGCGATCTGCAGCCGATAGACATTGTCGGACCGGTCTGCGAATCCGGTGACACTTTTGCGAAACAACGTCTGATGCCGCCGCTGGTTGCCGGTGACCTTGTTGCCTTCCGCTCTGCCGGTGCTTACGGCGCGGTAATGAGCAGCGAATATAATTCGCGCCCCCTGATCCCCGAGGTTTTGGTACATGGCGATCAATTTGCGGTTATTCGCGCACGTCCGACCTTTGACGAAATGATAAATCGCGATACCATTCCTGAATGGCTGTAGGGAAATCCTGCCCTGCACCATAAGGGAGCCGATGCGATGAGCACATTCACCCCTAACGATCTCCGTCAGGCGCTGGCCAGGTTGCGCTGGCCAATCCGGATGACTTGGGCCGGAATGCTGGCCGAGACGCTGGTGCGGGCGCTGTGGCCGTTGATGACGGTGGTGCTGCTGGTTCTTGCAGCACTGATGCTGGGCCTACAAGATTCTGTGATGGTCGAGGCCGTCTGGGCCGGGGCCGTCATAGCGATGGTCGCGGCAGTTTGTGCGTTTATCTATGGGGCGCACCGGTTCCGGATACCGTCAAGGTCGGCTGCGGTAGAACGGCTGGATGCCAGCCTGCCGGGGCGTCCGATTCAGGCGATGTTGGATGAGGCCGCGATTGGCCGCGATGACGCGGCATCAATGGCGGTCTGGCGGGCGCACAAGTCACGCATGGCTGCGCGGGCTGCCGCAGCGGATGCGGTGTCGGCGGATTTGAGGATCGCAGACCGCGATCCCTATGCTCTGCGCTATGTCGCGGTGCTGGCTTTCGCTGTAGCCCTGTTGTTCGGGTCAATCTGGCGGGTCGGGTCTGTTGCGGGGATGGCGGCCAGTACGGGACTTGCCTCGGGGCCTGTATGGGAAGGTTGGGCTGAACCGCCGCGCTATACGGGCCGCCCAACACTTTATCTGAATGATTTGGCCGAGGGGGCGCTTGATTTGCCCAAGGGCACGTTGATTACCCTTCGGTTCTATGGCGACGTCGGGGCGTTGACCCTGGCGGAAACTGTGTCGGGGCGGGTCGCTGATGTGCCCGCCGCATCTGATCCGGCACAGGATTTTGCAGTGCTACAAGAAGGCACCATCGCGGTTGAAGGCCCCGGCGGACGGGTCTGGAGCGTGACAGTTCGCGCCGACAATCCGCCGGAGGTTGACCTGTTGGGCGAGGTACAGGTGGCGGCATTGGGCGAAATGCGCCTGCCGTTTGGGGCCAGTGACGATTACGGTGTTGAGGCGGGCGAGGCACGGATCATCCTTGACCTTGCTGCGGTGGAGCGGCGTTATGGCTTGCGCGCCGATCCCGATCCACGCGAACACATTGTGGTGTCCCTGCCAACCCCGGTAGCAGGGAACCGCGCCGCGTTCGAGGAAAACCTGATCGAAGACTTTTCCAAGCATCCATGGGCAAATCTGCCTGTGAAACTGACGCTGGCTGTGCTGGATGCGGCAGAGCAGCAAGGTGAAACACCGCCACAGGACATGGTGCTGCCGGGACGACGGTTCTTTAACCCGTCGGCAGCCGCGTTGATCGAAATGCGGCGTGATCTGTTGTGGGCAACGTCAAACGCGCCGCGTACTGCGCAAGTCTTGCGGGCTGTCTCCTACCGTCCCGACGATCTGTTCAACAGCGCGATATCCGCACTTAAACTCAAGCGGATCATCGAAAAGCTGGAAATCCGCACGCGCTTTGGATTGGACGCTGAAATAACGGACGAATTGGCGGAAGACCTTTGGGGATTGGCGCTTGAACTGGAAGAGGGCGTGCTTGCGGACGCGCTGGAACGGTTGCGCCGCGCGCAGGAACGCCTGCAAGAAGCGATGAAGAACGGGGCAACTGACGCGGAAATTGCAGAGCTGATGGACGAGCTGCGCCGCGCGACCGAAGACTATATGCAACAGCTTCAACGCCAGCAGGCGCAAGAACGCGAGCAAGGCGAAAGCGGCGAACAGCAGCAACAGGGCGAAAGCATGCAGATGACGCAGGACGATCTGCAACGCATGATGGATCGAATTCAGGAGCTGATGGAGGAAGGCCGCATGGCTGAAGCTGCCGAGGCTTTGCAGCAGTTGCAAGAGATGATGGAGAACATGCGCGTTACCCAAGGACAGCCCGGTCAGGGTGGCAAATCTCCGGGCGAGCAGGCGATGGAGGGGCTGGCCGAAACCCTGAACGAACAGCAAGGGCTGAGCGATCAGGCGTTCCGCGACTTGCAAGAGCAGTTCAACCCCAACGCCCAAGCTGGCGAGAACGACGGCAATGAGGGGCGTAACGGGGGGCAGGGCCGCGGTCAGAGTCATGAAGGGCAAAACGGTCAAGGCGAAGGCAGCGGCCAGCAACAGGATCAGGCAGGCGAAGGTGGCGAACGGGGGCAAGGAGATGGCAAGGGAGAGGAAGGTCTGGCCGAGCGTCAGCAGGCCCTAAGAGACGAGCTGAAACGTCAGCAAGGGCGCTTGCCTGGACAAGGTACACCCGAAGGGGATGCGGCGCGCGAAGCGCTGGATCGAGCGGGACGCGCGATGGACCAGGCAGAACAGGCCTTACGCAACCGCGATCTGGCAGAAGCCATCGACAATCAGGCCCAAGCCATGGAGGCGCTGCGCGAAGGCATGCGGTCTTTGGGCGAAGCCTTGGCGCAAGAACAACAGAATCAGCAACCCGGTCAGGGCCAGGCGGAATCCGACCGCCGCGCAGACAACCGCGATCCGCTGGGCCGTGACCAAAGCAACAGCGGTGAAAGCAGCTCTGACGGGCCATTGAATTTGGGCCAGGGCGATGGGGGCGCACGTGCCCGTGAATTGCTGGATGAAATCCGCCGCAGATCAGGCGAAACAGCACGACCAGAGGCCGAACGTGACTATCTGAACCGCTTGCTGAACCGGTTCTGATCTATTTCAGTGGTTAGTATTCGGATTCCGTTGCCATCGTATCGAGCCAGCTGAGCAGTGCTGTGATCTGGCCATCAAGAAGAAGGCGCAGCTGATCCACCCCTGCTACATAATGGGCAAGTACCCCCTCAAGGAAGGGCGCCGCGACCACGATCTGCGGCGCAAACACGTAGAGCAGCACGAGCAAAGTAAACAGAGCCATCATGCTAAGGAAACCGCGCCGGAATCCGCGTGATTGCTTGTGCGAGCCACCGGCGCCTAACTCTTGACGTGCATCAGGATCGACGCCGCTTGGGGTCTGGTCTTGACGCAGAGTCGAGTTAATCTCTTCGATATCGGGCAATAGTTCCCGGCGCGATGAAATGGCAGCGGCGGTTGCGGCCGCTTCTGCCACGGGCGCAGCTTCCCCGCGCAGACGTGCCATCCGCTGCTTTGCTTCCTGCGTACGACGATGATCGCTGTCTTCGTCAGGGACAGGCGGCGCGGGCGATTCCGTGCCGCTGTCCAGACCCAGCTCGGGCTGGCTCTCTAGGTTGGTGGACTGGCGACGTTTGCGGGCTTCGGACTCGGCCTCTTGGCGCAAGATATCGGCCACTGCCGGGTCAAGTTGTTTTCGCACGGGAGTGTTTGGCATAGGCGAGGCGGGCTGCGGCGAGGCAACTTCCTCATCCGGGGCCGGCCTATCTATATCAAGCGAAGCTGCGTCGTTTTCGGTCGGCATATTGTCCGGGTGATGCTGAAACCAGGTCTTGCCGCAATTAGAGCATTGCACATCCCGACCGACGGTTGGAATAACCTCGTCAGGCACCTCATACTGGGCGTCGCAATTTGGACAGGTCAACCTCATTTGGTGTTCCGCTACTCACTGATAACTACACTTATGCGTTTTCACGTACCATAAGATCTACAATACCCTAGTAAAAGCGTTAACTGTAGCCAAAGTCCAGAAGGGACGCATTGAATCCCCAGCGGTGCTGAGGCACAACAGGTCAGGGTGGCAAGGATAATAATGTGATCGAGCTGGAAAATGTGGCGTACAGCTATGGCGGCGGCGAATTGCTGTCCGATATCTCGCTGAAACTTGCGCCCGGTTCATTCCATTTTCTGACCGGCCCTTCCGGTGCGGGCAAGACAACTTTGATGCGGTTGTGTTACGGGGCCTTGTTGCCGACCGCAGGGCATGTGCGTCTGTTCGGGGCGGATGTGCGCGGTCTCAGCCGCGATGACATTGCCGTCGTGCGTCGCCGTGTCGGGGTGGTGCATCAGGATGTGCAGTTTCTCAACCATCTTTCGGTGACGGAAAATATCGGTCTGCCCTTAATTGTTTCGGGCCGTCAGGCCGCTACGGCAGAAGGGGATCTGGACGAGTTGATGTCCTGGGTCGGGTTGACCAACCGCGCCGATGCGATGCCGCCCGAGTTATCCGGTGGCGAAAGACAGCGGGCCGCCCTTGCACGGGCCGTCATCGTTTCACCCGATGTGGTTCTGGCGGACGAGCCGACGGGCAATGTCGATTGGGAAATGTCGCAACGCCTGCTGCGTTTGCTGATCGAGCTGAACAAGATGGGCAAGACGGTGCTGATCGCTACCCACGACCTGAGCCTTATCCGCGCGACGAAGGCACATGTGCAAGCCCGTGTCCTGCGCATCGCAAACCGGCGCATTCAGCTGGCGGGGGCGGATCTGTGAAGTTTGATCTGGCTACCTTGCAGGGTCTTGTTGTCGGGGACCGCCATGCTGATCGCGTGGTGCCACCCTCTGGCTATACGGCCCAATTGACAGTGTTTGCTGCTGCCTCGATGGCGTTTCTAGCGGTATTTGCATTGGCCTTATCATTGGCAGCGGGAAGGCTGGCCGACCGTTGGGGCGAAGAGCTGGCCCGGTCTGCGACCATCCGGATTGTCGCACCGATGGATCAGCGTATCGCGCAAACCGATGCAGCCTTGCGCATTCTGGAGACCACCAAGGGGGTCGCCTCGGCACGCGCTTTGACGGATGCAGAGCAACAGTCCCTGCTTGCGCCGTGGTTTGGCCCTGATCTGGCCCTGGATTCCCTTCCGGTGCCACGCCTGATCGAGGTGATAGAGGACAGCGGCGGTATGGACCCTGCGGGCTTGCGCTTGCGCCTCGCTGCCGAGGTGCCAGGCGCGGTGCTGGATGATCACAGCCGATGGCGTGCACCACTGGTGCAGGCAGCATCGCGGTTGCGTCTTCTGGGCTGGATGTCGATTTTGCTGATTGCTGCGGCTGTGGCCGCGATGATCACGCTGGCCGCAAATGCCGCTTTGGCCGCGAATGCGCAGGTGATTGCCGTGTTGCGACTGGTGGGGGCGACCGACGATTACATTGCTCTGGCCTTTATCCGCCGCTTTACGCTACGCGCGTTGACAGGGGCCGCAGTCGGCGCGGGATTGGGCGTGGTTGCTGTTCTGCTTTTGCCTTCGGCATCTGAAACAGGTGGATTTTTGACGGGCCTCGGCTTTCGGGGCGCACATTGGTTTTGGCCGTTTTGTATACCGTTTTTGGCTGGGCTTGTTGCCTTTGCCGCCACCCGCGCGGCTGCACGCCGCACCCTTAGGGAGCTTGCCTGATGCTACAATGGATCCGGTCTATCGTGTATATAATTCAGGCCACCATCGCCATGCCGGTGATTGGCCTGTTGTTCGCACCGTGGGCGATGTTTTCAAAAACCGGCGCGTACACGGCCTGCAAGACCTATTCTGCATGGTGCATGTGGACCGCCCGCTGGCTGATCGGTTTGCGCTGTGAAGTGCGCGGCCAAGTGCCGGACGGCGAAGTTCTAATCGCTGCGAAACACCAGTCGTTTCTGGATATCATGATGATCTTTCACGCCCTGCCACGGGCCAAATTCATCATGAAGCGCGAAATCTTGTGGACCCCGGTGATCGGCCAGTACACCAAGCGGATGCAGATGATCGCCGTGGACCGTGGCAAACGCGGCAAGGCAATTTCCAAGATGATGGAGGATGTGCACTCAGGCCGGATCGAGCCCGGACAGATCGTGATCTATCCCCAAGGCACCCGCGTCGCGCCGGGGGCACATGTCCCCTACAAGGTCGGCACCGCGGTGTTATACGCGCAGTTGAAACAGCCCTGCATACCTGTCGCAACCAATGCCGGATATTTCTGGCCACGCCGTGGATTGTACCGGCGGCCGGGGCTGGCGGTGGTCGAGTTTCTGCCGCCTATCGCACCGGGTCTCGGGAAAGAGGCGTTCATGAAGCAGCTGGAAGAAACCGTCGAAACCGCGTCTAATGCCCTGTTGGATGACAGCGGATGGCGCAAGGATGCATAAGATAAGAGATATCAGTGCGCTTGAGGCGCTGTATGGCAAGGCCGGTGCGCCGTCATTGCGCAAGGTCGCCACACAGATGACACCGCTTTATCGCAAGTGGATCATGGCCTCTCGGCTTTGCGTATTGAGCACCGTCGGAAAAGAAGGCACAGACGGTAGCCCAAGGGGCGATGATGGACCGGTGGTCAGCGAACTGGATCAGCACACCCTTGCAATGCCTGACTGGCGGGGCAACAACCGTTTGGATTCACTGCGTAATATTGTTGATGATGGACGTGCGTCGCTGATGTTCATCGTGCCGGGATCGACCAACGTGGTGCGGGTTAATGGACAGGCCATCCTGACGGATGACGCTGAACTGCGCCGACGATTCGAGAAACAAGGCCGGTTGCCGACAACGGTGATCGTTATTGAAATCGCGGAAATCTATACCCAATGCGCCCGCGCCTTGATGCGGGCAGGTACCTGGGCGGGGGGGGATGAAAGTAGTAATTTGCCCAGCGTCGGCGAAATACTGGCAGAGATGACCGGCGGCGAAGAGGGCGGTGCGCCTTACGACGATACATGGGGCGCGCGCGCGGCGAAAACGATGTGGTAAAGTTTCGTAACTCTCCATAAATTTGCCCAATTCCCCTGCCAAAATGCCCAAAAATAGATTGAGTGGGCGAGCATGGAACTTCTCAAAGACCTTACCGCAACCTTTGTGCAGAATGCGCAAGAGACCTTTCTGATCCTGAATGATCCAAGCCAGCGGATTTATTTCCTCTACCTTGGCACCTCGGTATTGATAGCGTTCCTTATCTTTAAAAGTGCACAAGGTCGCAAAATTTCCGAGGAAAAGACGTTCCTTGGTTTCCTTTTTCCCAAAAAGGTCTGGAGCAATCCATCCGCATGGCTTGACCTGCGATATTTCTTTTTCCACAGCATCTTTGGCAAGGTCTTTATGGTTGGCCTGTCGGCTTGGGCGTTTG
This sequence comes from Sulfitobacter sp., assembly GCA_049794055.1. Lineage (GTDB taxonomy): Bacteria > Pseudomonadota > Alphaproteobacteria > Rhodobacterales > Rhodobacteraceae > Sulfitobacter. The sequence continues at coordinate 67,726 of JBARCL010000038.1, forward strand.
CGCTGGCTTTCAAACTGGTTTCAGGCGGGATGAGTGTAACAGAAATTGAAAACGGTAACGAACTGTCCACGCTCTCCAATATATTGATCGCCATTGGTTTTATGGTGATATCGACCTTAATTTCTGACTTTATCGGATGGTCCTGCCATTACCTTCAGCATAAATCACCGCTCTTGTGGCAATTTCACAAAGTCCACCACAGTGCCGAAGTAATGCACCCCGTTTCCAACTACCGTGAACATCCCGTCGATAACTTTTTTTACCTGACTGCGATTGGTGCAGGGTACGGTGCGATTTTGGCGCTTGCCGTACGGGTCTTTGGTTATGCGCCCAATGCGCCGACGGTATTGGGGGTTCCACTGGTAATGCTCGCGTTTAACCTTGTTGGTTACAACCTGCGGCACAGCCATGTCTGGCTGCGCTGGCCAGGCAAGCTGTCGATGATTTTTCCCTCACCAGCGCATCACCATGTGCATCACAGCTGTCACCCAGATCACATCGATAAGAATTTTGCTTTTATGTTTCCGATCTGGGATGTGATTTTTCGGACCTATCACATGCCGGAAGATGGTCGAGACGTGAAATTCGGTATTGGCGACGGCAATGCAGATGAACTGACTTCGTGCACGCGGTTGTATTGGGTTCCCGTAAGGGATGCGTTCCGGGTAATGAAGGCGCAGGTGCGGGGCCAAGCGTTTAACATGTCCAAACCTGAACCGGTTGGCAAAGATTTGAATGCCGAACCCATTCATCCTGGAGAGTAACCCGTAACGGGGGTGGGCCTATCGCCCACCCCGCGATCTTACATATGGATTGCACCGTCGCCGCAGGCCAGTGCTGCCTCGCGGACGGCTTCCGAATAGGTTGGATGCGCGTGGCAGGTCATTGCAAGGTCTTGGGCCGAGGCACCAAACTCCATTGCGACGCAGACCTCGTGGATCAGATCACCCGCGCCAGGCCCGATGATATGTGCGCCCAGAATGCGGTCGGTTTCCTTATCGGCAAGAATTTTGACAAACCCGTCGCCGGCAAATACCGCCTTGGCCCGTGCATTGCCCATAAAGCTGAACTTCCCAACCTTATATTCGCGGCCCGCTTCCTTCAGGGTTGCTTCGGTCTCGCCGACATTGGCAACTTCGGGGTGGGTATAGATCACACCGGGGATTACACCATAGTTTACGTGACCATGTTTGCCCGCAATGACTTCGGCGACGGCCATGCCTTCGTCCTCGGCCTTGTGCGCCAGCATCGGCCCTTCGATCACGTCGCCAATGGCATAGATGCCTTTGGCTGCGGTTTGCCAGTTCTTGTCGACCGCGATCTGCCCCCGTTTTGTTACTTCAACGCCAAGCGCCTCAATCCCTAAGCCGTCATGTACCGGCTTGCGCCCCGTGGCGACCAGCACGACATCGGCATCCAGCACATGTTCGCTGTCATCCTTGCGCAGCTTGTAATGCACCTTGGCCTTGGTCTTGCTGGCCTCGGTCTTTTGCACGGCGGCCCCCATGATAAATTTCAGGCCCTGTTTCTTTAACATCCGCTGGAAGACTTTCTGCACCTCGGGGTCCATCCCGGGCGTGATTGCGTCCAGAAACTCTACCACGGTCACTTCGGCCCCCAGACGTGCGTAAACGCTGCCCAGTTCAAGCCCGATCACACCGGCACCGATGACGACCATCTTCTTGGGTACCTTGCCCAGCTCCAGCGCGCCGGTAGAGGTAACAACCACCTTTTCGTCCACTTCCACACCAGGCAGGGAGGCCGGTTCAGAGCCTGTGGCGATGATGATATTCTTGGCCTCGTGGACGTCGTCACCGACCTTGACCTTGCCTGCCTCCGGCACCGATCCCCAGCCTTTTAGCCAGTCGATCTTGTTCTTTTTGAACAGGAATTCGATACCCTTGGTGTTGGTGTCGATGGTGCCCTGTTTATAGGCCAGCATCTGTTTCCAATCGACGGAGGGGCTTTTGCCCTTCAGACCCATCTCGGCAAAGTTATGTTCCGCCTCATGCAGCATATGTGACGCGTGCAGCAACGCCTTGGACGGGATGCAACCGACATTCAGACACGTGCCGCCCAAGGTTTCGCGACCCTCGACACAGGCGGTTTTCAGACCAAGCTGGGCACAGCGGATGGCGGCCACATAGCCGCCGGGGCCGGAACCGATCACGATGACATCATAGCTGGACATGGGAAATCTCCTTGGGAGTTATATGAGTGCTGCAAGCAGCATGAGGAAGGTGGCGAGCAACCCCGCAAACCAGATGTAGGAACGGGCAGGGCTGAGGCCTTTGGCATAGGCCGGAATATAGGCCGCACGGGCGGCAAGGTAGACCCAAGCGCAAAGCGCGGTAAAGCTGGAATTTTGGCCCGACATCTGGATCACACCAACAGCAATGGTGAACAGGATCAACCCCTGAAAGTGGTTTTCAAAGGCGCGGCCCAGACGGGCGGTTTGCTGGGACATTTGGCGGCTCGGCGGACGATCTCGTGGCGACATGGTGTAACCCATCCCCAATTCTTTGTTCGCGGGCACCGCATAGAAGGCAAATTGTACGATTTGCAGGATGGCAGCGAGGGTAAGAACGGTGAGTTCGGCGGTCATGTGATGCCCTATTGGTATGTGGACGAACGCATTAGATCGGAAATATGACAACGGCGGGAAGAACCCCGCCCTACAGTCGACCCGTAGGGCGGGGTTCTCTCCGCCTGATCGTCACAAATCCATCAACAAGCGTCGTGGATCTTCCAGCATCTCTTTTACCCGCACAAGGAAGGTCACGGCCCCCTTGCCGTCGATGATGCGGTGGTCATAGGACAGCGAGATATACATCATCGGCCGGATCACGATCTCTCCACCGATAACCATGGCGCGGTCCTGGATTTTTGCCATACCAAGAATGCCGGACTGTGGCGGGTTCAGGATGGGCGCGGTCATCAGCGAGCCGTAGACCCCGCCGTTGGAGATGGTGAAGGTGCCGCCGGTCATATCGGCCATCGTCAGCTTGCCATCGCGGGCTTTCTTGCCCATCTCGCCAATCGCCTTTTCAATACCGGCAAAGGACATCGTATCGACATCGCGGATGACCGGAACCACAAGGCCGGTCGGCGTCCCCGCCGCGACGCCCATGTGAACGTAGTTCTTGTAGATCACATCGGTCCCGTCGATCTCGGCGTTAACCTCGGGCACTTCCTTCAGCGCGTGGCAGCAGGCCTTGGTGAAGAAGGACATAAAGCCCATGCGCACGCCGTGCTTTTTCTCGAACTCTGCTTTGTAGGTATTCCGGATCTCCATCACCTCGGTCATGTCGACCTCGTTGAAGGTAGTGAGGATCGCGGCGGTGTTTTGAGCTTCTTTCAAACGACGCGCCATGGTCTGTTTCAGCCGGGTCATACGCACCCGCTCTTCGCGTGAAGCATCGTCAGCAGCAGAAGGGGCGCGTGCAGGGGCGGATGCGGCAGGGGCTGCAGTTGTGGTGCCGGCAGCAATCGCTTTGGCAACGTCCTCTTTCATTACCCGGCCATCACGACCCGTGCCTGTCACCGCATCACGGTTTAGACCCGCTTCGGCCATGGCTTTCTTGGCCGATGGCGCATCCTCGACGTCCTTACCGCCGGATGAGGGGGCGGTAGGGGCATTTTCTTGCGCTGGCGCAGCGGCCGCAGCCCCGGCACCGGAAGAAATCACCGCGAGCTTGGCGGAAGCTTCGACTGTGCTGCCTTCTTCAGCAAGAATTTCGCTCAGGACACCGGCGGCGGGTGCCGGAACCTCGACGCTGACCTTGTCGGTTTCCAACTCACACAGCATTTCATCCTGCGCGACGCTGTCGCCGACTTTTTTGAACCATGTTGAAACCGTCGCTTCGGTGACGCTTTCGCCCAAGGTCGGAACCATCACGTCAACGGCGTTGCCACCACCTGCAGCAGGCGTAGTTTCGGCGGGGGCGGGTTTCTTGGAAGGGGCTGTTGTCGAACCGGATGCACCTTCTGAGATGTTCGCCAAAAGCGCGTTCACCCCAACGGTTTCCCCCTCGGCGGCAACAACTTCCGACAGGGTGCCTGCAACAGGGCTGGGTACTTCGACAGTTACCTTGTCTGTTTCCAGCTCGCAGAGCATTTCATCGACAGCCACGGTATCCCCGGGTTTCTTGAACCATGTTGCCACAGTGGCTTCGGTCACGGATTCGCCCAGTGTGGGTACGCGTACTTCGGTCATTTCTTTGATCCTTCAAGTGTCAGCGCCTCGTCGATCAGGGCGGCTTGTTGTGCTTTATGCATGCTGGCCAGACCGGTAGCGGGCGAGGCAGCAGCGGCGCGACCGGCATAGGCGGGGCGCGATTGTTTGGCATTGATACGGGTTAGAACCCATTCGATATTCGGTTCGATGAACGACCATGCCCCTTGGTTTTTGGGCTCTTCCTGACACCAGACCATGTCGGCATTTTTGAATCGCTCCAGCTCCTTGACTGCTGATTGTGCAGGGAAAGGGTAGAACTGCTCGAACCGCAGAAGGTACACATCATTAATGCCACGTGCATCGCGTTCTTCCAGAAGGTCATAATAGACCTTGCCCGAACACATCACCACACGCTTGATTTTGTCATCCGCCACCAGCGTCGTGTCGGAATTTCCGTGTTGGGCGTCATCCCACAACACGCGGTGGAACGAGGAACCGGTGGTGAATTCATTCGCTGTGCTGACTGCCAGCTTATGACGCAACAGTGACTTGGGCGTCATCAACATCAGCGGTTTGCGATAGCTGCGATGCAGCTGTCGGCGCAGGATGTGGAAATAGTTGGCGGGGGTCGTGCAGTTGGCCACGATCCAGTTGTCTCCGCCGCACATGGTCAGGAACCGTTCCAGACGCGCACTTGAGTGTTCAGGCCCTTGGCCTTCGTACCCGTGCGGCATCAGACAGACGAGGCCGGACATGCGCAACCATTTGCTTTCGCCCGAGCTGATGAACTGGTCGAACATGATTTGCGCGCCATTGGCGAAATCGCCAAACTGCGCTTCCCATAGGGTCAACGCATTGGGTTCGGCCAGCGAATAGCCATACTCAAACCCAAGCACGGCATATTCCGACAGCATTGAGTCGATGACTTCATACTCGGCCTGCCCCTCGCGGATGTGGTTCAATGGGTAATACCGTTCTTCGGTTTCCTGATTGACCAGACCGGAATGGCGTTGGCTGAATGTCCCGCGGGTCGAATCCTGTCCGGCCAGGCGGACTTTGTAGCCTTCTGTCAGCAGTGAGCCAAAAGCCAGCGCCTCTGCTGTGGCCCAGTCAAAACCCTTGCCGGATTTGAACATCTCGGCCTTTGTTTCCAGCAGACGCCCCACGGTCTTGTGCAGCGGAAAGCCGTCTGGCGCAGACGAGAGCGATTTTCCCACCTCTGCAAGCGTTTCCGGCGATATCGCCGTTTTTCCGCGCTGGTATTTCTTGCCGCGTTTGTCCAGATGAGACCATTTCCCATCCAGCCAGTCGGCCTTGTTCGGGCGGTATTCTTTGCCGGCCTCGAACTCATCGTTCATGAATTTCTGGAAATCCGCCTTCATGTCTTCGATCTCGCCCTCGGGGACCAGACCGTCTTTAACCAGACGTTCAGCGTAGAGGCTGAGTGTGGTTTTGTGCCCCTTGATCTTTTTGTACATCACCGGGTTAGTGAACATCGGCTCGTCGCCTTCATTGTGACCAAAGCGGCGGTAGCAAATGATGTCGATAACCACGTCCTTGTGGAATTTCTGGCGGAATTCGGTTGCCACGCGGGCCGCATGTACAACAGCTTCGGGGTCGTCACCGTTCACGTGGAAAATTGGGGCCTCTACCACCAGCGCGTTGTCTGTCGGGTAAGGCGATGAGCGCGAGAAATGCGGCGCGGTCGTAAAGCCGATCTGGTTGTTCACGACGATGTGCATGGTGCCGCCGGTCTTGTGACCCCGCAGGCCGGAAAGGGCAAAACACTCGGCTACGACACCCTGTCCGGCAAAGGCCGCATCCCCGTGTAAGAGGACGGGCATTACCGAGATCCGCGCACGGTCATTGCGCTGATCCTGCTTTGCGCGGACCTTGCCGATAACCACAGGGTTTACCGCCTCAAGATGCGAAGGGTTCGCCGTCAGCGACAGGTGCACCGTATTGTCGTCAAATTCACGGTCCGAAGAGGCGCCAAGGTGGTATTTTACATCGCCCGACCCGTCGACATCTTCGGGTTTAAAGCTGCCGCCCTGGAATTCGTTGAAAATTGCCCGATAGGGTTTTTGCATCACATTGGCGAGGACAGACAGACGCCCCCGATGCGGCATACCGATGACGATTTCCTTAACACCCAGTTGGCCGCCGCGTTTGATGATCTGTTCCATTGCCGGAACAAGGCTTTCGCCGCCGTCCAGGCCAAACCGCTTGGTCCCCATGTACTTGACATGGAGGAATTTTTCGAACCCCTCGGCTTCGACCAGCTTGCTCAGGATCGCCTTGCGCCCGTTTTTGGTGAACGCGATTTCCTTGCCGTAGCCTTCGATACGCTCTTTCAGCCAGCCGGCTTCTTCGGGGTTCGAGATATGCATATATTGCAGCGCGAAGGTGCCGCAGTAGGTGGACTTCACGATGGCCACGATCTGCTTCATCGTGGCGACTTCGAGCCCCAGAACATTGTCGATAAAAATCGGGCGGTCCATGTCGGCATCGCTAAAGCCATAGGCCTTGGGGTCCAACTCAGGGTGTTCGCCCATATCCCGCATGTTCAGCGGATCGAGGTCAGCTGCCAGATGTCCGCGGATACGATAGGCACGGATCAGCATCAGCGCACGAACGGAATCGAGCACCGCAACCTTTATCTGATCGTCGCTGACCTCGACGCCCTGTTCTGCAGCCTTTGCTTTGATTTTATTGCCTGCGGCTTGCGCTTCGACAGGCTCCGGCCAGATTCCGGTCAACGCGCCGACGGTATCTCCGACCGGTGCGGGGGGCCAGTCGTTACGGGCCCAAGAGGGGCCTGCCGCTTCAGCCTCCACGGTCTTGCGCTCGTCGCCCATGGCTTTGAACAAAACATGCCATGCCTCATCGACAGAGGCAGGATTTGCCGCGTATCGGGCATAAAGCTGTTCCAGATACGCAGCATTATCACCTTCCATAAACGAGGAAGCGTGGAAATGGTCGTTGGCAGGTTGTTCGGTCATGGTGACACCTAGCAATTTAAATGGTCGGGGCAGTCAGAGGTGAAAACGGATCAGGCCTGCGGCACCGGAGGAGGGCCATAGGCATTTGTTTCGGGTTGTGAGGGGCGGGTAAGCCACCAAAGGAAAACAAGGCTGATGCCCAGTTGTACGAGGCCCAGAATACCGGAAACAAGGATCCGTCCGGTGCTTGGAAACTCCCCCGCGGCATAGGCCGCCTCGGTCGGCATATCGGGCATGAGCAAGGAGTTGATCACGCCAATGGCAAAGGGAAAGATGATCCACCAGCCGGGGCGTCCCGTATCCTGAAGCCGACGAAAACCAACGGCAAGGACCGGACAAAGGATGGCAAGTGTGAACAGGAACGCAAGTGGCCCCAAAAGCAGCGCAAGAAAGGAACCGATCATCACCGCAAGAAAAAACCACCAATATTCGGATCGGGACGCGCGCCCCTGAAAGGTTGCATATTTTTGCGTCAGGCAGGTGCGTACTGCAGTAGGAAAGTTCATGATCATTTTGCGCTCCCGTTCAGATGTTGAGGGGGCGGGCAGAGGGCTGCCCGACCCGAGGGATCTAGCCCTTTTCAATCGCTTCCTTAACCGCTTCACCCAATGTGGCAGGGCTGTCAGCCACAATGATACCTGCGGATTTCATCGCTTCGATCTTGTCTTCGGCGCCCCCTTTGCCGCCCGCGACAATCGCGCCGGCGTGGCCCATGCGACGGCCAGGAGGGGCTGTGCGGCCCGCGATGAAACCGGCCGTGGGCTTCCAGCGGCCCTTCTTCTTCTCGTCAGCCAGGAACTGTGCCGCTTCTTCTTCGGCAGAACCACCGATTTCACCAATCATGATGATCGATTGTGTTTCGTCATCGGCCAAAAACATTTCGAGCACGTCAATATGTTCGGTCCCTTTGATCGGGTCGCCGCCGATGCCCACAGCCGAAGACTGCCCATAGCCCAGATCAGAAGTCTGTTTGACCGCCTCATAGGTCAGCGTGCCCGAGCGCGATACCACGCCACAGGATCCACGCTTGTGGATGTGGCCTGGCATGATGCCGATTTTACAGGCATCGGGCGTAATGACACCCGGGCAGTTGGGACCGATCAGTCGTGATTTTGAACCTTCAAGGGCGCGTTGCACACGCATCATGTCCAGCACCGGAATGCCTTCGGTAATGCAGACAATCAGCGGCATTTCAGCGTCGATCGCTTCGAGGATGGAATCCGCGGCAAAAGGCGGAGGGACATAGATGACGGAAGCATTTGCTTCGGTCATATGCATGGCTTCGTGTACGGAGTTGAATACGGGCAGGTCCAGATGCTTTTGACCGCCTTTGCCGGGGGTCACGCCACCAACCATTTTTGTGCCGTATGCAATGGCTTGTTCGGTGTGGAACGTGCCCTGCGAGCCGGTAAGGCCCTGACAGATAACTTTGGTATTTTCGTCTACGAGTACGGCCATTGTGTTTCCTTAGTTAGTGATGGGAGAGGGCAGGAGCCGCTCCACCAGCATGAATGTTTCGGTGCCCTGTACGCCCGCGCGGGTACCTACATGAACAATTGCAACGCGCTTGGGGTTCAGCCGGCGTGCCGCGAGAAGAGTTGTGCCTGTGTTGTCGGTGGTGAAAGTGGCGGGAAGGGCAGCGGGTGTATTGATACCCTCTTTGGCGAGGGCATTGATGGCGGCTTCAGCAGCTTGGTCGGCGTAGTCGCCCGCGAATGAGATTTCGCAGCGGCGATCCGTACCGGGTGTCACGTCGCGGAGTGCCGAGGGTGATGGTGATGCGCCTGAGAAGGGATCAAGATCGTAAAAGTCGTATGTCGCGCCAGATAATGCAAAGGTTCGGGCTGCCTTGTCCGCCCTCATAAACGGAGAAAAGCAGTTCTCAGCAAAAAGTTCTATCGCGGCACGAGCTGTCGCAGTCGGGCCTCCGGCCTGCACTTTTTGCACGTCTGCTGTCAGGCCTAGGCCAGCAGCAAGCGCAAAGGTGCAAAGTACAGACCGGAGGCCCATTGGAATTAACCCTTAACCGCAGCTACGATTTTCTGTGCGCCGTCTTTCAGATCTTCCGCCGCGATCACGTCAAGGCCTGAATTGTTGATGATGTCCTTGCCCTGCTGCACGTTTGTGCCTTCCAGACGGACGACCAACGGTACTTTCAGTCCGACTTCTTTCACAGCCGCCACAACGCCCTCTGCGATAACGTCGCAGCGCATGATGCCGCCAAAGATATTGACCAGAATACCTTTGACCTTGGGGTCCGAGGTGATGATCTTGAACGCTTCGGTGACTTTTTCTTTGGTCGCACCGCCGCCCACATCAAGGAAGTTGGCCGGTTCTGAACCGTACAGCTTGATGATATCCATTGTCGCCATCGCAAGGCCCGCGCCGTTCACCATGCAACCGATTTCACCGTCCAGCGTGATATAGTTGAGGTCGTATTTTGACGCCTCCAGTTCTTTCGCGTCTTCTTCGGTCTCATCGCGCAATTCGTTGATGTCAGGGTGGCGGTACATCGCATTGCCGTCAAAGCTGATTTTGGCGTCAAGCACCTTCAAATCGCCCGAGTCCGAAACCACCAGCGGGTTGATTTCGAGCATCTCCATATCTTTTTCGATAAAGGCTTTGTACAGCAGACCCATCAGGCCAACACATTGCTTGACCTGTTTGCCTTCCAGGCCGAGGGCAAATGCGATGCGACGGCCGTGGAATGCCTGATAACCGGTGGCCGGATCAACAGAGAAGCTAAGGATCTTTTCAGGGGTATTGGCCGCGACTTCTTCGATATCCATGCCGCCTTCGGTGGAACATACAAAAGAGACGCGCGATGTCTGGCGATCCACCAGCAGCGCGAGGTATAGTTCGGTTTGGATGCCGGAGCCGTCTTCGATATAGATGCGGTTCACTTGCTTGCCGGCAGGGCCGGTCTGATGAGTGACCAGGGTGCGGCCCAGCATTTTCTTGGCTTGTTCGGCTGCGTCTTCGACGGATTTGGCCAAACGTACGCCGCCTGCCTCGCCTGCGTCAGCTTCCTTGAACGTGCCCTTACCGCGCCCGCCTGCGTGGATCTGCGCTTTTACAACCCAAAGTGGGCCGTCCATTTCGCCGGCTGCAGTTTTTGCGTCCTCGGCTTTGAGGACCACGCGGCCATCAGAGACAGGTGCGCCATAGCTGCGTAGGAGGGCTTTCGCCTGATATTCGTGGATGTTCATGAAAAACGGTCCCGTTTTGTTCAAGTCACAGGCAGGCTCGCCGGTGAGTCTTATGGTTCGGACGCAGTTTTGAGCAGTTTGCGGGCTATTGCCAGCAGAAAGCGACATTTGTGATCACAGCGGAAAAACGTGTGATCACAAAAGTGGGGGAATTAATAGAATAGCAAGGAAATACCTGTCCTATATGGCCAATAGCATAAAGGGCACCAGGACAAGACGCGCAACCGCGCCTTTTGCCGGATATATCTCTGGTACAACACCAACCAATACCAAAGAGGTGCCGCTGACAGGTTTTTGAACCAGAGGGCAGGAAGTGCTGCCGCTGGCGTCATAGCAGCCGTCAATTACAACGGCATCAAGGCCCAATAGTCGAGATCAAGGAGGACATCAGGCAGGTATTTCCCATCATTGCCGCGCAAGGCAAAGGCCTCGCCGCCCTTGGTCGCCACCAGCCGTAGCCGGACTGCACCGACACCGGGTGCGCCGGTTTCGGCCTTGTCGATCACTTCGGACCAGGCGCGTATCGTGTCTCCGGCCAGGCAGGGATTGGCATGTGCACCGCCGTTCAGGCCAACGATCATCTGCGCATTTGCCAGCCCGTTGAAGGACAGGGCGCGGGCCATGGAAATCACATGGCCACCATAGATCAGGCGCGAGCCGTCCGGACGGGCTGAGGTGTCGAAATGTACCTTGGCGGTGTTCTGCCAAAGGCGGGTTGCCATCATATGCTCGGCTTCTTCAACCGTTACACCGTCGACATGGTCGATTTGTTCGCCGATTTCATAATCGGACAGGCGATGTGGTTCACCTGCCAAGGTGTAATCGTAATTGGTAAAGTCGAGCCCTGTTGGCACGAACAGTTGATCCACGTTCAGCGCCTCGGGCAGTTCGGGAACAACAGTGTCGGGAGCGGCGGCATCCAGATCACGTTTGCGCACCATGACCCAGCGGATATATTCCAACACCGCTTCGTCATGTTGGTTCAGCCCCGTTGTGCGCACATAGACCACACCGGTCTTGCCGTTGGAGTTCTGTTTCAAGCCGATCACTTCGGACTGGCTGCGCAAAGTGTCGCCGGGCCAGACAGGGGCCAGCCAGCGGCCCTGGGCATACCCAAGGTTGGCCACAGCGTTGAGCGACACGTCAGGTACGGTTTTACCAAATACAATATGAAAGGCGATCAGATCATCCAGGGGGCTGAACGGCAGGCCACAGGTCTGTGCAAACTGATCCGACGAATACAACGCATGCCGCGCGGGATAGAGCATGTGATACAGCGCACGTTCACCCATTTTAACGGTGCGTGGCACAGCGTGATAAAGCATTTCACCGACGGTGTAATCTTCGAAGAAACGACCTGCATTCGTTTTGGCCATTAATGCGCCCCCAACTTGGTGTCAGGCGTGTAGGTGCCTTCGACTTCCTTCACCACGGATTGCCCGCACCGCATGACGCCTGCTTTGTGGTCCCATGTCTGGGTCGGAGAGCCGTACAGCTCCCAGCCCTTGTTCAGCGCATCCGTGACTTTGTGACAAAAGTCAGATGTGTCTTCTTCGGAAAGGAAACGGTACAGTTTCATTACGATTTCCTTATGATGGGAACGGCGAAACGCCGAGCAAAAGGTGAATGGCGGTGATGGCGACAAACATCACAAGGCTAATGACCGCGAGGCGAATATAGGTTGGACGACCGGCAGGTGCGGGGGCGGTCCATTCGGGTTCGGCGCGGTTGATCAGGATCACACTGCCTACCGTCCATGCCAAAAGGCCACCGAAAAGGATCACCGAGGCGAGGTCACCGTTTACCAGCAAATGCGCAGCGGCCCAGATCTTGACGGCCAGAAGTTGCGGATGGCGGGTTTTATAAGCGGGCCATGCCTTGGCCCCTTTTGCCGCCGACGATCCGTAAACCCACAACGCCAACAGCATCATCAGATTGTTGATATGGGTAAGGAAAAGGGGTGGGTACCAGACGGTTATAAAATCGGCCATGCGATAGCCGATGATCATCAGTGCCAAAGAGGCAACGATAACCACCGCGATAATGCCTTTGCCCGGTTTGCCCAAAGCGGTGCGCGCATCCGGTTTCAGACGTTTGAACCAATGTGCGCCAGTCCAAAGGATCAGGCCGGTGATCAAAAGTATCATGTGTTCACTCCGCGTTCAGGGCTGCAATTGCATCTAGCTTTGCCAGAGTTTCGCGGGCCGTGGCAACATGCAGATTTTCGACAATCTTGCCGTCAACAACCGCAACCCCCTGACCGGAGGCTTCGACTTCTTCCAAAGCGGCGATCTGGCGGCGGGCAAGATCGACTTCCGCATCTGACGGGGAAAAGGCCGCGTTGGCCACGTCAAGCTGGGCCGGGTGGATCAGGGTCTTGCCATCAAATCCCATGTCGCGGCCCTGATCACACTCGATCTTAAGGCCCTCGTCATCCTTAAACGCATTATATACGCCGTCGATAATCGCGCATTCATGCGCTTTGGCGGCCAGCAGGCACAGGCCCAGACCGGCCATCATGGGCAGGCGGTCCGCACGGAAACGGGTTTGCAGGTCTTTGGCCAGATCGTTGGTGCCCATGACCATCGCCTGTAACTGCCCATGTGCTGCAATCGCCGCTGCATTCAGCATTGCCCCCGGGGTTTCCATCATGGCCCACAGGGGGATGTCGCCGACAATTTCCGCCAGCGCGTCCAGATCCGCAGGACTGCCCACTTTGGGCAAAAGAATCGCATCCGCCCCCATTTTGGCAGCCGCAGCCGCATCATCAGCGCCCCAAGGCGTATCGAGTCCGTTAATGCGGATCACTTTCAGGCGGTTGCCATAACCGCCGATCTTGAGCGCGTTTGCCAGTGTTGCGCGGGCGGCGGGCTTTTCCTCGGGTGTGACCGCATCTTCCAGATCAAAGATGATCGCGTCACAGGCAAGCCCGCGGGCCTTGTCCAACGCGCGGTCCTTGGAGCCGGGAATATAAAGGACAGAGCGCAGCGGGCGGGTGATCTTTGACATGGGCGAACTCCGTTTGGGTCATAATGTTGCGCGCAAAGGGCCATTATTTGCAGAATAGTTCAACCCCATTCCCGCCGCATTGCAGCAATGATCAAATTTTGCACGTCTTTAAGGACCCCGGGGGCGCTGTATTAACCAATAATTCAACCCTCGACCGCAAGGTGACAGCCATCGCACCCACTGGGGAGAGCCGTTCCGGCAAGACCGTCGGAAATTAGCGGCGCAGGGTTGTGATCGATATCATAACCTGGGCCACCCAGGTCCCGCCGGAAAAATCCGGGGTTGGTCCGAGGACCTTTGGGTGCGGTCTTTCGAATGAAGGCACATAGGATGAATAGAATTGGGAAACTAGTCAAACTGGGCGGGATCACAGCCGCAGCAGCATTGTATCTGGCATCGACAACGGATGTCGCAGCGCAGAATGGTCGCAATTGCGCCCCGCGCGAAGCAGTCATGGACCGGCTGGCGGAAGGCTATGGTGAGACCCGACAGTCGATCGGACTGGGATCAAACAACGCGATGGTTGAAGTGTATGCCTCTGCTGAGACAGGCAGTTGGACAATCACCGTTACTGCTCCCGGGGGACTGACCTGTTTGGTGGCTTCAGGGCAATCTTTCGAAACCGTTGCTGAGGTCCAGCCGACAAAAGACAACGACGCCTAAATCCTGGGTAAATGTAGCCGCAAACCCTATTCGAACAGGCGGGCCTATGTGCTCGCCTTTTTTGGTTTCAGGTCAGGCCGTCCCAGATCAGTTTACCCCCAGTCAGCATCAGTAAAATATAGGTTGTCCCGAAAAACAACCGTTCTGGCACCAGAACGTGCGCCCGCACGCCAAGCCATGTGCCAAACACGGCAAAGGGGGCCAGAACGACATTGGCCAAAAAAGTCTGTGCCGTGAACATGCCAAGGACGGCGTAGGGCGGAAATTTGACGATGTTAAGCACCCAGAATACGATCACCGTCGTGGCTTGAAATTGTGTTTTATTCAGGCCACGGCTGAGCAGGAAGAACGCGGCCGGTGGCCCACCTGCATGGCTGATAAAGGTTGTGAACCCCGTAATGGTGCCAAGCAACAGGCCCGCGCCATCCGGTAAGCGTGTTCTTGCCATGCGCACGACACCTGTCGCCAGCGCCACTTGCCACAACACAAAAGCGACCGAAACCAAACCGATCAACAGACGCAGCACATCCGCAGACGCGACGCGGTACAGCAGGATGCCGGCCAGAATTCCGGGTAGTCCCCCAAGGATCAACAGTTTCGCGTCCTGAACACTCCATTTCCGCCAATATGGTTTCAACGACGTGACGTCGATGAGCATCAACAAGGGTAACATTATCCCCAAGGCCAGCTCTGGCGGCACTACCAGTGCAAGGACAGATGCCGCAGCGAAAGCCGCGCCAGAACCAAAGCCCGCTTTGGAAATACCGGCGAAAATCACGGCCGGTCCCGCGACGCAAAAGAAGAACAGATCAAGCTCTAACATGTCATAGATTATACCCGTTTATGTCATAGTTTATAGGAGGTTATGTCATAGTTTAATGTTGGTTCATTTTTTAAAAATTTGTTGGAACGAAGTGGGCGCCGCTGCGTTGGTAGGACGAACGGATGATGATCATCCCGGACAAATATGGAGTACTAGATATGAAACGCTTTCTCAGCACAACAGCAGTCCTTTTGGCCTTTTCCGGTGCCGCCTTCGCAGACGCGCATGCGTCGAACTTTGGCACCGTCCAGTTTGAGCAGGGCGACTTCTTTGCTTCCGATCTGATCGGCATGCGCATTTACAAAAGCGAGACCGAAATCGAAGACGGCTTTATGATCAACGACGGCGGCGAGACCGAGTGGGACGACATCGGTGAGATCAACGACATCATCGTGAGCAAAGACGGCGACATTCGCGCGGTTGTGCTGGGCATCGGCGGTTTCCTTGGCCTTGGCGAACGTGACGTGACCGTATCCATGGACGCCATCAAGGTCGTACAGGAGAAGGACGACGCGGATGACCGCTTTCTGGTTGTAACCACATCCATGGAAGTACTGGAAAATGCACCAGCTTTCGAAGCGAAGATGGCCCAGAAGGATATGTCAGAAACCAAGGTTGCTACGGATCCAGAGATGCACGGTGATCTTGCGTTGACACGCCCCGTGCTGCAGCGCGACGGCTATGCCGAGATCGAAACAGTCGAAGTTGAACAATTGACGGCAGACAAACTGCAAGGCGCGTATGTCTATGGCGCCAACGACGAAACCGTTGGCGAGATCGGCGATCTGCTGCTGAGTGACGACGGCAAGATTTCCCAGGCCGTCATCAACGTCGGTGGTTTTCTCGGTCTGGGCGAAAAGCCTGTTGCGGTAAGCTTTGAAAAAATCCAGATTTTGAAGGGTGTCGAAGGAGACGAGTACCGCTTCTATATCGACAGCACTCAAGAAAAGCTGGAAGCGCTGCCGGAATACAAGAACTAAGCAAAAACCTGTTTTTGTTTCACCCAAAGGCCACCGATTTCGGTGGCCTTTGACGTTTCTACGGCAGGTGTATCTAGAAACCTTTTTCGGTAACCTGTTTGCGGTATGCTAAGGTAGAGAAACCACGCAACTTGCAGGCTGCCGTGCATTTCGTTATCTCGGCGGCAAATTTAACCTCACGGAGACTTATCATGGCCAGAGCCAAAATCGCGCTTATCGGCGCCGGGCAAATCGGTGGCACGCTTGCGCATCTTGCAGCCATCAAGGAACTTGGCGACGTTGTGATGTTCGACATCGCGGACGGTGTACCCCAGGGCAAGGCGCTCGACATCGCCGAATCAGGTCCGTCTGCTAAGTTCGATGCAAACATGTCCGGTACGCAGGATTATGCTGACATCGCAGGTGCGGACGTTTGTATCGTGACCGCCGGTGTTGCCCGCAAGCCGGGGATGAGCCGCGATGACCTGTTGGGCATTAACCTAAAGGTGATGAAATCAGTGGGCGAGGGCATCGCAGCCCATGCGCCGAACGCTTTCGTAATCTGCATCACCAACCCGCTGGACGCGATGGTATGGGCGTTGCGCGAATTTTCCGGTCTGCCGCATGAAAAAGTCTGCGGGATGGCGGGTGTTCTGGACTCTGCACGCTTCCGTCACTTCCTCGCGGATGAGTTCAAGGTGTCGATGAAAGACGTTACAGCCTTTGTTCTGGGTGGCCATGGTGATACAATGGTGCCGCTGGTGCGCTATTCCACCGTTGCAGGCATCCCGTTGCCGGATCTGGTGAAAATGGGCTGGACGAGCCAGGAAAAAATGGACGCGATCGTTCAGCGCACCCGTGATGGCGGTGCCGAGATTGTTGGCCTGCTGAAAACCGGTTCCGCGTTCTATGCGCCGGCCACTTCGGCCATCGAAATGGCGGAAAGTTATTTGAAAGACCAAAAACGTGTGTTGCCTTGTGCGGCTTACGTCGACGGCGCCTATGGCCTTGACGGGTTCTATGTTGGTGTGCCGACTGTGATTGGTGCCGGCGGGATCGAGCGTGTTGTCGAGATTGAAATGAACAAGGAAGAGCAGACCATGTTCGACAATTCGGTTAATGCGGTCAAAGGTTTGGTCGACGCATGCAAAGGCATCGACGACAGCCTGAGCTAAATACCAGACGTTTGCGAAACACGAAAACGCGTCCCGTCGGGGCGCGTTTTTGTTTTGCGGCAGGGGCGCACAGGGTCGGCGCCTCGCGTAAAAGAGAGGTGCATGGCGTTATGCACTGACCTAAGATTACCCCATGCCCCTGCTGTTGTGCCTGTTTTTGCTGATGCTGCCTGTGCCTGCCACCGCTTGCGGGCTGGCCTTGATATTGGCTGTTGATGTGTCAGGCTCCGTCGACGAACAGGAATACCGCGTTCAGATGGACGGGTTGGCCACCGCCCTGCGCGACGGTATTGTTGTGGATGCGCTGATAGATCAGGACGCGCATGTCAGCCTGATCCAGTGGTCTGGATCATCACGGCAAGAACAATCGGTAGCATGGACGAGGGTGACACGTGTCGAGGATGCGCATCGGTTGGCGGATGCGATCGAAGCTGCGCCGCGCAGGTGGCGGAACTATTCAACCGCTATTGGCGAAGCCTTGGTTCTTGCCATGACAGCTTTTCAATCGCTTGAAGCAACCACGCAGTGCAGCCGCAGGGTAATCGATGTTTCTGGTGACGGGATGTCAAATGAAGGTCCACCGCCGCAGGATATGCGCCTTGCCTTGCGTGGGGCGGGCATTACCGTCAATGCTCTGGCGATTGAAGGCGACGGAGACGACCTGACCGCTTATTTCTACGAGCATCTGATCGAAGGTGAGGGTGCATTTGTTATCACTGCGAACGGTTTCGGGGAATATCCCGCACAAATCCGGCGCAAGTTGCAACGCGAAACCACAAAACAACTGAGTCGGCTTGTTCTGTCTGATAATTGTGATCACAGTGCTTTCCGCTGTGATCACAATCAGGGCAAAGTTAACGTATTGCCCTGATTTTACCCACATTTGCCGACGAAACCGCGCGGCAATTGCATCGACCCCCGTGACACTGCTTCAAAAACCGCTATATCTCACGTCAACGAACGAAAATACGTAGCCGCTCTTTTTTAGCCACCTCAAAGGACCCGTGCCATGGCCGATGTAAACCGGGGCAATCGTCCCCTGTCGCCACATCTGACAATTTACCGTCCGCAACTTACCTCGATGACCTCGATCCTGACGCGGATCACAGGCAATGCGATGCTGGTCGCGGCTCTGATGATCGTCTGGTGGTTTCTGGCCGCAGCCAGTTCGCCTGACTATTTCGCAATTGCGAATGGTTTTGTAACCAGCTGGTTCGGTGACCTGATCATGTTCTTTTCGCTGCTCGGTCTGTGGTATCATACGTTGGCAGGTGTTCGGCATCTGATCTGGGACACGGGACGCGGGATGGATATTCCGACCGCTGAAAAGCTTGGCTGGGCCTGCGTTGTCGGTTCCGTCGTGCTGACCGTCCTCACTGCTTTGATCGTGTAAGGGAGCATCAACATGGCATATCTGACAGATCGTAAACGCGCTCAGGGGCTTGGTTCTGCGAAAACTGGCACCGCCCATTTCTGGTCGATGAAAGTCAGCGCGGTGGCGTTGCTGATCCTGATCCCGCTGTTTGTATTCACATTTGGTGCGGCCCTTGGCGGTACCTATGAAGAAATCATCGCCTATTACAGCCGCCCCGGTCCCGCAATCATCGCAGCGCTGACGCTGGCCGTTGGATTCAAGCATTTCAACGACGGCGCGCAGACCATGATCGAAGATTATGTGCATGGCACTGCGCAGAAAATCACGCTCATTCTGGTGACCTGCCTGAGCTATGGCGCAGCGGCGGTTGGCGTTTTCGCCATCGCGCGCTTGGCACTCTAATTCTGGCGCTCTGACCCAATATTTCCCGAAGGAAGACCGATATGGCCGCATATGAGTATGAAACCCACGAATATGACGTGGTTGTTGTGGGCGCTGGCGGGGCTGGCCTGCGCGCGACATTGGGCATGGCAGAGCAGGGGTTGCGTACCGCCTGTATCTCCAAAGTGTTTCCGACACGCTCGCACACCGTTGCTGCGCAAGGGGGCATTGCTGCGTCGTTAAGCAACATGGGCCCCGATAACTGGCAGTGGCATATGTATGACACAGTCAAAGGCTCCGACTGGCTGGGCGACACGGATGCTATGGAATATCTGGCCCGCGAAGCGCCCAAGGCGGTTTACGAGCTTGAGCATTACGGTGTGCCTTTCTCGCGTACCGAAGAGGGCAAGATCTATCAGCGCCCCTTTGGCGGCCACACCACTGAATTTGGCGAAGGCCCGCCGGTACAGCGTACCTGTGCTGCTGCAGACCGGACCGGTCACGCGATTTTGCACACGCTCTATGGTCAGTCCCTGAAGCATAACGCTGAATTCTACATCGAATACTTCGCAATTGATCTGATCATGTCCGAGGATGGTGTGTGCCAAGGCGTTCTGTGCTGGAAACTTGACGATGGCACGATGCACCTGTTCTCGGCCAAGATGGTTGTGCTGGCGACAGGTGGCTATGGCCGCGCCTATTTCTCGGCAACATCTGCGCATACTTGCACCGGCGACGGTGGCGGCATGACGGCGCGTGCGGGCCTGCCGCTGCAGGATATGGAGTTCGTTCAATTCCACCCGACCGGCATTTATGGCGCGGGTTGCCTGATCACAGAAGGTGCGCGGGGCGAAGGTGGATACCTGACCAACTCTGAAGGCGAGCGTTTCATGGAGCGCTATGCGCCGACCTACAAGGATTTGGCGTCACGTGACGTGGTAAGCCGCTGCATGACCATGGAAATCCGCGAAGGGCGCGGCGTAGGCGATAACAAGGATCACATCCACCTGCACCTGAACCACCTGCCGCCGGAAACCCTGGATCTGCGTTTGCCGGGCATCTCGGAAAGCGCGCGCATCTTTGCGGGTGTTGATCTGACAAAAGAACCGATCCCGGTCTTGCCGACAGTGCACTATAACATGGGCGGTATTCCGACGAACTATTGGGGCGAGGTGCTTGCCCCGACAGATGACAACCCTGACAAAGTGGCACCCGGCCTGATGGCTGTGGGCGAAGCAGGTTGCGCTTCGGTGCATGGCGCCAACCGTTTGGGGTCTAACAGCCTGATCGACCTTGTTGTCTTTGGCCGCGCGGCGGCGATCCGTGCCGCAGAAATTGTGGACCCGAAAACCGCGGTTCCAACGCCGAACAAAGCTTCGGTTGAGGCGGCTTTTAACCGGTTTGACGGTCTGCGCTATGCCAAAGGGCAAATCCCGACAGCGGAATTGCGTCTGGAAATGCAAAAAACCATGCAGGCCGATGCGGCAGTCTTCCGTACGGACAAGACCCTGGCCGAAGGTGAAGCAAAGATGAAGGACGTTGCAGCCAAGCTGGACGATCTGAAGGTCACCGACAAATCACTGGTCTGGAATTCGGATCTGATGGAGACGCTGGAGCTGACCAACCTCATGCCCAACGCAACGGCAACAATCACCGCAGCGGCTGCGCGCAAGGAAAGCCGCGGGGCTCACGCCCACGAGGATTATCCTGATCGTGATGACAAGAACTGGCGCAAGCATTCCCTGACATGGTTTGAAGGGAACAACGCGACACTTGGCTACCGTGGCGTCCAGCTCAAGCCGTTGACGACACAAAAAGAGGGTGGCATCGACCTCAAGAAGATCGCCCCAAAAGCGAGGGTTTATTGATGCGTATGGTTCTAAGCATCTCGGCATTTGTGGCTGCCTTGGTGATGACCTCTGCATTGCCGATGACCGCACAGGCCGACGGCCACAGTGAGGTCTATGCAGGATCAAAAGGCTATGTCGGAGAGGTGACACCCCGCCCAGCACAGCAATACCAGACCAACGCCAGCACGAACGGTAGCCAGCCCAAGCGGGTACGCAGCGCTATCCGCTACACGGTGCCGGGATGTCCGCCAAAGTTCAACGGCATGTACCGTGGCACGCTTTATTGTGTCGACGGCAGGCCGATTGACTGATGGTTGCGCAGTGACATGAGGGCAATTGCAGCCGTATTGTTGATGTTTATGACCGCTTGCGCGCCAGTGCAGCAAGCGGTTGACGATACCGCACGCCAAGGTGCGAAAGGGGTGGTGACCGAGACCTTGGCCACCCGCTTTCCACAGGTGCCAAAGGAATTGATCACGCCCTTCACGGATTGCATAATCGACAATTCCTCTGCGTTGGAAATCCGCGATTTTGCGAGGGCCGCAGTGCTGGGCGTTGACGACCAGACCGTGGCGACAGTGCGCGCCGTACTTTCGCGCCCCGAGACGGTGCAATGCCTGCAGACCACAGCCCTTAGCAGCGGGATCATCTGACAATGAACGCGCTGGCCAGCCCCACACTCAATCCGATTGATGCGGCCCTGTCTGCGGTTTCGTTGCGCTCGGTGTTTCGTAGTGCTGATCGCGCCACCCGTCAAAAGCTGGTGCCGATCCTGCCCCCAGAGGTGATCGAATTTGCTGGTGTTCGCATGTACGTCGATCCGCGCGATAATTATACCGACCGGATGATCTGGCGAGACGGGCATCCGCCCGAAATCAAGTCCCTGACGGCGTTGACCGAAATTGTCGAGAATCGCAAAGCCCTTGTTCTGGATATCGGCGCGAACTCGGGTGCATTCACTATTCCATTGGGAATAGCGGCGGGGGCGGGCAGCCGGGTTATCGCCTTTGAACCCAACCCCGTGATGATCGGGCGGCTGGGCCATAACGTAAGTCTTAACCAGCTTGGGGCGGTTGTGCGGGTGGAAGGCTGTGCGCTGGGCAGCGCCACTGGCGAGGCAATGTTGAACTTTCGCGAGCGCAACTTCGGGCAAGCTTCGCTTATGCCAGTCAAGGGCGCGGGCAACGGTGCAACACTGGTGCCGGTACGCCCCTTGCTGGAATTCTTGGACGACGCGGAAAACTATGATGTATCCGTGCTTAAGATTGACGTTGAAGGGGCCGAGGTTGCGGTATTGGGCCCGCTTTTGGACGCTGGCGGTTGGCTGCCCGATGTGATGCTGGTCGAAACGGCCCATGCCGACGACTGGAATGTTGATCTGGTGGCGCAGATCAAGGAATTGGGATTTGAAGCCACTTTTCAAGCCGAACAGAATACGCTGTTTGTCCGCACGGACGCAGCCTGAGTAATTGCCGCGGCACGCGGCAGAGCGAATGAAACGGGCAAGAGCGCCCAAAAAGATGGAGACGCGACATGGTTCAGCTGACACTCCCCAAGAACTCGCGGATGACAACCGGGAAAACATGGCCAAAGCCGACAGGCGCGACGAATGTTAAGGAATTCCACATCTATCGATGGAACCCTGACGACGGTAAGAATCCGGCGGTAGATACCTATTTTGTTGATATGGACAGCTGCGGTCCGATGATTTTGGACGCGCTGATCAAGATCAAGAATGAGATTGACCCGACGCTGACCTTCCGCCGATCCTGCCGCGAAGGGATCTGTGGTTCTTGTGCGATGAACATTGACGGGATCAACACGCTGGCCTGTACCTATGGTGTTGAAGAAGTGAAGGGCGCGGTCAAGGTTTACCCCCTGCCGCATATGCCGGTGGTCAAGGATTTGATCCCTGATCTAACCCATTTCTACGCCCAGCACGCCAGCATTCAGCCATGGCTGGAGACAGAGACGCCAGCGCCTGTAAAGGAATGGAAGCAGTCGGTTGACGATCGCGCCAAGCTGGACGGTTTGTATGAATGTATCATGTGCGCCTGCTGTTCAACATCTTGCCCCAGCTACTGGTGGAACGGCGACCGCTACCTTGGACCCGCAGCCCTGTTGCACGCCTATCGCTGGATCATCGACAGCCGCGATGAAGCCACAGGCGAGCGATTGGACGAGCTTGAGGATCCTTTCAAGCTGTATCGCTGCCACACGATCATGAACTGCGCCAAGACCTGCCCCAAAGGGTTGAACCCGGCGCTGGCCATTTCCAAGATCAAGAAACTGATGGTTGAACGCACGGTTTGATCTGACAATGCTAAGGTTTCCGGCTGTCTGGCGGTTTCGCTGCAACAGCCGGAAACCGCAAAAGGCTGCCCGTGCTTTTCCTTCCTTTCCTGATCATTGTGGTGTTCGTGGTGGCGATCTACGCCAACCGTAACAAGGACCGGCGGCGTTGCCGATGGCGGCAGAGCAAACGTGACAGCAATGGCGCGTTGATCCACTACAACTGTATCACCTGTGGTCGGGAAGCGGATCGCAGCAACGGGGCGCCGCGCGAATGCCTGGCGCGGCATGGGGCGCGGGAATTGTGACACCGCGTCTTTCTCGACAAGTCGCGCGTATCGGCACTATCCTCGTCCAAAGCGGGGAGAGAGCATGGACAACGATCAAGCTGACGTCATCATCGTAGGCGCGGGCCTTGCCGGTATGGTTGCCGCCCACGAGGCGATCCTGCGCGGGCGCAAGGTTCTGATGCTGGATCAGGAAGCGCCGCAATCTCTTGGCGGGCAGGCATTCTGGTCCTTGGGCGGCTTGTTCATGATCGACACACCTGAACAGCGGCGCATGGGGATCAAAGACAGCCCTGAGCTTGCGTTCAATGACTGGATGGGATCGGCGCGGTTCGACCGCCCCGAAGATGCCAATCCGCGCCTTTACGCAGAGCAATTCGTCAACTGGGCATCAGGCCCCATGCGGCAATGGTGTTTCGATCTGGGAATGCGCTGGTTTCCCGTTGTGGGCTGGGCAGAGCGGGGCGGTGCGCTGGCTAACGGACACGGCAATTCGGTGCCACGGTTTCACATTACATGGGGTACGGGTACCGGCGTGATCGCCCCCTTTGTCAAACGGATGACCGACTACGCAGCCGCCGGGCAATTGAAACTGTCTTTCCGGCATCAGGTTACCGGGCTGATCACGACCGACGGTGCCGTCACGGGCGTGTGCGGGAATGTCTTGGAAAGCTCCACTGCCACTCGGGGAAAGAGCACCTCGCGTGAGGTGACAGGCAGCTTTGAACACCACGCGGATGCGGTGATCCTGACGACGGGTGGTATTGGCGGCGATCATGCCCTTGTACGCAAACACTGGCCGGAAGCACGGCTTGGTAAACCGCCCAAAGTGATGGTGGCCGGTGTGCCTGATTATGTGGACGGCAAGATGCACGACATTGCCCGACAGGCGGGGGCAGGGCTGATCAACGAAGATCGCATGTGGCATTATTGCGAAGGTGTGCAGAACTGGAACCCGATCTGGCCGAACCATGGAATCCGTATTCTGCCGGGGCCGTCCTCTTTGTGGTTTGATGCCAAAGGCGTGCGCATGGAAGCACCGTTTCTGCCCGGTTTTGACACCTTGGGGACGCTCAAGCGTATTTTGCAAGCGGGCGAGCATAGTTGGTTCATCCTGACGCAAAAGATCATCGAAAAGGAATTTGCGCTGTCGGGTTCAGAGCAGAACCCTGATCTGACCGAGGGCGGCTGGATGGACGTGTTGAAGGCGCGGGTTGGCGCAGGGGCGACCCCTGCGGTGGAGGCGTTCAAGAATAAAGGCGCTGACTTTATCGTCGCGGATAATCTGGAAACTCTGGTTGCGGGGATGAACAGGCTGACACCGGATCAACCGCTTGCTCTGGAAAGCCTGCGGCAACAGATCACCAGCCGTGACGCCCAGTTGACCAACCCGTTCAGCAAAGACGCCCAGATCACAGCCATTCGCGGCGCGCGTGCTTATCGTGGTGATAAACTGATCCGCACCGCCAAGCCGCATGCGATCCTCGCGGGCGAGAATGGCCCTCTGATAGCGGTGCGGCTGAACATCCTGACGCGCAAGTCGCTGGGCGGTTTGCATACAGATATCGAGGGGCGTGTTCTGACCCCCGATGGTGCCGTGTTGCAGGGGCTTTATGCGGCCGGCGAGGTATGCGGGTTCGGCGGGGGCGGGTATCACGGCTACAACGCGCTTGAGGGTACTTTTTTAGGGGGGTGCCTGTTTTCAGGCCGTGTCGCGGGGAAAAACGCATGACAGTGAACACACCAACAGACGCCGAGACACGCCGCGCGGTGAAGCCGGTGATCTGTTATCCGGTCGAGACATTGCCGCAGCCTGACATGGCGCTCTATGCACAAGCCCGCACCGATTTGCGTAAAACGGACGAGGTGCGGGTGCCCCCCCGTGATGCGTGCACATTCACAGTGCCTGCGGGGCATTTCTTCCGGATTTCTTCGGTTGAGGGATCGCAGGTGGGTGATTTGAACCTGTGGAATGCCAATGACCTAAGCGAACGTTTCTATTCTGGAAAAACGCGGGCGTTGCACGGCACCCATATCACCACCGGCCAGCAAATGTGGTCCAGTTTTCCGCATTTGCGCCCTTTGGCGACAATTACCTATGACACGCTGGGTTGGTATGGCATCGACGCATTTGGCGGCTCGGTGCATGATGTGATTGGCACACGTTGTGATCCTTACACACATCATTTGCTGAAAGGCGGGCAATATCACCATTGCTGTCACTCAAATCTTACCCGCGCGCTGGCGACATATCTGGATGTGCCTTTAGCAGAGGCAGAGCCGCATGTGCATGACGTGTTAAACGTCTTTATGTGTACCGGATTTACCTACGACACCGGCCAGTATTTTATGAAGGCCAGCCCCGTGCGCCCCGGTGACTATCTCGAGTTTTTCGCAGAGGTTGACGTGCTGGGCGCACTTAGCGCCTGCCCGGGAGGGGATTGTTCCTCCGAGCATTCGTCAGACGCCGCGATTTGTTACCCGCTGCTGGTCGAAGTGTTCGCCCCGGAAATGAATGTACTAAAGGCCCGCGCGGACAATCAGGTGAATGGGTATGATCGCACGCACGGACTTTAGCATTTAGGCAAAAGCAGCCTCTAAAGCGATTTCGACCATATCGCCAAAAGTCTTTTCACGATCTTCTGAGGGCAGTGCCTCTCCGGTTTGCAAATGGTCCGAGACGGTCAGCACAGCCAATGCGCGGCGGCCATGGCGGGCGGCGAGCGTATAAAGTTCTGCCGCTTCCATCTCGACCCCCAGAATGCCATGGCGCATCATCTGTTCATCCAAATCAGGACGTTCGGCGTAAAACACATCGGATGAATAAATACCGCCGACATGGGTGGTTGTGCCCCGCGCTTCGGCGGCAATAACGGCGGCGCGCAGCAGGGACCAATCCGCAGTGGGGGCGTAATTCAACTCGCGGAAGATGCCGGAAGACGGAGACGTAATTGTGCTGGCCGTCATCGCGATAATAACATCGCGAATACCGACATGCGGTTGCATCCCGCCACAAGACCCGATGCGAATTAGCGTTTGCACGTCATAACTGCTGATCAATTCATTAGCGTAAATCGACAGAGATGGCATGCCCATGCCTGAACCTTGTATGGTCACCGGATTGCCGTTCCAGGTGCCAGTAAAACCCAACATACCGCGCACTTCATTGACCAGTTTGGCGTCTTTCAGAAATGTTTCGGCAGCCCATTTGGCGCGATAGGGATCGCCGGGCATAAGAACGGTTTGTGCAATTTCCCCGGGGGCGGCGCCGATATGGACGGTCATTGAAAGCTCCTGTTTTGTTTATCAAGTAAGTGCATTTGCTGACCGCAGGAGCAATAGTAAATACCGGTCAACCCGTAAAGCGTGCGCAGCGTTTCGGCGATACGCGCATAGGGTAGGTGCCGCATTCGAAAGGACGGATGTCTATTCGAATCAGTGTTGGCGAAAACAATTCCTTTTGAAATCCCACCGACGACAACCACCGGTGAGGTTTCAATTAGAAAGCGAATTGGCTTAGATTTTCAAAGCATCCGAAGAAGTGCCGCTTGCGACGGCTTCGCGATACCAATTTGGCTGACGCCCCTTACCGGTCCACGTTTGGCTGCGATCCGCAGGATTGGCGTATATCGGTTTCGATTTCACCTTTGTTTTCTTAATCTTGCTTTTCGCCGCCTTGCGTGGCTGTGCGGTGTCGGGCGCCAATTGATCAAGGGAAAAACCAAATTCGGCAGCTGCCTTTTCGGCGGCTTTTCTCGCTTCGCGATGATCACGCGCTTTTGCCGTCTCCAGTGCTTTTTCTACATCCTTAAGATGTTTTTCCAGCTCCTTGCGTGTCATTGACTTTAGATCGAATTGCATGGGAATACCTCCTTTTTACAGTACCTTACATCAAAAGGAATTAACCAAATGATGACCGAATAAAAGAGGTGTTTTGTGTCAGACCTATTCCACGGCAGCTGCCGCAGGGTCAACCAAGGTCACGATGTCCTGCATGATCGTATTCAATTCAAAGTCCTTTGGTGTATAGACGCGCGCGACGCCCATTGATTTAAGACGCGCTGCATCATCGTCAGGAATAATACCGCCCACAATCACGGGAATATGTCCCAGACCAGCGTTTTGCATTTGCGCAATCAGATCTTCGACCAGTGGAATATGCGACCCTGATAAAATCGAAAGACCGACAACATGGGCATCGCCATCCCTGGCCGCTTTGACAATCTCGGAAGGTGTCAGGCGGATGCCTTCATAGGCGATGTCCATGCCGCAATCGCGGGCACGTACGGCGATCTGCTCGGCCCCATTCGAATGGCCGTCGAGGCCCGGTTTGCCGACAAGGAATTTCAAACGACGTCCCAGTTTGTCGCTGACCGCATCCACCGCGGCACGCAAATCATCCAACCCTTCGGTCTTGTTTGACTGGCCCTTCGCAACACCGGTGGGCCCGCGGTATTCACCATGCACGGCGCGCATTTGTGCAGCCCATTCGCCCGTGGTTACGCCGGCCTTTGCCGCAGCGACAGAGGCGGGCATCACATTGCGCCCTTCAGCGGCGGCGGCACGCAGGTCCGCCAAAGCGGCATTGACCTCGCCTTCATTGCGCTCGGCCCGCCATGCATTCAGGCGGCCAATTTGTTCCGCTTCAACGGCGGGATCCACAACCATGATACCGCCGTCACCGGTCATCAGCGGGGAGGGTTCGCCCTGCTGCCATTTGTTTACGCCGACAACGACTGTTTCGCCTGCTTCGATCCGGCTCAACCGTTCGGAATTGCTTTCGACCAGACGGTTTTTCATATAGTCGATCGCGTCAATTGCGCCGCCCATCCCGTCCAAGAGCGCCAATTCCGCACGCGCACCGGTTTTCAATTCCTCGACCTTTTTGTCGACGGCAGGATTGCCTTCGAAAAGGTCGTCGAATTCAAGCAGGTCGGTTTCATAAGCGAGGATTTGTTGCATCCGCATTGACCATTGCTGGTCCCATGGGCGTGGCAGGCCAAGGGCCTCGTTCCATGCGGGCAATTGCACAGCGCGGGCGCGGGCTTTTTTCGATAGGGTCACGGCCAGCATTTCGATCAGAATGCGGTAGACGTTATTTTCGGGCTGCTGTTCTGTAAGGCCAAGTGAATTGACCTGCACACCATAGCGGAAGCGGCGGTATTTTCCGTCTTGCACGCCGTACCGCTCCAGACATATCTCGTCCCACAGATCAACAAATGCTCGCATCTTGCACATCTCGGTGACGAAACGGATGCCTGCGTTGACGAAAAATGAAATGCGCCCCACCAAGGCAGGGAAATCTTCTTCAGCGACGCGCGGGCGCAATTGATCAAGAACAGCAGTGGCGGTGGCCAAGGCGAATGCCAATTCCTGTTCGGGTGTCGCACCGGCCTCTTGCAGGTGATAGGAACAGACGTTCATCGGGTTCCATTTCGGAACATGCGTGTAACAATATTCAGCCACGTCCGCGATCATTTTGAGCGAGGGGGCAGGCGGGCAAATATAGGTGCCGCGCGACAGGTATTCCTTGATAAGATCGTTTTGCACGGTGCCGTTCAAAGCGGCGATATCCGCGCCTTGTTCTTCCGCCACTGCGATATAGAGGGCAAGCAGCCACGGGGCGGTGGCATTGATCGTCATCGAGGTATTCATCTGCTCAAGCGGAATGTCGCGGAACAGCATCCGCATATCACCCAAATGGCTGACCGGCACGCCGACCTTGCCCACTTCGCCGCGCGACAGGATGTGGTCGCTGTCATATCCGGTTTGGGTCGGCAGATCGAATGCGACCGACAGGCCCGTCTGTCCCTTGGCCAGATTGGAACGGTAAAGCGCATTGGACGCCTCCGCAGTGGAATGCCCCGCGTAGGTGCGTATCAGCCATGGACGGTCTTTGGTTTGCTCGGACACGGGGGCTCCTTAAGTTTGCTGGGCAATAATCTTGCGTGAATTGCTGTGTAAGCGACATTTTATGCCCATGTCAATTCGCTGCGTTGCGGCATTGTGCGATGGAAGGTGACGCAAGGCAAGCCTGAGCGAACTATTCAGTTGAAACTGACCTGCTACCGGAATTGCATCGGCTGCGGGCATCAAAACAAGGGGGCAGCACAAGACCTGCTGCGCTTGTTTATGGGATAGTGGTTACGGTGCCGCCGTGCCGTGTCACCAATTGGATAATTGGCGCGCCATGGACGATCCGCAGGCAATGTCAAAGCTTCGTCACGATGGGACATAGCATTTTGGTGCTGCTTTCGAAGCCGAACAGATACTTGAGCGGTCCAAGGCTTTCCTGACCGATTTCGGTGAATCCTTCGCGCTGGTAAAGTGCGCGGGCACGTGGATTCGTGTTGATCACATCAAGGCGTACCGAAGACAGTCCTTTTGCCGCAGCCTCTTGCTTGATCGCATCCAGCAGCGCCGTACCCAGACCCAGGCCACGGGCCTGCGCTGACACGCATATGCCGTCCATCAACAGAACGTCCTTGATCAGGTCCCGTTCGAGCATTGCAAGAACTGGACCACGCCAGCAGGCCGCCAGCCAGCCATAGGTTTCAGCGACGTCGCGCAAGGTGCCGCCGATCAGGGCACCTTGCTGGGTTTTGAAACCGGCGACCCCAAGAATGCCGTCATCCGGTCCACGGCCAATCAACGCAAAGTCCGGATCAAGGTGCGCGGCGATGAAGGATACCGCTTTGGTAGGTGGCCCCAGCACATGTTTCAGCTTCGGGGCAAATGCCTCCCAGTATAGCTCGGCAATGTGGCCCCGTTCGTATTGTCGAAATCCTTTGGTGATCGTGAAATCCATGCCCTGCACCCCTCGTCCGTTACTTCATATATTGTTCTTACCCCCGGACACTGCAAGGGTGCGCCCATGACACAGACCGTGCAACTTCCCCTGTGGCTCTTTGTGCTGATCATGCTCTTCGCAGCGGTCACTGCGCTCAGTCATTTCCTGTTGCCTTCGGTGCGCTGGTTCTTTCGACGACGGTTGGAAAAGGCGGTCAAACGGCTGAACACCCGGTTGAAGCGGCCGATTGAACCGTTCAAACTGGCGCGGCGCTATGACATGATCCAGCGGTTGATCTATGACCCCGAAGTCACCCGCGAGATTGTTAATTACGCGCGGGAAAACGGTGTGCCAGAAAACGTGGCCTTTGAAAAAGCGCGGATTTATGCGCGCGAAATCGTGCCCAGCTTTTCCGCCTTTGCCTATTTCAGCTTTGCCATCCGGCTGGCACGGACCCTCGCAAACTTTGTATACCGGATCGAAAGGTCCGAGGCGAACGATCGCATTTTCAACGGCATTCCCAAAGAAGCCACCGTGGTGTTTGTAATGAACCACCGCAGCAACATGGATTATGTTCTGGTCACCTATTTGGCCGCACGCGATTCTGCCCTGTCTTATGCGGTGGGAGAATGGGCGCGGGTTTGGCCGCTTAGCTGGTTGATCAAATCATTGGGGGCCTATTTTATCCGCCGCCGTTCACGTGGGGCGCTTTATCGTAAAGTTCTGGCACGTTATGTGCAGATGGCCACCGCAGGCGGTGTCAATCAGGCCTTCTACCCCGAAGGCGGCCTCAGTCTGACAGGTAAGTTGCAGCCGCCCAAGATGGGGTTGATGTCTTATCTGGTCGACCGGTTTGATCCCGAAGGGGCACGCGATGTGGTCTTTGTACCGGTGGCGATCAACTATGATCGCGTGCTAGAAGACATCGTATTGATTGCGGCCCATGAAAGGGGGGACCGGCGGTTTGGCGCACGAATATCAGTTGTCGTTGGCTTTATCCTGCGCAAGCTTTGGCAGCGGTTTACCTTTCAGGAGACGCGGTTTGGTACTGCGGCTGTCGCACTGGGCACACCGCTGTCGCTACGCGCAGCAGGGCCGGAACCGCGGGTCGAAACTCTGTCCGAAGAATTGATGGCCCGTATTGCTGCGGTCATGCCAATCCTCGCCGTACCTGCGGTTTGTCATGTACTGTTGGGACAAAACGGGATCGAGGATACCGCGCTGCGCAGCCGGGCAGCCGCGCTATTCGAGGCCGTGCCAGAGGAAAACCGCGTGGTGGGCGCAAAAGGCCGTACAGTCGAAATTTCGAGGGCAATAGAGGGGCTGGTTAACCGCGGACTGATCATGCGACACGGCGATGCCTGGCATGTGACAGAGGGTAAGCAGGCAGTCCTGACCTTTTATGCCAACTCGATTGCGCATTACTTCAGTGACGATGCTGCGATAGCAAAGTAATTTTCTGCACCTGCGGGGTCATAAAATTACAAAAATAGCGCTTCTGGTGTTGCATTATTACGCGGCGACTCATATTCCAAACAGACACAAGCGCGATTCTGCATCGCGGCAATTTAGATGATATACCCACAGGAGGCCGCCCATGGCACTCGATTCAAACGTCGCGCAATATGACGCACCTGAAAAGGACCTCTACGCGTTGGGCGAAATGCCCCCGATGGGCTATGTGCCCAAGCAGATGTATGCATGGGCTATCCGGCGCGAACGTCACGGTGAACCTGACAAGGCGATGATGGAAGAAGTGGTGGACGTGCCTGCGCTGGACAGCCAGGACGTGCTGGTGCTCGTGATGGCGGCAGGCGTGAACTATAACGGCGTCTGGGCGGCCCTTGGTCAACCTATCAGCCCGTTTGACGGCCACAAACAGCCCTATCACATCGCGGGTTCTGATGCCTCCGGTATCGTTTGGGCCGTCGGGGATAAGGTAAAGCGCTGGAAGGTCGGTGATGAGGTGGTCATTCACTGCAATCAGGACGACGGCGATGATGAGGAATGTAACGGCGGCGACCCGATGTATTCCCCCACACAGCGGATTTGGGGGTATGAAACGCCGGACGGTTCGTTCAGCCAGTTTACCCGCGTGCAAAGCCAGCAATTGATGCCCCGGCCCAAACACCTGACATGGGAAGAAAGCGCCTGTTACACGCTGACGCTCGCGACGGCCTACCGGATGCTGTTTGGCCATGAGCCACATGACCTGAAGCCGGGACAGAACGTATTGGTCTGGGGCGCGTCTGGCGGTCTTGGCTCTTATGCGATCCAGTTGATCAATACAGCGGGTGCCAATGCCATCGGGGTGATCTCTGACGAAAGTAAACGCGATTTTGTGATGGATCTGGGGGCCAAAGGCGTCCTGAACCGCAAAGACTTTAACTGCTGGGGCCAGTTGCCCAAGGTGGGCAGTGAGGAATATGCCACATGGTTCGCAGAGACCCGCAAGTTCGGCAAGGCCATCTGGGACATCACCGGCAAGGGTGTGAACGTTGACATGGTGTTTGAACACCCCGGCGAAGCGACCTTTCCTGTCTCCACATTTGTGGTGAAAAAGGGCGGCATGGTTGTGATCTGCGCCGGGACGTCCGGTTTTAACCTGACCTTCGATGTGCGCTATATGTGGATGCACCAGAAGCGTCTGCAGGGCAGCCATTTTGCACACCTCAAACAGGCGTCATCGGCCAACAAGCTGATGCTGGAGCGCCGCCTTGACCCTTGCATGTCCGAAGTGTTCGCTTGGAACGACCTGCCCGAAGCGCACATGAAGATGATGCGCAACGAACACAAGCCCGGCAACATGTCGGTGCTGGTGCAAGCGCCCAAGACTGGTTTGCGCACATTGGAAGATGCGTTGGATGCCCGTGATTAACATTTGATTGTTTCCGGTATGGAAACACTGACCCGCGAATCACCCCAGTGGCTCGCGGGTTTTTTACGTTCAGGGGCCAAGTCTAAAAGGAACAAGGACTTGGAAACCGTGTCCTCGCCATATCTGGGGAGTGGAAACCAGTGAATTTCCTTAAAAAGAGAATACATGTTATGGTTGCGTTAATGTATTGTTAACCATTAAAAGGCGAGTCTACCTATGCAAAGTGACTGGATTTTAGACGTTCTGGCTGATTTGAAAACTTTTGCGCTGTCGGTTGATTTACCCGCCTTGGCGGAACAACTGGATGACACTGCACTCGTTGCCTTAGCCGAGATCGCGTCGCTTGAAGAAAGGACGCAAGCGCGCACGCATGGGCAAGACACTGCAACTGGAGTTCATACTGGAGAGTTTGGAGCAAGCTGACGCGCTGGCGGGCCTTCAGGACGCGACGGAGGCATTGCAGAAAAACCTAGAAGTTGATCACGTCGTATACCACTGGGTTGATTCCGCAGGTGATCAATACGGATGCGGGACCTACTCCCTTGAGTGGCAGCACCGGTACAAAGATCAGAACTACCTCCGGATCGACCCCGTCGTCCTTGGATGTTTCCAACGGTTCCACCCCGTAGACTGGAAGCAACTGGATTGGTCCTCTAAGGCTGTGCGCGCCTTTCAACTTGAAGCGATCGAATACGGTCTGGGCAATCAGGGATATTCCATTCCGGTGCGCGGGCCGAACGGACAATTCGCCCTGTTTACGGTCAATCACTGTTGCGACGATGACACTTGGGCAACCTTTACGAAAAAGCACCGGCGTGAATTGATCCTGATCGCCCATTTCCTGAATGAAAAAGCGATGGAACTGGAACCTGGGCGCAATCCCGAACTGGCCCCTGCGCTAAGCCCGCGTGAGGTGGACGCGATGACGCTGCTGGCCATCGGGCACAACCGTGCGCAGGTCGCCAATTCGCTGTCGATTTCGGAACATACTTTGCGCGTCTATATCGAAAGCGCACGGTTCAAGTTGGGTGCCTTGAACACGACACATGCCGTTGCGCGCGCGCTCAGCAGGGGGTTGATCGTTGTGTGACGCCGTTGCGCGATTGGCGATTCAGGCATCCGGGCCGTTCAGGCGCCGTTAATATCCGTCGCGATACCTCTTTGGTAATGTTCTAGACCGACCGGAGAGCCCTATGCTGCGCTACCTTTATGCCGACCAATTACACCGCCATCCCCGTCTCGCCAAATCGATGTTTCTGGACCGCACCGATCAGTTCAAAGAGCGGTTGGGCTGGGCGGTCAAGGTAGACGCCCAAGGAGAAGAGCGTGACGGGTACGATGCGCAAAACCCGCTCTATGTGATCTGGGAGCAGCAAGACGGCAGTCACGGGGGCTCGATGCGGTTTTTTGCCTACCACGGGTCCGGTGATGGTGAATGATCACTTCGGTCATCTGATCGAGGGGCCGATCACCAGCCCGCTGATCTGGGAATGTACCCGTTTTTGCCTCAAGCGCGGGGTAGGGGGGCATGTTGCTGCCGCCTTGATGCTTGGTGGCGCGGAGATCATGCAAGGGTTTGGTGTGAAACATTTTGTCGGGGTTTTCGACGCAAGGATGGTGCGGATATACCGGATGATCGGATCCTCCCCCAAAGTATTGGGCAGCGAAGGCGAGGGGCATGCGCAAATATCGGTCGGGCTATGGGATTTTTCGGAACAGGCCCAAGCGTTGATCAGCGCGCGCGCAGGCATCACGCCTGAACAGTCGCGGTTCTGGTTTGATCAGGCCATGGGCACTCGACGCAGCCAGCCCTGGGCAAAAACCGCCTGAAACTGCGCAATCCTGCTGGTCCCGCCTGTCAGCCTTGCGTAGACAGGGCACATGACATCTGCACTTACCTATTCTGACGATCAGGCGGCCGCTTTTGATGCCGTGGCCGAGATGCTGCGCAGCGCGGGCATTGATCTGGATGATAATTTGTTGATGCCGCCCGCTGGCGGGGCTGATCAGGTCATGGCAGTAACCGGCAAGGCGGGTTCGGGCAAGACCCTGCTGCTGGCCGAGCTTTACAAAGCATTGGAGGCAGCCGGTGTCGAAGTGATCTCGGGCGATTACGAAAGCCGCAAGCGCAAGGACAAACGTTCGCTCGCGATCCTTGCACCGACGAACAAGGCGGCCAGTGTGTTGCGTCTGCGCGGCGTGCCGGCAACGACCATCCACCGCATTCTTTACACGCCGGTCTACGACCCTGAATATGAACGTATCGCCGAATGGCTGGCGGGCAATGGCGAACGTCCCGAGATTGAGGGTCTGACCGAAATTTCGCTGGACCGTGCCGCCGCATTCTACGCCAATAACAAATCCATACCCGGCGCGTTGGCCGCCGCCGGTCTGCGCGGCTCTGATTTTATTACCGGCTGGAAACGGCGCGAAGAGCCTTTGGACATCGGCTTTGTCGATGAATCCTCAATGCTGGACGATAAACAGTTTGAAGACCTCAAAGAGATTTTCCCCACGCTGCTGCTGTTTGGTGACCCGGCACAGCTGGCGCCCGTCAATCAATCCGGCACCATGGTGTTTGAGAAACTCCCCGAAAAACGTGTGATGAACCTGAACCGGATCTTCCGTCAGGACGCCGGAAATCCGATCCTTGATCTGGCCCATGCGCTGGCTGACCCGGATCTGGGATTTGAGCAATTCGAGCGGATGATCGAAGACGCCTCCAAGAAAGACGATCGTGTGATCTGGGGCCAGCGGGTCGAGGTTGATTTGATGGCACGCTCCCCCGTGCTGGTCTGGCGCAATGCCACCCGCATCCGCCTGATTAATGCATTCCGTTCGGTCCATGGTGCGCCCGACGACGCGTTGCTGGCCGGTGAACCGCTGATTTGCGATGGTATCGAACTGCCGTTGAAACACCGCAAGAAACGGCTGGACCTTGAGGCGCGGGGGCTGATCAAGGGGGCACAGGTGATCTGGCTTGGTGATGGCCGCAAGCCGGGCTTCAGCCGTTTGCATGTGATGGGGGCCGAAGACCCGCAGGTCAGTGCAGCCTCGATTGTGAAGATCGAAAAGCCGGACGAGGAAGAACCGTTTATCCCCTTTGCCGCACGTATGGGGGCGACCTTTCTGCATGGTGCCGCTGTGACCATCCACAAGGCGCAGGGCAGCCAATGGGAGACGGTGCAGGTCTTTGCGCCAGACCTTTATGCCGCGGCGCGTATGGGCCGGATGGAAGCGGGGCAGCCATTGTGGAAGCGGTTGGCCTATGTCGCCATCACCCGCGCACAGGAACGGCTCATATGGGTCGTGCGCAATCGGCTGTCCAAGCCAAGCGGCCCCTTGGTGGTTGATGATCTGAAGGCGGTGCCCGCGGCGCCTTTAACGCTGGATGCACCCGAGCCGGAGCCGTTTCTTTAGACGGTGCGGCGCAATATCTAAGGCAGGAATAAGGGATCAGCGGCGGAACGCGGAAAACACCGCAGAAGCGCCCCAACCGGCCGCTATGGCAATTGCCAGCGACATCAGGCCGTAGATAAACGCGTTCTCGCGCGACAGACGGAACAACCAGCGTTCCATCCCGACCTTGCGCACAAAGATACTGGTTTCGTATTTTGCAACCACATTACCGCCACGTGTCAGGAAGATACGTGTTTTATAATCGCCCTCGGTCAAGGCCGCAGGCAATTCGATCGCGGTGCGAAATAGCGTTTGTTCGTCAACACTGATCGTGCCTTCGTTCAATTGGTACTGGTTCGAGGCTGATTTGATGCGGATCAGCGCTTCTGAAAAGTTCTCGCTGTCGGTGATGTTCATCGGGGCACCCACGGAACGGATGGCGCGTGGGATGGAGACACTGTGGCGCTGGTCCTCGGTTTCGCTTAACGACAGGCCCAGAACGGTGCTGGTAGAGATGGCATAGAAACTGGGCGCGTGATCCACCTCGACCGCGTCCACATTGACCCAGATGCCAAAACGTTTTTCCTTTCGCCGTACTGTGACCGGTTCGGAAGGGCCTGCGACGGTGACAATGACCTGTAGACGGGGTTCATCCGGCGCGGGCTTGTCACGTTTGACAGCGCCAAAGATCAAAATTTCGGAACCGTCAAAGTTGGTGTTGATCGACACCTGATCGCTGCTAAGGCCCAGCACGATTTCTTCGGCCCATGTGGGCTGGGCAAGGAGCAGGGCAAAGGCAAACAGGAAGGCACGCATCAGTGACCGCCCGCCGCGCCAAGCGAATAAAGCTCGGAAGGTTGCAGCAACAGATCCATCGCAAGCTTGCCACAGACGCCCAGCACCATCATCGCCAACAGGATCCGTAGCTGTTCCGCCTTCATTTTAACGCCGATACGCGCCCCGATCTGGGCCCCGATCACGCCACCAACCAAAAGAAGAACGGCAAGCACGATATCAACGGTATAGTTGGTTGTGGCATGCAGCATGGTCGTAAACGCGGTCACGAAAATGATCTGGAACAGGGAGGTGCCGACGACTACTTTGGTCGGCATGCCCAGCAGATAGATCATGGCCGGCACCATGATAAAGCCGCCGCCGACACCCATGATCGCGGCGAGGATGCCCACAGCAACGCCCACGACCAGCGGTGGGATTACCGAAATATAAAGCCCGGATACCCGAAAGCGCACCTTAAAGGGCAACCCGTGAATCCAGTTGTGTTTTTTGCGCGGGGGGGCTTTGCCTTTTTTTGTATTGCGGATCGCATTCAGCGATTCCAGAAACATCAGCCCGCCGATAATGCCCAGAAACACGACGTAACAAAGCTTGACCAGCAGATCGACCTGTCCCTGCGCTTTCAGGTAGTTAAAGACTACGACACCTAGTGCAGCACCGATCAAACCACCGATCAGCAACACGGTGCCCATCCTGAGATCCACCGTTCTGCGCTTGAAATGCGCCAGTACGCCTGAAAAGGAGGATGCGACAATCTGGTTGGCTTCTGTGGCGACAGCCACCGCAGGCGGGATGCCGATAAAGAACAAGAGGGGCGTCATCAGAAAGCCGCCACCGACACCGAACATTCCCGAAAGAACGCCCACCAGCCCGCCAAGCCCCAGCAGGAGGAAGGCGTTGACCGATACTTCGGCGATTGGAAGATAGATTTGCATGAGGTCCCTTAGCGCGATGGTGGAGCCAAATCAACGGTCCTGCGGGCTTGTGAGCACAAAGGACCAACGGGTGGGGCAAACTGGCCTTATCAGGCCAGCCTATCGTTCTTTCACATATGGTTCGCCGCCCGCTCTTGGCGGGATCGCCTTGCCGACAAAACCGGCCAGGATAACCACGGTCATTATATAGGGCAAAGCCCCCAGCAATTGGCCTTGAACCTTCATGCCGATGACGGCTTCGATCACATCCGGTCGGGTTTCAAGCGCACCGAACAGACCAAACAAAAGTGTCGCCCAAAGCGCATACCAAGGGCGCCATTTGGCAAAGATAAGCGCGGCAAGTGCGATAAATCCGCGCCCCGCCGACATGTCTTTTACAAATCCAGCTTGTAAGGCAGTGCTGAGGTAAGCGCCTGCAATGCCGCAAAGCACGCCACAAATCGCAACCGCCGCATAGCGTAATCCGACCACGGAAATGCCTGCCGTATCGACCGATGCAGGGTTCTCGCCCACGGCCCGCAGGCGCAGGCCAAAGCGTGTGCGATAAAGCAGCCACCATGTAAGCGGCACAGCGGCAAAGGCCATATAGACAAGTATTGAATGTCCTGAAATCAGCTCCGCATAAAGCGGTCCGATCACGGGGACATCTGCGATGGCATCTGCACCCGGCAGGGTGATCCCCTCGAATCGCGCGCCGCCGACCAATGACGGGGTACGCCCGCCTTGCTGGAACCAGTCTTGCGCTATCAGCACGGTCATGCCCGCCGCTAGAAAATTGATCGCAACTCCCGAGATCAGCTGGTTACCCCGAAAGGTGATCGAGGCGACGCCATGCAGAGCCGCAAGCGCAAGCGAAGCGCCGATCCCCGCCATAAGGCCGATCCAGACATTGCCGGTAAGCGAAGCAACGGCAGCAGAGAAAAACGCCGCTGCCAGCATCTTGCCCTCAAGCCCGATGTCAAAAATGCCCGCACGTTCGCTGAACAAGCC
This sequence comes from Sulfitobacter sp., assembly GCA_049794055.1. Taxonomy (GTDB): domain Bacteria; phylum Pseudomonadota; class Alphaproteobacteria; order Rhodobacterales; family Rhodobacteraceae; genus Sulfitobacter. The sequence goes on from JBARCL010000038.1 coordinate 106,715, forward strand.
GGCAAGACAGGCCAGCAGCAACGGTGTGGCCAGGCGCACGGTCGAATCAAGTAGCTGGATGAGCGTGAGATAATCCATCACTCCGCCCCCCCCGTTTTGGCCGTCCGCGCACGACGCAGGGCAAGGAACAGTTTTTCAAGCGGCATGCGTACCATGTTGTCCAGCGCACCGGTGAACAGAATCACCAACGCCTGAATAACCACGATCAATTCACGTGGAATCGAGGTCCACAAGGCCAGCTCCGCACCGCCTTGGTACAGGAAACCGAAAAGGATCGCTGCAATGAAAACGCCCAAAGGGTGCGAACGGCCCATCAGTGCAACCGCGATGCCGATAAATCCGGCGCCTTCGGTAGAGTTCAACACCAGCCGCTCTGCTTCGCCCATGACGTTATTCGTGGCCATCAAACCGGCCAATGCCCCTGATATAACCATCGCAACCATGGTGATTTTCACCGGTGAAATACCTGCGTATTTTGCGGCAGATTCAGAATGGCCATAGGCACGGATCTCATAACCCAACCGTGTGCGCCAGATCAGCACCCAAAGGCCGAAACAGGCAGCTACCGCGACCAGAAGCGATACATTTGCAGGGGCGGCCTTGGAAAATTCGATACCCAACGGGGCCAATAGATCGTGCAAGGTCGGCAAGTTGGTGGCATCGGGAAACCGTTCTGTTGCCGGATCCATGCTGCCTTTGGGGCGCAGCATATTAACCAACGTATAATTCAGCAAAGCAGCGGCAATAAAGTTGAACATGATTGTCGTGATCACAATGTGACTGCCGCGTTTGGCCTGCAACCACGCGGGGATGGCCGCCCAGACGGCACCGAACAGCCCAGCCATCACCGCAGCGCCAATCAGCGCCAGCGACCAATGCGGCCACGGGATATAAAGACAGGCCAGCGCAACCCCCAGGCCGCCCAGCATCGCCTGACCTTCACCGCCAATGTTGAACAGCCGTGCATGAAAGGCGATGGCAACAGCCAGCCCCGTAAACATAAAGTTCGTCGCGTAATACAGGGTATAACCCCAGCCATAGGTTGAGCCGAGCGCGCCAGTGACCATCAGTTTGGCGGCGGCAACCGGGTCTTCACCGATGGCCAGCACAACCATAGCCGAGATGATGCCGGCAAGCAGAAGAGAAATCAGCGGCACAAGAACAACTTCGGCCCATTTTGGCATCACGTCCATGCTATGTCCCCTTGGCGGCCGTCGCCGCATCCGTATCGGTGATGCCGGCCATCAGCAGGCCCAGCTCTTTCTCATCCGTTTGATCGGGCAGGCGCTCGCCCATCACCCGTCCATCAAACATCACGGCAATCCGGTCACTCAGCGCAAGGATTTCTTCCAATTCGACCGAAACCAGCAGGATCGCCTTGCCCTGATCGCGCAGGGCGATGATTTGTTGGTGGATAAATTCGATCGCGCCGATGTCGACGCCACGTGTCGGTTGGCCGATCAGCAACAGATCAGGGTTTCGTTCAATCTCTCGGGCCAGCACGATTTTCTGCTGGTTGCCGCCAGAAAAGTTTTTGGCCGCCAGTTTGGGGTTCGGCGGACGTACGTCAAAGCGTTCCATCTTTTTGGCCGTGTCCTCGCGGATGGCGGTATTGTTCATCAGCAGCCCAGAGCGGTATTCGGGGTTGTGGTGATAACCAAAGGCGGTGTTTTCCCAGGCCTGATACTCCATGATCAGCCCCTCGCGCTGCCGGTCTTCGGGCACATGCGCGATCCCACTGGAACGCCGTGATTGCCCGTCGGACAAGCGCCCTGTCAAGTCGAGCGCCACACCGTTCAGGCGTACTTCGCCGGTGCCGTCCGCATAGCCGCCTAGCACCTCAAGCAGTTCGGACTGGCCGTTGCCCGCGACCCCCGCGATGCCCAGGACCTCACCGGCACGGACCTGCAGGTCAATCCCGCGCAGCCGTTCGACGCCTTTGTCATCGACAACCTTCAGCCCTTTGACATCCAGCACCACGTCGCCCGGTGTTGATGGCTTTTTATCCACCCGTAACAAGACCTTACGTCCTACCATCAATTCGGCCAGCTCTGCCGGAGAGGTCTCGGCGGTTTTGACCGTTGCGGTCATTTCTCCCCGCCGCATGACGGAAACCGTATCTGTGGTTTCCATGATCTCGCGCAGCTTGTGGGTGATCAGTATGATCGTTTTGCCTTCGGATTTCAGCCGGTCGAGAATGCGAAACAGCTGGTCCGCCTCTGCGGGGGTAAGCACCCCGGTGGGTTCATCCAGTATCAGAATGTCGGCCTGCCGGTACAACGCCTTGAGGATTTCGACACGTTGTTGCATGCCGACGCCGATGTCCTGAATCAGCGCGTCTGGATCGACGTTCAACCCGTAGTCATTGGCCAGCTCCACCAGCGACCGCCGCGCCTTTGCAAGCGAAGGTTTCAGCAACCGTCCGTCTTCGGCCCCTAGAATGATATTCTCAAGCACCGTGAAATTTTCAACCAATTTGAAGTGCTGGAACACCATCCCGATGCCTGCGTCGATGGCCGCTTGGCTGTCAGGGATTTCGGTCTTGGACCCGTTGATCCATATCTCGCCCTTATCGGCTTTGTAAAACCCGTAAAGGATCGACATCAGCGTCGATTTTCCGGCGCCGTTTTCTCCAATGATCCCGTGGATTGTACCGGGCATCACGCGGATTGAGATGTCTTTGTTGGCCTGTACCGGACCAAAGGCTTTGGAAATACCTTTCAGTTCGATCGCGGGGGCAGAGGAAGCGGCAGTTGCCTGCCGCTCCGTTGTTGTCTGAGCCGTCACTTAGAAGCTCAGCGCCGGGCAGGTATCGTCGGAGCTGTAATCATGCACAGCCAGAGAACCGTCCGCGATTTTGGCCGCGGCCGCATCGACGGCTGCCTGCATGTCGGCACTGACAAGGTCTTTGTTGTGCTCATCCATCGCATAGCCGACACCACCATTGGCAAGTGTCATGGTGAAGTTGCCGGTCTCAAGTTCGGTGCCTTGCTTCATCGCGTCATAGACCGCGTTGTCTACCCGCTTGAGCATGGATGTCAGAACCTTGCCCGGGTGCAGGTGGTTCTGGTTGCTGTCCACGCCGATAGACAGGATGCCCTCGTCTGCGGCAGTTTGCAAAACGCCAACACCGGTGCCGCCCGCTGCGGCAAACACCACGTCGGAACCCTGCGAAATCTGCGCTTTCGTCAGCTCGGAGCCTTTTACCGGGTCATTCCAAGCCGCGGGGGTTGTGCCCGTCATGTTGGCGATCACCTTGATGTCGGCATTGGCTGCAACAGCACCTTGGGCATAGCCACAGGCGAATTTGCGGATCAGCGGGATGTCCATGCCACCAATAAAGCTGACAGTACCGGATTTCGACGCTTGCGCCGCCATCATGCCAACAAGGTAGGAGCCTTCATGTTCAGCAAAACCGATGCCGCGCACGTTGGGCAGGTCAAGCCAGTTGACGTCGACAACCGCAAATTTGGTGTCGGGATAATCCGCGGCAACCTGGCTCAGCGCATCCGCGAAAGCAAAGCCGGTCATGACGATCGGGTTCGCACCGGCTTCGGCAAAGCGGCGCAGGGCCTGTTCGCGCTGTGCTTCCGACTGCAACTCGATGTCGCGGAAAGTGCCGCCGGTTTCCTCGGCCCAACGCTGTGCACCGGCAAAAGCAGCTTCGTTGAAGGATTTGTCGAACTTTCCGCCAAGATCAAAGATCAGTGCAGGCTCGGCCAATGCGGCACCGGCGCTCAGCGCCATTGCGGCAGCCGCACCCATGAATTTGGTCATAAGGCTCATGTTATGTCTCCCAGTTTTTCAATGTTGGGGCAGCGCCAGCAGTGGCTTCTTGCCCAAGATCAGACGATCAGAGTCAATTTAGGGCGCAGCGGGGGGGGAGGCTCAACCGATTTCTGTTCATGAACAGTCGGAATCACCCGAGGTTAGGACACAGCGCAGGACAATCGCAGCTGCCGACGCCGTATTTTTACGGGCGTAATACGCCGGCCGACGGGCCACTTCTGCGAATCCAAGGCTCAGATAGAGCGCATGAGCGGCAATATTATCTTCCGCAACTTCCAGAAACGCCTCGGAGGCAGCATCGCAGATGGCGGCAAGCCAGGTTTGCGCCAGATGGCGCCCCAACCCTTGCCGTTGATGTGCGGGGTCAACCGCAAGGGTCAGTAATTCGGATTCGCCAGCCACCGTGCGCGACAGCGCAAAACCATGCGGGACGGTGAAGGCGGTAACATAGGGGCTGGCCAGCAAGGTTTCGAATTCAGCGGTCGACCATGGGCGTTCGGTTTTGAAGGCAGCATGGTGCAGGGCAGACAGTTCGGCAGGTGTCACGACAGGATTTTCGGCGCTTTGTCGCGTGCCGGTGCCGCGTCGGGTGCGCGGATGTACAGCGGGGCAGGCCGGGTTTCCATGTCAAAGCCCTGTTGAAGCTTCCACTGGGTGATCCGCGCAATCCGCCCTGCGGGATCGTCGATTGCACGTGGATATGCCGTGCCGCCCAGGTGGTGCGCGACCTCTTCTGCATGATGCCCGGTGACCTTCAGGTTCACGCCGCGCAGGTGTTCGGGCGGCGCACTTGGGTCGATAAGCGCGGGCGATCCGGCGGGCCTGCCGTGCTGGAAGGACTGGACATAGGCGGCCCCGCGCGGGGCTTCGACCACGACCAATTCGCTGGCGTCTGCCGTAATCCCATCAGGATCGCGCAGCATTTCGAAAGTAGAGACAGGGATTGCAGGGATGCCAAGGCCAAGGGCCAGCCCACGTGCCGCGGAAACGGATATGCGAATGCCTGTAAAATTGCCGGGGCCGACGCCGACGCCGATGGCGGTCAGATCGTGAACGGTTAGGGACACAGCGGCAAGCACCTCCTGACAGAGGCCAAGAATGCGTTCCGCCTGACCCTTGGCCATGCTTTCAGTGGCGGATTTCCGCAATGCGTCCCGCGCAAAAACAGCAGCCGCGCAATGCGCGGCTGAGGTGTCAAAAGCCAGAACGGTCGGATGGGACATGCCGATGCCTTATGCGACGGGTCGCACTTCGGTCACTTCGGGGATGTAATGGCGCAGCAGGTTTTCGATACCCATTTTCAACGTCAAGGTTGACGAGGGGCATCCGGCGCAAGCGCCCTGCATATGCAGGTAGACAACGCCGCGTTCAAATCCATGGAACGTGATGTCGCCCCCGTCTTGTGCGACGGCAGGGCGCACACGGCTGTCCAGTAATTCTTTGATCTGACCGACAATTTCACCGTCATCGCCCGTGTGTTCCGCGTGGCCGGATGATGGTTTGTGATCTTCGCCCATCACGGGCTGGCCGGATTGGTAATGCTCCATTATGGCGCCCAGCAGGGCTGGTTTGATATGATCCCATTCAACTGGATCAGCTTTGGTAACGGTCACAAAGTCGGTGCCAAAGAAAACACCGGTCACGCCATCCACCGCGAACAAGCGCTGGGCCAGCGGTGAACCACCCGCTGTATCGGCCGTTGGAAAATCAGCGGTACCAACCTCAAGCACCGATTGGCCTGGCAGGAATTTCAGGGTCGCGGGGTTTGGTGTAGATTCTGTCTGGATAAACATGGGGCAGCGTCCTTTGGATGTCTGGGGCAGATATGCGGATCGGGCCGCGCCTTTTCAAGTCTTGGAACCATTCTAAACCGGTTGGACCGACAGGTCCAGTGAGGGGCACTTTAGGTGATCGCCTCCAGCCGCTCTTTACTGAGATCACCAGGCACGATTGTGATCGGCACCGGCAACGTCCCTGCCGAACGGGTCATCTGCGTGACCAGCGGCCCAGGTCCTTTTTTCTTGTCCGATGATGCACCAAGCACCAGAACCCCGATGTCGGGGTCATCGGCAATCTGCGCGATGATCTCATCCGAGGGTTCGCCCTCACGGATCACCAGTTCGGGGTCGACACCCTGTTTGTCGCGCATCCATTTGGCGAAGACTTCGAAATGTACCTCAATGCGTTCGCGGGCTTCTTCGCGCATGATGTCGCCGACGCCAATCCAGTGGTTGAACTCATCCGGCGGAATCACTGCAAGCACCTCGACACCGCCGCCGGTATGATTTGCACGCAGCGCTGCAAAGCGCATCGCATTCAGGCATTCGGTGCTGTCATCCAGCACCACGAGGAACTTACGCATTGTATTTCTCCTTGGACGCGGATCATGGCGTTTTCGCGGGTTTCGCGCAATCCCAATCTGCTTCTGGCGCGGTTGCCGCCGCCGCTCTGGTCCTACCGTTCGGACGCCGCCCAGTCCCAGTACATCTCGCGCACACGGCGGGTCACTGGATTGGCATTTGCCCCGATTTCATATGCCGTCTCGTCAAAGGCAGATACCGGTGTGACTTTCATCATGTTTCCGGAAAGGAATACCTCGTCCGCAGCGTGAAAATCGTCAAATGACAGGACCGATTCATGAACCTTGATCCCATCTGCCCGCATGTTGATCATATGCCGCTCACGGGTGATGCCGGCCAGAAACGTGCCATTTGGCACCGGGGTAAATACTTCGCCATCCTTGACCATGAATACATTCGCCGAGGCGGTTTCGGCGACATTGCCAATCGCATCCGCAACCAGCGCGTTGCCAAACCCCTTTGTGCGCGCCTCTGCCATCATCCGGGCGTTGTTGGGATAGAGGCAGCCCGCTTTGGCGTTGACCACATTATCCTCCAGCACCGGACGGCGAAATCTTGTGCGGGTCAGGGTTGTTGCAGCCTCTGGTGGTGCCATCGGGATTTCTTCCAAAGAAATGGCAAACCCTGTGGCGCCTGCACGGGGCACGATGCCCAATTCGTCCCCCGCCAGCGCCCAATACATCGGACGGATATAGACAGGCTGGTTGCGGGCGTAGCTGGCCAGCCCTTCACGCACGATCGCCACCATGTCTTCGGTGCTGACGGTCGGTGTGATCATCAGCGCTTTGGCCGAACGGTTCACCCTTGCGCAGTGTTTCTCAAGGTCGGGTGAAAGCCCGTCAAACAACCGCGCCCCGTCAAACACGGTCGTACCCAGCCATGCACCATGATCCGCGGCATTGATGACCATGCGGTCGCCGTCATGCCATGCACCGTCGTAATAGGTCTTGATATTGATGCCGGTGGCCATGATGGATCCTTATTTTGGGGGGCTGCGGTAAATACCTTCGGGCAGGTTCAAAGCTGCCGTCAGATCGCGCAATTGTTCGGGAGACAGGGTGATCTTTGCAATTTGGTCAGTGCGCGGATCCCATTGTTCGAATGTGATCTGCGTGGCAAAGGCCTGCACGGTGACATCCTCGCGCAAAGGGGTGGTGCCCTCGTCGACAAGCGTGATCACCGAAGCGTCAAATTCGTGTTCAATCGTAAACATGATGCGAAACTGTGCTTTTCGGCGGATCTTTGCAAGGTCGCTTTGCAAAGTAATACGTTCTTGCTGGTTCCTTGCTGCTGCCCTGTTAATATAGAGAGCGCAGGACAGGAAAAGGACAGACCGATGATCAAACAGACCCTATGGGCCCTTGTTGCCGCTGGATCGCTCGCGGCCTGTGATGTGGCCCCTGTCGGACAGGCTCCCGGCATACCGATGCCGGCACCGTCCAATGCGCCTGCAATGTCGGCCAATCAGGCGGCCCGCAGTTTTGTTCGGGTTGTGCAAACCCTTGAACCTGTGGCCGAAAGCGAGTGCCGCGCGCGCACTACGGGTGTGAACTGCGATTTCAACATTGTGGTCGATGACCGCCCCGGCCAACCCGCCAATGCGTTTCAAACCCTGGATAAACAGGGGCGTCCCGTGGTGGCGTTTACGTTGGCCCTGATCGCCGAGGCGCGCAACGAGGACGAGCTGGCCTTTGTATTGGGTCATGAAACCGCGCATCACATCAGTGGCCACATCGGGCGACAGCAACAAAATGCCGTGGCGGGCGCCGTAATATTTGCGGGTCTTGCAACCCTGTCCGGCGGCGGTGCCGAGGCCGTGCGCAGCGCGCAGAAACTGGGTGCCGAGGTGGGCGCACGCAGCTATTCAAAAGACTTCGAACTGGAAGCGGATGCGCTGGGCACGGTGATTACCAAACGCGCAGGGTACGACCCGTTGCGTGGTGCCGAATTCTTTACCCGCATCCCCGATCCCGGTGACAAGTTCCTTGGAACACACCCGCCGAATGCGTCGCGCATTGACGTGGTACGACGGACAGCAGCGGGGCTTTGAGCGGTCAAAGCTTGGGCCGACCCCCTATGCCAGTGCGCTGAATTCTATGGCAAAGTTGATCAAATTGGGCAACATCCTGACCGATCGCGGATCGAAGTACGCAGTGTCGGGCGCGGTTGTTGCAGACCGTGCGGGCGTTGACAGCGTGCTGAAGTCTCTCAAGCGGGACAAATCCTATGCCAAGGCAACCCACAATACCTGGGGCGTTTTACTGCCTGACGGGGTGCCGCTCAAAGGGGATGACGGGGAATCCGGCGCCGGAATGGTGATCTTGCGGATGTTGGAACGCGCAGGTCTTGAGGGCCATGTCGTCATTGTAACCCGCTGGTATGGTGGAAAACACTTGGGCGGTGACCGGTTTCGCCATGTACAGACCTGTGTCAGCGCCTATCTGGAGGCACCTCACCTAAAGGCTTAGCGTGATGGCCCCGAACAGGCAGGTTGACGCGACCAGTACAAAGCCATGCCAGATCGCATTCTGATAGGGCATACCGGGATGTGCATAGACCCGGGTGCCCGCGCAATAGGTTAGTCCCCCGATGACCACCAGTGCCACAACCACGCCGTTCAACTGTTGCCACATCGGCCATATCAACAAGGCCGACAACCATCCCATCAACAGATAGACGGCCAGTGATCCCTTGGCATCCGTGCGCCAGAAAGACAGTTTGGCAATCGCGCCCAGAACAGCCATCGCCCAAACAAGGCCAAGCACGCCATAAGCAAAACTGGAACCGATCACGACGACGATGGGTGTGTAAGAACCCGCAATCTTGAGGTAGATCGCGGCGTGGTCGATCCGGTGCAATATTGGCCGGATTCGATCCAGCGGGCACATGTGATAAAGCGCCGACGCCCCGAAGCCAAACAGCAGGCAGGTGGCATAAAGCGCCGTTGCGGTCAGTTCAGCTTGTGATTTTTCTGCCGCAAGCCCCATCAATGTCATACATGCCGGTATGGCCAACAGCAGCCCCGCTGCATGCACCGCCCCATCTGCGAGCGTCTCGTATTTTGAATAAGGATACGCCATGCCATTGGCCTAGCATCCTGTTGTAAACATTTTATGGCGTCAGGGTGCTGATATTGTGTCAACAATTAACCGAACTGTGTCCACCTTTTTGCACTCAACGCGGTTTGTTGCTGTCGATCCAGCGTGACATCAGGGTGCGATCGCGAAAACACTCCGGCGGCACCTCGCTGCGTTTCAACCGTGCGATGCGTTCGGCAAACCCGACCTGTTTAGAGGACGGATAGTCCGAAAACCGCCCTTGCGGCGCGGGCGCCTTATGCGCGTCGATCCATTTGGACAGGCCCGCGCGGTCTGCGGCGATGTTTTCCGGCAGCGGCTGTTTGGATTTCGCTGCCAAGGTCTTGGCATAAGCGAT
>JBARCL010000039.1:0-31205 GCA_049794055.1 Sulfitobacter sp.
GTACATGGACGGCAAGATCGAGATCGATCCGATGATCACCCACAAGCTGACCTTGGACGAGATCAACCACGGATTCGACCTGATGCATCAGGGAAAGTCGATCCGGGCAGTGGTCGAGTTTTAAGGGCTGGTCACGCCGGGTTGATGGGCCTTCGAGCCTGGGCCCCGGTTTCCGACCAATGTCACCTCGCGCCCGGCACTCTTGAATGAGTGCCGGGCGCTGTTGCTTTGGCGCACCGGTTGCGATCAATGTGAATGCCAAACCTATCCAAACATGAACAGGAAGTCCGTCTCGCTGATCGCGCAGCCAAGTGTATAAAGCGTCAGGCTATCCGCGTCTGAGTATTTGATCTCGATACGTCCAAACCCGCTTTGTGTGATTTCCAGATCCTCGAATTGCAAATCTGTTTGGGCAAAACTGATGACATCTGTTCCCACCTTGAAATCTGCGATCCAATCCCGACCATCCCTGTGGTTGAACACAAATGTATCGGCACCTGACCCGCCAATCAGCAGATCACCTCCGGCGCCGCCTTGTAGAATGTCATCGCCGCTCCCGCCGCTTAGGATATCACGTCCGGCGCCACCCTCTAGCTGATCATTGCCACCGCGACCTTTCAGCCAGTCGCTGCCGTTTCCACCTAGGATTTTATCGTTGCCATGCCCCCCAGACAGCCAGTCATTCCCATCCAGACCAATCAGTTGATTGTCTGCATTGGCAGCGTCCGGCGCCATACGCAAAACATCAAACCGGTCCCGCCCATCATTGCCGATCCAAAGGGTTGAACCGTCGGCAAATTCAAATCGACTGGTGTCCAACGATGCCATATCGCCTGTAAAACTCAGCGATGCGCTGTCGAGGGCGAATTCCGTTTGCGCGGATCCGTCGACGGCATTTGTGTCGGACAGATCAATCCTGGCAGCGGTTCCGGCAATCGAAAAAAGATCCGCACCGGGATCGAAACTGGCCCAGTTGTCATCCTCGTATATGGCGGCAAAGGCAGACAGCATCAGATCAACAGGGTCGGCGTTTGAATGGGACGTCGCGACCGACATGATGATACCGGCCTCGACATTCAGTAGTGTCGCCGTGTTGCTGCCCAATGTGCCGCCTTGAAACCCGATAAACTGCTGGCCGTAAAGAACCCCCGATGACAGTCCCATGCCGTCTCCGTCAAGGCTGGGTGTCCCATCTGCGGCTCGAAAATCGGTCATTTTGGTCAACATTTCAGGCGGTAGCAATGTTTTGGAGACCAGCAGTGCATCCATAAACCGGATCATGTCGGATGTCGTGGAAACCACACCCCCGGTCCCGGTCAAATGGAACGGAATTTGAGTGACATCCAGCAACTGCCCGTCGCCCAAGTCTGCATAGCTGCTCAGCCGGTTATCGGATAAATCAAAGTCGTTTAGTTTACTGTCTTGCATGCCAGCGGGTTCGAAAATCCGCGCTTGAAACACGTCTCCCAAGGATTTTCCGGTAACGGATTCGGCCAGTTGCGACAGCAATAAATAGTTGGTGTTGGAGTATTCATAAACCGTCCCCGGTTCAATTGCAGCGGGCACGCCTTGGACGATCGCATAGAGCTCGTTTGGTCCCATCGGTTGTGTTGGATTGGTGAGCAGTTGTTCAATAAATACGGGGGTTCCACTCTGGCCCATGATCGTATCGAAATCCGGAATGCCAGAACGCTGGGTCAACAGCTGGCCGATGGTTGCGATGTCGGCATTTGCGAGGTCCGGCGCATCTAGGTAGTCGGATAGCGGCGCATTGAGGTCAATTTTATCTTCTGCGACCAGCTGCAAGATGACCACCGCGGTCATCATCTTGGTTTGAGAACCGATCTCGAACAGGTTCCCTGTGCCCGCAAAAACCTGGGTGTCCACATCAACAACGCCATAGGCGTCCTTGATGGAAAGCCCGTCGCGCCAGACCTCGATAAGGGCTGCGGGTGCAGGTGTATCGACAGCAAAAGCCGTTAATGCGGTGTGTTGCGGATGAAGAAGTGCGGACGGATTGAATTGGGTCATGTGTATTTTCCTTTTGGTTTGGCGTGCCGCTTGCACGGACGAGGCCGCAGTAATTCAATTTCCAAACCAGGGTGGCACCCCGTGACGGAAGGGACATGTTACTGTCGTCGCCTGAAGGATGAGACAGATTGATCAAAGGGACATCTTGCTCTTGGCGGCGCAAAGCTCAAAGAAAGTCACCAAGTAGAACGGAGCAACAAAGTGATCGACATCGAAGCGTTTCAATTTGGGCTGGCAAGCTTCCTGCTTGGGATGTCGGGGTTTTGTGCAAACAGCTTGCTACTGCGCCGCAAACACCGGTGGGTAAACTGGCCGTTGGCGCTGTTCTTTCTGATCCAATCCATCACGCTGTTGCCGATAGTGCTCGTCAAGCTCGACGCGGGAAACCGCCTGGGTTTTTTCCATCTGGCGCTTGAGTTTCTTGAGACCCCTTTGACGATGATGCAGGCACCGTTGTTTTGGCTGTACATACGCGGCCTGACATCGGAGGATGGAAACCGAAACATCCGCTATATTTCCTTGCACCTTTTCCCCATCGGGCTTGCCGTATTTGTCTATGTGCTTTTCTTGATGTTGCCGGATGGCGCAGCAGAGCAGCTTGAGCAGGGCGAGGTGACCGCGCAATCTGCCGTATTCGTTCTCTATTGCCTATTTGCGTTGCTCATTCTGTTTTATACACAAATTGCCGTCTACCTTGTGATGTCGATACGATTGCTGACGGCTTACAAGACCCGTTTGAAAGATCTTTTTGCCAGCACCGAAGATCGTGAATTGACATGGCTTTGGTGGATTTCCGGTGCGGCCGGCATCTATTGGGCGTTCAGTACGTTGCAGTTGGTCACGGCATTGTTTGATATCCGGATGCTCCAGCTTGATATGGAAACATCCATCTACATTACGGCGATCTTTACAGTGCCCTTCATGTGGATCATTGCGCTGTGGGGGTTGCGCCAACAGCCAGGTCTTGCCCGGGTCCCTAATGGAATTATTCAAGAGACACCGCCCCGTCCGGTAAGGACGACCAAGTATGAACGCTCCGCGCTTACTTCCGATCATGCCAACCGGATTGCATCCAAGATCGAGGCGGCGATGCAAAAAGACCTGCTCTATCGCGATCCAAACCTGTCGCTTTGGGATCTTGCCAAACATATTGCTGTCACATCCAACTATGTGTCCCAAACATTAAACGAGACGCTGGGCGAAAGCTTTTTTGACTATGTGAACCGCAAGCGTATCAAAGATGCCCAGCAGCAAATGCAAACCACCGATCAAACGGTTTTGGTCATCGCTTATGATGTCGGGTTTAACTCGCGCTCCGCGTTCTACAGAGCCTTCAAACGCGAGGCAGGACAAACACCCTCGGCGTGGCGAACAGTGCAAGATACGCGTCAGGATTAAGGTAAGTTGCCGGACCCATTCAGGGCCCGGCAAGCAATTTTCTCAGGTTCTGTTACCAGTTGGCCTTAGTTCGCGGTTCCCAGACCCGCAAAAATCTAGCCGACCGTTGAGCCGTTTTCACGCCAGATGGCTATGACCGACGAGCGTGGCTTTCCATTCCCGTCCGGCCAGCTTGCCCCCGGGTGCTGGATGCCGACAAAGGCGACCTTGCGGTCGGATGACCAGCAGAGTCCGGTAACTTCGGCACCATGGGGTGCGGTCAGGAAACGGGCGATTTCGCCGGTTTCAGGATTGCCAACCAGCATCTGGTTGTTGCCCTGACCTTCGAATTCGCCTTCGTTTGAGTCATTGCCGTCCGTCTGGATCCACAGCATTCCGGTCGTGTCAAAAGCCATGCCATCTGGCGAATTGAACATATTGCCCGGCGTGATGTTCGGTGAACCGGCGTATTCATTGCCATAGGCCGTCGGATTGCCCGCCATGACATAAAGGTCCCAGGTGAAGGTGTCGGAGCCGTGGTCTTCGGCTGCGGGGCGCCAGCGTACGATCTGTCCAAAGTTGTTCGTTTCGCGCGGATTCGGCCCGCCCACCGGTGTCAGATCACCGCCGGCATTTGGTTTTACCCCACGGTTCTTGTTGTTTGTCAGGGCGCAATAAGCCTCGCAGCGAAGCGGGTTTGCGGCAATCCATTCCGGACGGTCCATCGTGGTCGCGCCCACGACAGAACCCGCAGTGCGTGAGAATACGAGGATGTCCTCTATCGACATGCCCGTTGTGTCCGGCGTCAACGGAATCCATTCGCCGGACTGGTCGTCATTGAACCGCGCTACGTAAAGCGTTCCGTCAGAGAGCAGACGTTCGGTGGGGCCGCCTGCTACCCAGATGTCATGGGAGACATACTTGTAGATGAATTCGCCGCGCTCGTCGTCGCCCATATAGACCACGACGCGACCGTCCTTTGCCGTCACCATCTCAGCGTTTTCGTGTTTGAAACGGCCCAGAGCCGTGTGTTTGATAGGGGTACTGTTTGGGTCGGCTGGATTAATCTCTGTCACCCAGCCATGGCGGTTTGGTTCGTTCGGCTCCTTGCTCAGGTCGAAACGGGTGTCGAATTTTTCGTAAGCGTAGCGGCTCTCTCCGCCGATACCATAGCGGGTCATTCCATCGGTAACGTCGTATTCACCCGTCGCACCGAAATAACCGTTAAAGTTCTCTTCGCAAGTCAGGTATGTGCCCCATAGTGTTCGGCCAGAACCGCAATTGTTCATCGTACCCTTCGGTGAGAGGCCCGCAGGATCCGCGTTGGTTTTGACCAGACTGGAACCGGCTGCCGGTCCGTCCAGGGTCATCTGGGTTTCGTGAGTGATGCGGCGGTTGAACGGGCTGTCAAGCACGGGTGCGTATCCTTCATCACCCTTCGCGATTTCCATCACGGTGACGCCCTGTATGTTCTTCAACAGGGTGACTTCGTCGGCCGAGCGAGGTGTGCCTTCAGAAGCGGCAGGTAAATTGATCTTGGGGTTGGCATATTCGGAGTTGACGACGAGAACCTCTTTGCCATCAATTTCGAACAGTTCCATCCCATCTGTATTCTCACCAAATACTTTGTCTGACATACCGACTGGCACGCCGGTTTCCGAGGAATAGACGCCCTCTGCAACTGAAAACAACGGGTCCCCCCAGCGGACCAGCGTTTTCCACTGGTAACCGGCAGGCACGTGGATGTCGCTATCGGTGAAAATCCCAATCGGTTCAAAGGGGAACGCAGCGGACTGGGCCAGCCCGGAAGTGGCCGACGCGAAAAGACCGCTGCCGAAAACAGCCGCACCAGATCCAAAGGCCACTACACCACCCAGGAAACCGCGGCGTGAAACCGCGCGCTCTACGACCTGATCAAAGCCGTTGTTCTCCGAGCGGGGATCACGATGTTCGTCGAATTCGTCCCACGAGATATCGATAAGGGATTGTTTGTCCATGACGGCTTTCCTCTGGCAGCAAGTTGTTAAATGGGGCGCCTGCCGTTTTGGCAGATGCGCCAGAGCAGAATGGCATGGCTTTGTGAAGGTATTTTGACAATTCCATTGGCGCTCTGTGCCTGATCAATCCATTTAGCTGATAAATCCAGATCCCCTTGGTCAGGCCGATCGCGCTTTGGTCAGCTTGAGATCGGGCAATACATTTTACGCAGTGTTGCGAGAACAAGTTCCATTCCGTCCCGTTGGTCGAGGGCGCGGGCCACCAGCAGTGCCCCTTCCAAGGCAGATACCACGACCTGTGCGGCGGTGACCGGATTGCAACCAGACGAGACCTGACCGTTCTTTACGCCCTCACCATACACGATCTGTAGCCAGTCCAGATGATCTTGGAAAAAGCATGCCATCGCCGTGCGCAGGCCCGGTGATAGCAGATCACGTTCAACCGCAAGGGCCGCACAAAGGCATCCAGCCCCTTGATCATGTCCATTCAGATAAATACGACCATAGGCTTCGATCCGGTCAAGCGCGTTTGGATGCTCGCGGCATATCTGGTCAAAAGCGTCGGTGTAACGGCCCCGATAGACCTGCAACGTAGCTAGAACAAGATGTTCCTTGGTCGGGAAATGATAGTGAATACTTGCCTTCGTGATTTTCACCAAGGCCGACAGATCGGCATAGCTGAAGCCTGCATATCCACGTGAGCGAATAAGTGCTTCCGCGTGTCTCAAGATCACGTCACGTGTTTCAGACGGACCAGGTTTCGTCATTGTAAGTTCACTCCGCAGCAAAGTTGCAAAACCCTAAGCGGAAGTACCGCTTAGGGCCAGTAGCAACATCTTCGCGACAGAGCCTAACAGCCTTCGCCGTCCAAGCCACATATCTGTCCATCCACATTGGTGGCGTCGGATGGGAAATGCGTCGCCAAGGCGGGGTCGAGGTTGGCCTTGACCCCATCAAAGGGCATGAAGCCGCGGGCGATTTGGGCAAAACGATTGTCTGCTGTGCGCAGCAACAGCGCGGGGAAACCCTGAACGCCAAGCTGCTCGACCAGTTGCCGATCTCGTACGACGCCTTGTGCTGCCTCAGGCCCGTTGAACTTCTCGGTGAAAGCGGCAAAGTCGATTTTAAACAGCGCGGCAATCGGTTGATAGCTTGCAATATTTTGAAGATCGTGACCATCGCGATAGTAACTGCTTTGAATGGCATCGGCCAAACCAAGTTCGTCCTTGACGCCCAAAAGCTTGAACGCGGTCATCGCACGGGCCGGTGTTGATGAGTTGAGGATGCGTTTTGAGGTGCGATAGTTCTTGATCTCGTTCAGGTACGACTTTCCGAATGCCTGACCTGATGTCACGGTAACATGTTGGTGCAGTGCGACTGGGTCTGGAAACCGGCCGAACATGTCGCCCAATGGCATATTGGAAGGGATCATGCCACCATTTACAACGCGGATATCAAGCGTTTCGGCATGCTCTTTCGCCAATTGGCCAATCGTGTTTGAAAAACCATAACACCAGATGCAATAGGCATCCGTGATGTAGAACAGCTCTGGTTTCATGGGGGTATCCTTGTCTTGAATTGATCGGACGTCCTAAAGAACTTGGTGACGTCGAATTTACCATCCTACTAGTAGGTAGATATATAGAGCCCTGTCAATATGCAATCGTTTCTATGACAAGAGGTGGCGAACTATCACTTTCAATCAATGAGTTAAGTCTGGATCGCAAACCTGTCACCAACAACAGTCCAATGCGGGTGGAATCCGGTAATATGGCATTTTCCAGAATTTAAGACCTCCAAGTTAAAGACAAAGCCGGTCTTTCAACGAAGGGGTGCCAATGCCTATCCACGCTATCTCACTGGGGTTTGTCCAAACCGGGGGCTTTGACGGTGGGGGGGCAATTGTCAGTCTTGATCCCACCGAAGGTAATACGGATTCTGAGAATGCGAGTTTCCTGAACGGCCTGACGTTTGGTACCGTGTCCAATCCCGCAAAAGACTCCATCGTTGAGATGACGTTGAATGATGACAATGGCGATGGTCTTCTCTGGGAAGACGATCTGGGTAGCGGCGAAACCTTTACTGTCGGGGGCGCCACCTATGCGCTTGACAGTGGGTCACGCCACAACATTATCGTTACTTACATGGATGGAACTACCGGGTCGGGGACTGTGGCGGTCGTGCAGGCCACCAATGGACAGGCCTTTTTGCTGCCGCTTGACGGTGCCACGAACGCAGGCAATGATTTCCTTGATGATGGTGGTACACAGGGCATTCGGTCCATCGCGTTTCAATCAGTTTTTGAAAGTGACTATGACGGGTTAGTTACCACCCGTGAGGCCAACGCTTTTGTTGTCTGCTTCGTGGACGGGACCCAAATACAAACACCTACGGGTGAACGCGCCGTCGAAGATTTGTGCGTCGGTGATCAAGTAGTCACTCTTGAATTCGGGCCCATGACGGTGCGTTGGCTGGCGCACAGAGATGTCGGTGAGGCGGAACTCTTGGCGAATGAAAAACTCATTCCGGTGCGCATAAAACCGGGTCTGTTTGGTAACAAACGCGCCCTGTTGCTTTCCAAACAACATTGCGTGCTTGTTAGAGATGCTGCAGGTTTCAGGGCCTACGTGAAGGCTGGGCACCTTGCTGAACAGACCAGAATTGCCTCTTACGCAACGGGGCGGAAAAAGGTGTCTTATTATCACCTTTTGCTGGACAGCCACGCTACGGTTTTCGCCAATGGTCTGCCATGCGAGAGTTTCTATCCGGGTCCAAGGGCAACATCAGTTCTGTCGCCTCAAAACCTAAAAAAACTGCGGCGGGTATTGCCAGATTTAGGGCGCAAACCGGTAGAAGAGGTCTATGGAAGGCGGGCGGCCCGTGTCCTACGCTGCCTTGAGGTCGAAAGGGTTTTCACTCCTGAGACACAGCTGAATGCTGTGTAAGGAAATTCAGTTCCTCACCGTTCGCGTAACGCAGTGACCATACAGAAGGCGCAGACTAACGGCTGTTCCGCACTGCCCGTCAGAAAACCGGTAAAGGCCAACGCGCCCGCGCTTGACAAAGAAGATCTCAATTGCTTTTGAGTCGGCAAGGTTGCGGCACTTGATCCCTTGCGCGTGTTTCGAACCTCTGAGAGGGCAACGAATGAACGATTTTTCGGCCAATCCTCTGATTTCGGCCCTGCCTTTTCCGACATTGGTTATAGGGGCGGATCAAAAGGTCGCGTTTGCCAACCTGCCTGCAGTTGAGTTGTTGGGCGAACAGGTTTTGAACCAGAACTTTGTCTTTGTTCTGCGCCAACCGGGCCTGATTGCGGCGATCGAAGACACAGCCGCTTCACGGGAAAGACGGGTTGGCCAATTCACAACCACGGCAGGGCGCAGTGAAGTTCGATATGATGTCCATATCGCACCGGCTGACGGCAATTTGGTACTGACATTCGAGGATACGTCCGAAGCCAAGGACCTTGCCTCGTTCCGCCGCGACTTTGTCGCCAATGTCAGTCACGAATTGCGCACGCCACTGGCCTCTGTCGTCGGATTTATCGAAACCTTGCGCGGAGCGGCGAAAGATGACGCAGAAGCAAGGGACAGGTTCCTCGACATGATGGAGCGGGAAGCGCACCGCATGGCCAACCTGGTAGACGACCTGCTGTCCCTTAGTCGCGTTGAGGAAAGCGAACGTAAACGCCCGACAACTTCCGTTGATATTGCGGCGCTGACCAACAGTGCCCTCAAACAGCTTGGGCCATTGATTACTGGGGCAAAAGCATCTGTATCGTTCGAGGATCAAAGCGATGGTGCAATGGTTCTGGCGGATGAAGGCCAGTTGCGGCAGGTCATCGGCAACCTTGTGGAGAACGCTTTGCGCTATGGTGCCAAGCAAGGGAACATTACGGTTGGCGTTTGTGGTCCGGCCTATGAAATGCGTTTGCGTCAGGATGGCGTGCGGCTGTCTGTGCGCGATGAGGGGGACGGGATTGCGCCGCACCACCTGCCGCGTCTGGCCGAGCGATTCTATCGGGTCGATTCCCATCGCTCGCGCGAAGTTGGCGGCACCGGTCTGGGGCTTGCCATCGTAAAACACATCGTTCACCGCCATCGGGGGCACCTGTTGATCGAAAGTGTGGAAGGCCAAGGCAGTACATTTACAGTTATTTTGCCAGTTTCTCCGCAAAAGCCCGAACTGTCATAAAACTGAAACAAAACTGTCACAAAAGCTTGTTCCAACACAGGCAAAAGACCACCAGAGGCCGCGTGGTGCGCACGTGGCCTATGACTGGCAGACAGGAGCTTTTAGATGTCCCTCATGAAAACGACCGCCACCACATTGGCGCTGACCTTGGTTTCGACAGCGGCCTTTGCACGCGACAACGTGCAAGTGGCGGGGTCTTCAACCGTTCTTCCGTATGCGGCAATTGTCGCCGAAGCTTTTGGCGAGAACTTCGAATTTCCAACGCCGGTTGTTGAATCCGGTGGCTCTTCTGCCGGCCTCAAGCGTTTCTGTGAAGGTGTTGGCGAGAACACAATTGATATCGCCAACGCATCGCGCAAAATCAAAAGCAAAGAGGTAGCAGCCTGCGCAGAGGCGGGTGTCACAAACATCATCGAAGTCCGCATCGGTTATGATGGCATCGTCTTTGCCTCTGACATCAACGGTAACAGTTTCGAATTCACCCCAGAAGACTGGTATCGTGCGCTTGCCGCCGAAATGCCAAAAGACGGCGCAATGGTTGCGAACACCACTACAAGCTGGGCAGCCGTGAACCCCGACTTCCCGGACCAGCCCATTCAGGCGTTTATCCCGGGCACAAAACACGGCACGCGTGAAGTGTTCGAGGAAAAAGTGATCCTTGCGGGTTGCGAAGCTTCGGGTGCGATGGCGCAGATCATGGAGGTCAACGGCGGCGACGAAGACGCTGCTGAGGGCACCTGCATGGCGATCCGTACCGACGGGCGTTCCGTTGATATTGACGGTGACTACACCGAAACGTTGGCGCGTATCCAGGCCGACGGCAATGGCATCGGCGTCTTCGGTCTGGCGTTTTACGAAAACAACACCGACAAACTGCAAGTCGCAACCATGTCCGGTGTGCAGCCCACAACCGAAAGCATTGCCGCTGGCGACTATCCGGTTTCGCGCCCGCTGTATTTCTACATCAAGGCGGATCACATCGGTGTCATTCCAGGCGTAAAAGAGTTTGCTGAATTCTTTGTATCCGATGACATGGCAGGCCCCGATGGTCCCTTGGCCGAATATGGTCTGGTGTCCGATCCGGCGCTGGCAGATGTTCAAGATACTGTCATGAACGAAGTGGTCATGGGCAAGTAATCGGCCCCGATCTAGTAACAGGCGAGGGGCCCGCTGTGGCCCCTCGCATTCCAAACCCAAAAAGGCCAATCAGCGATGTCGCTTTCACTGTCCGTGTTCCTTGCAATCGCGTTAAGTGCCGCCGCATATTTCATGGCCCCGCGTCGTGTTTTGAGGTTGGTCGCAGGTGATCGTCGCAAGCTTGCTTCGCTTCCCAGACAATATGGTCTAAGCGCCGCTCTTTCGGTTGCTCTACCCGCTATGTTGGTGGCGCTCGTCGTCGCACTTGGCGGCTTTAACGCCCCCGTCTTACCCTATGTCATTGCGGGTGTGGCAATCGTGGGGATGGCCCTGTCTGTCTGGCAAAGCCGCCCTGATTTCATTGCACGCAACCGCGCTGAAAGCCTTATTACCCTTGTACTGATCGCCGCCTCGGGTGTTGCCATCCTGACAACCGTCGGGATCGTCATGTCGATGCTGTTTGAGACCACGAATTTCTTTCGCGATTACAGCTGGAAGGATTTTTTCTTTTCCACCGAATGGTCCCCGAATTTTCGCGGCGACAGCGCGTTGGGTATTTTGCCGCTGCTTTGGGGAACGCTTTACATCAGTCTTATTGCTTTGCTCTTTGCTGTCCCGATCGGGCTGTTCGCGGCGATCTATCTTTCCGAATATGCCAGCCCGCGCATGCGGGCCATCGCCAAACCCGCCATCGAAGTCCTGGCAGGGATCCCGACAATTGTTTACGGTCTGTTTGCGCTGGTCACAGTTGGCCCGTTCCTACGCGATTATTTCGCCACCCCAATGGGGTTTGGGCAAAGCGCGTCATCGGTTCTGACGGCAGGGCTGGTGATGGGGGTGATGTTGATCCCCTTTGTCAGTTCGCTGTCGGATGATATTTTCAACGCGGTGCCTCAAACCATCCGCGACGGCTCGCTTGGGCTTGGCGCGACGAAATCCGAGACCATCCGACAAGTTGTTGTGCCCGCGGCCCTTCCGGGAATTGTCGGCGCTGTCTTGCTGGCCGCCTCTCGCGCGATCGGGGAAACCATGATTGTGGTTCTGGGGGCAGGGGCAGCCGCCCGCCTGTCCCTGAACCCGTTTGAGGCGATGACAACAGTAACGGTCAAAATCGTCAGCCAGTTGACCGGTGATACGGATTTCGCCTCGCCAGAAACCCTTGTCGCCTTTGCCCTTGGTCTGACCCTGTTTGTCATCACCTTGGGGTTGAATGTCTTTGCGCTTTATATCGTGCGCAAATATCGGGAGCAGTACGAATGAGCCATGCAACAAACTCCCTCTTGGCGGTCGATGCCCGGACCCGCAAACGCAATGCCGCAGAGGCACGCTTCAAGGCCTACGGGATCAGCGCGATTGTGGTGGCCATGCTTGCGCTGGCGATCCTGCTGACATCGGTATTTAACAGTGGTCTAAGCGCCTTTCGCCAGACCTATCTGACCATTGAGGTTCCATTGCCCGAGGCCAAGCTGGACAAGTCTGGCGTGCGTGATCTGGCTGTGATGCGAAAGGTGACCACCATAGGCTATGCCTCCTTGTTGCGCGACGGGCTGCTGGCAACGATGAAAGATGCAGGTATCACAACAGAGATGTCCAAAAAGGATGTCGCCAACCTGATCTCCAAAGAAGCACCCGCTACGGTGCGCAATCATGTCTTGGCGAACCCTGAAGTGATTGGCACCAGCATGACATTCGATTTGTTGGCCGAGGGGCGGATCGACGGCTTTTTCAAAGGCCGCGTGACAATGGAAAGCGCAGCTCTTGATGGCAACACATCCCCCGAAGCTTTGACGTTGGCGCAAGAATTGAAATCGGCGGGTCTGCTGAAGACACGGCTGAACTGGGATTTTCTGATTGCACCCGACGCCTCTGATCAGCGCCCTGAAGCGGCCGGACTTGGCGTCGCAATCCTTGGGTCACTTTACATGATGATCGTTGTCTTGGTGCTTGCTTTGCCTATCGGGGTTGCCTCCTCGATCTATCTTGAGGAATTCGCACCGAAGAACCGCTGGACGGATCTGATTGAAGTGAACATCTCGAACCTCGCGGCAGTGCCGTCGATTGTTTATGGTATTCTTGGTCTGGCGATTTTCATCAACTTCATGGAACTCAACCAATCCTCGCCATTGGTGGGCGGTTTGGTCCTGACCTTGATGACATTGCCAACGATCATCATCTCGACACGTGCCTCTCTTAAATCCGTTCCACCATCGATCCGTGATGCGGCGCTGGGTGTAGGGGCCTCCAAGATGCAGTCGGTATTTCACCATGTGTTGCCCTTGGCTGCGCCAGGTATTCTGACCGGCACGATCATTGGCCTTGCCCAAGCGCTTGGCGAAACCGCGCCACTGTTGCTGATCGGGATGGTCGCCTTTGTGCGCGAGTATCCGGCGGCCTATTCACCTGATGCAGGTCTGTTCGGCGAAGCCTCTACCGCGCTGCCCGTCCAGATCTACAACTGGACCCAGCGCGCCGACCCGGGATTTGTCGAACGTGCGTCAGGGGCCATTATCACCTTGCTGGTGTTCTTGTTGGCGATGAACATTATCGCCATCATTCTGCGCCGCAAATTCGAACGTCGTTGGTAGGAGACTGACATGTTAGATCATAACCGAATGGACCTGGAAATGCAGACCAAAGCCACGACCAAGATCAGCGCGAAGAACGTGCAGGTCCACTATGGCGAAACCCATGCGATCAAAGACGTTAACGTCGAAATCGGGGACAAGTCAGTGACCGCGTTTATCGGGCCGTCAGGGTGTGGAAAATCGACTTTTTTGCGCTGTATCAACCGGATGAACGATACCATTGATGTGTGCCGCGTTACCGGCGATATCCGTATTGACGGTGAAGACATCTATGACCGCCGCGTTGATC
The DNA here is from genome assembly GCA_049794055.1 of Sulfitobacter sp. GTDB lineage: Bacteria > Pseudomonadota > Alphaproteobacteria > Rhodobacterales > Rhodobacteraceae > Sulfitobacter. The sequence continues at coordinate 13,614 of JBARCL010000039.1, forward strand.
CGGTTCAGCTGCGCGCCAAGGTCGGGATGGTTTTTCAAAAACCGAACCCGTTTCCGAAATCCATCTACGACAACGTGGCATACGGTCCACGCATTCACGGCCTTGCCAACAGCAAGTCGGAAATGGATGATATCGTTGAACGCGCCCTGCGGCGGGGTGCCATTTGGGATGAGGTCAAAGACCGATTGGACGCCTCCGGCACCGGCCTGTCGGGGGGACAACAGCAGCGGCTTTGCATTGCCCGCGCCGTTGCCACCGAACCTCAGGTCCTGCTGATGGATGAACCCTGTTCAGCGCTTGACCCGATTGCGACTGCGCAGGTCGAAGAGTTGATCAGCGATCTAAGCAAGAATTACTGCGTGGTCATCGTTACTCACTCGATGCAGCAGGCTGCGCGTGTCAGCCAAAAGACGGCCTTCTTCCATCTCGGACATCTCGTCGAGTATGGCGACACGGATAAAATTTTCACCAACCCAGAAGATCCCCGCACTGAAAGCTATATTTCCGGTCGGATCGGGTAAGGAGCAGACGTCATGAAAGAACATATTTTATCATCCTATGACCGTGATCTCGAAGGTCTTGTGATGTTGATTATGAAGATGGGGGGGCTGGTCGAAGAGGCGATTTCTGACGCCGCCAAGTCGCTTGAAACACAAGACATCGAACTGGCCGAAAAAGTCCGTATCAAGGACAAGGCCATCGACGCTCTGGAATTTGAGGTCAACGATGTCGCCGCCACCGTTATTGCACTGCGCGCACCGGTGTCCAAGGATTTGCGGATCATTCTGACGGTGTTGCGCCTTGCGGCCAGCCTTGAGAGGATCGGCGATCATGCCAAGAATATCGCAAAACGGACCTCGGCCCTGATCGACATGCCCAGTTCCGGCAGCTCGAATTCTTCGCTGCGCCGGATGTCGCGCGAGGTTCAATCCATGTTGAAGGATGTTCTGGACGCCTTCATACGCAGAGACCCGCAAATTGCCGAAGACGTCCGCCAGCGGGATCAGGAAGTTGACCAGATGTACAACGCCTTGTTCCGTGAGTTCCTTACCTTCATGATGGAAGATCCCCGCCAGATTACCGCCTGCATGCATCTGCATTTCATGGCGAAAAATATTGAGCGTATGGGCGATTTGACCACCAATATGGCGGAACAGGTAATCTATCTTGTGACCGGTGAAATGCCCGAAGAGGACCGTCCGAAGTCCGATAGCACCGCGTATCTCAGCATGTTGGATTAAAAGGGGTAAGTGCAGTGCAACCGCATGTTTTGATTGTTGAAGACGAACCGGCACAACGCGAGGTCTTGCGCTACAACATCGAGGCCGAAGGCTGTCGCGTGACACAGGCCTGTGACGGAGAAGAAGGGCTGCTCTGTGTCAAGGAAGACCTGCCTGACGTGATTGTTCTGGATTGGATGATGCCACGCCTGTCCGGTATCGAAGTCTGCCGCCGTCTAAAGGCAAGCCCCGCCACACGCGGGATACCGGTTATCATGCTGTCAGCAAAGTCCGAAGATATCGACAAGGTGCGGGGCCTTGAAACCGGCGCGGATGACTATGTGATCAAACCCTATTCGGTTGCCGAATTGATGGCCCGGATCAAAGGCCAGCTGCGCCGCGTCAGGCCGACGACGGTTGGAGAAACCCTGTCGTTTGAAGACATCGTTCTGGATGCCGAAACCCATCGTGTCACCCGCGCAGGCGATGACATCAAGCTAGGTCCGACAGAGTTTCGCCTGCTTAGCACTTTGATCGAAAAGCCGGGGCGCGTCTGGACCCGCGAGCAACTGCTGGACCGTGTCTGGGGGCTCGATAAATACGTTGATACTCGCACGGTCGACGTTCATGTGGGACGTTTGCGCAAGGCTTTGAGTGGCAGCAAGGGCAGTGATCCGATCCGCACTGTTCGCGGGGCCGGCTACGCCTTGGGCTAGGGGCAAGCCCGGCGCAGTCAACGCCCGGGCCTGCTGTTGTTCAGGTTATTCCAGTTAGGCACCCAAAACGGTTTTGACGGCACGCGCGGTGGCTGCGACGACGGTATCAACCTCGTCACGGCTTAGGCAGAACGGTGGGGCAAAGCCAAGAATGTCGCCTTGGGGCATTGCACGTGCGATGACCTTGTCTTGAGCCAGCAACGTGGCCGAAACCTGCGCGCCAATCTTGTCTGCCGGATCAAAGAAGCTGCGGTTTGCTTTGTCCTTCACAAACTCCACCGCGCAAAGCATGCCGGTCCCACGCACGTCCCCTACATTGGGATGGCCTGCCAGCGCTTCTTTCATGCTGGCGTTAAGATAGGCCCCGACCTTGCCTGCATTGGTCATCAAATCCAGGTCGTCGATCAATTGCAGGTTCGCCACCCCTGCCGCTGCGCCAATCGGGTGGGCGGAATAGGTCCAGCCATGGCCCAGTGGGCCGTTCTCATCCGTGCCCTGTTCCAGCACCTTCCACATCCGTTCCCCGATGATCGACCCGGACAAAGGCGCATAGGCCGAGGTGAGACCCTTGGCGATGGTGATGATATCCGCCGCCAGCCCGTATTTGTCAGACCCAAACATGGTACCCAGACGGCCAAAGCCGGTGACAACCTCATCAACGATCAACAAGATGTCGTGTTTTCTCAGCACCTTTTGAATGGCGGCCCAGTAACCTTTGGGGGGCGGAACGATACCGCCTGTGCCCAATACCGGCTCTCCGATGAAAGCGGCGATGGTGTCTGCCCCTTCACGGGCGATCAGTTCTTCCAGACTTGCCACACAATGGGCGGTGAACTGCTCTTCGGTCTGTGTCAGATCATCGCGGCGGAAATAGTCTGGAGCGAGCGTATGTTTGACCTGATTAATCGGCAAATCAAACTTTTTGTGAAACAGCTCGAGCCCCGTGAGCGATCCTGTCACGATCCCCGACCCGTGGTAGCCGCGCCAGCGCGAAATGATCTTTTTCTTCTCGGGGCGGCCAAGGATATTGTTGTAATACCAGACCAATTTGATGTTGGTCTCATTCGCATCAGACCCGCCAAGCCCGAAATAGACTTTTGACATATTGGCGGGCGCACGATCCAAAATCATCTTGGACAGGGTAATCGATGCCTCCGTGCCATGGCCGACGTAAGAATGGTAATAGGCCAGTTCGTGCGCTTGCGCTGCAATCGCATCCGAGATTTCCTTGCGTCCGTATCCGACGTTAACGCAATAAAGCCCCGCGAATGCGTCAAGCAAGCGGTTGCCGTCCCGGTCCTCGATATGGACACCGCTGGCGGTCTTGATCACGCGGCTCGGGCTTTCGCCGCGGGCATGCTGTGCCAGATGGGTTGACGGGTGGAAAAAGTTGTCGCGGTCCCATTGGTCAAGCTGGTCGTTCTTTAGCATCTCTACTCCTCAGGCCCTTGGGGCGCTTTGTTCTCAGGCGACGCGTTGGCCAACCACTGCCATGCAATCCCCTGATTTGATCAGCCCCGGAAAATGGCGGCTGATCAGCAGTCCGGATATTCTGGCTTTGTATTCAAGTGCTGGCACACCTGTCCGGTCCACCGGCCAAACGCGGGCAACCACGTCACCTTTTTCAACGGTTTCACCCAGATCGACCATCGGTTCAAACAGTCCATCGTGTTCCGCAAACACAAAGCAATCCCCGTCAGGCATGTCAATATTTACAGTCGGATCAATTTGCATCTCTCCTTGCAGAATACCCGCATGGATCAATACATTGCGCAGACCCTTTTTGGCAATTGCGATCGATCTTGCAGTCGCAGACCCGCCCCCGCCCAGTTCAGTCGAGACGATTGTTTTGCCCATTTCTTCGACAGCTGTGTCGTACATGCCGACATTGTCGATCTCCAGCAGCATTACCGAATAGGGCGCGTTGAACGCTTGCATCGCTTCGAAACAGGCGGTCTGTTGGGCCTTGTCGTCCATCACATGGGCCGCGGCGAAGGGGACAAAATCAAGCGTTTTGCCGCCGGAATGAAAATCCAGAACGATATCCGCCTGGGGTAACAGAACCCTTTGAAAGTAATCGGCAATCTTCTGGGTTACTGTGCCGTCGGGGGCCCCCGGAAAAGACCGGTTCAGGTTTCCCTTGTCAATCGGTGAGGTGCGCGTGCCCGCGCGGTAGGCCGGATAGTTGAAAGCTGGTACGATGATCACGCGCCCTTTTATGTCGCGGGGGTGCAAGGTCACACTCAGCTCTTGCAGTGCCACCGGCCCCTCATATTCATCGCCGTGGTTGGCACCTGTCAGCAATGCTGTCGGTCCGTTGCCATTCTTCACCACCGTGATCGGGATCATGACAGAGCCCCAAGCGCTGTCATCGCGGCTGTAGGGCAGTCTCAGGAAGCCATGGTGTATGCCATCCGCGTCCAGCGGGATTGTCGGTTCTATCGGGGAAGGTTTCATTGCTTAGTCCTTTACCACCATCTTGCGTGGCACATTGGCCAGACACTCCGGTCCGTTCATGCCGATGCGTATGCTTTCGGTGATCTCGAACCCCCAATCCTCCATCCACAGACCGGTCATGAAATGGAATGTCATGTTTTCCTGCAAAACGGTCTTGTCACCGGGCCGTAGCGACATCGTGCGTTCGCCCCAATCCGGCGGATAGCTGACGCCGATAGGATAGCCGGTGCGGTTGTCCTTGGTGATGCCGTATTTCTTCAGCACCTTGAAAAACGCCAGTGCCACATCTTCGCAAGTATTGCCAACACGGGCTTTTTCGAGGCCTGCCTCCATACCTTCAAGCACTGCTTTTTCAGCGTCAATAAAGGTTTGGGTCGGCTTGCCCAGAAACACGGTGCGCGACAGTGGACAATGATAGCGTTTCACCACGCCTGCAATCTCGAAAAACGTCCCTTCACCGGATTTCATCGGCTGGTCGTCCCATGTCAGATGTGGCGCAGAGGCGTCGGATCCGGACGGCAGCAGCGGGACCAAGGCAGGATAATCTCCGCCCGCACCAATCGCAGGATCATATCGCAATGCAGCATCATAGATTTCAGCAACCAGATCACATTTGCGCAGGCCCACTTCGACCTTCTCAACGATACGCTCGTGCATTCGACCGACGATCTGGCCGGCCTGGCGCATCAATGTTAGCTCCGCCTCTGATTTCACAGCGCGCTGCCAGTTGACCAAGGCGGTGGCATCCCGAAATGTCGCATTAGGCAGATGGGTTTGCAACGCCCCGTAAGCCGCAGCCGAGAACCAGTAATTGTCCATTTCAACGCCGATAACGACCTTGCCGAAGCCACGATCGGTCAACTGGGCAGACAGGTAATCCATGGGGTGCCGTTCGGTCGATTGAACGTAGTGATCAGGATAGCCGATGATATTGGCAGGCTTCATGAAACAGGTCCGAAGCGCGCCGTTTGCATCCTGTCCACGCCCGAACCAGATGGGGTCACCCTCCAACGGGAGGACGACGCATTGATGGACATAGAACGACCAGCCGTCATATCCGGTCAACCAGTTCATGTTGGACGGGTCCGAAACGATCAACAGGTCGATCCGGCGGTCCTGCATCCGGGCGCGTGTCTTTGCGATACGGGCGGCAAATTCGTCACGCGAAAAATGGAGTTTGGGCGTTGGCATGGGCGGCTCCGGGTTGCTGAACAAAAGGGTGGTTTTTTGCGTTGATTAGTGCAGTAACAGCCGGTTGCTGCAAGAGTGATATAGTAAAACCGGAAAAGCACTGCATTGTTGCCAACGACATTGCGATACGGAACAGGGGCATTCAAACCGGCCCTCTCCTCATGATTGAGGGCTTGTATGTTTCACATCCTGTGGTCGAAAATCGAAGCAAAAGACGTCAAATGCTCGCGTAATTAATAATCATACTGTAGCTCACTTAAATGCGCCTGAAGGAAATTGATGCAATAGAGCAGCAGATTGCTGAATTGGTAATCGACTACGGTATGCCAATTGAACGTGCCCTTGGCATTGTCTCAAGGGCCGCCGCGGAACGCTGTGTCGACGTTGTCTTGCTTGCCGCGATATCCGTGGCCATTCATCTGGATGAATTTACCGGCTACACAGCTGAAAATACCGTTCAGGCATCGTTAAGTCGGCATCGGGTGATTTCTGCCTTTGCGGCTGATGTGGCGTTGATTTCGGGCAAATCGCGGACTTGCCAGTCCCTTTTGGAGGTCTGGCGGGAAACCGGCGACAAGCTTTTTGTTGTCACCGGCGCTGCCTCAAGTCCGCAATGAACCTACCTCAGTCCGGTTTTGCCCCCGTCCGGTTTGGTATTTTGAAACCAGCCGGTTGACTGGCCGGTTTCAAGTGGAAAAGCCTGTTCTTAAAGACAGGCCAATAGCAGCTTAGTGGTGTTCTCGCGCGTCATCTCAACCGGATTGCCACCCGTACTGGGGTCTTTCAACGCGCCTGTTACAATCCGTTCGATGTCGGGGTTTTCGACCCCCAGACCGGCAAGGGTTTTCGGGATACCGAGTGAGGCGTTCAGGTTGTCCACATACTCGCAAAACCCGTCAAAGCCGCCCGCGATTCCCAGATAATTGGCTGCGTGGCCCATGCGTTCCGTGATTGCAGGTTTGTTGAATTGTAACACAGCGGGCATGCAGACGGCATTGGTGGAGCCGTGGTGCGTGTGGTGGATCGCACCGATGGGGTGGGACAAGGCGTGGATCGCGCCAAGCCCTTTTTGAAATGCTGTTGCTCCCATCGCGGCGGCTGACATCATATGTGCCCGCGCCTCGATATCGCTGCCATTGGCATAGGCGCGGGGCAGATAGTCTTTGACCAGCCGCATGCCCTCCAACGCCATGCCTTGGGACATGGGGTGGTAATGCGGTGAACAAAAGGCTTCAACGCAATGGGCAAAGGCGTCCAATCCGGTGCCGGCGGTGATGAAAGGTGGCATGCCGACGGTCAACTCGGGATCACAGATCACGACTGTGGGCATAAATTTCGGGTGAAAGATGATCTTTTTCTCTTCCGTGACCGAGTTGGTGATGACGCTTGCACGCCCTACCTCTGACCCTGTGCCTGCCGTTGTTGGTACGGCGACAATCGGGGCAATGGCACTTGCATCGGCGCGGGTCCACCAGTCACCGATATCTTCAAAATCCCACAAGGGGCGGGTTTGACCGGCAAGGAAGGCAACCAGCTTGCCAAGATCCAGACCAGAACCGCCCCCGAAAGCAACCACACCGTCGTGGCCGCCGTCGTTATAGGCTTTTACACCGGCTTCGGCGTTCTTTTCGTTGGGGTTCGGGTCGACGTCAGAGAACATGGCGCGGCCAAGGCCGGCGGCCTCAAGCAGATCAAGCGTGCGGGTGGTAATCTCCATCGAGGCGAGCCCGCGATCAGTGACCAGCAGGGGTTTTGTAATACCAGCAGCAGCGCAGGCATCGGCGATTTCAGAAATGCGTCCAGCGCCGAAGCGAATGGCAGTAGGGTAGGACCAGTTTGCAGTGATGCTCATGGGATCAGGCTTTCTTCAGGTGGTATGATTTTGGGCGGGTCAGGTTGTGATACCCGATGACGGACAGACCGCCGCCGCGCCCTGTGTCCTTGCAACCGGTCCAACACAACGCGGGATCAAGGTAGTCGGCGCGGTTCTGGAACACCGTGCCGGTCTCGACCTGATCCGCGATGGCCTCGGCGCGTGCGGTGTCGCGGGTCCAAACGGATGCGGTCAGGCCAAAGTCGCTGTCGTTCATCAGCTTGATCGCCTCGGCGTCGTCTTTTACCGGCATGATGCCGACAACAGGGCCAAAGCTTTCCTCGCGCATGACGCGCATGCCATGGGTCACACCTGTCAGGATTTGGGGCATCAGATAGGCACCGCCGTCCTGCGGAAAGTTGGCCGGATCAATATGGGCTGTCGCTCCTGCTGCGACTGCCTCGGCGGTTTGCGCCCGCACTTCATCCGCAAACCGGGCCTGTGCCATCGGGCCAAGCGTGGTTTCAGGGTCCATCGGGTTGCCCAGCTTGTAGCCATTCACGATCGCCACGGCCTTGGCGACAAATGCGTCAAAGTGCTGTTCCGCCACATAAATCCGTTCAATCCCGCAACAGCATTGCCCTGCGTTGAACATCGCGCCATCAATCAGCGTATCCACCGCCGCGTCAATGTCCGCATCATCACAGACATAGCCGGGATCCTTGCCACCCAGCTCAAGCCCGATGCCGGTGAACGTGCCGGCCGCTGCCTGTTCAATGGCCTTGCCGCCGCCCACAGAGCCGGTGAAGTTGACAAAGCCAAAGGATTTCGCGGCGATCAGATCAGAGGTGGTCTGGTGATCCAGAAACACGTTCTGAAACACATCCGCCGGCACACCCGCGGCGTGGAATGCTTGCGCCAGACGCTCGCCGACCAGCGGGGTTTGCGAGGCATGTTTCAGCATCACCGCGTTACCGGCGATCAGGGCCGGAGCGACGGTGTTGATTGCTGTCATATAAGGGTAGTTCCACGGTGCGATGACCAGAACGACCCCATGGGGTACCCGTTTTATCACGCGGCGGAAGGTGGCGCTGTCCTCTATGTCGATATCGGCCAAAGCGTCCTTGGCGATGTCGGCCATATAGCTGGCGCGTTCGTTGAACCCGCCGAACTCACCGCCATACCGGATGGGACGCCCCATCTGATGCGCGAGCTCGGGCACGACTTCATCGTTCATTTCGCCAACTTTCGCGACTCCGGCCATGACCCGTTTAATGCGGTCTTCCAGCGGTAATGCAGCCCAGTCGGCCTGTGCGGACTTGGCAGATGCAACTGCTGCCGTGGCTTCTGACATGCTAAGGGTCTCACGGGTGGCGTAAACCGAACCGTCAATGGGGGAGGTGCAGGTGATCATTTCTAGGCCCTTTCAAAACCGCGTGCGATTTCCCAATCGGTCACGGTGCGGTCAAATTCTTCTTGTTCCCATTCGGCGTTGCGCACGTAATGGGTCACAACATCGTCGCCAAAGGCGTCACGCAGGAAGGTGGAATTGCGCAGCGTCTCGGTGGCGGCGCGCAGGGTTTGCGGAATATCGGCAGCTTTTGCGTCGGCATAGACATCGCCGGTGGTCGGAGCGGCCAGTGTCATCTTGTCTTCAATGCCTTTGATCCCTGCGGCCAGCATGGCGGCTTGGGCAAGGTAGGGGTTCAAATCGGAGCCCCCAATGCGGCATTCAACACGCACGCCCTTGCTGTCAGCACCACACAGGCGGAAACCCGCAGTGCGATTGTCTACGGACCAGACAGTCTTGGTCGGTGCAAATGTGCCTTTGGCAAAGCGTTTGTAGCTGTTCACGTAAGGGGCTAGAAAGAACGTGTAATCGGGCGCATAAGCGATCAGCCCAGCCATATAGTGATCCATCAGTTTGGACTTGCTCAGATCGGCCTTCTTGTCGAAAAACATCGGCTGGCCGTCTTTCCACAGCGACTGATGCACGTGGGACGAACTGCCAACACGGTCCTTGTGCCACTTGGGCAAAAACGATGCGGCGTGGCCCTGCTGCCATGCAATTTCCTTGATGGCGTGTTTGGCAATCGAGTGATGATCGGCACAATCTAGTGCGGCGGCATAGCGGATGTTCAGTTCTTCCTGCCCTGCCTCGGCCTCGCCTTTGGTGTTCTCGATGGGCAGACCGGCCGCGAACAGATGGTTGCGTATCGGTCGCATCACATGCTCTTCTTTGGTGGTTTGAAGGATGTGGTAATCTTCGTTGTAGCCCGAGATCGGCGTGAGGTCTTGAAAGTTACCTTTGCGGATCTCCTCAAAGCTTTTCTCGAACAGGAAAAACTCAAGTTCCGTGGCCATCATTGCGTCAAAGCCCAGCTGTTTCAGCCGCGCAATCTGCTTTTTCAGGATCGCTCTGGGGTCGTGCGGAATCGGTGCATGGGTGTGGTGATCCAGCACATCGCACAGCACCATCGCGGTCCCTTCCAGCCACGGTGTAATCCGGATGGTCGACAGGTCGGGGGCCATGACATAATCGCCATACCCGCTTTGCCATGAAGTCGAGGCATACCCGTCGGGCGTTGCCATCTCAAGGTCGGTGGCCAGCAGATAATTGCAACAGTGGGTTTCCTTGAACGAGGTTTCAACAAAGTTCACGGCGTGGAAGCGTTTGCCGGTCAGGCGGCCCTGCATGTCCACGAAACAGGTCAGCACGGTGTCGATTGACCCGTCTGCGACACGTGATTTCAGATCGTCAAAGGACAGTTTGCCAGTCATGGGAGGTACTCACATTAAGGAAGGGCGGGGGCGATCCATGTCGCCCCCGTTTGAAGGTTAGCCGTAGCGGTAAGGACGGCCCGCTTTGACCATGTCCTCGTTGTATTTCCTGAAGATATCAACCACGCGACGTTTGACGTCAGACTCAGCTGCAATCTCTTCCCAGAAGTCCTGGGCAGCGGCTTCGACGGTGGCCCATTCTTCATCGGGAATTGTGGTCAGCTTCAGTTTGTCGCCTTGTGTGCGCAGCTTTGCTTCGCCGCCCCAATACCACCACTGGCGATAATAATGCGACTGGTCACAGCAAACGCGGAACAGGGTTTGCAAATCTTCAGGCAGTTCGTTCCAGCGGTCCATATTGGCAAAGAACGATCCCGCCCAAGCGCCGGAAATGTTGTTTGTCAGGAAGTAGTTGGTCACATCGGCCCAGCCGACGGTGTAATCCTCGGTGATGCCCGACCATGCGATGCCGTCAAGTTCGCCGGTCTGCATGGCCACTTCGATGTCTTCCCACGGTAGGTTCACGGGAACAACGCCGAACTGGGTCAGGAAGCGCCCCGCAGTTGGGAAGGTAAAGATGCGTTTGCCCTTGAGGTCAGCCAATGAGTTGATCGGATCTTTCGTGGCAAAGTGGCAAGGATCCCATGCGCCGGCCGAGATATGTTTGACGCCGACTTTTGAATATTCCTCGTCCCAGATTTCGTTCAGACCATATTGGTTGAACAGCACTGGCACGTCGAGCGAATAGCGCGAACCAAAGGGAAAGTAGCCCCCAAAGACGGTAACTTCAGTTGGTGATGCCATGGAATCATCGTCGGATTGCACCGCGTCGATCGTTCCGCGCTGCATGGCCTGAAACAATTCGCCTGTCGGGACCAGTTGGTCAGCATAGAACAATTCGATCTGCATCCGGTCGCCTGCGATCTGGTTGAACATCTTGATGGCAGGTTCAATGACTTCGGCGGCCAAAGATGCACCCGCATAGGTCTGCATACGCCATTTGATCGTGCTCTGTGCAACGGCTGGTGCCGCCAGTGCGGCGGCGGGGGCGGCAACGGCGGCCCCTTGGATAAACTTGCGTCTGGTGGTCATAGCGTGTCTCCTTGTGTTGAAATTGCGCCGGTTGGTCCGGCTTTCTTGGGTTTAGTTTCCGTAAACATATTCGGGCAGCCATAGGGCCAGACCCGGAAAGACCATGACAAGGGTCAGTGCCAGCACCATCACCAGCACAAAGGGTGTCACTGATCCGTAGATATCGCGCAGAGTGATTTCCGGCGGTGCCATCGCGCGCATCAGGAACAGGTTATAGCCGAAGGGCGGTGTCATATAGGCGATCTGAGTGGTGATCGTATAAAGGATACCGTACCAGATCAAATCGAACCCCAGCTCGCCAACAAGTGGCACATAGAGCGGCGCAACGATGACCAGCATAGCGGTGTCATCCAGAAACGTTCCCATGATGATAAAGCTGAGTTGCATCAGGATCAGGATCATCCAAGGGGATAGGTTGAGTTGTTCGGTGAAAAGGTTTTCAATGGCTTTCACAGCGCCCAGCCCGTCGAACACCGCGCCAAAGGCGAGTGCGGCAAGGATGATCCACATGAACATGCAGGTGATGCCAAGGGTGTTGCGCACCGAATTCTCGAACACTTCGCGGGTCATGCGGCCCTTTAGAACGGCAGCAGCAAAAGCGGCAATCGCCCCGATGGCAGAGCTTTCCACCAGCGATGTCCACCCGTTTACGAAAGGCACCATCATCACCGCGAAAATGCCCAACGGTAACAGGCCTGCCTTTAGAAGGCGCAGTTTTTCTGCACGGGGCATGTCGCGTTCTTCATGGGGCAGGGCAGGGCCAAGGGCAGGATTTATCCGGCAACGGATCACAATATAGATGATGAACATGGCGGCCATCATCAGGCCGGGTATTATACCCGCGAGCCAGAGTTGCCCCACAGGTTGACGCGCGATCATGGCATAAAGAACAAGCACCACGGATGGGGGAACAAGGATGCCCAGGCTTGATCCGGCCTGAATCACGCCGGTGACCATGCGTTTGTCGTAGCCGCGCTTCAGGAGTTCGGGCAAGGCAATCGTCGCGCCAATTGCCATGCCGGCAACGCTCAGCCCGTTCATCGCCGAAATCAGCACCATCAGGCCGATAGTGCCAATCGCCAGCCCGCCACGCAGCCCGCCCATCCAGACGTGAAACATCTTGTACAGATCGTCTGCGATCTTGGACTCCGACAGCACATAGCCCATGAAAACGAACATCGGCAGGGTCAGCAGCGGATACCATTTCATCAGCTTCATTGCGGCAGAAAACCCGATATCAAACCCGCCCTTGTCGCCCCATAGCAACAAGGCGGCAACAACGGCGATAAACCCGATGGCCCCAAAGACACGCTGTCCGGTCAACAGCATCAGCATCATCGTTGAGAACATCAAGGTGGCGATCATCTCGTAAGGCATTAGATTTCCTCGCCCTTCAGTCGCAAGACGTCCTTGCACAATTCCGATACGCATTGCAGCAGCATCAGAAGGAAACCCACAATCATCACGACTTTGATCGGCCACATATAAGGGCGCCACGCAGAGGAAGACCGTTCAAGCCGACCGATGTCTTCGCTGCCTGTGACAATCCCGAAGAGATAGGAAAACGGTTCGGTTTTCCAATAGCCCAGAGAATAGGCGGTAGAGCTGACAGCACCATATAACAGCACACACAGATAGAAGATCAGGAAACACACGGTCAGCAGATCAAACCACGCTTTGCGTTGGTGCGACCAGTCACCGTAAAGCAGATCCATGCGCACATTCGACCCCAATTGGATCGAATAAGGGCCGCCAAGAATGTAGTAGCCGACCATTACAAACTGCGCCATTTCTAGCGTCCAGAGGCTGGGCAGGAAAAAGGTCTTGCTGATCGAAGACCAAAGCAGAATGCCCATAAGCACAAAGATACCGTACATCGCAATGCGGCCGACACGGTGGTTCATACCGTCCACGCCCCGAATGTAGCTGCGCATCACGCCTTTCATGCTGTAGCTTTCATAAAGCCGGTGTAGGCATCCATCACCCATGCCGCCAGTTGTTTGGCCATGCTGCGCTGGTCGCCCGGCGTCTTGATCAGGTCGTTGCGTATTTCGATCATGACATTCGGATGCCCCCCCGCAACACCGTGTTCCAGCAGGGTGTGGGTGACGCCGTCTTGCGGTCCATAAGGCTGATTGCGTTGCGTGATATGAGGGCTGTGCGCTGCACCAACCCTTAACATGGCGTCTGCCAGCCGTGTGTCGCTGTCATGCAGTATGCCAATTTCAACGGCACGCCGGGTGCCGTGATAGATTGGTGTAAAGCTATGGATCGTTATCAGGATAGGATCGTCTTTTGCCGCGATTGCCGTGGCCAGCGCCGTTTTGAAAGGGGTGTAAAAGGTTGCGGTTCGGGTCGCGCGCTCGGCCTCGGTCAGGTTTGCGTTGCCGGGGATGTCAAATACTTCGCTCTTCGCGGGCATTGCGCCGGCCGCTTCGGGCGGGCGGTTGCAGTCGTAAACCAGTCTTGAAATCCGCGAGGCCACCAAGACGGCATCCAGTTCCTGCGCCATGATCCGCGCCACCGCCATTGCGCCAGGATCCCAAGCGGCGTGGCTGTTTAACGCATCATTGCTCAGGCCCAGCGAGTGGAACTGTGCCGGAATTGCATGGCTTGCATGTTCGCAGACCAGCACAACGGACGATGCCCCATCCGGATTCACCACCTCGAATACGCTGTCTGATATATTTTGTTGCGTCTGGTTCATGCAGCCCCCTTCACATAAGACTCTTGCCAACAGAGGATTCTGTCAACACAATTGTGAAAAATTTATCACATCTTTCTTCGGGTTGATAAATTAATAGACAAAAGAGGCCCCATGTCGGAACACATGCTGACCATTTCGGACCGGATCCAACATAAACTGGACGATCTGACCCGTGCAGAACGCCAGCTTGCCCTGTCGATATTGGAAAACTATCCGGCCTCGGGTCTTGGGACCTTGTCGGCATTGGCAAAAGACGCAGATGTCTCGGTGCCGACCGTTGCACGGATGGTGCAAAAGCTGGGCTATAAGGGCTATCCCGAGTTTCAGTCAGAGCTGCGCGAGGAGTTGCGCGCCAAGGCCAAAAGCCCGATTGCCAAACATGACACATGGGCAGAGGCCGCACCCTCGGGGCATATGCTGAACCGGTTTACCGACGCGGTGATCGACAACATTCGCCACACGCTGGGCCAGATTGATCCGGTGTCCTTTGATGCCGCCTGTGCGCTGGCTGGGGATGCAGGACGCCATCTCTACATCGTGGGCGGGCGGATCACCCATACGCTGGCGGAGTATCTGTTCCTGCACATGCAGGTGATACGGCCCAATCTGACCCATGTGCAATCGACCTCGAACTCGTGGCCGCATTACCTGCTAAACGCGACCGAGGGGGATGTGTTTATCATCTTCGATGTGCGCCGTTATGAGAACAACACGTTGAAACTGGCCGAGATGGCCCATGCGCGGGGGGCTAAGATTATCCTGTTCACCGATCAATGGCGCAGCCCAGTGCACCAATTGGCAGAGCATAGTTTTTCAAACAGGATTGTGGTGCCTTCGGCATGGGATTCCGCGGCGACGACCATGCTGCTGGTCGAAACGATGATCGCTTCGGTACAGGACCTGCATTGGGAAGGGACCAAAGAGCGGATGGAAGAACTGGAAGATATGTTTGACCAGACGCGGTTGTTTCGGAAATTTACTTGAGGTGGCTTTGTTTCAGTGGTTGCTGTGAGTCCAAACGTCACGATGCTGCGCTCTGTTCTAAGGTCAGCTATCCAGAATGCACCAGCAAACGCCTTACCGCTTCAGGTCACGCCAATTTGGACGTCCCGACCTTCGGCTCTCCATTCTGGCAACCCTCCTTCTAGGTGATGCGCTTGAAAACCTTGTTTGCGCAGGGCTGCGACCGCCTGATGTGCGTAGATGCAGTAGGGGCCGCGGCAATAGGCGACGACGTCAACATCTGTCGCAAGAGCGGGGAGTAGCTGATCCAGATCTGACAGCGTTGTGTTGAGAGCGTTGGGAATATGGGCTGAAGCGTATTCGTCAGCAGGCCGCACGTCCAGCACGATGACTGATCCTTCGACAAGGCGCTCGGCAAGTTCTGCGCGGCTGACCGGCTTTGGGGCATCTTCCCCGTTCCAAAGATCGCGTAAAATTCGGTCGACTTGCGCCAAGTTACGCTCGGCGACGACACGCAGCAGCTCCATCAGCTCAAGTGTTTTCGCATCAGTCAGCCGATAGATCATGGCTTTTCCATCGCGGCGGCTGGTGACCAACGCTGCGCGACGCAGTTGCTGCAAATGCTGTGAGCAGTTCGCGATCGTGAGCCCTGTTTTTTCCGCAAGCGCCTCTACGCCGCTGTCGTGCTGTGCGAGTTGTTCGAGGAGCATAAGCCGCGCCGGTGCAGAAAGGGCGCGTGCGACGAGAACATACTCTTCAAGGAGGGCCATTTTTGCGCTGGTTGACATCTGATCATCCTTAAATCTATTACTCAAGTGATTGATTGAATGATACCGATTCCAGCGCGGCTGACAACACTGAAGGCGAGCAAGGGCATGATCGAGGATATTCTGAATGCAGAACCGACCCTGCGCCTTGCTGCCTTCCTTGGCATTCTGGTCACCATGGCGGTTTGGGAAGTTGCAGCACCACGCAGGCGGCGTGACATCCCAAGGGTCATCCGTTGGACCAACAACATCGCGCTCGTTGTGCTCGATACCGCGATCCTGCGGTTGACCTTTCCCATTCTAGCGGTCGGTCTTGCCGTGATGGCCGAAGAACAAGGATGGGGCTTGTTCAATATCGTTGATGTCCCAATCTGGGTTTCCATCGTCGGCTCAATGCTGCTACTCGATCTTGCGATCTACCTGCAGCATGTGATGTTCCACGCGGTGCCGGGGCTCTGGCGGCTGCACCGTATGCACCACGCCGATCTCGACTTCGATGTGACGACTGGACTGCGGTTTCATCCGATCGAAATCCTGATTTCCATGGGGGTCAAACTGGCCGTGGTTGCAGCGCTTGGTCCACCGGCCGTTGCCGTTCTGTTGTTTGAGGTGCTGTTGAACGCCACAGCGCTTTTCAATCACGCGAACATCAACTTGCCGCGCCGTCTGGACTGCGTTCTTCGGCTGGTCGTCGTCACCCCTGACATGCACCGGGTCCACCATTCCGTCGATCCGCGCGAAACCAATTCCAACTACGGGTTCAACCTGCCGTGGTGGGACCGATTGCTTGGCACATATGTCGCCCAACCTGCGAAAGGTCATGAAGGCATGGAGATCGGAATTGAACAGTTCCGCACACGTCGTGACCTCTGGCTGGATCGATTGTTGATACAGCCACTGCGCGGCCCCGCGTCGGGCCATGCGCTTGATGTGCCTTCAGTCTCACAGGCCGTGACCACATCTGATAAGGATCATTGACGCTGGGAAGCCGGAGCGCTCAGTGTTCCCGATCACACAGACCATGGTCGGACAAGGACGCCAGAACGTAGCAATCTTCGGATACACCACTGCCGTCACAGCCCTTTGAAATCCGAACCAGTTCCTTTTCCAAGGCTTTCAGCTGTTTGATCTTTGCACGCACGCTCACCAACTGTGATGTGGCAATACTGTTCGCTGCCTCGCACGAGCGGTCCGGATGATCCTGCAATTCAATCAACGACAAGATCGCTTCGATAGAAAAGCCCAGATCACGGGCGTGGCGGATGAAGCTCAACCGCTCCAATCCATCCTTGTCGTATCGTCTCTGGTTGCCCGCCGTGCGTTCAGCCTCGGCCAGCAATCCCATTTCTTCATAGTAACGTATGGTCGGAACCTTGACCTTTGTGCGCCTTGAAAGCTCGCCGATGGAAAACATGAAGAAACCTCTTGAACCTCTAGTTACTAGAGATCGTATATAAATTGGGCGACAGACAAAAGGCCTTCCAATGTCCCAGGATTATCTCTCCGCAACGCCACTTTTGGATTATCGCGCTCCCACACTCCAAGAGCTGATCACACAGCGCGGCTGGACCCAATTATCAGACGAAGAACGCATTGGTGCTGCCTATGACTTCGTGCGCAATGACATCCTTTTTGGCTACAACGCTGATGACGCACTGCCCGCCTCACGTGTGCTGGCGGATGGCTATGGTCAGTGCAATACCAAGGCCACCCTTTTGATGGCACTTCTACGTGCCCTTGAGATACCCTGCCTGTTTCACGGCTTTACCATCGACAAGGGATCGCAGCGCGGTGTCGTGCCGGAATTGATTTATCCATTGTCTCCCCGCAACATTATTCATTCATGGGTCGAGGTGTATCACGAGGGTGCCTGGCTGAGCCTCGA
>JBARCL010000040.1:0-47800 GCA_049794055.1 Sulfitobacter sp.
CTGTGATGGATAAGGCTATCAGCAGGTCGCCGTTCATAAAGCGCCTGCTCCAAAGCATCCAAGACAAATTGGGTTTGTTGCGACTTAGATGCCCGCCAGCCCACGATCTTGTTGGCAAACGTATCGATCACAAAGGCGACGTACACAAACCCCTGCCAAGTCGAGACATAGGTAAAATCAGATACCCAAAGTTGGTTGGGCATCGTTGCACGGAACTGCCTGTTCACTCGATCCATAGGGCTGGCCAGAGCCTTGTCCGGCCAAGTCGTTTTGACCTTCTTGCCACGCCGGACCCCTTTAATGCCAATGTCTCGCATCAGCCGTTCAACAGTACAGCGGGCGACATCAAACTTCTCTCGCTTCATTGCGTGCCACAGCTTGCGTGCGCCATAAACCTCAAGGTTTTCTTCCCAGACACGTTTCATCTCTGAGCGCAGTTCGATGTCACGCCTGGCACGAGCTGATGCCTTGTCGGGGTCACTTTCGATAGCCAGATGCGCATAGAACGTGGAAGGGGCGATCTGCAAAACACGACAGATCGGCTCGACCCCACATATGCCCCGATGTTCTTTGACAAAATTGATCATTTCCGAAACGGGCGGTCGAGCTCCGCCTGAGCAAAATACGCTGATGCTTTCTTCAGGATTTCATTGGCTTGCCGAAGCTGACGGTTCTCGCGCTCCAGAGCTTTGATCCGGTCACGCTCGGCGATCGTCACGCCATCACGCCGACCGCTTTCCGTCTCAGCACGCCGAACCCACGCCCGAAGTGTATCAGGCCCACAGCCGATCTTGGGCGCAATCGATTTGATCGCAGCAGATTGGCTCTCAAATTCGCCCTGATGCTCGAACACCAACCGTACTGCACGTTCGCGCACCTCTGGTGAATATCTGTTTCCACATTTGTTCTTTTCCATAACCCAGTATCCTTACTTCTGGGTCTCCGGCAAACAAGGGGCGGTTCACTATAGGGGCGGACCACTTCAAAGGGGGAGGCTCAGATCTGCCTTTGTGATCCGGTTTGCATCGGCATGCTTCAAATGTTTGCAAAGGCTGTCGATCACCGGCATTTGCCGCTTGCCGTCGTCGCGCATGTATCCAGCGTTCTTGCGCACGTTCACATAGTCGCGCCAAAGCTGTTTGAGGTTAACAGGCTTGGGCCTTTCAGGGGGCATTTCAGCATTTGCGATTAGGGGGTCTGTTGGTTTGCCACTAAAGTCGCCCTCATGGCGCTCCACAACTCTTGCAAGGGCTTCCAGTTCCGCACTGCACAAAGCCCTCGCAATCATTCGCCAATCATCCGTGCCAAGTTTGGCATCAACGTTGCCAGTAGCCTGAAAACGCGCGACCCGATCACCGATCAAGTCTTCAAGCTCGCTATCTTGCAGCTTGCCTGCGATGCCGTCGCGCAATTGCTGGACGTAGTGATCGTCAATCAACCCAATGGATGCATAGCGCCAATCGTTCCTCAGTTCCTCGTCAAATGCGAGACGTTGGTGATAATGGGAAAAAGCGATCTGCTGAGGCGTCATAGGATACCGTGCAGGCGCATTCGGCTGAATGCCTTGTTTGCGTTCTGCCAGCGCAATCTTGTGCTGAAGCTCCGCAACGGCACCGGGCAACAGCTTTATCGCCTGCCTGTAGTCACCACCCAACGGGGTCCGAAGCTCAGTCTTGCCAACGATGCCGCGTAAGTCTTTCGGCACCACAAGACGCGCATGATACCGACCACTGCGATTGACAAAATTCTTGATCTTACCCGACATTTCGTTCGCCCGTTTGTAACCAAAGTTGTAACCAAAGTTGTAACCATGGAACGGACTAAGCGCATATTTGCAAGGGTTTTCTATAAAAACAAGGGGGTTTAGTGGTGCGGGTGAAGGGACTCGAACCCCCACGCCATAGGCGCCAGAACCTAAATCTGGTGCGTCTACCAATTCCGCCACACCCGCACAGGTTGCCGGTTCAGTTACGGCAACTTCGGTTCATTAGCAAAGTGTGAAACCTTTGGCGAGACCAAAAAAGGGAGAGACATTAACAAGTTTTTGTCTTATGGTTCGCATAACCAGAGCAGGTTATAAAAACAAGAAAGTGACGCCCATGGAGCCGAAAACGGTCGGGCGCGTTGGCGGCAGTGACCGTCATGCGGGCCATTATTCCCCCTATACCGCCTTGGATACAGGGCTTATTACAGGTGCGATGTTGTTGACGCTTGACGGCGAAATGCCGGTCGAGTTTCTTTCAGTTGGCGACAAGTTGATTACGCGCGACACCGGCATTTCCAAGGTGGTACACATCCAGCGGACAACCCGTGCCGTGCATACGATTGCGTTGTCTGCTGGCTCATTGGGCCATACACGGCCTGAACGCGATGCCTTGCTTGCGGGGGATCAGATGTTGTTAATCCGTGACTGGCGGGCCCGCGCCCTGTTCAGTTCCGAACGTGCACTGGTTGCGGCACGCACCCTGGTAGATGGCGAGTTCATTACCGATCTGGGGATGCAGGAAACCACCCTGTATCAAGTGTTTTGTGACGGTCCACATATCCTGTATTGTGACGGGCTTGAGTTAAGCACGGCCGATGGCGCGCGCGCGCGCGGTGCGGTTTTACGCGCAGCCTAAAGCGGAACCGCGGCTAGAGCCCCAATTCACGGAACAGTTTCGGCAAAACGTCTGGCAGGTCTTCGGCAATCAGACCGGGGCCGAAGGTGCGAGCGCATTCCACGTGCAAATAAACGGCAAGCTCGGCCGCACAAAACAGGCTGCCGCTGGAAAACGGGGCCGCCAATCCCGCGATCAAACCCGCAAGTACATCCCCCGCACCGGCCGTTGCCAACCAAGGCACTTCACGGCCGTAGCTGGCGGCATGTACCGTTACGCCCCCCTGCGGATCGCCAATGATGGTATCGGCCCCTTTCAGCAAAACAAGACACCCCGCCCGCGCAGCCGCTTGGCGCACCGCCTCTACTTTGGACAGTGTGGCACGGGCCGGCCCTGACAAATCCGGAAACAACCGTGCGAACTCTCCTTCATGCGGGGTTAGGATTGTGCGGGAATGGGTGTGCGCAAAAAGGCTTTGCGGTTCTTGCGCAAAACTACTCAGCGCATCGGCGTCCAGCACCACAACCGAATCCTGCAGATCGTTTTCCCCAGCCCGTCTGGTCAACACCTCTTGTACCAGCGTGCGGGTCCGCTGTGACACGCCCATCCCCGGCCCCAGACAAAACGCCGTAACCCGTTGATCAGCCACCTCGGTCAGGGGCTGATCCTTTTTCAACGCGCGTAACATGATCGCGTTCAGCTGGCAGGCGTTCTCGATCAGGGCGGAGGGCGGACAAATCACCGTCACCAGCCCTGCACCGGCGCGCAATGCCGCCCGCGCCGCCAGACGCGCCGCCCCCCCGCGTCCCACACCGCCTGCAAAAACGGCAACATGACCAAAGTTGAATTTATGACCGGGCAGATACGACTTGCCCATCACCGAACGCAGCCACCTGCGGCTGACATCCCGCCCGCAGAAAACTGGTTCGGTCAGCCGTACGCGCTCCGGATCCGGGCTTTGCCCGATCATACTGCGTTCAAGCGACTCCCCGCCCAACCCAATATCAACAACCTTGAGCGCGCCGCACAAGTTCGGGCCAAGGGCCAGATAATGCCCCAGCTTCGGCGTATGAAAAGTGACCGTCAGATGGGTTGTATTAAGGGTCGCAGGCCAGGCGTTGCCAGCTTTCATCACCGCTTCCATCTCTGTCGGGATCATCCCTGTATCCAGATCCAGACCGGACGGACAATCAACCGCCATCCTTTTAATTTTATGAGGAGATTTCCAAGCCTTCATCCCCTTTACGTCCAACACTTGTGCAACTTCGTCAGGCACGGAGCGCGTCAAACCAATACCGAAAACAGCGTCGACAATGAGATCAGGGCGGTCCCCGCTGAAAACAGATACTGGATCAAGCGGCAGCACCGCGCCGACCGCGACCCATCGATCGAAATTGGCCTTGGCATCTGGCGGCAACCTTGCGGGATCTCCGAAAAGATGCACCCGAACGGACCAACCGGCGTTGTGCAAAAGGCGGGCAATGACAAAACCATCACCGCCATTGTTGCCCGGTCCGCAAAGGACCAGCACCTTGTGCCTGCCTTCGGCCAGTTCGGGCCATTGCGCCAGAATCGCCGCAACGCTCCCCTGCCCTGCCTTTTCCATAAGGTCCAAGCCGGTGACTTCACCACGTCCGATTGCAGCCTTCTCAAGGGTCTTCATCTGATCCGAAGTCAGCAGTTCCGTCATCTCGACACTCCAAAGTTTTAATAACGCACAAAAATTAATCGCTACGGCGAAAATCAAGGCAGCCGGCAAGGATTCAGCGCACCTGCACCCTTGATTGATGCTGCCTTTATGGATTCCCGAGACACAAAATGAAATGACCCGCAAAGCGACAGAACCCTTGGGAGGAGCACGTTATGAAAAAGATCGAAGCGATCATCAAGCCGTTCAAATTGGACGAGGTCAAAGAGGCTCTTCAGGATGTTGGCGTTCAAGGGCTCTCGGTGATCGAGGTCAAGGGATTTGGCCGCCAGAAGGGCCATACAGAGCTGTATCGTGGCGCCGAGTATGTTGTCGATTTCCTGCCCAAGGTCAAAGTCGAGGTCGTACTGGACGACGATCAGGTCGATGCGGCCATCGAAGCCATCGTCAACGCTGCCAAAACCGAAAAGATCGGAGACGGTAAAATTTTCGTCTCCCCCGTCGAACAAACAATCCGCATCCGCACCGGCGAAACCGGCTCGGATGCCCTGTAACCCAACTTTTCTATTCAACTAAGAAGGAACCTCCCTGATGAGCACGCAGGATTTTCTGAAACGTATCAAAGACGAAGACATCGAATATGTCGACATCCGCTTTACCGACCCGCGCGGCAAGCTGCAGCACGTGACAGTCGTAAACGATCTGGTAGACGAGGACTTCCTTGAGGAAGGGTTCATGTTCGACGGTTCATCTATCGCAGGTTGGAAAAGCATCGAAGCTTCCGACATGAAGCTGATGCCCGACCTGAGCAGCGCCTACATTGATCCTTTTTATGCCGAGAAAACGATTTGTGTGCATTGCTCCGTTGTGGAGCCAGACACAAACGAACCTTACGATCGTGACCCGCGCGGCACCGCCGAAAAAGCCGAAGCCTATCTGAAAGCTTCTGGCATCGGTGATGTGGCCTATATGGGGCCGGAAGCGGAATTCTTCCTGTTTGATGACGTCCGTTTTTCCAACACCATCAATAAGGTGTCCTACGAAGTGGACGCATCGGACGCATCGTGGAATTCGGATACCGAATATGAAATGGGCAACATGGGCCACCGTCCCGGTCTCAAGGGCGGCTATTTCCCAGTGAACCCCACAGATGAGGCGCATGATCTGCGCGCCGAAATGCTGAGCACGATGAAACGTCTGGGCATGAAAGTGGACAAGCACCACCACGAGGTTGCCTCCTGCCAGCACGAACTGGGCCTGATCTTTGGTACCCTCACCAAGCAAGCCGACGAGTTGCAGAAATACAAATACGTGATCCACAACGTGGCCCACGCGTACGGTAAGTCCGCGACATTCATGCCAAAGCCGATTTACGGCGATAACGGTTCCGGCATGCACGTGAACATGTCCATCTGGAAAGACGGCAAGCCACTGTTCGCAGGCGACAAATACGCTGATCTGTCACAGGAAGCCCTGTGGTTCATCGGCGGTATCCTTGGCCACGCAAAGGCACTGAACGCCTTCACAAACCCTGCGACCAACAGCTACAAGCGTTTGATCCCGGGCTTCGAAGCACCTGTTCTGCGCGCGTACTCTGCACGTAACCGTTCGGGTTGTGTGCGTATTCCATGGACAGAAAGCCCCAAGGCCAAGCGTGTTGAGGCGCGTTTCCCCGATCCGGCAGCCAACCCCTACCTGTGCTTTGCTGCGCTTTTGATGGCCGGCCTTGACGGCATCAAGAACAAGATCGATCCGGGCGAAGCCATGGACAAGAACCTCTATGATCTGCCCGCAGAAGAGCTGGCCGATATCCCGACTGTTTGTGGCTCCCTGCGCGAAGCGCTTGAAGAGTTGCAGCTCGACATGGACTTCCTGTTGCAGGGTGACGTGTTCACCCGTGACCAGATCGAAGGCTATATCGAACTGAAGATGGACGAGGTCCACACCTACGAGCATACGCCGCATCCTGTTGAATTCGGCATGTACTACAGCTGCTAAGCGGCACAAAATTCCATCTGAAAGGGCGTTCCTGCAGGGGCGCCCTTTCTTTTTGGTGCCTCGGTGAAGCCCTGACCTTGCCCCGCGCTTGCCCCATTTTTGCCCGAAATCCCCATCACTAAAGAAAACAAGCGAATTGGGGAGGCTATCATGGCTGTATCAAGCACATCATTTGAAGAACGGTTGGCACGTATCAACAACGGCAAGACTGCCAACAACACTTCTATCGGTGGCCACTCCAGATCCCGCCGCACCTTTCGTGCCCGTTGCCTGACCTTTCCCTTCATTGTCGGTGTGGGCATTCTAACCGCAGGTACGGCCTATGCGTTTGCGGCCTCTCCTGCCGAAATCAACTGGGTCATGGCGCTGGCGGGTTAAGAACCGGCTCTGCTGTATTATCCCTCGGGTTCCCCTTTGAACCCTGCGCAAAACCTCGGTAAGCTGTCCATGACAGATTAAGAGGTATCCAATGCGTCATCTTCATTCATTCATTCTGGCGAGTACGCTCGGCCTTGCCCTCAGCGTCCCCGCATTTGCCGCGCCATGCGGAAACGATGCCGGTGGTTTCGGACAGTGGAAAGCATCCTTTGCCGCAGAAGCAAAGGCTGCCGGTGTCGGACAACGTGGCCTTGGTGCATTGGCCGCTGCGTCCTATGCCACCGGCACGATCAAGGCGGACCGCAACCAGAAGTCGTTCAAATACTCCCTGCCCAAGTTTATGCAAATTCGCGGCGCGGACACCATTGTCGCACAGGGACGCAAGCGCAAAGCCCAAAATGCCGCATTCTATCAGTCGCTTGAACAGCGCTATGGCGTGCCGGCCGGCGTTATTCTGGCGATCCACGGTATGGAAACCGGCTTTGGCGGGTTCATGGGCAAAAGCGCCGTTGTTTCAGCCATCACCACGCTGGCCTATGACTGCCGCCGCTCGGCGTTCTTCGTTCCCCATGCCATCGGGGCGTTGAAACTGGTAGATCAGGGCGCAATTAACCCTGCCACCAAGGGCGCGAAACACGGCGAGTTGGGACATACCCAATTCCTCCCCGGCAATGCGCTGAAATACGGCGTGGATGCTGACGGGAACGGGCGTGTCGATTTTTACAATCAGGCGGATGCACTGGCATCAACCGCAAACTTCCTGCGCAAGAAGGGCTGGAAACCTGGCCAAGGTTATCAGGAAGGCCAGCCGAACTTCAAAGTTATTAAACAGTGGAATGCCGCGACAGTCTATCAACAGGCCATCGCGATCATGGGTGCCAAGATCGACCGCTAACGTCGCACATTTAACCACGCTCCAAGGCCTGCTTGTCTCTGACATGGCAGGCCTTGTGCATTTCAATCCGTTCTCCTATATGCCCCTCAAGGGTCAGGCCCCTGCCGTCCGCATTTCGGTGAAGTCCTGTGTAAATGAACAAACTCTCAATCTCGCTGATTGATTGGCAACGCGGACCCCTTTCTCAAGTGCGAGCAGGAGTGTTTGAAATGAACAATACAACACAAATCCCGTCGCGTGATATGTTGAAGGCACAGGCAAAACGGCTGCGGAGCGATTTGGCCGGTCAAGGCCAAACCTTGAGCCATGCACAGGCGTTAGAAACCATCGCCCATCAGTGGGGCGCACGGGACTGGAACACGCTGAGTGCGCGGGCCAGCAACGTCCACACCGGTTGGGCCCCCGGCCAGCGCGTGACCGGCCGCTATCTGGGCAATCCGTTTGTCGGCGAAGTCAAGGCAGCACGCCAGCAGGAAAATGGCTTTTGGGCGCTGACATTGCGGTTTGACGAAGCCATCGATGTGGTTACATCGACCCAGTTCAGTGCGTTTCGCAAACAGGTGAGCAGCACCATCAACGCCGATGGCCAGTCACCCCAAAAAACATCGGACGGGCAACCGCATATGGTGCTTCATCTGGCCTGACCCAGGGCGCGGGCCGCCGCCGAAACTGGCGGCCCGTATTCATCCGATATTGGGCACAACATAGGTGTGGATTGTGAATACAACAGCATCTGTGCGCGGCAAGCGCAGGATACACTGCCGTTCGGAACGGGTAAATTTCTCAATATTTCCAGTAGCTTTGCGAAAGGGTTGGTGCAGATCCGCATCCACATAGCGAAGCCGGTTGAACCGCCAAAGCGGGCGCCCCGTGCGCACCCCGTCGAACATCCGCTGGACCCTGCGGGCCAGATTCCCGTCGTATTCCGCAACCGGATCATGGATCGTGCTTAGTGGGCGGCCAACCTTGTCCGCAAGCCGCCAATTGGCTGGAAAACACAATATCGCACCACTTAGCACATGCTCTGCGCCACGTTTTTCCAAAAGGCAGACGTCCTGTTGCACAAGGCGCCCCAGCGTGCGCAACGGATCATCCAGGTCCAGCGGAACGCGGCGGCCATCGGGACAAATCACGTCGTCCCCGCGCTGTTCGAATCCAATTTTTGGAAAAACATCTAGTGCCGCCTCCAGCACTTCCTGGGCGGCGGGCAAAGCCTCTGGGGCCAACCAATGCACTGCCCCGGGT
Source organism: Sulfitobacter sp. (assembly GCA_049794055.1). Classification (GTDB taxonomy): domain Bacteria; phylum Pseudomonadota; class Alphaproteobacteria; order Rhodobacterales; family Rhodobacteraceae; genus Sulfitobacter. The sequence continues at coordinate 8,765 of JBARCL010000040.1, forward strand.
TTTTCTGCCATCAAGCGCAAACGATAGGCCATTTGCGCCGCATAGGCTTCGTCGACCCGCAGCCAGTCGTCAGGGGCGCAAGGGGCCACACCGGGCAACACATGTGGCACCATCATTTCGTCAGGCAGGGCATTTTGCAGGATTTCAGTCATGCCTCCAGCCTAACTATACCGCGCGAGAAGTCTCGTGAAAACGACATGTAAAAGCGTCGCTCGTTGGCATTCACGTCCCGCAGTTTCCGCCAAGCTGTCCGTCAACCCACCCCAAGAGGCTTGCCATGAACCAGCATTACAGTGACAGCCGCAAGATTGATCCCGATAAGGGCAGCCAACTAGCGGATGGCTCGCCCAATGATGCCAATCGCATCGAGATCGGCCCCACCCTTCTGGCCCATCGCGAATGGGAAGCGGCGGGGTTGATCCTGCCCAATCTGGAAAAGATGCGCCGCTTTCGTTGGGAACGCCTGACGCGACATGTAACGGATCGCGGCTATGGCGGGTTGTTGATGTTCGATCCGTTGAACATCCGCTACGCCACCGACAGCACTAATATGCAGCTGTGGAACACCCACAACCCGTTCCGCGCCGTGCTGCTTTGTGCGGATGGATACATGGTGATATGGGATTACAAGAACTCTCCCTTTCTCAGCGAATTCAACCCTTTGGTTCGCGAACAGCGCTCCGGTGCCGATCTGTTCTACTTTGACCGTGGTGACAAGGTGGATGTGGCGGCGGATGTCTTCAGCAACGAAGTACGCGCCCTGATCGCCGAACACGCGGACGGCAACATGCGCCTCGCAGTGGACAAGATCATGCTGCACGGGCTGCGCTCCCTTGAGGCGCAGGGTTTCGAGATACTTGACGGCGAGGAAGTCACCGAGAAAAGCCGTTCGGTCAAAGGACCGGATGAAATCCTTGCCATGCGCTGTGCGTCTCATGCCTGTGAAACAGCGGTACAAAAGATGGAGGATTTCGCGCGCCGTGAGGTTCCCAAGGGGCAAACCTCAGAGGATGATGTCTGGGCCGTGCTGCATGCCGAAAACATCAAACGCGGCGGCGAATGGATTGAAACGCGGCTGCTGACATCAGGGCCGCGCACCAACCCGTGGTTTCAGGAATGTGGCCCGCGCATTGTGCAGAATAACGAGATCGTCGCCTTTGATACCGATCTGGTGGGCAGCTATGGCATCTGCATCGACATTTCGCGCACATGGTGGGTTGGCGATGAAAAACCGCGCGCCGATATGATCTATGCGATGCAGCACGCCTACGAACACATCCAGACCAACAAACAGATGCTAAAGGCCGGAGTGATGATCCCCGAGCTGTCTGCGAACACCCATGTGCTGGATGCGCAGTTTCAGGCGGGCAAATACGGATGCCTGATGCACGGTGTGGGCCTTTGCGACGAATGGCCACTGGTCGCTTACCCCAATCATGCGGTTGCGGGCGCCTATGACTATCCGCTCGAGGCCGGAATGGTGCTTTGTGTTGAGGCGCTTGTGCAGCCCGAAGGCGGCGATTTTGCAATCAAGCTGGAAGATCAGGTGTTAGTGACCGAGGAAGGGTTTGAAGATCTGACAAGCTATGACTTTGATCCGGCGTTGATGGGACAGGGCTAAAGGAACGCGCAGACCGGTTACCATCCGGCCCGCGCGACCTTGAACGCCTATTGTCCCAAAGCCTGTCCCAGATCGTTGATCAGATCATCCGCATCCTCGATCCCGACCGACAGCCGCAGCAGCCCTTCGGGAATGCCGGTGTGGGGCTCTATTGTGTGACGGTGTTCGACCAGACTTTCGACCCCGCCCAAAGACGTGGCACGGTGAAACAGCTGCAACCGGCTGACCGCGCGCAGGGCCGCCTCCGCCCCCCCCTTCACGACAAAAGACAAAAGACCACCAAAGCCGCCGCTCATCTGGCGCAGGGCAATGTCATGCCCTGCATGGTCGGGCAAACCGGGATAAAGTACGGTTTCGACACCAGGATGATCAGAAAGATACTGTGCCAAGGTCATGGCATTGCGTGACATTTCCCGCATCCGCAAGGGCAAGGTCCGCATCCCGCGCGTCAACAGCCATGCCTCCATCGGGCCCAGCACAGCACCCGCCATATCGCGATCTGCGCGGATGGCCTGCCACATCGCGCTGTCCACATCGCCCACTGAAAGCGATCCGGCCAGCACGTCAGAATGGCCGTTGATGCCCTTGGTCGCGGAATGCATCACGATATCCGCACCCAGCGCCAAGGGCTGGCTCAAAACGGGTGATGCCGCCGTGCTGTCGACCACCAGCGTCGCGCCGACCCCATGGGCAATCTGCGCTGCTCCTGCGATATCGGTGATCCGTAACCAGGGGTTCGACGGGGTTTCCACCCAAACCAGCGAAGGGCGGTAATCTGCACAGGCGGTGGCAAGCGCATCCGCATCCGAGGCTTCGACCTCGTGGAGGGTGATTTGACGTCTTGTGCAGAAATCCCTGATCCACGCCGTTGTGCCCCAGTATATCTGGCTTTGCACAACAACCGCGCCCCCGGTTGGCACCGTGCGAAACACCGCCGCAATTGCCGCCATGCCCGAAGGAAACAACAAGGTATCCGCCGCCCGCTCCAAGGCTGACAACAGGCGTTCAGCCACCCGCGTGTTTTCATTATGCGCCCGCAGATAGACATTCTCCGGGTTTAACGGCGTATAATCCGCGCCTCGCAAAAAGGTGGTCGCCATATGGATCGCCGGCACAACGCCCGCAGTTTTATCGTCAATGGCCCCCGCAGCTTGCGCGGCGATGGTGGCAGGGTGCATCGGGGGTTTGGGGCTATGGGCCAAAGGCGTATCCTCGTGGGTTAAACAGCCTGTCGTTGCTACACCCCGGCCGCGCGACAGGCAATCACTGTCAGGACATTTGCCATCGCGTCACGCCCGCGTGAGGGGGGTGTCACAGGGCTTGCGCCTTGCCGCCGCTTCTCCCACGTTGGGACCACCACATCGGAGAGAAACATGTCCCCCCAACGCATCACCTTTGCCGGCCATGACGGCAATTTGCTGGCCGCGCGGCTTGATTTGCCAAACGGTCCGCATCTGGCCACGGCCTTGTTTGCCCATTGCTTCACCTGCGGCAAAGACATTCCCGCGGCCCGCAGGATTGCAGCGCGGCTGGCGGGCATGGGCATTGCCGTATTGCGGTTTGATTTCACCGGTCTGGGCCATTCAGAGGGTGAATTCGCCAATACCTCCTTTACCTCCAACGTTGACGACCTGATCGCGGGCTGCGCCTATCTCGAGGGCCGGGGCATGTCCCCCTCGCTGATGATCGGCCATTCGCTGGGCGGCGCCGCCGTCCTAAAGGCCGCCACACAGCTGGAGCAGATCAAGGCGGTTGCAACCATAGGTGCTCCCTTTGAACCGTCCCATGTCACCCGTAACTTTGCGGCGGCCCTGCCCGAAATATCAACCAAAGGCAGCGCCGAAGTCTCCCTTGGCGGACGTCCTTTCAAGATCGGCAAGGGTTTTGTCGAGGATGTCGCGCAAGAAACCCTCGCCCCGTCGATCGCCACCCTCAATGCCGCGCTGTTGGTGCTGCACGCGCCTCTGGACGCTATTGTCAGCATCGACAACGCAGGGCAGATCTTCGGTGCCGCGAAACATCCCAAAAGCTTTGTAACACTGGACGATGCCGACCATCTCGTTAGCCGTGCGGCAGACGCGGAATATGCCGCAGACGTCATCGCCACCTGGGCCACCCGCTATCTCAAACTCGCCCACCCCGCGCCCCCTCCGGGAGCGCCCGAAGGAATTGTGCGGGTTTCCGAAGCGGATGCAAACGGCTTCTTGCAGGATATCAACGCGGGTCCGGGCCATCACATCGTGGCCGATGAACCTCTGGCTTATGGCGGCACCAATCGCGGTATGTCGCCCTACGGTTTTCTTTCTGCCGGTCTGGGCGCTTGTACCTCGATGACCATCCGCATGTATGCGCGGCGCAAAGGCTGGCCCCTGACCCATGTCAGCGTCGATGTCAGCCACGACAAGGTCCACGCACAGGATGCTGAAACCGGCAGCGGCGACAAAATCGACACCTGGCACCGACGTATCAAACTGACCGGCCCCCTCGACACGGCCCAACGCCAGCGCCTGCTGGAAATCGCCGATAAATGCCCGGTCCATCGCACCTTGGAGAAATCATCGAAAGTGGTGACCGAACTTCTCGCCTGACCTTTTCCTCTTTTTGGCCCTAAATACTGTCCGCCCTCTCCCCCAGCACCCATAGTTCCTTATTACCACACGCTCCTGCCTTGTCCTCGGGTGCCCATCGGTCTATGCCGGCCGTGACCTCGAAATCAGTCACAAAAAGGTGTGCCCCACATGATCCTCCGCTATTCCCGCCCCGAAATGGTCGACATCTGGTCCGCCGCAAGCAAGTTCCGTATCTGGTACGAAATCGAGGCGCATGCCTGCGACGCAATGGCAGATCTGGGTGTGATCCCGCGCGAGAACGCCGAAGCCGTATGGAAAGCGAAAGACGTTGAATTCGACGTGGCGCGGATTGATGAAATCGAGGCGGTAACCAAACATGACGTCATCGCCTTTTTGACCCATCTGGCCGAACACATCGGCAGTGACGAAGCCCGCTTTGTCCATCAGGGCATGACCAGTTCCGATGTGCTGGACACCTGTTTCAACGTGCAGCTGACACGCGCTGCCGACATTCTGATTGCCGATGTCGAGGCGCTGCTCGCCGCACTGAAACGTCGCGCGATTGAACATAAAGACACAGTGCGCATTGGCCGTTCTCACGGCATTCACGCCGAACCGACCACCATGGGTCTGACTTTTGCGCGCTTTTATGCCGAAATGGACCGCAACCTGACACGTTTGCGCACTGCCCGTGACGAAATCGCGACCGGCGCGATTTCCGGTGCGGTCGGGACATTCGCCAACATCGATCCCGCGATCGAGGAACATGTCTGCGCCAAACTGGGCCTCAAACCTGAACCGATTTCAACGCAGGTGATTCCCCGCGACCGTCACGCCGCTTTCTTCGCCTGTCTGGGTGTCGTTGGCAGCTCGATCGAGAACATCGCCACCGAAATCCGCCATATGCAGCGCACCGAGGTGCTGGAAGCAGAAGAGTTCTTCTCGGCGGGTCAAAAAGGCTCAAGCGCGATGCCGCACAAGCGCAACCCCGTATTGACCGAAAACCTGACCGGTCTGGCGCGGCTTTGCCGGATGGCCGTGGTGCCCGCAATGGAGAACGTCGCCCTCTGGCACGAGCGGGACATCTCGCACAGCTCTGTCGAGCGCAACATCGGACCCGACACAACTGTGACTTTGGATTTTGCATTGTCGCGCCTTACCGGTGTCATCGACAAACTGGTGATCTACCCCGACAACATGCTGGCCAATATGAATAAATTTCGTGGCTTGGTGATGTCACAACGCGTACTTCTGGCCCTGACCCAAGCGGGTGTCAGCCGCGAGGATTCGTACAAGCTGGTACAGCGCAACGCGATGAAGGTCTGGGAACAGGGCGCGGATTTCAAAACCGAACTGCTGGCCGATGCGGACGTGCTCAAGTCCCTCTCTGCCGAAGAGATCGAAGAAAAGTTCGATCTGGGTTATCATACCAAACATGTGGACACGATCTTTAAGCGGGTATTTGGCGACTGATCGGCCGCAGGACCCGGCCTGTTACGAAAAACGGACCACAAGGCCGTCAGACTGTTTGAAAAATTGCGCAAATCTTGTAGGTTTGCGCAATCAAACAAAAGGAGACGGACCATGAAGATCAAAACACTTGTTGTCGCCCTCGCCTTGACCACCGCCCCTGCGCTGGCATTTGCCGAAGGCTGTGCACACGGAAAACAAAAACAGGCGATGTCCTGTGCTGTCGGCACAACCTACGACAGCGGCACCCAAAGCTGCCTGCCCGTCAATACCTGACTGTCAGCAAATACCGCAAAGACAGGCGCGGCGCCTGCTATAGCCTGCATCTTGCCGTGACGCGTGAGCCTCATGCGCTCACGCGGTCGTGTTCCAAAAAATGAAGCACTTGGCAAGCTTGTTTGATAGGCTACATCTTAAGTCACGTCTTTCAGGAGCCCGTTATGAAAAAGTTTATTCTTGCGACCGCCATCACTCTGCCGTTTGCCGCGACAGGCGCCTGGGCTGCAGGTGGCGGCAGCGAAGCAGCCCCGACCAAGCCCAAATGCGAAACCGGACAGGTTTACGATAAGAAAACCAAATCCTGTGTTGCTGCGGAAGAAAGCAATCTGGATACCGATAGCCTGTATGAAAACCTACGCGAACTGGCCTATGCGGGACGGTATGCCGACGCACATGTGGTTCTGGCGCAAATGCCTGCACATGATGATCGCACCTTGACCTATAAGGGTTTTATCAGCCGTAAAACAGGCGATGTTAATGCCGCGATGACATATTACAGCCAGGCCTTGCGTGTGAACCCTGCCAATGTGCTGGCGCGCTCTTACATGGGACAAGCGCTGGTCGAACTAGGCAAAACAGATCAGGCCTTGATCCAGCTGCGCGAAATCCGCGCCCTTGGCGGTGCCGACACCTGGGCCGAAGCATCCCTGCGCACCGCCATCGCCACGGGAAAGACCTTTAACTATTAGATTCCGACAGGGTTCAACTTCAAGAATTCTTCATCTTTCACGGCCATAAATCCCTTAAATCATGGGATTTGTGATAGATGAGCGACATCGTTCCGATGAAAAGTTTTGCGCCGCTGCCCGGACTGTCGGGGGGCGGCGCGCCTATGTCGCTGAGCCGCCGTGCAAAGGCGGCCATCGTCGTGCGCCTGTTGTTGAACGAAGGGGCTGATATTCCACTTGAAGAACTCCCTGACGAGGCACAGGTGGCTCTGACCCATCAAATGGGCGCGATGCGTACGGTGGACCGTGATACCTTAAGCGCTGTCATAGAAGAGTTTGCCGCCGAACTTGATAGGATCGGCCTATCGTTTCCGTCGGGTATGGCGGGGGCCCTGAATGCGCTGGATGGCAAGATCAGCGCACAAACAGCGGCGCGTCTGCGTAAGGAAGCCGGCGTGCGCCAGTTTGGCGATCCGTGGGGGCGGCTACGAGAATTAGGGCCTGACCGGCTGTTGCCTGTGCTGCAGACGGAAAGCATCGAAGTTGCTGCTGTGATGCTGTCAAAACTTCCGGTGTCGATGGCTGCTGACATGCTGGGGCGTATTCCGGGGCCGCAGGCACGTAAAATCACCTATGCGGTGTCCTTGACCAATGCCGTTACCCCCGATGCAGTTGACCGGATCGGGTTGTCGCTGGCCATGCAGCTTGATGCACAGCCCGCCCGCGCCTTTGACGAGGATCCGGTGGAACGTGTTGGGGCGATCCTTAACTCTTCAACCTCGCTGACCCGCGACGACGTGTTGACCGGCCTCGATGAGACGGACCAGGGATTCGCAAATGCCGTACGCAAGGCGATCTTTACCTTCGGGAACATTCCAACGCGCATCGCCGCGCGTGACATTCCCCGGGTCCTGCGCGAAGTCGATCAGCCCAAGCTGGTCATCGCCTTGGCCGGTGCTGAGGCCGCAGGGTTCGCCACCTCGCGCGACTTTGTGCTGGAAAACATGTCGGGCCGGATGGCGGACCAGTTAAGGGAAGACATGGAAGGCGCCGGCAAGGTCAAACCCGCTGATGCAGAAGCTGCAATGTCCGAAGTTGTCGATGTCATCCGCCAGATGGAACAGGCTGGCGACCTGCTGTTGATCGTTGAGGAAGACGAAGACGACAAAGGGTAAACCAAGGCGCCGGCGGATGGTCGTAAAGTTGGCTTGTTGCTTAAGGGTCTGCGGGCTATGTCTGGCGGATCTTCCCAAAACGTCAGAGCCTTATGTCAGACCAGCCGATCCAAGATGACCCTCATGCACAACCAGCCCAGCGGCTTGGGGATTTTCTGAGCAATGCATTGATCGTTGGCATCATCCGGCTCGCTCTTACTCTGCCATACGCTCCCCGTATCCGGTTTTTCGGCTGGCTTGTTGAGCGGCTCATTGGGCCTCTCGCCGGATACCGTAAACGCGCGTTGGACAATCTTGCACTGATCTGGCCCGACATGCCCGAAGTGCGTCGCACCGAAATCGCCCGCCGCTGCCTGAACAACGTCGGGCGTTCTTTCATCGAAAACTACTCTGCCAAGGATTTTCCCGACCGCATGGCGCAGAACACCCCGCAAGGTCCCGGAGCCGAAGCGCTTGAGACGGCTGTAAAAGCAGGGCGTCCCGTGATCCTGGTCAGCGGCCATTTCGGCAATTACGAGGCAACGCGGGCGGCGCTGGTCGCACGGGGCTATGACATCGGCGGGCTCTACCGTGACATGAAGAACCCCTATTTCAACGCCCATTACGTCAAGACGATGGAAGCCTTCGGGGGGCCGGTATTTCCGCAGGGCCGCAGAGGCACAGCCGGTTTCGTCCGTCACCTCAAGGACGGCGGGCAACTGGTGCTGCTGTTTGACCAGCACGTGCAATATGCCCCGGTTCTTGATTTCATGGGCGAGCCGGCCCGAACAGCCCTGTCAGCTGCTGAATTAGCCCTGCGTTATGACGCGCTGCTGATTCCGTTTTACGGCATACGGCAAGAGGACGGGCTAAGCTTTGAAACAGTGCTAGAGGCACCTGTCCCGCATTCCGATCCAACAACAATGACACAAGCGCTGAATGACAGCCTGTCCGAACGGATCAAACAGGCACCGGAACAATGGTTCTGGGTACACAGAAGATGGCGCGCGGCGGAGCCTTAAGACGGGTACCCATACTTTTTCAAAGTCTTGGCCACTTTCCTTGAAAGCAAAGCCGTTCTATCGCAGCCGCGCTGCCGCTACGATCGGTCCGGCCTTTGGTTCTTGCAGGATCACCACCGCCGGTTTGTCCCCCACCATCGGTGCCGCCATCGACAAAGGCGCTTTACCGTCCCATGTGCCGAGCACCTTCCAACCTTCAACGATATTGGTATTTTCCAAGGTTTTTCCCCGGTTCTCGCCACGTTTTATCTGCGTGGTCTGGCTGGGCGAATAGCGCAGCATGTGAACCGTCAGCGGGGCTTTCAGCTTGCGCAACGCCGTAGCCTCTATTTGCAAGCTGTTGCCAGCGCGCGACAAAAGCAACTCTACCTGTCTGGGCAAGCCGGCATGTTCAGCAATCGCCTTGGACAGTTTCATCGGTTTTGCGCCGACAATATCTGTGACGCCGCCGACAACCATTTCCGGTGTGTAGATGGATCTGCGATTGCCCGCAGCCGCATATGCCCTCTGACGTACCGCATGGGCGGGATCCGCAAAGGGGTCTTTCCACCCGATGTAATCCCAGTAATCCACATGCAACGCCAGTGCGATCACATCATCGCGGCTGGCAAGCTCGTGTAGGATCACATCGGCAGGCGGGCAACTGGAACACCCCTGTGACGTATACAGTTCAACCACCACCGGGTTGCTCTGCGCAGAAACAGGCGGTGCCAGCGCAAGGAGCGCCGCGGTCAAGGCTGGGACGATCTGTTTCATATGATTCCAGTGACTGGCAGGATAAACTACGTCATGTTTAAACGCGGACCGATGAAATAACCAATCAAGGTTTCTTGAAAGAAGTGTGACCAATTCCGCAATTTTCTTAAATATTTGTACACCATGGTATACAAATATGCTCAAACCCCATGAATAGTGGTTGATTAGCCCGCTTGACAGTGGCATCTAGTCCGCAACATCCCATCGCCAGCAGCCCAGAAAGGGACCGTTCCATGACCATTCAAGTCGGACAGGACACAGCCAAGACACGTAAGACGATAACCGCCGGTAACCAGACAATCGCCTATTATTCCATTCCCGCCGCGCAAGAAGCCGGGCTTGGCGATTTCTCGAACCTGCCTGCCGCGCTGAAAGTGGTGTTGGAAAACATGCTCCGTTTTGAAGATGGCAAGACCGTTACTGTCGACGATATCAAAGCCTTCGCCGAATGGGGTGCCAAAGGCGGACAGAACCCGCGCGAGATTGCCTACCGCCCTGCCCGCGTTTTGATGCAGGATTTTACCGGCGTTCCTGCGGTTGTCGATCTGGCCGCGATGCGCGACGGTCTGGTAGCCCTTGGCGGTGACGCTGAAAAGATTAACCCGCTGAATCCTGTTGATCTAGTCATTGACCACTCTGTGATGATTGACGAATTCGGCAACCCGCGTGCGTTCCAGATGAATGTGGACCGTGAATACGAACGCAACATGGAGCGCTACACCTTCCTCAAGTGGGGCCAGAAGGCATTCAACAACTTCCGCGTTGTGCCTCCGGGCACCGGCATCTGCCATCAGGTGAACCTTGAATACCTTGCCCAAACCGTCTGGACCGACAAGGACCAGCACGGCGAGGAAGTTGCCTATCCCGACACGCTGGTCGGCACCGACAGCCACACCACCATGGTCAACGGCATGGCCGTTCTGGGCTGGGGCGTTGGCGGGATCGAAGCCGAAGCCGCGATGCTGGGCCAGCCGATCTCGATGCTGATTCCCGAGGTTGTCGGCTTTGAGCTGACCGGCCGTATGATGGAAGGCACCACAGGCACCGATCTTGTCTTGAAAGTTGTCGAAATGCTGCGTGCCAAAGGTGTGGTTGGCAAATTCGTCGAATTCTACGGCGAAGGCCTTGATCACCTGCCGCTGGCCGACCGTGCGACCATCGCCAACATGGCACCGGAATATGGCGCGACCTGTGGTTTCTTCCCGATCGACGGCGAAACTCTTCGCTACATGCGCACGACAGGCCGGGACGAGGACCGGATTGCGCTCGTCGAAGCCTATGCCAAGGAAAACGGCATGTGGCGCGGTGATGACTATGCGCCGGTCTATACCGATAAACTGTCCCTCAATATGGCCAGCATTGTACCGGCGATCTCAGGTCCGAAGCGTCCGCAGGATTACGTGGCACTGACCAACGCCAAAGAAGCATTCGCCAGTGAGATGGCAAATACGTTCAAGCGGCCGATGGGCAAGCAGGTGCCGGTCGACGGTGAGGATTATACGCTCGAAAGCGGCAAGGTTGTGATCGCATCGATCACCTCATGCACCAACACCTCCAACCCTTACGTCATGATTGGCGCGGGGCTGGTGGCACGCAAAGCCGCTGCTCTGGGCCTGGATCGCAAGCCTTGGGTCAAGACCTCGCTCGCGCCCGGATCTCAGGTTGTGAGTGCCTACCTGGAGGCCGCTGGCCTGCAAGACGATCTTGATAAAATCGGCTTCAACCTTGTTGGCTACGGCTGCACCACCTGTATCGGCAATTCCGGCCCCTTGCAGCCCGAGATCAGCAAAGCCGTGAACGAAGGTGATCTGGTGGCCACCTCTGTCCTCTCCGGTAACCGCAACTTTGAAGGTCGGATCAGCCCCGACGTGCGCGCCAACTACCTTGCTTCGCCCCCCCTCGTGGTCGCCTATGCGCTGGCCGGGACGATGGACATCAATCTTGCCACCGACCCGATCGCCCAGACACCCGACGGCAAAGACGTCTACCTGCGCGACATCTGGCCAACCACCCAAGAGGTCGCCGAGCTGGTTGAACAAACCGTCACCCGCGAGGCCTTCCAGACCAAATATGCCGACGTTTTCAAGGGCGATGAAAAATGGCAGGGCGTCGAAACCACCAACGAAAAAACCTATGACTGGCCACCCGCCTCGACGTATGTACAGAACCCGCCTTACTTCCAGGGCATGTCGCCCGAGCCGGGCGTGATCACCAACATCGAAGGGGCCAAGGTTCTCGCGGTCCTCGGGGACATGATCACAACCGACCACATTTCGCCAGCCGGTTCATTCAAAGAATCAACTCCAGCCGGTAAGTACCTGACAGACCGTCAGGTATCCCCGCGCGAGTTTAACTCCTACGGCTCACGTCGTGGCAACCACGAAGTCATGATGCGCGGCACATTTGCCAACATCCGCATCAAGAACGAGATGCTCGACGGAGTTGAAGGCGGCTATACCAAAGGTCCTGACGGCGCACAGACCTCAATCTATGACGCGGCAATGGCGCATCAGGCAGCGGGCACACCGCTGGTCATCTTCGGCGGCGAACAATACGGCGCAGGCTCCTCGCGGGATTGGGCGGCCAAAGGCACGGCACTGCTGGGCGTCAAGGCAGTCATCGCCGAAAGCTTCGAACGCATCCACCGTTCCAACCTTGTGGGCATGGGTGTCATCCCGTTCGAATTCACCGGCGGCGACACCCGTAAAAAGCTGGGGCTGACAGGCGAAGAAACAGTCTCGATTTCCGGTCTCGATACAATCAAGCCGCTGCAAGAGGTTCCGTGTCAAATCACCATGGGCGATGGCACGGTGAAAGACATCACCCTGAAATGCCGGATCGATACGGCAATTGAAATCGAATATATCGAACACGGTGGCGTGCTGCATTACGTGCTGCGTGATCTGGCCAAAAGCGGTTCGATCGCGGCCGAGTGATCTGCCCTGATACGACAATCATCAAAGGCCCCCGCTGCGCATTGTAGCGGGGGCCTTTTTCGTTATCCTCATACACGGCAGTCTACAGTCTTACCAAAAGGATAAACGATGAAGCCCGTTGCCCTAATCACCGGCGGTGCCCGCGGCATCGGACGCGCCATCGCCGCCGAACTGGCCACAGATCACACTGTGGCCATCACCTATCGGAATACCCCCCCTGACGCGCTCTTGCGCGAATTTCCCGGCATTCTGGCCCTGCCTGCGGATCTTTCTGTCGCAACGGCGGCCAGCGACATCATCCATCAGGTTATGACCCGCTTGGGCCGTCTCGACGTCATCGTCAACAATGCCGGCGCCATCTCGGATGATAATACAGATCCGTTGGCAACCTTCGCCGTCAACCTCACCGCCCCGATGGCTCTGTTGGAGGCTGCCCTGCCCCACCTTCACCGGGGCGCAAGCGTCATCAATATTTCCTCTGTGAACGCCGAATTACCGGCAATGGGCGCGGTTGGCTATTCGGCAAGCAAGGCCGCGTTGAACACTTGGACACGCGGCATGGCAAAAACGCTGGGCCCGAAAGGCATCCGCGTCAATGGCATCGCCCCGGGTGCCATCGAACGTCCTGAAGCTCCGCGCCCGGCGGAACTGGTACAAGCCTTTGTCGCGATGACCGCCCTGGGGCGCACAGGCATCCCCAAAGATATCGCGCGTGTCGCCCGCTTCCTCGCCTCGGATAGTTCAGGCTTTATCACCGGCGAGGTGATCACCGTTTCGGGCGGCTACCGGCTCTGACACCCAACTTCATCTTGCCAATTAAACTCATGCAGACCCTTACCACAGGCAAAGGTCCAACGTCAGTTTCCCATGGCCGCCGTCAACGCAGGCAAGAACCGCTGTTCGTAATCACTGCCCACCAAAGGACCGGCGAAGCGGAACAAAACTGTACCATCCCCACCCAGAATGAAAGTTTCCGGCGGCGCCGTCACGCCCCAGTTGATGGCCGTGCGCCCCTTGGGATCAAAACCGATACCGATGAAGGGGTTGTCGTCCTCAATCAGGTATTTGGTCGCATTCGCCGCTGTATCTTTGAAATTCACCCCGATGATGGAAAGGCCCTGCGCCTGCATCTCCAGTAGCTTGGGGTGTTCCGCCCGACAAGGCGGACACCAGCTTGCCCAGAAGTTGACCAGCGTCACCGTGCCCGATGCCGCCATCTCGGGCGTCGCTACGGGAAAGCCGGGCAGCGGGTCGGCCGGCAATGCGGGGGCCATCCGCCCCACCAAGGTCGATGGCAACCCCTGCGGATCATCACGGTACATGCCCACAGCAGCCAACGCGACAAAACCAGCAAATATGACCGGCGGCGCCAACATGAGAAGCGAAACCCTAGCCATTTTTCCCGCTCTCCTGCTTTGCCTCGGTTTCGATCTGCGTCAGTTCGGCCCGCGCCGCACGCCCACGGCGCAAGGAAAGCCCCAGCAAGACAGCGAGCAACAGCAATGACGCCCCATAGGCCGACATGACCTCGATCGCGTATTTCCCAAGATCCGGCATCACAGCCCCCGCTCCATCCGTGCCCGCAAGGCTTGGCTGCGACGCAATCTGATTTCGGTGCCTGTGCGGTATAAAACAAGGGCAATAAACAGCAGGCCAAAGCCCACCATGCAGATTGCCAAAGGCACAAAGAAAACATCCGAAACAGTCCGCCCTCCAGTGGCGACAGGGACCGAAGTACCTTGGTGAAGCCCCTGATTCCAGAATTGCACCGCGTAGCGTGACAGCACCGCAAAGACCGATCCGACCAGACACAACACCGATGTCAGATCAGCGGCAGTATCAGGGTCTTCGACAGCTTCCCACAACGCGATGTAACCCAGATAGAACAGAAACAGTATAAGAAACGATGTCAGACGCGGGTCCCACGCCCACCATGTGCCCCACATCGGCTGACCCCAGATTGCGCCGGTAATCAACGCGATCAGGGTCATCACCAGCCCCACGGGTGCAGCGGCTTTGGCGGCCAGTGCGCTGACGTGGTGGCGACGCACCAGCCAGATCAGTGAGGTCACCAGCATCATGAACCACGCATTGATCGCCATCAGCGCCGCAGGCACGTGCAGATAGATAATCTTGACCGTTGATCCCTGTCGGAAATCATCAGGCGTGGCAAAGAACCCCCAGATCAGGCCGGTGCAGACACAAACAGCTGCCGCTGCCCAGATGAAGGGTTGCAGTTTCGCACTAAGGGCCAGGAACTTGACCGGATTTGCGTAGGACCAAATGGACATAAGCCTATCTATTCTCCCCGTTCGACAGCCTCAATGGACAAATGATCGCAGGTGTTCCAACCATCTATCGCAGTCCCATCCGCAGCACCGCCGCACTGGCAAAGGGCATCAACGCCACCGTCCCCAATGTAATTCCCGCCAGCATCAGCAAAGGTGTCATCGGGTCAAGCCCCGCTGCCCCCCGACGCGCGGCTTCGGCACCAAAAATCAGGGTCGGCACATAAAGCGGCAGGACCAGCAGCGACAGCAACAGCCCGCCGCGTTTGATGCCAACGGTCAGCGCCGCTCCGAATGTGCCAATGACCGACAGCGCAGGCGTGCCAAGCGCCAATGAAAGCACCAACCAACCGTATCCGGCCAGCGGCAGGTTCAGCAAAACGCCGAATACTGGGGCTGCCAAAACCAGCGGCAATCCGGTCGTCAACCAATGCGCCAAGGCTTTGACACTCACCGCGGCCTCCAGCGGCAGAGGGGCGGTTAACAAAAGGTCAAGTGTGCCATCCTCGTAATCAAGTGCCAGTAGCCGATCAAGGGACAGAAGACAGGCAAGCAAGGCGCCCAACCACAAGACCCCGGGTGCAATACTGCCCAAGAGGGCCGAAGTCGGCCCGACGCTGAAGGGGACCAGTGTTGTAACAATCAGGAAAAACGCGAGGCCAAGCCCAAAACCGCCGCCCGCACGGAAGGCCAGACGGAGGTCACGCATCAGAAGGGCAATCACAGGAATGCCTCATCGCTGGCACCGGCGCGCTGGTCAGAACGGGCACGGAACGGCGTGATATCAAGCACATCCGCTTCAATTCCAAGATCGATATGGGTCGCGATCAGTGCTGCACCGCCGGCTGCCAGATGCGCCCTGACCGCGACGGCGAACATGGCGACGGCATCGCTGTCCAAGGATACGGTCGGCTCGTCCAGCACCCAGATGGGACAGCCCGTAACCAGCAGCCGAGACAAGCCCAAACGGCGCTTTTGCCCGGCAGACAGCGTGCCCGCCAACCGGTCCGCTAAAGGGTGCAGCGCGTAAGCATCGAGTGCGGCTTCAATGTCGTCGCCGCCAAAGACCTGCGCCCAGAACTGCAGGTTTTCACGCACGCTCAGCATCGCCTTGATGCCATCCGCATGTGCGGCATAGGCAATACGGTCAGTCGCACCCGAGATGTCACCACACAGCGGTGTTTGCAGCCCCGCTATGGTACGCAGCAACGTGGTTTTGCCCGCACCGTTAGGGCCGCGTAGAATCAGCGCATGCCCGGCTTTCAGGTTAAAACTTAGGCCCGAAACCACAGGCAAACCGCCACGCACAAGGGTCAGGTTTTGGGCGCTCAGCGTCATATCAGATCAGACCGGTATCAACGCCAGTGCCACCCTGCGCCCCTCGCTCAATAGCACATTATAGGTTCGGCAAGCGGCAGGTGACGCCATGGCTTCGACACCCAGCCCAGCCTCTTGCATCGCCTCCAAAACAGCGTCCGGCAGATGCGCTACGTCTTTACCCGTCCCGACGAATAATACATCCACGTGGTCCTTGAGCGCTGTTAGAGCGTTCGTATCATCAAACCCTGCCCAGCTTTGCGTGCCAAGCGGACCGGTAATCACCGGTCCGTTCATCAGCGTGCCCCCAATACGAAAGAAACCGGGGCCGTAGCCGTCAATAGGTGCTGAATCATTATATGCGATCTCGTTCAGGCGCACGGGGTATCCTTTCCAAAGCGGCAGGCCGATCATAGCCTAAACACCGGTTACGATATAGGCCAGCAAGCGAAAGAGCGATGGTGTGGGGTGATCCGGCACTCTGCAACCCCGGATCACCGTTTTACTTTGACACAAGCCTTACGCCAGTCAGGCATCTACATTGGCGTATTGATTGCCCGCATTCGCATCCGGTTTGGACCAGTCACGCTTGACCCCAAGATAGAGCAGGATCGCGGAGGCGACAAAAATCGACGAATAGGTACCGACAATCACGCCCCAGATCATCGCGAAGACAAATCCACGGATCACGTCACCACCCAGTACAAAAAGCGCGATAAGGGCGATCAATGTGGTGAACGACGTCATGAATGTCCGCGCCATGGTTTCGTTAATTGACAGGTTCATCACGTCCTTGAGATCGCGCTTCTTGAACTTGCGCAGGTTCTCACGCACGCGGTCAAAGACCACCACCGTATCGTTCAACGAATACCCCACAATCGTCAGCAGGGCCGCGATTATGGCCAGATCGAAGCGGATTTGCAGTTCAGAAAAGATACCGATTGTCAGGATGACGTCATGCACAAGCGCCAGAACCGCCCCTGCGGCGAACTGCCATTCAAAGCGCAACCAGATATAGATCAAAACCGCGCTTATGGCCAAAACCACAGCAATCACAGCGGTTTGGATCAATTCGCCAGAAACTTTCGGACCTACGGATTCAACCGATGTAAACTTGATATCGGGCCGCACGGTTTTCAACGCTCCCATTACCGCTTCGATCACGACAGAGCTGACGGCCTCTTGGCCGTCCTGCGCCTGGATGCGGATCATCGCGACATTCTGGTCATCGCGGAACGATGGATCAAAAACTTCGGTGATGCTGATATCACCAAGCCCAAGTGTGGCAATGGCCCCGCGATATACGGCGATATCTACGACCAAGGGGCTTTCTGAACGGATAGTCGTGCCGCCGCGAAAGTCGATGCCATAGTTCAACCCTTGCATAATAAACGATGCAAAAGCGACCACCATCATTAGGCCGGATATGCCGAGCCAGATTTTCCACCGTTTGAAGAAATCGAAATTCGGGGCTTCTTTGAACAGACGCAGACGCAGACGCATGGCTTAGACCTCAATCGTTTTGGGACGTGCCCGTTCAAACCACATCACCACCATCAGGCGGGTGACAAAGATGGCCGTAAATACCGATGTGATAATCCCGAACCCGAGGGTGATCGCAAAGCCTCGAACCGGCCCTGACCCCATGATAAAAAGGATGACAGCGGTGATCAGTGTGGTGATGTTGGCGTCAATGATCGCGCTCAGCGCTCTTTCGTAACCTAACGAGATTGCGCGCGCCGGCCCTTTTGCCGTCTTGAGTTCCTCGCGGATCCGTTCAAAAATCAGAACATTGGCGTCCACCGCCATCCCCACGGTCAACACGATCCCCGCAATGCCCGGCAGGGTCAACGTGGCCCCGACCAGGCTGAGCAAACCAAAGATCATCGCGACGTTGATAATCAGTGCGATATTGGCGAAAATGCCAAACAAACCATAGCTTAAAAACATGAAGAACAGCACCGCGACAAAGGCCACGACCGTGGCGACCTTGCCCGCATCGATGCTGTCTTGACCCAGCTCCGGCCCGATTGTGCGTTCCTCAAGGAAATCAAGCCCCGCAGGCAAGGCCCCTGCCCGCAGCAGAATCGCGAGGTTGGTAGAGGTTTCGACGTCGAAGTTGCCGGTAATGATCCCCGACCCGCCCGGAATATGGCTTTGGATCGTCGGGGCGCTGATCACCTCGTCATCCAGCACAATGGCAAACGGCGCACCGATGTTGGCCGCAGTATAATCGCCGAACTTGCGCGCACCGGAGGTGTTAAAGCGGAAAGAAACCGCCGGTCGCCCGTTCTGGTCATAGCTGGGTTGGGCATCGACCAGTTCTTCACCTGTCACAACAGGTGCGGCTTCCACCACGTAAAACGCGCCCGGTTCATCGGTTGACGGAATCAGTTTATTGCCGATACCGGGGTTGGCGTTTGCGTCGGACCCGCGGCTGACCACGGGGTTAAAAGTCAACTGCGCGGTAGTGCCGATGATCGCTTTCAACTCGGCCGCAGAACCGATACCGGGCACCTGGATCAGAATACGTTCGGCCCCTTGACGCTGGATCGTCGGTTCGCGTGTGCCGACCTCGTCGATCCGGCGGCGGATGATCTCGAGCGATTGCTGCATCGTGCGCTCGTTGGTCGCCTGTTTCTCGGCTTCGGACAGGGTAATGATAATCACGCCTGCATCGCCGCGCACGTCGATATCGGTTGATCCGGCCCCCGTGAGGGTCGGCACCGGACGGGCCAGACCGCGCACGATCTCCATCGCCTCGGCCATCTTGGCCTCGTCGTTCAACCGCACCCGCAGTTCGTCCTCGGGCGACTGTTGACGACGCACAGGTGTCAGGTTGCGCAAGGCGTCGCGCACCTCGGGCCATTGCGCCTCCATGCGGCTGGCGTACACATCTTCGACACGGACCTCGGCCAGCAAATGTGCCCCGCCGCGCAAGTCCAGCCCCAGGTTGACCAGTTGCGATGGCAGCCAATCCGGCCAGAGCGCCTTTTGCGCCTCAAGCGCGTCGGTGCTGCCCGACAGTTCGATCGCGGCAACCGCGTCATTGTGTTGCTCGACCGGTGCGTAAAAGGCATTCGGCAAGGCCAGCCAAATACCAATCGCACAGGTCAGTGCGATCATAACCCGTTTCCACAGATCAATCTGAAGCATAGCAGCGCCCTCTCTCAGGCTGGCGGTTTTGCCGTGAGGCGCGGATTATTTCGCGGGTTCGGTCTTGGAAACCACGGTCGCGATGGTCGACTGGATCACGCGGATCTTCACGCCATCAGCGATCTCGACCTCCAGTTCGCCGTCATCCTTGACCTTGACCACCTTGCCGATGATCCCGCCCTGGGTCACCACTTGGTCACCGCGCCGCAGGGCCGCGACCATGGCGGCGTGTTCTTTGACCTTCTTTTGCTGCGGACGGATCAACAGGAAATACATGATCGCAAAGATCAGGATAAGGGGGATGAATTGCTCAATACCGGCCATGGCTTGGGTCCTTTTGTGCGTCAGAAAGGGCCCGCGTCTGCTGCCCGTTGAAGTTTGGCAGAACCTATGCACGGGCGCAGGGGGACGCAAGGTGCAAAGGGGGGATTTGGGTGGACAGTTTCAGACCAACAGGTAATCTCGGATAAGTTGTGGTTGGAAGATGTCGTTTGGAACAATACTTGTCGGAATACTTCGCGCACCCCTTGGCACCGGTAACAACCATTATCCTTGCGATGTTGGTGATCCTGTTTGCCCAGCGGACATGTGAAGGGCTTAGCCCCAGTGAATTGCAATCCAAACTCGGCGGTGACGGGTTCAGCGTCTTCTGGTTTTGGGTCGCGGCATCTTTTTGGGGAATCCTGTTTTTGCTGCTGTTTGGTGGATTGGTCTGGACGGTCGTCGATATTATCGTCTCCCTCATTCCAAGCGAAGGGCAAGCCGATCAAATCTGGTCGTGGCGTTTCTCGGTTCTGAAACTCGCCTCCCTGACCGCCGTTTTGGGCGCGGTTGTTGCATTGCCCTTCACTTTGGTGCGACTTGGGCTGAAGCATCGCCAAACCTTAGCAACCGAAGCGGGCTTAGTTACAGACAGGTTCAATAAGGCGGTCGATGCCTTGGGTGCAAACAATGAGCGAAGTCGTATCGGGCGACCTGTTACCTATTTTAGTGATGCCAGCGAAACGAACGAAACCTCAATCGAATGGCAATCTGAGCCATTCATCCTTGAAGAATACGAAAGAAACCCCGTTCCTGGAGACTGGCAAGTCTTTTCCGAAACACTACCCAGTTTAGATGTTCGTATTGGTGGCCTGTTCGCGTTGGAAAGAATCGCAAGAGATAACGCTGACTATCATTTGCAAGTTGTCGAACTCATTTGCGCGTATATCAGGGGGAACAGCCCCCAGATGGGACTTGAACCATCGCTCTTCTTTGGCTCTTTCAATCGCAAACGACCGCGACAGGACATTCAAACTGCAATAACCATTTTAGGCCGCAGGCCTGATCAAGGAAAACAGCTTGAAGCCAAGCAAAAGTTTAGGGTGGACTTGCGTTTTTGCGATCTGTCTGGAGCGGATTTTAGTAACGGTGATTTCTCTGCAAGTAATCTGACGCTTTGTAGGCTTGAAGGGGCCAACTTCGTAAAGACTATGTTGCATGGAACAAGGTTTACATCTTCCCTCATCAATTTCAGTGACTTCTTTCAAGCCGACCTAAAAGGCGCACGATTTGATCAAGTCGTTTTGTCCCAGCCAAAACCAAAACCGGGCAGCATGAACGAAACAATACTATCAGCAAAGTTGTACGGCGTTTCGTTTCAAGCTGCAGACCTGTCAGCAGTCGACTATATCGGCGACCCAGATCAATTGAATTTGACCTTTGGGACGAAAGACACGCAGCTTCATGAACACATGGAAGAAGAACGAATAGCAGCAAGCTCAGACATTGACGGTCCTGAGCGAAAAAACTTCAAACATTGGAGCCCTTATAATTCAAATGACAGTCATTCGCTTCGAGCTTATCAAAAATTTCTCGAAGAACTGGCTTTGACGCAATTCCCTTATGTGGACTAACCACCCGCTCTACCCCTTCCCGTCCCAATCCGGCATAACGCGCAGCAACACGACTCACATCCAAGGACCGCACCCATGCACGACATCCGCGCCATCCGCGAAACGCCCGAAGCTCTTGACGCCGCCCTCGCGCGGCGCGGCGATGCGCCCATGTCCGCCGCCATTCTGAAACTCGACACGGCGCGGCGCGAAAAAATCGGTGCGGCAGAGGCGGCGCAAGCCGAGCAGAACAAAGCATCCAAGCTGGTCGGGGCCGCCAAGGCCAATGGCGACGAGGCCGAATTTGAACGGCTGCGTGCGCTGGTCGGCGAAAAGAAAGAAGAAGTCGCCGCGATGCAGGCCGAGGCCAAGGCACTGGATGCCGAGCTGACGGATATACTGGCCCGTATCCCCAACAACCCTGCCGAAGACGTGCCACAGGGTGCGGATGAAAACGACAATGCCGAAGTGAAAAAATGGGGCGACATCCCGGCGTTTGATTTCAAACCGGTCGAGCATTTCGAGATCAAGGGCGTCGCCGCCTCGATGGATTTTGAAACCGCCGCGAAGATTTCCGGCAGCCGCTTTGTTTTGCTAAGCGGCGCCGTGGCGCGCATTCATCGGGCCTTGTCGCAATTCATGCTCGACACTCATGTGGATGAAAACGGGCTGACCGAAGTGAACCCGCCGGTGTTGGTCGGGGATGATGCGATGTATGGCACGGACAAGCTGCCGAAATTCGGCGAGGACAGCTATCAGACATCCGAAGGGATGTGGCTGGTGCCAACGTCCGAAGTGCCGCTGACCTATACCGTCGCCGGTGATGTGGTCGAGGAGGCAAGCCTGCCCCGCCGCTATACCGCGCACACCCTGTGTTTCCGCTCTGAGGCCGGATCAGCGGGGCGCGACACGTCGGGCATGTTGCGCCAGCACCAGTTCGAAAAGGTCGAGATGGTCAGCATCACCTTGCCCGAGGAAAGCGACAATGAGCAAAAGCGCATGCTGCGCTGTGCCGAGGATATTCTGGAGCGGTTGGGCGTTCCTTACCGGACTGTTCTGTTGTGCACCGGCGATATGGGATTTGGCGCGCGCCGCACCTTTGATATCGAGGCATGGGTGCCGGGGCAGAACACCTACCGCGAAATCTCATCGGTTTCGACCACGGGTGATTTTCAGGCCCGCCGGATGAATGCGCGGTTCAAGCCAAAGGACGGCGGCAAGCCGCAATTCGTTCATACGCTGAACGGCTCTGGCCTGGCTGTGGGCCGCTGTCTGATCGCGGTTCTGGAAAACGGACAGCAGGCGGATGGATCGGTTACCTTGCCGACGGTGCTTGCGCCGTATCTGGGGGGCAAGACCACGCTGACTGAAACGGGACAATTGGCCTAGCAACCGTATCTCTCCGATTGGTTGATCAACGCTGCTATGGTTTGAATTTTTGCCCTACTGTTCTAAGTTGCTTTCCAGACGTTGAACCAAAGGACATGAAATGGCCAACGCCCGTTTTGCCGTCGCTCTTGCCTGTTTTCTGCTGAGCCTGCTTTTTGCGGCCTCGCCATTCTTTGTTGAGGGATTCGCCGGGTTCGACCCCAACCAGTTTCCCGTGCCGCAGAATAATCCGCCCGTGCAGCCGGCCGGATATGCGTTTGCCATCTGGGGAGTGATCTATGGATGGCTGATCATCGGGACAGGTTGGGGGTTGATCAGGGCGCACCGTGACGGGCAATGGCACGATATGCGAAAACCTTTAGCGGTGTCGTTACTGGTCGGCACCGGATGGCTTGCAGTTGCCGTGGCCAGCCCGATCTGGGCAAGTGTTTTGATCTGGGTGATGTTGCTGTCTGCCTTGGCGGCTTTGTTCCTTGCACCTGTGAACGATCAGACTTGGGCGGCATGGCCCGTAGGCCTTTATGCCGGCTGGCTGTCGGCAGCGTCCTGTGTGTCCCTGGGACTGCTGGCCGCCGGTTATGGCTTTATGGACCAGAACACCGCGGCACTCGCATTTGTAGGGCTGGCCATCATCATCGGCGGCTTGGTGCAAGGCGCTTTGGGCCGTGCACCCACCTATGGCATCGCGGTGATCTGGGCCCTGGTGGCGGTTGTCGTCCAGAATCTGGACGCCGCGCCGGTGGTTGCCTATGTCGCAGGTGGCGGGGCGCTGGCCCTGCTGGTGCCGACACTCAAGGCGTTTCGCGCTTTGTGAGGCGGGCTGGGTTTTCCTTCAAAGCGTTTTGGGGGATCAGCAAAGGCACCAATGGCGCCTTTGCCCGCAGGCACAATCGGAAACTTTGAAAGCAACCGCGCCGCTCAATCCTTGCGTCGCCCCTCGGTATGTTTGCGCAACTTCGAGGGCGGAGCCTTCTTGCGGCCCTTGTAAGGGTTCGCATCGTTCTGCCCGCGCATCCACAAACGGATCGGCGTGCCCGGCATGTCAAAATCCACCCGCAGGTTGTTCACCAAATAGCGGCTATAGCTTTCCGGTACCTTGTCGGGGTGGCTACACATCACCACAAAACCGGGGGGACGTGTTTTCGCCTGTGTCATATAGCGCAGCTTGATACGTTTGCCTTGTGGCGCCGGGGGCGGATGCGCCTCCATCATGCCTGCCAGCCAGCGGTTCAGCTGCGCGGTTGTCACACGGCGGTTCCAGACGTCATAGGCCCGCATGATCGCTTCGTGCAGCCGGTCCAGCCCCCTGCCCGTCTTGGCGCTGACCGTGATCAGTGGCGCACCGCGCAACTGTGGCAGCAGACGTTCAAAGCTTTCCTTCAGGCCTTTCAGCTTGGCCTGGCGGTCCTCTTCGATGTCCCATTTGTTCACCGCAACAACAACCGCGCGACCCTCGCGTTCGGCAAGGTCCGCGATCCGCAAATCCTGCTGTTCAAACGGAATTTCCGCATCGAGCAGTACAACGACAACTTCCGCGAATTTCACCGCGCGCAGGCCATCCGAAACGCTGAGTTTCTCCAGCTTTTCCTGTACTTTCGCCTTTTTTCGCATACCCGCCGTATCAAAAATACGCATCGGCACGCCGTTCCATTCCTTGCGCAGGGAAATTGCGTCACGGGTAATTCCCGCCTCGGGACCCGTCAGCAGGCGGTCTTCGCCCAGAATTTGGTTGATCAGCGTTGATTTACCCGCGTTAGGGCGCCCCACAACAGCAACCTGCAAGGGCTTGGCGTTGCTTGGCACTGGTACGGTGTCGGTTTCCTCGCCGTCCTCTTCACTTAGGTCCACATCCGTTTCCGGCGCGTCTTCGACCGCACGCTCCGCATGCGCATCCGCCAGTGGCACCAGCATCGCATAAAGATCATTCAGCCCCTCGCCATGTTCAGCCGAAAGACTGATCGGCTCGCCAAGACCCAGCGAATAGGCTTCGAGCACACCAGATTCGCCTGCTTTGCCTTCGGCTTTGTTGGCGGCAAGTATCACATGGGCCGAGCGTTTGCGCAGGATGTCTGCGAACACCAGATCGGATGGCGTGATGCCAACGCGGGCATCCACCATAAAGAGGCACACATCAGCCATATCCACCGCACGTTCGGTCAGACGGCGCATGCGGCCCTGAAGGCTGTCGTCTGTGACCTCTTCCAAACCTGCGGTATCAATGACGGTAAAACGCAAATCGGCCAGTCGTGCTGCCCCTTCGCGCAGATCGCGGGTGACGCCCGGCTGGTCATCGACCAAAGCAAGGCGTTTGCCTACAAGGCGGTTGAAAAGTGTGGATTTGCCTACATTCGGGCGGCCCACGATGGCTAGGGTAAAGGACATTTCACAGCTCCATCGGCCCAAAAAACATCGCGTGGGGCCGGATCAAGCTCGGCCTTTAGACCATTTCGCGCTTAACGGAAAGCAAGCAATTGGCCTTTGCGCGAAACCACGTAGAGCGTGCCGCCTGCCACAACAGGAGCGGTGGTCGCACCGCCGGGGATTTCAACACTGCTGCTTAACGCACCATTCACCGGATCAAAGCTGCGCAGCACACCGTCGTTTGACGCAACGATCACGCGCCCTCCGGCAACCACCGGACCATGATGGGCAAACACCGCCGCCTGACGCTTTGGACGTGATTTGATAAAGTTCGGCAGGGGCGTGCCCCAAATCCGGCTGCCGTCGCCAGCATCAAGACGCAAAAGTTCATTCAGGTCGGAGATGACGAAAACACTGCCTCCCGCGGGCCATACTGGTGCGATTGCACCGTCACGGGCAGTCCAGATCTTGTCGCCGCTCCCAAGGTTGAGCGCGGACAAGCGGCCCGACTGGTTGCCAACAAACAGCCGGTCGCCAGAGATCACAGGCGCTGAGGTTACATCAGAAATCGACGACAGGGCACGGCCGGGGCGTTTGCCCAGCACAGTAGACGTCCAGCGCGACAGACCACCTTGACGGAACACAGCCTGAATTTCACCCGAACCGTAAGAGAAAATCGCGAGTTGGTCCGTCAGCGCCGGTGCGGGCGTACCCAACACATTATTGACGCTGGTGCTGCCGCTGGTCTGCCATTCGATGCGGCCATCGGACTTGTTCACCGCCCAACCCGTGTCATCCCCTGCGGTCAGATAAACAAGGTCGCCATAGACCGTCGGCACACCAGAGCCTGAAGCGTCAAGATCCTGTGTCCAGCGCACACCGCCCGTGGCCACATCCAGCGCGGCCAGAACCCCATAACCGATCGAGACGTACAAGGTGTCGCCCTGCACTGCCAGACCGCCCCCTGATCCCTGCCCCTGCTTGTCGCTGGCCGGAGTCAGATCGCGCGTCCAGAGGGTCGCACCCGAAGTTGATGTGGCCGTGACCTGTGCGCCCGCATCCAAGGTAAAGACACGGCCCGCGTCAACGACCGGATCCGCCGTGATACGATAGCGGCGGCTGTCACCATCCCCGATATCAGCGGACCAAGCCAGTTGCAGCGCATTGCGCAATGCAGGATGGGCGGTCCGGTATTTCGCGGTGCCTGTGGCATGTGTCCAACTGGCGTTATTCGCGGTTGCCCCCAGAGAAATCGGTCGGCTGGTATTCTCGGGCCGTGCCAAATCTTCTTCCGCATCCACAAGCGCAGGGTTTTGCAACACCGCACTGACATCTTCACGCGGTCCCGTCAGGTAATCCTCGCGCTCGTTACAGGCCCCAAGCAACAAAGTGGCGGCCAACAGCGGCAGACCCCAGACTTTTGCTTTCACTGAAACTGTCCCGAACGACGTCGAATATGTCATGGCCCTGCTCACTTTTTGCTTACTCGCTCTTTTACCCGATTGGCCTTGGCCGCAAGGATCGTCGATTAATTGCCCTGAATGACGTCACCGGTTTGGGTCAAATCAGCGGAATTTGGCACCACAGGCTCGCCGCCCAATGCCACAATTACCTGTAGGGCGCGTTGTTGCAAGTCCGAGCTCACTTCAGCGTCGTCGACGATCGCCTGATAGCTTTCGATCGCCGCCGGAACATCCCCGGTTTCAATGTCGATCAGCGCCAGTTGTTCTTCGGCCAGCAAGCGCATGACGTTGCCCGGCTGCGCCAAACCCTCGAACGCCTGACGCCGCTCGGTTGCTGGAACATCCGTGCCCTGAAGGGTAATCGCTTTGAAGGCCGCGATTTGACGGTAAATCTGTGGCACATCACCATCGATGGCCAAAGCGTTCAAAGTGCCCGCTGCGACTTGGGTGTCGCCTGCTTGGGCCTGCTCTGCTGCGGTCATCATGCTCAGAACAGCCGATGACGTTGGCGTCGGCGCATCAATGCTGGCCAGGGCATTTGCCCTTTCGGACCGGTCGTCGACAGAAAGGGCGGCCAACATCGCATCACCCAGCCCTTCGGCCTGCGCGCGTTTTTGCGCCTTGGTGTATTCGGTATAGGCTGCCCCACCGACGATCGCGAGAATCGCCAGAACCGCGATCCAGCCATAGCGGCGCAACAGACCGTAAAGACGGTCACGACGGACCTCTTCGTTTACCTCTTCGACAAAACCGTCTGTATTGCTCATGAAACGCGCCCCGTACCCCAGTGTTTGGCCTCTCTTATCCTGTGGCGGCGGGCAAGCCAAGTCCCGCTGGGGTGCGCAACGTTACGCCCTGCTTGTGTCGACATCCAAGTGACAGAAATTCCGCTATGTAAAAAATTTAATATCTAAACTAGTTAGTTCACTTGTCTTACATTACATAGCACCTAACGACGTCGGGTAAGGTGCCCGCCAGATGTGACGCGAGGATCCTTTATGCGTATTTTCTCAATCGTGGCCGCTGCGGCACTTACTGTAATTCTGGCAATGTCCATTCTGGCACGTCCCCAACTTTCCGCGATGTTTGGCATGGCTGAGGTTGAAACGGCCGATAGCGCCGTTGCAGCCTTGAACACGGCGATTTCAGAACCGGAAGCAGCCACTGAAAAACGGGTTAAGGTCATGGTGCGCAGGGTACTGGGCGAAGAAGTCGACAGCGCTGTCATCCTGCGCGGCGAGACAGAGGCGGCACGGCAGGTTGACGTGCGCTCTGAAACCTCCGCGATTGTGATCTCCGAACCTCTGCGCAAAGGCACGCGGGTGGAAGCTGGTGATGCCATGTGTGTGCTGGATCCGGGCACCCGTGGTGCTGGACTGGAAGAGGCCCGCGCCCGGTTGTCAGAGGCGCGCTCACGCGTGCCCGAAGCCGAAGCGCGCGTCGAAGAGGCCCGCGCCCGTCTTCAGGAAGCCGAGATCAATCAGAACGCAGCTTCGCGTTTGGGCAAGGACGGTTTTGCATCCCAGACCCGTGTGGCTGGTGCCGATGCAGCCACAGCCGCCGCCAAGGCAGGCGTTACAAGCGCCACTTCGGGCCTATCGGCGGCCCGCTCTGGCATCGAGGCGGCTACAGCCGAAGTGGCAAAAGCCGAGAAAGAAATCGAACGTCTGGTCATTTCCGCACCGTTTAGCGGCCTGCTGGAAAGCGACACCGCCGAGTTGGGCAGCCTTTTGCAGCCCGGCGCCCTATGCGCCACCGTCATCCAGCTCGATCCGATCAAACTGGTGGGTTTTGTTCCCGAAACCGAGGTAAACCATGTCAAACTGGGTGCGCAAGCCGGTGCACGGCTGGCTGCGGGGGGGCGCGAAGTTATAGGTCAGGTCACGTTCCTGTCGCGTTCGGCAGACACGCAAACCCGCACCTTCCGCGCAGAAATCGAAGTGCCGAATCCAGATCAGAGCATCCGGGACGGGCAGACCGTTGAAATCATCATCGCCTCAGCCGGTGTCAAAGCACATCTGATCCCGCAATCCGCCCTAACGCTGAACGACGAAGGCAGCTTGGGTGTGCGGCTGGTCGATGCAGATGCGGTCGTGGCCTTTGCCCCCGTCAGTATCATGCGCGACACCGCAAAGGGTGTCTGGGTGACTGGTCTGCCTGAAACC
This sequence comes from Sulfitobacter sp., assembly GCA_049794055.1. Lineage (GTDB taxonomy): Bacteria > Pseudomonadota > Alphaproteobacteria > Rhodobacterales > Rhodobacteraceae > Sulfitobacter. The sequence goes on from JBARCL010000040.1 coordinate 37,254, forward strand.
GCGGATGTGATTGTCGTCGGTCAGGAATACGTCACTGCAGGTGTGATTGTGGCACCGACATGGGAAGGGATTTCACAGTGACCGCTATCGTCGATTGGGCCGCCTCGCGGGCCCGAATGGTTCTGGCTTTTATCCTGCTGAGCCTTGTGGTTGGCGGTTATGCCTATTCCACCCTGCCCAAAGAGGGTGAACCGGACATCGAAATTCCGGCGCTTTTCGTGTCGGTCCAATTCCCCGGGATTTCAGCAGCGGACAGTGAAACCCTGTTGGTCAAGCCGATGGAAACCGAACTGTCCGATTTGGACGGGCTGAAAAAGATGTCGAGCACTGCGGCGGAAAACTATGCCGGTGTCGCACTTGAGTTCGAATTCGGTTGGGACAAGACGAAAATCATGGCCGATGTGCGCGATGCCATGTCGACAGCGGAAAACCTGTTCCCCGACGGTTATGACAAATATTCGATCAACGAAATCAACTTTTCCGAATTTCCGATCATTATCGTGAACCTGACCGGCCCTGTGCCGGAACGCACTATGGCCCGCGTGGCGCGTGATTTACAGGATGACCTTGAAGGGCTGGACGCGGTGCTTGAGGCTGGTCTGGCGGGAGATCGCGACGAGATGCTCGAGGTGATCATCGATCCATTGCGGCTGGAAGCCTATAACGTCACAGCCGGCGAATTGATCAATGTTGTACAGAACAACAACCAGTTGATCGCAGCGGGTGAAATCGAAAATTCCCAAGGTGCCTTTTCGGTCAAAATTCCGTCGTCGTTCAACGAACCCCGCGATGTCTATGCCTTGCCGGTCAAGACAAACGGCGACCGAGTGGTGACGCTTGGTGATCTGGCACAGATCAACCTGACTTTTGAAGACCGCAAAGGTACCGCGCGTTTCAATGGTGAAAAAACACTGGCGCTTCAGGTGGTCAAGCGCAAAGGATACAACCTGATCGACACCTCGAAACTGGTAAAGGAAATCGTCGAGGACCGCTCAGCCAATTGGCCAGACGGGTTGCAGGCAGCCGTGACTGTCGGCACCTCGAATGACCAAAGCCGCGTTGTGGATTCGATGGTACAGCAGCTTTTGGGCTCCGTCTTTACTGCTATCGCACTGGTGATGATCGTGGTGCTGGCCGCCCTTGGCATCCGCGCCGCTTTGCTGGTTGGTTTTGCCATTCCCACATCCTTTCTGCTGTGCTTTGCCTTCCTTGCGCTTATGGGGATTTCGGTTTCCAACATCGTGATGTTCGGCCTGATCCTGGCCGTGGGCATGCTGGTCGATGGTGCCATCGTTGTCGTCGAATACGCCGATGCCCGCCAACAGCAGGGTGATGGCCCGATGCAGGCCTATACCGAAGCGGCCAAACGCATGTTCTGGCCGATTATCTCCTCTACAGCGACCACACTGTGCGCGTTCCTGCCGATGTTGTTTTGGCCCGGCGTACCGGGGCAGTTCATGGGCATGCTTCCGGTCACGTTGATTTTCGTATTGTCGGCCTCGCTGGTTGTGGCGCTGATCTATCTGCCTGTCATGGGTGGTGTGACCGGGCGACTTGAACGCTGGATGGCTGACAATATGGAAGCCATCGCAGGGCTGCGCTGGTTTTTACATTTCCTGCTTTTCCCGCTGGCCATTGCGATGATCATGTTGCCGATGTTGCTGATGACGCCGCTGTTTGGCGTGATCTCGGCACAGTTTGCCGCGATGGACGGGTTTAACCTGCTCGGCTCGGTGATCCCGACTTTCGCAACCGTTTTTATATGTGTTATCGCCCTTACGGCTTTGATGACCATCGGGCTGTCCGGCGGGATGATGGCATTGCTTGCTTTCTTTGGCGTATTCACCCGCGCAGGCAGAGGTGGCCGTTGGATTACGTCGAAACTGTTCCGCACCACACCTGACCGCATCGAAGCAGGCTACCGGCGCAACGCATTTGGCCGTGTGATGGCCGCCCTTGTCGGCAATCCGGCGATGCCGTTGGTGATGGCGGGAGTGGTATTTGTTTTTGTCGGCACGGTGATGATCTTCTTCGGCAACAATTCCAAAGGGGTGGAGTTCTTTGTCGAATCCGAGCCCGAGCAGGCCATCGTCTATGTCCTGGCACGCGGTAACCTGTCGCTGGATGAAAAGGATATTCTGCTTAAACGCGCCGAGGCGATTGTGCTGCAACATCCCGGCATCCAGACCGCGTTTGCGTTTGCAGGCGAAGGTGGTTTGGACAGCAATACCGGCGGCGCGCAAACCCCCAAGGACAGCATCGGGCAAATCCAGCTTGAGACAATCCCGTGGGAAGACCGGCCCAACAAGGTTGAAACGTTATTCACCATCCCGCTTCTGGGTTTTGATGTGAACCGCGAAACCCAGGATCCTGCTTTTGACGGCGATGTGATCATCGCTGAACTGACCGAGCAGTTGTCGAATATCCCCGGCATTCGCATTGAAATTCTGGCACAGGCGCGTGGGCCGGCCTCTGGCAAGCCGGTACATCTGCGTTTGAAAGCCGATAGTTTCACCGATCTGATGACCGCCGCTGCCCTGACACGTGCGCAGTATGAAACCACGCCCGGGCTGACCCTCATCGAGGACACACGCCCCCTGCCCGGCATCGACTGGCAGATCGACGTAGATGTTGAAAAAGCAGGCCGCTACGGCGCGGATGTGGTTACAGTAGGTGCGATGGTTCAACTGGTGACGCGCGGGTTGTTGCTGGACACAATGCGGGTGGACAGTTCGGACGAGGAAATCGAAATCCGCGTGCGCCTGCCCGAAAAAGACCGCGTACTGAGCACGCTGGATACCCTCAAGGTACGCACCCTTGACGGGTTGATCCCGCTCAGCAATTTCATCACCCGCACCCCTGTGCCCAAGCTGGCTGAGATCAACCGTATCGACCAAAAACGCTATCTGGATGTGAAAGCGGATGTGGCACCTGGCCTGATGAAAGTCGTCAAAATCACCGGTTTGGCCAAGGCTGACATGAACACCACATTGGCCACCCTGCGCCCTGCAGGCAATGATGCGGATTTCACGGCCCCCGACGGCAGCGCATTCAAAATCACCCAGCGCACGGATGCGGCACGCGGTGTTGACCTTGCCGCCGGGATCAAGGATGGCACACTTCGGATGCTGCCGATCAATCCGAACGAACGGATTGCCGAGATCACCAAATGGCTGGACGAAAAACCGCTGCCCTTTGGTGTAACCACCGAATGGACCGGCGACCAGGAGGATCAGGCCGAATCACAGGCCTTCCTCAGTTCCGCCTTTACCGCGGCATTGGGGCTGATGTTCATCATCCTGCTGGCGCAGTTCAACTCGTTCTACAATGCTGTTCTGGTGCTGCTGGCGGTTGTCCTGTCGACCACGGGCGTGTTGATCGGGATGTTGGTGATGGAGCAAACGTTTTCGATCATCATGACCGGCACAGGGATCGTCGCGCTTGCAGGGATTGTGGTGAACAACAACATCATCCTGATCGATACCTATCAGGAATACGAACGCTACATGCCGCGGATCGAGGCGATTATCCGCACCGCACAAGCGCGCATCCGGCCGGTGTTGCTGACAACCATCACCACAATGGCCGGCCTTGCCCCGATGATGTTCGGCCTGTCGCTGGATTTTGCCGAAGGCGGCTATACCATCGACAGCCCGACGGCGCTGTGGTGGAAACAGCTGGCGACGGCGGTGGTATTCGGTCTCGGGATTGCCACGGTGCTGACATTGCTGGTGACACCTTCAATGCTGGCGATCCGGGTCTGGGCGACCACCTATATCCGGTGGATTGCACGCCTGTTGGCCAAAATGTCGATGGGCCGCGCCAGCAAGGCTGCCCGCGACTGGGCGTTGCAACGCGATACACGGCGCAGTATGGCGGCTGAAATCATCTGGGAGCCAGATGCCTTTGTACCCGTCGAAACGACGGCCCCTCAGTCCTCGCGGCTTTCAGCGGCCGAATAACACTGATCAAGCGGATGCCGGGGGCATCCCGTCACATCTGCCATCTGTTTCACTAAAGTGTCGCTCCCGCTTCCATAAGGATCTCCAGCGCTCTTCTTGCCGCCCCAGGCGGGAAACCGTACGCCATCGCCTGCCGCCTTTTGATAATGCCAATCTGGGCCAAGCCGTGACATTGTGCGGACCGGTTGCGAAACCTTGATCTGCCCCTGCCCGCACCGACGCGCAAGGCGAGGCACCAGCCCGCTCTTCATCTTGCCAAAAAACTCATTGCAACCGGTGCCCCGGCCACAGCATCCACGATTATCGCTGGCCGCCAGCCCCGTCCCGATGCCTACCGCTGGTCCTGATCCTCTGACTGCTGACGGTGCCACAACTGCGCATAGCGCCCGTCTTGCGCCAGCAGTGCGTCATGGGTGCCCTGCTCGACGATCTCGCCCTTCTCAAGCACCACAATCCGGTCGGCGTCGGCAATTGTGCTCAGCCGATGCGCGATGGTCAGCACGGTGCGCCCTTGCCCGGCGCGATTCAACGCATCCTGAATTTCATGCTCTGTCTCGCTGTCCAGCGCCGAGGTCGCCTCGTCCAGCAACAGGATCGGCGGATCTTTCAGCAAGGTGCGTGCAATACCCACACGCTGCTTTTCACCGCCGGACAGCTTCAGTCCCCGCTCGCCCACTGTCGTGTCATACCCGTCCGGCAGGCTGACAATGAAATCATGGATTTGCGCATCCCGGGCCGCATCCTCGATCTGGGCCTGTGTCGCGCCCTCGCGGCCATAGCCGATATTATATCCGATGGTATCGTTGAACAGCACAGTGTCCTGCGGCACGACACCGATGGCCTGATGCAGGCTTAGCTGCGTCACATCGCGCAGGTCCTGGCCGTCGATCTTGAGCGCACCTGCACCCACATCATAAAACCGGAACAACAGCCGCCCGATGGTGGATTTACCCGAGCCGGTAGAGCCTACAATCGCAACGGTTTCCCCCGGTTTCGCCTCAAGCGTGACGCCGTTGAGGATCGCCCTGTCGGGATCATACCCGAAATGCACATTCTCAAGCGTAACTTTACCACCGGTCACTTTCAGCTCGGTGGCACCCTCTTTGTCTGAAATCTCGGCCGGTTGATCCAGCAGCCCAAACATCTGCCCCATATCAACCAACGCCTGCCGGATCTCGCGATATACGGTCCCGAGAAAGTTCAACGGCACGGTGATCTGCACCATATAGGCGTTGACCATAACAAAATCGCCGACCGTAAGCGCGCCGTTCTGCACCCCGATTGCCGCCATGACCATCACCGCCACCAAACCGGCGGTAATGATCAGCGATTGGCCAAAATTCAGGAATGCCAACGACAGGCTGGTCTTGATCGCGGCCTCTTCATACCCTGCCATCGCACCATCGTAACGCGCCGCCTCGCGGGCTTCTGCGCCAAAGTACTTAACGGTCTCATAGTTCAGCAGGCTATCAACGGCCTTTTGGTTCGCGTCGGTATCTGCCGCATTCATTTCGCGGCGCTGCCTTACCCGCCATTCGGTAATTGAAAAGGTGAACCAGACATAAAGCCCGATGGTCACGGCCACGACCAAAAGATAGGTCCAGTCAAACAGATAGGTCAGTATCGCGCCGATCATCAACAGTTCAAGGATCAAAGGCCCGATGTTGAACAGCAGAAAACGCAACAGGAATTCAACACCCTTTACACCGCGCTCGATGATCCGGCTTAGCCCACCGGTCTTGCGTGTAATGTGATAACGCATCGACAGACGGTGGATGTGATCGAAGGTTTCAAGCGCCAGCATGCGCAGGGCGCGCTGGCCGACACGGGCAAACACCGCGTCACGCAATTGCTGGAACCCCACCGTCATCAGGCGGGCGATGCCGTAAGCCACGGTCAGGCCAATTGCACCGATGGCGACCATCGGCACCCCTCCCCCCGCCAGCGCATCTACGGCGTCCCGGTAAAAGAGAGGTGTTATGACGGACACAATTTTGGACACAAACAGCGCCACCATCGCCCAGATCACCCGCCGTTTGACCCATGGCATGTCAGCCGGCCACAGGTAGGGTGCCACCTTGCGCAACACCCGAAAGCCGGACTGGCGTTCTTCGGCGTCTATGTCGGGCGTCGGTTGGGGGGGCTTGGGTGTCGCGTGAGGTGCGGCTTGGCTCGTATCGCTGGGCATGCAGGTTCCTGTCTCTTTGAACGATACATAGTCCCACGCAGCGGTGGTTGCCAGTCGCTCAACGCAACTCCGTCAAACTATTGGGTTTGAGTTCCTGCAAAAATCAGTCCGGTAAATCGAAAACCTGTCCTGGATAAATAAGATCAGGATCGCGGATTGCCTTGCTGTTGGCCTCGAATACCCTGACGTAAAGTGCCCCGTCACCATAGCGATCGCGAGCAATCGCCCAAAGCGTCGCCCCCTCTTGCACTGTGATCGCGGAAATCGGGCCGTCTTGCTCTGCCGCTGCCGCCAAAAGAACCTTGGCGGATTCGCGTTTGAAGGGGGTTTCTACGCGGCTGGTAACCTTGCCGCCATCGGAAACTTCGTCCACCCTCAGTGTATAAATGCCTTCGTCCACATCCGGCAACTCACCGCGCCAGCGGCCTTGAGAATCCACAGGCAGGTTAATGACCGAGGTATTGTCCAGATAGACCCGAACCGAGGCGGTATTGGTTTGCGCACGCCCTGCCAACTGAACCTCGCCCACCTCGGAATAGCTGATCGTATCCAGCGCGACAGTTGTCATTGCGTCAGGTTGTGGGGTGTTCAGCAGTTCGACACCGGTGGCCGTAGATTTCAGCACGGCAACCGTTGAGGGCTCTGCCAGCTTTTCTTCAACGGGAACATCGGGACTGGGAACTACCTGCTCGGCATTTTTCTGTGCTGCAGCCTGATCGGGCTCGGCGGATGCAATCAGCTGCGCTGAAGTCTCGTCTGACTTGGCGCTGGCGGTCGCTACGGTGGTCGTTGTCACCACCGCAGGTGCGGATCCATCTGCGACAGGGACGGAAGCCGGCCCTTCATTCTTAGCCGTGAGCGCCCCGACAGGGCCTGCACTGGTCCCGGTCTCAACAGCGTCGCCAGTCTCAACAGGGTCGCCAGTCTCAGCTTTGTCCGGCACCTGCGCCAGCGCAGCCACTTTCCCCGCAGCTTCCCCCGCAGGCGCCTCGGGATCAGGTTGTGCGGTCGCGACCACGGCAGGTTCTATAGGGACCGTCGGTGCCAGAATTATTTCGCTTTCCGACGCCGTCTCGAGCCCCGCTACCAATTCCAGCAGGCTCAGGACGTGACCCCGACCGTCTGGCGGGATCATGGCAAGGGTTGCAAACTTGCCGGAACCGTCCGCCTTGGCCGTCGCAATCACATTGCCATTTTGCAATACGCTGACGTCAGCGCCGGGCGAAGCGCGCCCCGCGATGACGGTCACACCATCGGCGTCACGTCGTACTTCTTCAAAAACAGGTGCGTTTTCAGCCGTGATTTCTGGTATTTCTGGCTCTGTCGTCGCCACCGTGGGCTTTTGTGACCGCGCTGGTTCTGTATCTGCTGCCGGTTCTGTGGTGGCTACGGCCACTGGAACTGAAGGCGCATCACCGATATCGGTTTGCGATGACGTCGGGGCTGCGACCACAGGTGCGGGTTTTTCGGAGGACGACACCACTCCCGTGTCCTTTGGCATACCAATAACATCGCGCCCAGATTGCACGTAGTAGCCAACGGCAAGCAGCACCAAGCAAACCATCGCCGCCGCCAAGGCACCTGAGCCACTACCAAGTTCTGCAAAAAATTTGCGCATTTCACACCATCCCGAAAGGTTGAGCCTTATTAGCAAGCAGGCTAACAGGGGTCAAAACACGTCCCGCGCTGCTGCACAATTTATTAACGAAAAGGCCCGCGCTATGTCTCAAAAATCTGTCTGTGTGTTCTGCGGGTCCCGCCCCGGGAATGATCCGTCTTATACCCGTGACGCCGAAATTCTGGGTGCAGGAATTGTGCAGGCGGGATTGCGGCTGGTTTATGGTGCCGGCGATGTCGGGCTGATGGGCACTGTCGCCCGCAGTGTGCAGTCGGCGGGCGGAAACACCTTCGGCGTGATCCCCCAACACCTTGTCGACTGGGAAGTCGGCAAGACCGATCTAAGCACCTATGTGGTGACCGAGACCATGCACGAACGCAAGAAAGTCATGTTCATGAACTGTGACGCTGTTGTCGTTCTGCCCGGTGGTGCGGGGTCGCTGGACGAGTTGTTCGAGGTGTTGACCTGGCGCCAGATAGGCTTGCACGAAAAGCAAATTTATATCGTAAATACAAATGATTATTGGTCAAAACTGATGTCATTGATGAACCATATTGTAGACAGCGGTTTTGCGGATGCATCCTTGTTGAGTTTCGCCACACTGGTGCCGGATGCCGAGGCTGCCTTGGTGGCATTAAAAGCAGAGCTTTCATAGTGTCGCAAGCTTGCCGAAGCGGTCTTTGCGGGTTTCTTTCGTACGTCGAACGAACATGAACCCGCCCCTTGAACAAAGATATCAACGGACAAACAACCCGCGAAACCAGGCGTGCATGGGGCTGATCGCCCGTGGCGTCAGCGCCGGTTCTTTTTCAACAGTCGGAGGGTCGGCCTTGCGGAAAATACGGTTATTGCATGCGACTTATTCGGTTCCGGATCGCCTTCGCAACACCTGATCCGATATCACCCCCTGTGGCTGCATTGCCACAAAAAAAGCCCCGCAGAAACATCCGCGAGGCTCGCTTTGATCACGCCGTGAATATCACAGACGGGAGGCGACGTTTTCCCAGTTGACGAGATTGTCGAGGAAGTTCGACAGATAGTCAGGACGTGCGTTGCGGAAATCGATGTAATAGGAATGCTCCCAGACATCACAACCCAGCAGTGCCGTCTGGCCAAAGCAAACAGGGTTCACGCCGTTTTCGGTTTTGGTCACTTTCAAACCGCCATCGGTATCCTTGACCAGCCATGCCCAACCAGAACCGAACTGACCGGCACCCGCCGCTTTGAATTCGCTCATCATCTTGTCGACGGAGCCAAAGCTGTCCACGATCGCCTTTTCCAGCTCGCTTGGCATCGGGTTGTCGCCTGGGCCCATCATCTCCCAGAACTGGTTGTGGTTCCAGAGCTGGGAGATGTTGTTGAAGATGCCGTTCTGCGCCACGGCAGAAGCATCATACGTGCCCTTGATGATCTCTTCGAGGGATTTGCCAGCCCATTCAGTGCCTTCAATCGCCTTATTACCATTGGTCACATAGGCATTGTGGTGCTTGTCATGGTGAAACTCGAGCGTCTCGGCGCTCATCCCTTTGGAAGCAAGAGCGTCGTGGGCGTAGGGAAGATCGGGAAGTTCAAAAGCCATTTTCTGGGCCTCCTTGAAGTTTAAATCCTTGTCTTCAAATGAAGCGCGCGAGGGGGGTTCGTCAAGGTCAGCCCGCGCGAAAGCGGTCGATTATCGCGGTTTTCCATTATTCTGTGCGCCTGATGCAGGCACCAGTGCCGCGCAGACCGGAATCAAAGGTACGGGGCCCCGCGGTCAGTTCCATCCGGCCAGAGCGTTTGGCAATCGAGGCACGATAGTCGAAATAAGCAAAGCTACGGCCTGAAACCGCCCGCACATTTGGCAAGGTCTACTTCACAATCAGCCGTTGATCATTATCGCGCAGCACCGTCCGCCGCACCGGAGCGGAGCGGTTGCAAACGTCAACGTAAGCGCATCCACAACGGTCACACCGCCCTTTTCAGGTAGGATGATCGCAATTTTGGGCGAAACCCAGCCGCGCGCTCGCGCAATGTCCTGCATGTCGCATTCGTAAAGATAACCCTCGGCTGCCAACGCAAGCGATGGCCCGCCAAGCATCAGGAACAGGCCGATAAGAAACCTTGTCACGAAAACGGCGCGCCTCACTATTTCATCAGCTGACAGGTGCCACTGCCGCGGATCTCATTGTCGTATCCATGCAAACGGCCCTTCAGCGCAAAAGTTCCCGCCCTTGTGTCCAGCAGCAAACTGTGGCTCAGAACACCGGTGCCCTTACGATTTGTCTTCACGTTTCGCAACTTCCAGCTCAACGTAAAAACCGTCTCGCTGTTCTGTCCCAGCATCACAGGGATTGGCCCCTTATACAGCTGATTGATGAACGTGTCGTAAGCAGATGCGGTCTTGGCCGTCCGGTCAATCCGGACGAATATCTTTTCAGCGACCCATCCACCGGATCCCTGTTTCTGTGCCGTACATTCGTAGGATTGGGCAAGCCCCTGCAGCGGGAGCAAGGCCAGCGCCGCCCCGAATAGAAGTCGTTTCATAAAAAATGGCTCCGCAACATAATGCGGACAAGCCTAACAGTCTTCGTTGCTGCGACAAGTCACAATAGGGTGCCGGTGCGGGCGCGCTCAGAAGGCGCCCACTTCCGATCCGCACTGCGCCGCCACATTCAATACGTCAAAGACATACTGCGCGACAGACCGGAAACAGATGATCTGAACCGTCTCCGCGTCCGGCATCCAGAAGGCGGCCGGCACCTGTGCAAGACGCGTCCGGCGGAACATGGTGCCGTTGAAA
>JBARCL010000041.1:0-1537 GCA_049794055.1 Sulfitobacter sp.
AAGATTGATGCATGCTCCTATGCGCGGTTTCAGGAGATGACGGGTCTGACCCTAGATGATGCCGATGGCTGCATGAAGGAGGTCCTGCCGCCCATCCAGCAATTCCTCAATCGGTGTTTGGCTCTCAAGATCAGCATGCAGGACGCAATCTTTGATGCCTTTGGTGAATTTCTAGCTGCGATCATCGAAGATGCGCGGCAGGCGGGCACGCTTGATGTCGGTCTTGAAACCCTACGGGCCGAGCGCTTTGAGATCATCAACCGCAAGGTTATCTTCGAGCATAAGGCGACGGGGGCGACGGCAACGGCGCTGACGGTTGAGCGAACGGACCGAAACGAGCCCCTAACGCTTACCAAGGCGAAGTCCATTTGCTCCAGAACGCCAGATGCAAAGCTTTGCTGGAACGCGACCTCTAAGCGTGCGGGTCTGATGACGAATGCGCCCGCCTACATGGACGAAGATGGTGTCCCGATCCGGCGGATCAAATTGCTGCGTCCAATGACCTATGATCTGTTCGAGGTCGGTGAGTTTATCAAATCAAACTGGCAGGAAGTCGATGATGCTAACTTTGAGCAGCTTTGGCAGGCTGAGGTCGACGCCGTGCCGGAGTTCACAACATCCAAAATCACGCTAATCTGCGGCTTGCTTCTGCCGATCTGGGATCGCCTGCCCGCCGATAATATGCGCATCTATCGTTTGCAGACGGAGGATGGCGAACGCGCTATCGGGCGGTTGGTTTCGCAAGAGCAGTTGAATAATGTTTATGCGCGACTTGGTCTTGATGCGGACATCCAGATGGAACCAGACGAAGTCCTACGCGCCGTGATGGAGACCCGTGCCACGCTCAGCCTTGTAAACGGGTTTCAACTCCGCCGATCACTCGTCATGGGCCAACCACGGCTTGAATTGATCGGTGCGACGGGTGCGATACTCGCCGAGTTGAAAACCATGGGCTGCTTCACCGAAGTGATCCAATGGAAGACGCGGGTGTTTCTGCCATCAGAGGCACCTGATGTTTTGGCGTCCCTTTTGTCGCGCTTCCCCGTTGGCACGGCTGTGGATGGCGCGGCGCAATGATGCGGGATGTCTCGGTTGCTGAGATTTCAGCAGACCTTGGGGCGCGTGCAGAGAGTTTCTGCCGCGTCTATTTCCCTGACGGACAACGCCAGGGCAACTATTGGCAAGTCGGGGGTACATCGGGTGCGGTAGGTCGCAGTCTTATTATCCGCCTGCACGCACTGGACGGTCGCAGGGCGGGCGGATGGACAGATTATGCCACAGGTGAATTTGGCGATCTCATCGATCTGTTGCATGCCAAACTGGGATCAACCTCTCTCAAAGAAACCATCACCGAGGCCCAACATTTTTTGGGTATTGCACCCATCTCTGCCGACCCCGCGCTATGGCGGACCTTGAAAAGCCCTGCAGCATCCAACACGTCGCGAATGGTGTCTGCACGCAAGCTCTTTGCCGCTGGCGGACCTGTCTTGGGCACCTTGGCCGCCGCTTATCTGCACCAGCGCGGCATCGCACGCTT
>JBARCL010000042.1:0-3423 GCA_049794055.1 Sulfitobacter sp.
CATCACGAAAGCCGCTTGGAAAAATGGACGGCACAAGAACAGCAACGATACTGAATATCCACGCGGCCATGACGCCCATAGCAATCAACGAGAACATGTTGAGGTTCATGGTTTTGAAGGAGTTCCAGCCCCGTACAAGAAACGGCCAACCGCTGTAGAGTACGACAGGCGCGCCAAGGACCAGTTCGATCCAAAGCGTGGCGCGTTCTCCAAATATGTCGCGGACAGGCAGACCCAGATACGGGCCCATTGTCAGGATCAGCAGAGGGATTGTCAAAATTGCCCCAAACCAGAACCGGCGCGTGAAATCGACAAGCTCGTGGTTGGGTCTGTCGTCCATTGTTGCCGATTCCAACTCCAGTCCCATTCCGCAAATCGGACAGGACCCTGCATGCGGCTGGCGCACGTCTGGGTGCATCGGGCACGTGTAAACAGCGCCGTCAAATCCGGCAGGAACACCATCCAAATCACCAGCGGGCACCTTTTCGGCCCCATGATGACCGTGGACTCCATACCCTGTATGTGCAGCGGCGTCTGCCTCTGCCTTTGGCACCAGATGCATACCGCACTTGGGACAATCCCCCGGCCCGTCTTGTTGAACTTCCGGATGCATGGGACAAACGTACAAGGACGTATCAGCGGGTGAATGTGAGTGTTGCATGATGCAGACGTTCCTTAAATATGCTGTCTTTGCGACAAGACGGCTTGCCGATTTCTGTTGTGATCCAATCAAGGAAACCCAACCATTTAATGTCCCACACCCTCGACCACGACGATTTGCAAGGGCTCGGTTGTCGCTTGGTCAACGTTCATTCTGCAGGAGCGGCCCACGATGATACGGCAAATTCGCCGAGCTCGAGAATACTGGGTAAATGGTAGAGTTCGAGGGCGAGCGATGCAAATATAGCCAGACCCTCGGTTTTCCATACAATATCACCCAAGGCCGCATCCTGGACCGTCAGGATTTAATCCGAACCAGCATAAGCGCACGCTGTGTCTGCGTTTTCTTCCGTTTGGAAAGTAAAAGCAGATAACCCGCTGCTATGGTCAGAAAAATCAAAGTCATTGTCGTGTTCCTTCACTCAGAGAACTGGGCTTGTTGGTCCGCAATTATTTACCGCAGCAGCTGTGGGATTGATCTTTAGTTGGGTTAGATGTGGGTGCGCCTGACAAATCGGCGGTCTTCGCACGCTGGTTATCCACGGTTGCGCTGATCGTCTTAGACGACGCACAGCAACAGCCGCCTTGTGCCGGCTGAACGGTTTTTTCGTGTGGTGTTATATCTGTTCTCATGTCTCATATCCTTTGGCCAAAACGGTGTTGTATAAAGTAGACGTTCCATCCCGTAAGGCATTACAAAATTAGTTTGAGAACATTAGTGCGGCCTGTGATAACCGCAGCTTGTCGGTCCATCCTGCGATGGGCCGACGAACAATTCGCCGATGTGTGCGTTCAGGGTCTGTCGTCCAAACTTTAGTCGCTTAACCACTTCCGTCAAACTTATCTCTAGCCTAATTGCGACGATCAGAAGTGATATTCCTTCAAGATCAATCGCTCGGACGATTAACGCCTGATCCAATGGAAGTATCGGCAATAACAAATCCAGGCAGTCGCAAATCACGACTTTCATTTCATCGTCTAACTGTGTTTCTTGATGTATGTTCATCGCATGCTCCAGCGCGGGATCTTTGTCGAAACGTAGACGTTAACAGTGCCAATCCATTACAGGTTCGCCAGAAGTTGGAGGCCTTTGGGTGGAACTCGTAGCGCTTAGCGCATTCATTCGGTCTAAAAGATTGGGTCAAAGCGCAATCCTTGTAATGTTTTCGCCCGACATGCGTCTTCTTATCAGAAGCAACGTGTTCAGCTTTGGAAACGAAGCACGGAGTGCAAAAATTTGTGGAGAAAATCATGACTGATGCGGAAAAATCAGCCGAAAGGTGCAACCACCGCAACGGGACGACTACGATTCCAGTTCGCCGCGATTTTTTGTATTTTGCTACGGCAGGAGCGGGTGCCGTAGCCACCGGTGCTGCGGTTTGGCCACTCTTCAACTCAATGAACCCAAGTGCCGATGTCACCGCGTTGTCCACGATCGATTTAGATCTGGAGGGCATCGAAGTAGGCACACGCATTACACTAACCTGGCGTGGCAAACCGCTTTTTGTAGATCACCGCACGCAAGAACAAATTGCGTTGGCGCGGGCCGATGACGGTGCTGACCTGATTGACCCGGCACTGGACTCCGAAAGGGCACAACGCCCTGAATGGCTGGTGGTCATAGGCGTTTGTACGCATCTTGGGTGTGTGCCTCTGGGTCAGAACAGCAGTGAACCGCTTGGTGACTGGAAGGGTTGGTTTTGCCCTTGCCATGGATCACATTACGACACTGCGGGGCGGATACGCAAAGGTCCTGCCCCGCGCAACCTTGATCTGCCACCTTACGAATTCGTGACCAATTCGTGGCTACGGATTGGCTGAAACGACACCAAAATCGCAGTTTGGTTGTTGGTATCGGTAGTGGCTTAGAGCATATCGAGGACCACATAAGCGCGAGCGTATGTACCGTGAGAATGTTCCATCAGATTATTTGCCGACAAATAAGTGGAAAAAATCCCATCCGAAACTTACCGTTCTTGACCGGTATTTAGGACCATCCTTCAGCATTTATTGATAAATGACAGCGCACATCTTGTTAAAAGGCTATCAAGATTAAAGATACGGCTTTGTCACTCAAACTCAACCATCTGCTCTTCAAAAAACGAAATCGCTGAATCGCTGTCCCATTCAGCTGGCCCGGGCTTGCGACCTATTTCGCGTCCCTGAGGGTCAATCAGAAGGGTTGTCGGCATCGCAAAAATTCCAAGCCTGCGCATGGCTGATCCGGTTTGGTCTATGAATATGCTGTCCTCATCGAGACCAAGTTCTTGATAGAGGCGGAGCACGCTGGCGCGTTTTCCGGCATCGGTAGAAAGGGCAACGACCTGGAATTGTTGTCCCCCGAGTTCTTGCTGCAAACCCTGCAAGTCGGGGAGTTCCTTGCGACATGGCGGACACCACGTTGCCCAGTCGTTCAGGAGAAGGTATTTTCCTTCGAAGTCCTCAAGCGTAAACTGCTGCCCTTCCAAATCTTCAAACGCGATTTCTGGGATTTCTTTAGGTGTCGGATGAATGCCGAAAACGAACCTTTTTCCCTCCGCGAATGTTGTTCCCGGCAAGATTGCAACCAACATCACGAAGGGAAGAATCCGCTTTATGAATTGTTTCATTTCAACTCCTCCGTTCGTGCCAACACCGTGCGTATTGTCGTCCCGCCTCTGGGTTGGGTCGCGGATGGGTTTGTGGGTTCTGTCCAGGCAATGAACACGCCCCCCTTGCCAAGTGTCATTCTGGGGAAACCGACTGTTCTCCCGCTTGGGCTGA
>JBARCL010000043.1:0-18144 GCA_049794055.1 Sulfitobacter sp.
AGAATACTTGATTCTAAATTTGTTGCCTATTCAAACAGCGCCGATTTTATTAAAGATTTAACATAAGATGGACTCTCGGATTTTTGAAGGAGCACTTTCATAATTAACATAAACTTCATTATGCGAAAAAGAACAAAGAATGAACACGGGTCCTCTTACCCTCACCGTGAGCTGAACACTAAGCAACCGCCCCCCAAAATGAGGTCTTCTTTCCATGAGACTGTTTCAAGCCATCAAGATAAGCCTCATGCGTATCAAATTGTGCGAAGTCGTCAACTCTCGCGGCTAGGTTCTTGCACTCACGCAAGTGACGCGCAGCATGGCGATACCGTTTGACCCGTGAATTTTGCAACGCAAAATCGATCAAGCCGCGTTTCAAAAGTGTGGCGGCCAGTGGATGGCGATCCTCAAGGGCGTCGGACACCGGTCCCAAAAGCTCATAGTGATTTCCATCAATCTCTGCGGCACGGTTTGTGATAAGAACTGCAGCCTGCTCAATCGCGGGCCAAGTCATCAGAAAATGGAGAGCTGTCGTGAAACTCTCAAACCCAAGCGCGTGTTCAAGGGCTCGGCTCTCTGCTTCGACGTCTTCAAAATCAGGTAGTCCGCTGAGCCATGCGCGTAGATGGTCTGCATTTAGGCTGCGTGCAAAACACGTCCACATAAAGTCACGCGCTGCTTCGGTTTGCCCCATCGCGTGCATCACGCTGATCCGGGTCACTTCCCAGTCATAGGGAATCCATCCGCGATCTTTCTCATCGGGCGCATTGATGGCCTCCCATGCTTCCTCAACCCGCCCCGCTTCAAGAAGACGACGCGCGATTTCAGCAGCAACCTGTGGTGCCTTTCGTGCCAGATCACTTTGTTGGTCAATGTAGGCGTCTACATCACCTTCGACATCCGCAATCTGCTCGAGCGCCATGCGCAGCGCGTAGTTGTTCGACAGATCAATTCCCGAAGTGGTGATCCCAGCTTTAAGGTGCTGCAATCCTTCTGAACCCAAGACTGAAGCAAGACCTGATATCAAAGTTGGATAATGCCCATAATCATCATCGGCCAAGGCCTCCAGCAACTGGTCTGCCAGGACAAGCGGGTCCGGCGCGGCAACCTCGGCCAGATCGATCAGGTCTTCACAGGCTTCGTGAAAAACTGACTGCACCTTGCCCGTACTGTCATCGCAACGTTCATAGACCCCATTCGCAAGAGCCACGAACCGCCAGATCAGATCAAACGCCCCTGCTGGATCGACCGGCCCAACTTGAGAAACGATGGCGCGTCTCTGCATGTCTAAGTCAGCCGCAAAAGCATTGCGGCCCTGCCAGTCAATAAACGATCGTGATCTTGCAATGCTACTGAGCCGCTTGCGGATCTCCCGAGCGACATCTCCGGAACCGGCTTCGCTTGCCAGCTCCAGCCTCAGCTGCCGCTTTGCGTCAGCATTACCTTTGGTGATATCAAGAAGAAGGTCGGCCAACCGCTCAGCGCCGAGCGCCGCAAGGTTCTTTGTATTCAATGTAGTCTTCGAAGCCATGCAGGAAATTTAGGTCAATATGCAGCTCGAATGCCAGCCCCCTCCTCAAGTTTATGACCATCGCAGATTTGGGAAGACCTGCCCTTCGCTGCATAGCGCATGAACTGACACAGTGCGGACAAAGCGCCATTTTGCTGCGGCTGCGCAAATGGCTGCTTTAGGCCTGGCGCACCAATAGAACATTGCAGCAGGACACGTCGGTTAATCCGTATAGCTTCGGCAGGCATCGACCCCTACGGCTGTCGAGGCAAGTAGTTGATCTGCGTCGCGGATGAGATCAGCGATCCGCCTGTCCGCAAGGCGATACCGGACGAACCGACCTTCGTTCCTGCGACTGACCAGACCGCAATCCAAAAGGCAGCGCAGATGGTTCGAGACATTGGGCTGACCAAGCCCTGTTTGGGTAACGATTTCCTGCACGCTGCGTTCGTCCGACAGTAGCGCATCGAGGATCGCAAGACGGCTGGGGTCGCCGAGACCCCGGAAGAGCTTTGCCCGCGGCTCAAGGGTGTCAGCTGCCGAAAGATCGTCTTGAATGTTTTGCAATGTCATATCATTATCCACTGATACGTTAGCGGCGACTTCTTTCGCACGCTACCTTCAAGAGGATCGCATATGAGCCGAGCAGATAACACCACATTGCCTACAACGTCTTTGCCGATCCGGATGCGGGTGCATGGCATGGACTGCGCCAAGGATGCCGCCGAGATCGAACGGGCCGCTCGGTCTGCGGGCGTGGCTGAAGGCGATGTGAAGGTGTCTGCCGCAACCCATGTCATGACATTGCGGATCGCCGAAGACGACTTGCCGAAAGTGCGTCCAGCACTGGACGCAACCGGCTATCGCTTTGAGCTGATCAAGAGCGGGGATACATCGTCCGATCCGGCTTACAAAGACCCGAGCTATCGCCGCGCGCTCTGGATCGTGGTCCTGCTCAATCTCGGCTACGGGGTGATCGAGATGTTCGGCGGGTTCCTATCCGGATCGCAAGCTTTGAAAGCAGATGCCCTGGATTTTTTGGGCGACGGCGCAATCACCTTTCTGGGCCTGCTCGCTATCGGTTGGAGTCTGACATGGCGGGCGCGGTCGGCGATGATCCAGGGCGTGTTCTTGGGATTTCTGGGGCTTGGCGTTGTCGGCAGCACAATCTGGCGTGTCCTGAATCAGACGACACCAGAGGCCGGGTTAATGGGAGCCTTCGCCGTGGGCGCGCTGATCGTAAACATTCTTGCGGTGCTACCGCTGCTAAAACACCGCAAGGGCGACGCCAACATGCGGGCCGTATGGCTGTTCTCCCGGAACGACGCCATCGGCAACCTCGCCGTGGTGATCGCTGCCGGACTGGTCGCCTGGCTCGGCAGTGCCTGGCCTGACCTCATCGTTGCTTTCGCCATCGCAGGGCTGTTCCTGCATTCGTCATGGATGATCATCCGGGATGCGCGGAGTGATCTGTCAGAAACCGAGTGATCTGGCGGAAAAGCTGACGTGCGAACCGGAAACCGACATTCGCCACTGCGCAGCGAGTCCGGAACTTTGGGCTCTTCCGTAGCTTTTACAGCGCGATCAACGAAAGGCGGGTACGGGGTCGAGTACCTTTCGCTGCGACGTCCACCAACTGGAAAGACGCGGACTTTTCAGACCTTCAGGTCCCTCGCCTCAATGGCCGGTTTGACGACCGCTTAACAAAAGGTCGAGAATGTGAGGAAACTCGTCATCCAGTAAGCGCGTATGCTTATTGTTGTTTTTGCCTGTTATTAGATCCCTTGCGGGATGAAGAAGTGGTACGCTTTTTCGTGAAAAATATCCATGGAACCTCCCGCTCGCAGTCGCTTTGGTTGCCTGCCTGCGTGGACGACTATTAAGGCCGGATAAAGTGGTTTGGTTTATCGAGGCCCTTGTTGACAGCCTGGATCTCGCAGTGGTGGGTTTTGATCGGGCTTGCCCCAAAGCTACGGGCAGGCTGGGATATGACCCGAGCGATCTGCTGAAAATTTACATCGATGGTTATCTGAACCGTGTACGTTCGAGCCGTCGTCGAAAAGCTGAAACGCAGCGTAATCTGGAAGTGATCTGGCTGATGCGACAGTAGCGGCCCAACTTTAGACGGCGGCTCGAACTCGCGCGCCAAACTTTCGACACTGCGACCAGACCGCGCCAGCGCAACCAATTGTTTCTCGAATTCTGTCGGGTATGAGTTCTTCCTTCTCGGCATGAAAAACACTCACCTTCATCAAGTGAAAAGTGTCCATCTAACCGGAGGAACTCCAACTCCACACCTAGAGCAACGATGTCCTAGGATGCTGGCATTATGGCACGGCAAGACAGTGAAGCCGACTAGTGCTGACTTTGTTCCAGTTGAAAAGGTGAGATGGCAATCAACTGAGCAACCCTTGCACGAAGGTATTTTTGAAGTTCGTAGCAATCTCGCTGGCAGGCGTGATCTTTGCGCTGCGGTTCCAGAACGGCACCCAGTTGAGTGCCCCGAAAATCGCAGCTGAGGTCAGGCGTGGATCGCACCCTTCCCTGATTTCGCCTGAGCGAATCCCTTCGATGATTGCGTCTCGCACCAGCCAGTCCAAACGGTTCTTTCTAGAGCGCAATTCCAGTTGGACGTCATCGGTCAACATATTCTCGCGGGTCAGCACCAAGCAGGCGCCAAAGTCTGTGGTGATCCACTTGGCATATTCTTCGATGACTACTTCAATCTTCTCGACTGCACTGCGAGGTTTACTTTCGGCAACGCCAACCATTTTTTCGAGAAACCACATGCTTTGGCGGATCGCCTCCATCAGGATTTCGTCCTTACTTTGAACATAATAGTAAATTGTGCGTTTGGTGATGCCCAGTGATTTTGCCAGGTCATCCAGCGAAGTTTTCTCAAACCCGTTCTCATTGAACAGCCTGGCACCAGCCTCGACAACGGCCTTGCGCTTTTTGCTGCGCTGCACGTCGCGGCTGTCGACTACATCGCTCCATTGTTCGTTGCTCATGAAAACCGTTCCTATAATCCCGTGTTATTAAGGCTTTATGTCAGAAAGGTAGTGTCGTGTAAATAATTACACCCGAGAGTTACATAAATTTGTTGACAGGTATCCTGCCGTAGTTAAATGTAACTCATGAGTGTAATTCACGATTTGGAATCGATTTAGCGAGGAGGCACAGATGAGCCAGACTGTTTATGTTGCCGGCGTAGGGATGACGAAATTCAACAAACCGGGGGATCACGATCCCTATCCGGTGTTTGGCGCTGCGGCGGTGCGCAATGCGCTGGCGGATGCCGGTCTCAGCTATGATGCGATCGAGCAAGCTTATGCGGGCTACGTCTATGGCGACAGCACCTGCGGTCAGAAAGTTCTCTACGAAGTCGGCATGACCGGCATCCCGATCGTTAACGTTAATAACAATTGTTCAACCGGCTCATCCGCACTGTTTCTGGCGCGGCAGGCGGTTCAATCCGGCGCGGTAGATTGCGCGCTGGCCGTCGGCTTTGAGGCAATGCAACGCGGGGCGCTCTCCAGCCAGTGGGGCGACCGCCCCAGCCCCTTTGACGCCTTTGACGAAAAGACCGCCGAGTTGGTTGGTCATGAAGAATTGCCTCTAGCGTTGCGCTACTTCGGCGGGGCAGGCAAGGCGCATATGGACCAATACGGCACCGAGCTGCGCGATTTCGCCCGTGTGCGTGCCAAAGCCAGCCGTCATGCGGTGAACAACCCGCTGGCGCTGTTTCGCAACGAGATGACAGAGCAGGACGTAATGGATGCGCAGGTGATCTGGCCTGGCGTGATGACGCGGCTGATGGCCTGCCCTCCGACCTGCGGCGCAGCGGCTGCTGTAATAGTCTCGGAAAACTTTGCCAACAAGCACGGGCTGCGCACGGATGTGAAAATCGCAGGGCAGGTGATGACCACCGACACGCCCAGCACCTTTGATGCGAACAACATGATGCAGGTGGTCGGCTATGACATGACCGCCGCCGGGGCAAAGCAGCTTTACGAGCAGACCGGCCTCGGGGCCGAGGAAATGGATGTGGTCGAGCTGCATGACTGTTTCGCCCACAACGAGTTAATCACCTACGAGGGTCTGGGCCTGTGCCCCGAAGGCGGCGCGCAAAAGTTTATCGCGGATGGTGACAACACCTATGGAGGCAAGGTCGTGACTAACCCTTCGGGGGGCTTGTTGTCCAAGGGGCATCCGCTTGGCGCGACCGGACTGGCGCAGTGTTATGAGCTGACCCATCAGCTGCGTGGCACTGCAGGCAAGCGTCAGGTCGAAGGCGCACGCACGGCGCTGCAACACAACCTTGGTCTTGGCGGTGCCTGCGTCATGACCGTTTACCAAGCATCTTAAGGGGGCTGTGATGATCGACAAATCACATATCGGCCACAGCTTTGAGCCGTTCACAGTGGACATCGAAAAGGGGCGGCTCAAGTTCTTTGCGCACGCCACGGGGCAAAAGGATCCGATCTATTTGGACCAAGAGACCGCTAGGGCGGCAGGCTACTCCGGTCTGCCCGCCGCGCCGACCTTTCTGTTTTCCGTCGATCTCGAGCAAGACGATCCGATGGGGTTCCTTGACTTGCTGGGAGTCGACATCGCACGCCTGCTGCATGGTGAGCAGGAGTTCGAGTATCACCACCCGATTTGCGCCGGTGACAGCATCACGCTGCAATCGCGTATTGTGGATATATACGACAAGAAGAACGGAGCGATGGAATTCGTTGTGCAGACATTCAAAGCCACCAACCAGCGTGGTGAGCATGTTGCGGATATGACGCGCACGCTCGTGGTGAGGAACTGATGATGACCGATACTTCGTACAGCATTGCGGTTGGCGACACGATCCCCAGCTACACGACAAAACCAATCACCCGCACGACACTGGCACTGTTTGCCGGTGCCTCAGGCGATCATAACAAGATCCACATCGACATTGATTTCGCCAAAAAAGCCGGCATGGACGACGTGTTCGCGCAAGGCATGTTGCCAATGGCTTACCTGGGCCGGGTTTTGACCGATTGGGTGCCACAAACCGCGATCCGCAAGTTTTCTTGCCGTTTCATGGCGATCACCCATCTGGGCGATGCGATCACCTGTTCGGGAGAAGTCACCGAGAAATGGGACGAGGGCGATGAGACTTTTGTCAAACTGGCGCTAAAAGCCGCGAACGGCACAGGCGATGTCAAACTTGCAGGCGAAGCTGTCGTCGCTCTGCAGCAGAAAAATTGAGGAATAGCATGTCAAAACTGAACGGACAAACCGCATACATCACTGGCTCGGGCCGTGGCATCGGCCGCGCTGTGGCGCTAAAACTGGCCGCCGAGGGCGCGAATGTCGTCGTTAACGATCTGGACCATGAGCCCGCGGCAGAGGTCGTGAAAACGATCAAGGCAGCGGGTGGCAACGCGGTCGCCCATGTGGGCAGCGTCACCGAGGACGGTTTTGCCGAGGCCTTTATCCAGACCGGCGTCGATGCTTTTGGCGGTGTCGACATCATCGTGAACAACGCGGGCTATACTTGGGATGCGATGATCGGTAAAATGACCGATAAGCAGTTTGACGCGATCATGGATGTGCATGTCAAAGCGCCGTTCCGCATTCTGCGTGCGGCCTCGAATGTGTTCATCCCCGCCGCCAAAAAAGAAGCCGAAGCGGGCGCGGTGACCTATCGCAAGGTGGTCAACATTTCCTCTGTCGCGGGCATTGGCGGCAACGCGGGCCAGACGAACTATTCCTCGGCCAAGGCGGCGATCCTTGGCATGACTAAAACCCTGTCCAAAGAATGGGGTCGCTATAATGTCAACGTGAACTGCGTCGCCTTCGGCTTTATCTCGACCCGCCTGACTGAAGGGACAGACGAGAAAAAGACGCTGACGGTCGAGGGCAACGAAATCGCGGTAGGCATCCCCAAAAAGGTGATTGCGGGCTTCGAGGCAGCAATCCCGATGCGCCGCGCAGGCACCCCCGAAGAGGCCGCTGACGGCGTTTACCTGATGTGTTCGCCTGAATCCAATTACATCTCCGGTCAAATCCTGACCGTGGGTGGCGGCATGACACTGGGTTAAAGGCACACTCCGGGGAGGGCACGGCATGGAATTTTCAGACGCAATACAACTGCTGTTGATCGGCATCTCGCAGGGCTGCGGCTATGCGTTGATCGCGATCGGCTTCGTGTTCATTTACCGTGCGACCGAGATCGTCAATTTTGCCCATGGCGAGTTGATGATGCTGGGCGCCTTCATGGTGCTCACATTTTCGGAAATCTGGGGTTTGGGCTTCTGGCTTGGTTCTGCTCTTGGCATACTGTCGCTCGGAGTGTTTGGATATTTACTGGACGCCGTCATCATGCGGCGCCTAGTGGGGCAGGCGCAGGCGACGATTTTTATCCTGACGGTCGCAATCGCGCTGATGCTGCGAGCGCTGGCCGGCATGATCTGGGGCTGGAGCCCGCTCGCGTTGAGCGTGCCGTTCACCAATGACGTGACATTCGGCGGCGTGGTGATCGGGCTGGACCGGATCACGATCATCGTTGGCACTGTGCTGATCTCCCTGCTGCTTTACGCCTTTTTCTCACGCACGCGCACCGGTCTGGCCATTCAGGCCGCGTCGCAAAACCAGCTCGCAGCCTATTATTCGCGCATTCCCGTCAAGCGTCTGATCGCCGTGGTCTGGGCCATTGGTGCCATGGTCGCCGCTGTGGCGGGCATCATGATGGCACCGGTCACGCAGGTCGATACCGGCATGAGCATTTTTGGCATCAAGGCACTGGCCGGGGCGGTCGTGGGCGGGTTCGGGTCCATCCCCGGTGCCTTTCTCGGCTGTCTGATCATCGGCATCGCGGAGCCCTTTCTTGATTTCTACTTTCCCGCGTTCAAGGGCACCTATGCCTATATCATCATGCTGGTGGTCCTGTTCATTCGCCCCGAGGGTCTGATTTCCCAGACCTTCCAAAAGAAGGTGTGATCGCATGCAGGTTCTTTTCAAAACCGACTACGATCAGGACATCAACTACATGGTGAACCGCGGAGAGCGGATCCGCATCCTGCTCGCCTTCGCGCTTGCCCTTGTCGCCCCCTTGGTGGTCGGTGGATACTTTCTGTCGGAACTATCGATCTTTCTGGTCTATATCCTTGCCGGTCTCGGGTTGATGGTGCTGGTCGGCTTTACCGGCATGGTCAGCTTTGGCCACGCCGCATTCCTCGGCATCGGCGCTTACACTAACTCGGTGCTTCTGGGCTACGGCGTGCCTTTCTTCATTACCCTGCCCGCAGGCGCGCTGGTCGCCGGTCTTATCGGCGCGGCGCTGGGGCGTGCGGCTAGCAAGATGCACGGCTTTTACATGGCCATCGCCACGCTCGCCTTTGCCATCGTCGTCGAAACCGGCATCGGTGCCTGGGAGCATGTCACGGGCGGGCACATGGGGCTGTCGGTGCCGCCCATGGCCGGTCTGGGGATCGAGATCAACGCAGGGCCGGTGCAGTATTATATGATCCTCGCCATCGTGGTCTTTTGCATCTGGGGCGTGGCCAACCTGATGCGATCCCCCACAGGGCGTGCTTTTATCGCGGTGCGCGATTCCGAAACCTCGGCACGCTCGCTGGGTCTGAACATCGCACGCACGCGGATCATGGCCTTCTTTATCAGTGCCATGCTGACCGGTCTTGCGGGCGGGCTGCTATCGCATTTGATGTTCTATCTGTCGCCGGAATCCTTTGGGGTGAACGAGTCGCTGAAACTGCTGTTGATGGTGATTGTCGGCGGTTTGGGCACCATCACCGGCGCGATCTTTGGCGCGGTCTTCGTGTCGATCTTGCCTAACCTCATTAGCCTGTTGCAGGGGGTGCTTCCGCAAGCCATCTCGCAGACCGCGGGGCTGGAACAATTCATGTTCGGTGCGATCATCGCAGGGTTCATCATCTTTGAACCCGAAGGACTTTACGGACGCTGGCGCAAGCTGCGGCTCTTCTTGGAAACCTTCCCCTATTACAAGAAGGCGACGTTCACGCGTCAGAAAAAATACCTCAAAACGGAGCGGTTCAGATGAGCGAGTTGGAAGTCAACAATCTGGTCGTCGCCTTTGGTGGTGTAAAAGCGATCAACGACGTGAGCTTTTCAGTCGATCCGGGCGAGATCTATGCCATCATCGGGCCTAACGGTGCGGGCAAGAGCACAATCTTCAACGCGATTAGCCGGGTCTATACACCCAAGCAAGGTTCGATCCGCTTTCAGGGGCAAGAGCTACTCGACTGCGAGGCGCACGAAGTGGTCGGCGCGGGCGTCGCGCGCACGTTCCAGAATATCGAGTTGTTTGAGAACGCTACGGTGCTGGACAACCTGCTAGCCGGACGTGCCTCCAAGGTGCGCACAAACGCAATGGCAGAGTTCTTCTTCACCCCACACGTGCGGCGTGAAGAGCATGCGCACCGACGCAAGGTCGAGGATATTCTCGATCTACTGGACATGCAGCATCACCGTTACGAAAAAGTCGCTGATCTGTCTTACGGCGCGCGCAAGAACGTCGAACTTGCGCGTGCGCTTTGTGCAGAGCCCAAGATGCTGTTGCTAGACGAACCGGCCTCAGGTCTGAATCCCGAGGAAACGACGGATATGTCGTTCTGGTTGAAGGACATTAAGGAAGAGCTGGGCGTGACCATCGTGATGGTCGAGCATGACATGAACCTTGTGGGCCGTATCGCAGATCGTGTGTTGGCCATCGCAGGCGGCGAGGTGCTTGCCGTTGGCAAGGTGGGCGAAGTGCGATCAAACCCTACCGTGCAGGCTGCATATCTGGGAGATGCAGCATGAGCACGGCGCAGCTGGAACTTCGAAATATCGAGACATTTTATGGCCCGATTATGGCCATTGCCGGAGTCAGCCTCAAGGTCGATGCTGGCAAGATCGTCACCATTCTGGGGGCAAACGGCGCGGGCAAGACGACCCTGCTCAAAACCATCTCCGGCGCGATTGACTGTCGCAAGGGCAAGGTTCTGTTTGAGGGCGAAGAAGTGCAAAACTGCGCGCCCGACTGGGTAGCCTCAAAGGGCATCGGCCACGTTCCCGAGGGGCGCGAAGTGTTCCCTTTCATGACGGTCGAGGAAAACCTGACGCTGGGGGCATGGGGGCGCAACGACCGCGACGCTATCGCGCGCGACTTTGAAACTGTCTATTCCTATTTTCCCGACCTTCAGGCCAAACGGCGCGACATGGCTGGCTTTCTATCAGGAGGCCAGCAACAGATGCTGGCCATCGGGCGCGCCTTCATGGGCCAGCCTCAATTGATGATCCTTGATGAGCCGTCGCTCGGTCTGTCGCCTTTGCTGACGCAGACGATCTTTGACATCATCCGGCGCATCAACGCCGAACAGGGCGTGACCATTATGTTGGTGGAACAGAACGCGAAAGCCGCGCTGAACGTAGCTGAACACGGGTTCATCATGGAGGTGGGCCGCGTCGTAATGGATGCTCCGACCAGCGAATTGCTGGCCTCTGACGACATCAAGGAATTCTACCTTGGACAATCCGACGTCGGCGTGCGCGGCGAAAAGCGTTGGAAAAAGCGAAAAACCTGGAGGTAGTCATGGACACCGTCATCACATCCGATTTCGTCTCTATCGACGGGCATGACACGCTGGCCAAGCTGTTTCGCGCCCGCTCCGAGGCCTGGGCAGACCGCATCGCCATGCGTGAAAAGGACTACGGCATCTGGAGCGCACTGACTTGGGCCGACTATCGCCGCTTTGCCTATGATTGTGCGGGCGGGTTCATGGCGCTGGGGCTGGAGCGGGGCGATGTCGTTTCGATCCTGTCAGAGAACAACAAGGAATGGGTCTTTGCTGATATCGGTGCCCATAGCGCCGGTCTGACGGTGAACGGAGTTTACCCGACCTATCAAGACGGCCAGTTGCGGCATCTGCTCAACGATTCCAAGACCCGCGTGCTGATTGTGGAGAATGAAGAACAGCTCGATAAATACCTGTCTGTGCGCGATGAGACGCCATCAGTCATCCGCGTTTATGTGATTGACTGGAAAGGCCTGCGTGGTTTTCACGATCCCATGGTTGAACCGATTGAGCACCTTTATGAGGCCGGGGCAGCCTATCGCAATGCCAAGCCCGATGCCATCGACGCCGCCATCGACGCGGGCACCAATGCGGATATCGCGGTCCTAATCTACACCTCGGGCACCACAGGCGCCCCCAAGGGCGCGCTGATCCCGCACCGCTACCTGATGTTCCAGATGTCGGCGGCCCCCGACACATTCCCGATCACAGGTGATGACGACATCCTGACTTATTTGCCACTGTGTCACGCCGCCGAACGGGTAATTTCGCTGTGTATGAATCTGGGGCATGGAACGCGGATCAATTTTGCCGAAAGCTCTGAAACCGTGTTCCAGAACATCCAAGAGCTATCGCCAACGGTGCTCTTCGCGGTGCCGCGCATTTGGGAAAAGTTCTATTCGCGCATCAATACACTGATGAGCGAGGCTACATGGATCGGAAAAAAGGGCTATGAAGTTGCTATGTCAGTCGGGCGTAAGCGGGCCGACTACCTGCTGGAGGGCAAGCCAGTCCCCGCCCTGCTCGCTGCGCAGTTCAAGCTGGCAGATTTTCTTGTGTTCCGTAACCTGAAACAACTGCTCGGGCTGGACAGATCGACTTTTTTGCTCTCGGGGGCCGCGCCTGTTTCCTCCGACCTGCTGCGATGGTATTTTGCCCTCGGCCTGCCCGTGGCAGAAATTTACGGCCAGACCGAAACCGGGCTTGCCACCATCACCAAACCTGACGATCCCAACCCTGGCACCATCGGTTTTGCCGTGCCCGGAGTTGAAATGAAGCTGGACGAACAGGATCAGATTCTGGTGCGCGGTCCGTCGATGTTCGCAGGCTACCTCAATAATGAAGAGGCCACCGCCAGCGCGCTGGTCGATGGCTGGATCCACACTGGTGATGTAGGCGTGGTCAGCAATGATGGCGCTTGGAAGATCACGGACCGTCTGAAAGATATAATTATCACGGCGGGCGGCAAGAATATCACCCCCAGCCAGATCGAGAACGAGTTGAAATTCTCACCCTATATCTCGGATGCTGTGGTGATCGGGGACAAGCGCAAATACCTTAGCTGCCTGATCATGATTGATCAGGAGAACGTCGAAAATTTCGCCCAAACCCGCAACATTCCGTTCACCGATTACCGCTCGCTTTGCGCGCGTCCCGAGATTGTCGCGCTGATCGAAGCCGAAATCGAAGCCGCTAACAAGAAGTTCTCGAGCGTCGAACAGATCAAGAAATTCCGCTTAATCAACGTGTTGCTGACTGCGGAAGACGACGAAATGACCCCCACCATGAAGCTCAAGCGCAAGTTCGTCGAAACCAAATACGAAGGACTGATTGCCGAAATGTATTAACCGCCGCTTTCATGCGGCATCCTGGGAGGACCAACCATGACGAATAAACTACTGACATACACCGCCGCCACGCTGATGGCATTAGCGGGCGGTGCCAGCGCTCAACAAGGCGTCACCAACGACAGCGTCAAGATTGGCATGCACGCCGACCTGTCCGGTCCACTTGCCATCTGGGGCGTGCCGGCAACCAACGCGGTGCGTATGCGCTTTGATCAGGTCAACGAGGCCGGCGGCGTGCATGGTCGCCAAATCGAGTTTATCGTAGAGGACACTAAATACGAAGTTCCCATGGCAGCGCGTGTCACCAATAAGCTGGTGCAGCGCGAAAAGATTTTCGCCATGCTAATGGGCACAGGCACATCGCAAAGCCATGCAGCGATGAAAATTCTTGATCCGAAAGGCATTCCCAACCTGTTCCCGCTGACCGGTGCGGCTTCGATGACCGAACCGTTCAACAAGTTGCACTTCAGTCAGTTTGCCAGCTACCGGGACGGCGTGATCGCAAGCCTCAGTCACTTTTCAAAGCAAGGTGTCAAAAAGGTCTGCGTGCAGTCGGTCGCCAACGATTATGGTGGAGAAATTGACGAAGGTGTTGATATCGCAGTCGAAAAGGACGGTTTTGAGCTGGTCTACAAAGGCGCGCACAAAGTTACCGAAGTCGACTTCGCCGGTGTCGCGACCGCGATCAAGAACACCGATTGCGAGCTGCTGGTCTTGGGCACGACGATCAAGGATACCATCACGCTGTATGCAACACTGCGCCAGTTGGGCTGGGACAAGCCCATGGTCGGCTCGATGGTTCCCTACACCCCGATCGTGGCAAGCGCGGGTGACGGAAAGCTGACCGATGGTATGTATCTGGCGTCCTCGGTTCTTGCAGTCGATTTCGACAGTGGCGACGAGGCGGTCCAGAAATTCGCTGCCGATTACGAAGCGGCTTACGGCGAACCTGCCACATTGCAAGCTCAGATGGGCTGGGTTGCGGCCGATCTCACGGTCAAGGGCCTGGAAAACGCAGGGCCTGATCTGACTGTGGACAGTCTGATTGAGGGTATCGAGCAGATCACCGAATACAATGATATTTTTGGCGGTCCGTCCCTGTCCTTTGGCCCAGACAAGCACGCGGGTGGTGATGCCTTTGTGCTGTTACAAAACCAGGGCGGTGCGTGGGTCGCGGTTGAGGATGACCTCGAATATTGATCCGGCCTGACGACGTTACAAAACCTGACCGGTGCGCAAAGCCTGTGGCGTGCGCGCCGATCTTCACAAGGGATACTACCATGCTCGATGGAATTCGCATAATAGAGATAGAGGGGCTCGGACCCGCGCCATTCTCGGCCATGCACCTGGCTGACCTGGGTGCGGATGTTATCGTGGTTCATCGCAAGGGCGGGCCCGCCCTGCCGATCCTGCCCGAGGCGCCGGTGATTGATCGCGGCAAACGTTCGATCGAGCTTGATCTCAAAAACGCCGACGATGTGGCCGCGCTGAAAAAGTTGATCGTCACTGCGGATGGCCTGATCGAGGGCTTTCGCCCCGGTGTAATGGAAAAGTTAGGGCTCGGCCCTGCAGATTGCCACGCGGTCAATCCTGCACTTGTCTACGGACGCATGACCGGCTGGGGGCAGGACGGACCGAATTCCGCCATGGCCGGACATGACATGAACTACATCGGCCTGTCGGGCGCTTTGTGGTATGCTTCGCTGCCGGGTCAGCCGCCTGTAGCGCCTCCCACTCTCGTGGGAGATATCGGCGGTGGGGCACTATACCTAAGTATTGGCATGCTGGCTGGTATCCTGAATGCGCGCAGCAGGGGCAAGGGCACAGTGGTTGACGCGGCCATTGTCGATGGTTCGGCGCATATGATGACCCTGCTGATGGCTCTGCGCCAAAGGGGCCCGCAAAACTCAACCCGCGGCACAAGCCTGCTGGACGGCCCGCATTGGAGCCGCAGCTACGCCTGTGCGGATGGCGGTTTTATCAGCGTGCAATGTCTGGAACCAAAGTTCTACGGCATCTTTCTCGACCTTTTGGGGCTGGGCGATGATCTTGATTTCACCGCGCAGTTTAACCCTGAAACTTGGCCCCAAGCCACAATGCGCCTGATAGACCTGTTTGCATCTCAGCCGCGCGACCAT
This sequence comes from Sulfitobacter sp., assembly GCA_049794055.1. Lineage (GTDB taxonomy): Bacteria > Pseudomonadota > Alphaproteobacteria > Rhodobacterales > Rhodobacteraceae > Sulfitobacter. Next base: position 15,074 of record JBARCL010000043.1, read on the forward strand.
TGGTGTGCGTTGTTTGCTGGCAGTGATGCCTGCGCCGCTCCGATCCTCAGTCCTGATGAGGCATTGACTGACCCGCTCAGCAAGGCGCGCGGAATTTGGCATGGCGGCGACATTCCACTGCAAGCCGCCCCTGCACCGCGATTTGACGGGCAGGCCCTAAACCCGGCCATCTCGCCTATCCGCGGTGCCCATACTGATGAAATTCTTGCCATGCTTGGCAAAACGACAGACAGCTGAAAAAAGGGACCAACCATGACATATCAACCTTCCTGGATGGATGACGAATTGCAAATGCTGCGCGATGCCGTCCGCAAGTTCTACGATGCCGAGATGGAGCCGCATGAAGAGCGCTGGCAAGATCAGGGCCATATTGACCGCGATTTCTGGAACAAGGCCGGTGCCGCAGGTATCCTGTGCGCCTCGATCCCCGAGGAATACGGCGGCGCGGGCGGTGATTTTCGCCACGAAGCGGTGATCTTGGAAGAGCAGCATCGCGGCAAGGGCGTTTCGGGCTTCGGCAACGCAGTGCATTCTACCATCTGCGCGCACTACATTCTGGATTACGGCACCGAAGAGCAAAAGAAACGCTGGTTGCCACGCATGGCTTCGGGCGACGCGGTCTGCGCCATCGCCATGACAGAGCCGGGCACCGGATCAGATTTGCAATCCATCAAAACCACCGCGCGGATGGATGGCAACGAGTATGTCATTAACGGCTCGAAGACCTTTATCTCGAACGGTCAACTAGCGGATCTGGTGATCGTCGTCACCAAGACCGATCCCACGCAGGGGGGCAAGGGTATTTCGCTGATGGTGGTGGAGACCGAAAATAGGGATGGGTTTGCGAGAGGGCGCAACCTCGACAAGATCGGGTTGAAAAGCCAGGACACATCGGAACTGTTCTTTGATAACGTGCGTGTTGGGCCAGAAGCCCTACTTGGTGGTGAAGAAGGGCAGGGTTTCAAACAACTGATGACGGCCCTACCGCAGGAACGTCTGGCGCTTGCCGTTGGCGGCACCGCGGTGATGGAAACTGCGCTGGAAGCGACGATCCGCTATACAAGCGAACGGCAAGTCTTTGGCAAATCACTGTTGGAAATGCAGAACACCCGCTTCAAACTGGCCGAGGCCAAAACCATCGCCCATGTGGCGCGGGTCTTTGTAGACAATTGCATCGAGCGCCATATCAATGGCGGTCTGGATGCAACCACTGCATCAATGGCGAAATGGTGGGTTACACAAATGCAATGTGATGTGGTGGATGAATGTCTGCAACTGCATGGCGGTTATGGCTATATGAACGAATATCCCATCGCCCAGATGTATTCGGATGCCCGCGTGCAAAAGATCTACGGTGGCAGCAACGAGATTATGAAAGAACTGATCGCGCGTTCGCTGGTGGCGAATTGAACGAAGCCCTGAGGATGGGGGAATAAACTATGAGCAAAGACCAAAGCGCTGCTGAATTGATTCGCATCGAAATCGCCGGTGAAATCTGCTATGTGACACTGTCTTCACCGCACAATCTGAACGCCATGGACTGTGACATGGTCACGGCCTTGCGTGACGTTTGCACCCCTGTTCTGCAGGATGCCGCGATTAAGATCGTCGTTTTCTCGGGGGCCGGACGCGGGTTTTGTGCCGGCGGAGATCTAGTCTATATATCCGGGTTTGCCGGTCGCACGCAGGTCGCGCTGGATAATATCCTGAACCCACTGCACGACTTCCTCGAAGTGATGGACGCAAGTGACAAGATCATCGTTTTTTCTGTCCATGGCGTGGTCGCAGGCGCAGGGCTTTCGCTGGTTTCCATGGGCGATTTCTGCATTGCAGAAGAGGGCACGAAGTTCGTACCTGCCTATGCATCCATTGGGTTGACACCGGACGGTGGCGGCTCGATCGGGCTGACGCGATCGGTTGGCCGCCGCAACGCGCTTCGCCTGCTGCTGGCGGAGGACAGATTTGACGTTGAGACAGCCTTTAAAACCGGTTTGGTGACGAACATTGCATCCTCAGGGGCATTAAAGGAGGTGACATCGCATTTTGCAGAGCGTCTAGCCGCGTTACCGCATGTGACTCTGGCAGGAACCAAGAGGCTATTGCGTCAAGCGCCAGACACGGCCTTTGCAGAGCAGTTGAAGCGCGAAAAAGCGCAGCTGGAACTCGCCATGCAGGAACCGGCTTTTCAAGACCGTCTGAGCAAGATCAAGGTCAATGGCGGTGTCGCCTGAACGCAACATTCAAACATCAGTATTCGTGATCTGGTTCCGGAGAATGCAGAATCCTACGCTTGAGGTTTTGATCGCCTCTTGGGCCAACTGCATTAGCCGGTAAATGGTATATGAGCCTAATCGAGCGGTGAGGTGTTTGACGTGATATAGCGTTGCCGAGCATTTGCTCAGCCAGCAGCATCTTCAGTTTGCCAATCTTATCCTCAAGCACCCGCAGAAAGTTCGATACCACCATATTTCGATTTGTAATTATTGAAGTCGCCGCGCTAATCCCTTGCCACCGACATACATTGGTCTGCTCAGCAGTAGTCTGTTCTTCGATAATCGCTATGATTTGTGCCTTCGTAAATCGTGCTTTCATTTGTTCGCTCAGCGGCTATGCAAAGCCACTTCAAAAATCCTCGTTTGTGGTTCGCCTGCAAAACAGGTTGTTTGATACCGCCAGAAACCCCGTTAAAAACCCAACAGGTGGTTGAGGGATTTTGGCTCGCACTCGACAGCAGACATCCGTGCATCACGCAGCAACAGTTATGATGGGCTCTTGTTCCTGTTTCGCTGCATTGTGCACGAAGGTCCGGTTTCAGTTTTGGGTGAGTTAATTACGCCCTTGCTGACTACCGCGCGAGGCTAGGCCAGCCTGTTTGCCCTAAAGGTCGAATGCAGATGGCCCTTGAACCACTTGCTCCGTCCACAGAAGACAACTACGCTTCAAAACAGCCGGAGGATTGGTCCACTGGCTTTTGGTTTCAAGTCCAGTTTCAACAACAAATGGAGGATTATCGCTATGGATAATCGGTTCGCTTACATGCGCAAATACCTTGGGTTTTCCCAAAAGGATGC
>JBARCL010000044.1:0-2764 GCA_049794055.1 Sulfitobacter sp.
CCCGATACGCATGAAACGGGGTGAACCCCGATGTGCGCTCCGGGGAGGGGACAGAATGGCAGACGACGTGGTATGTTCGGGATTTTTCCGTGCAGCTGAGGGCGCAAAACTCAGCTGTCTTGATAAATTCCAAGACTCAGGCTTGTTCCAGTTTGTTGTGGGCAACTTCGTAGAGGCCCCCTACAACCTTTTCGCAGCCCTGTTCCAACCGGCGCTTTGGCTGAACTGGGCAGACCCGCAAGCCATGATGCGCTTCATCTACTACGGCGCATCCACCGAGCTGTTCTTTGTGCTGGTACTGGCACTTTTGATCCTTACTGCGATTGCCATGCGCCGCCGCGAAATGATGTGGTCGATGGTGCGCGGGCTGGAATGGCTGGGCAACGGCGTTGGTCGTTTGTTTGCCTGGGCCGGTCTGATCATGGTGCTGCAACAGATCATTATTGTTTTCATGCAGCGGATATTTACCCGTCCCGACATCTCGATCGGTTTTGGCATCCCGTTGCAATTCGACATCTCGTGGTTTGCAGAGGAACTAAAGCTTTTTAATGCCTTGGTGGTCTGTCTTTGCGTATCCTACACTTTCGTGCAGGGCGGCCACGTGCGGGTTGATCTGTTCTACGCCGGTGCGAAATTCCGCACCAAAAAGATCGTCGACATGTTTGGCGCTCTGTTCTTCATGATCCCTTTTGCTGTCGTTACATGGCTTTACGGCTGGTTCTTCATGTGGCGTCATCTGGTTACGCCGAACCCGTCTGCTTCTGATTCACTGGAATTGCTGCTGCGGAAGTCGCGGGTGCTGAAGTGGAACGTGGAAACCATCGGCTTTTCGCCCAACGGGTTCAACGGCTATTTCCTGTTCAAAATCCTGCTTTGCCTGTTCTGCGTCATGGTGATTTTGCAAGCCATCGCCGTGTTTTACCGCAGCTGGTGTGAATTCAAAGAAGGCCCCGCATCCGAGGGCAAATACCTCGACAAGGATACCCTTGGCGAAGGCGAAGAAGCATATGAGGGAACACACTGATGTTTTTTGGTCTCGACGGGGTCGAAGTTGGCCTGATTATCGTATTTATCTGCCTGTTCGGCGGCATCCTGTCCGGCTTTCCGGTGGCCTTTGCCATTGGCGGCGCGGGTATCATTTCCTTTGCCATCATCGCGGCGCTGGATTCAGCCGGTTTGCTGATCCATCAGGCCATTGATACATCGTCAGATGCTTACCGCGCCTTGGTCAATTCGGGCATCAAGGAGGATACGGTATCGCTGTTTCGATATCCTGATCTACCGCGTGTCGGGATTTCCGTATTTCCGCAGGGCTGGGAAACCGCGCTGGACCGCAACGTATCCTTTATCGTCAACCGGATGAACGAACGGGTTCTGGCCGGTCAGTCGATTGAAACATTGCTGGCGGTTTTGATGTTTGTCCTGATGGGCATCACGCTGGAGCGTTCAAAAATCGCGGATGATCTGTTGACCACAATGGCCAAGGTTTTCGGACCTTTGCCCGGCGGTTTGGCAGTATCGGTTGTGGTTGTGGGGGCGTTCCTTGCCGCCTCAACCGGCATTGTGGGGGCTACCGTGGTGACCATGGGCCTGCTCGCCCTGCCGACGATGTTGCGCAATAACTATTCGCCCGAAATCGCCACCGGTGTCATCGCGGCGTCGGGGACGTTGGGGCAAATTATTCCACCCTCGATTGTGATCGTGCTGCTGGGTACTTTGGCGGGCGATCTTTACTCTGCCGCGCAGGAAGCCCGCGCGCAGGTCGCAGGCTGTACTGACGCGCTGACACTGTTGGGTGAACCGGCGGTTGTATCTGTCGGCACGCTGTTCCAAGCGGCCTTGTTGCCCGGCATCATGCTGGCATTGCTCTACGCACTTTATGCCTTCGGCTATGCGCTGCTCAACCCTGACAAGGCGCCGGCAGTTGCCATGGGATCGACCAACTCGGAAGTGATTACCAAGAATGAAGCCTTCACATGGTTCCTCGGCGCGCCGATCCTGCTGGTTGTGGGGACGATCGTCCTTGGCAACCTCGGGCTTGTCGGCAGCCAGTCTACCACCATTTCAAGCTTTTCTGACATCGGAGAAGCCGCCAGCCTGCGCACCAATGTAGGCGAGGAATGTCAGGCGTCGATGATCGAACTGCACGGTCAGGAAGCATGGGACAAGGCGCTTGCCGAACAGGTGATCATTGAGGAGGCCGGCGGGCTTGCCCAATCCGAGAAGCTGAGCGATGAGGATTTTGCCGCCAAGCAGGCCGCGAAGATTTCCGATGCCGCCCCCATCGGGACGGGAATCGCAATTCTGCTGGTGCTTTTGTCGCTGTTCCTGACCACCGGGCGCGGCGTGTCGCCGTCCTCGGATACCCGTCCGCTGATCATCGGCGCGGTTGGTGTGGTGCTGGCGGTGCTGGTGGACATCCTGTTGCTGGGGCCAACCACCTCGTCCGGTGCAACGGTTGTACTGCTCGCCATCCCCTTTGCGCTGATCCTTTACGGTGTGGTTTACGCGACCAAGCTTTGTGCGAGCAACGAATTGATCCGCGTGGTGTTCCCACCGCTGATGCTGATCGTCGCGGTTCTGGGCTCGATCCTTGGCGGCATCACCAACCCGACACCGGCTGCGGCCCTCGGGGCTGGCGGCGCGATCATGCTGGCCGCGTACCGCAAACTGCGTGACGAGGACCGTTCGCCGAAGGTGATCATCTGGTCAACACTGGCAATCATAGTGTGCATTCTGGTGGGCGTTAACTTCGATCTGCGCA
>JBARCL010000045.1:0-5604 GCA_049794055.1 Sulfitobacter sp.
GGCCAATCAAAAGCCATCTCAAAAGATGTCTCTACAGATGCTGAGAAAGCTCTGATGCGGTCCAGATAGCTCTCAAGGCCCCCTGCCCTCTCAGATCGCGCTGGAAGGCTCTCCAGCAGTTCTCTGAATGCCCCCTGAAGGTTTGTCCAAGGGCCCCGGAGGCCAGCTTCTAGCGCCTTCTCGATCTTTGCGCGGATCATCCGTCGCGTCACAGTGATCGCATTGCGCAAGGTCGCACACAATGCTCTCTCGGCCTGTAGGTGCGCGTAGAGCGCCTCAAACTCTTCTGCGCGGGCTGCCATTGGTCCCAGATCAAAGCCATAAGCCTCGACAATCACACCGTCCGCATCTCTGCGCCCCCAACGCTTGCCGTTAGGGCTGTCCTTCATCGAGAGAACCCCAACTTCGCAGAGCCTGCGCACATGACGCCTTAGCGTGGCCAGAGAAAAACCCGTCTGTTGCATAAGGAAGTGGTTTGAAGCCCACACAATAGGCCGCCTGCCCTGCTCCCAGTCCTGAGACTGTGTCACCGCCCCAAAGGTATCCAGAAGAAGCAGGTCTTGGGATTTCAAGCCAATGACCGCAGCAACTTTCTTCGTTGCAACGATCGCTCGTGTTTTGGGTATACTCATTTGTTCGCCGACTTCTGCAAACCGTTCGGCTTGTAGAAGTTCCGGCGTCGGCTTGCGCCAACCGCTCTGTGTCATGCCTGTATTTCACCTCCGTGGTTTATGGAGGCAAAAGGATCCCGTTCGCCTAATCGACGTTCTTTCGTTGACAGTGATTCGCGGGAGCGGTATCCAGTAGGTGTCTAATCAATCGGATAAGCTCTCGAGCCGCGTTGGCTTGGGGGCTTTTCTTTTGCCTCAGGTCATGTTTTCGATGTCTCCTCAGATTGAGCGAGATAATCCGCATAGAGCTGATCGAGGTTCTCCGAGAGAAACTCCCCAAACCCTGCGGAATCCTTGGATGTCAGCGAGATGCTATAAGCTCGACCGGACCGGCCAGTAACGCCCTTGATACGGCCTTCCCCGGCCGTCCAGGTGCGTTTAGCGGGTGCAGCCTTGGCTGAGCGCCGTTTGGGCACCCTGCCCGCCTCAGTCACCTTGCTGTACAAGATTTCGAACTTGGTATCGCTGTCGAGCTGATCAAAGCCGTCAGTCGCCAGAATGCGGTCAGCCACCTTGAGGTTGGCTTTCTCCGCCATCAGCTTTTTGAAGTCTTCCCAGCGATCCCGTCCAATTTGCTTGGCCGGACCAATCGCTTCGATCACATGCCCCGGTACAGTGCTTGCAACGGATAACATGCGAGACAAAAGCGTGCCATCAATGGTCAGCGCTTGCTGGACAATGTCCTTGCCCTGCCCGTGATCCCTCAAATTCTTGGCGAACAGCGCTTTCTCGATGAACGAAAGATCTGCGCGTGCCGTGTTTTCCTGACCTTGCGCGAGAACATGCGCAACGTCATCCATGTCTTTGACCACAGCCCGAACTGGACGGCTCAGCGCACGCGCGACACGGACACGCCGATGACCGAAGACAATCATGTAGCGGCCAGACGCTTCTGGATGAGGGCGCAGAAGAACGGGCGTATCTTGACCACTCGCCGCAATCGAGTTTTTGAGCTCATCAAAGGCATCGTCATCACCGCTTAAGCGATCATTGATGAAGGATGCATCGATGAGATTGGTATCGATCTCGACAATCGTTTCACCTTCAAGCAAGCGCTTGGAGTTTTCGGCAAGGCTATCAATGGATACCTTCATTGATTTGGACGCACCGCGCATCGCGTAGTTGGAGCGTTCAGTTCCAGGCGTACTTTGAGCAGTGTCACCCATCACGGATTTCAACAGATCTTTTCTAGCCATGTCGCCCTCCCAAATGTTCGCCGATCTGGCTATCTGCACGGCTGTCAAAACCAATCTGCACGGCTGTCAAAATCATGGCAGATCCCGTCCCCATGCTTGATGTACAAGGTCAACGATTTCATCATTCACAGCGTTCAAAGATGTGATCGCACGATCATAGGTCGAACGCACAAACTGGGCGCGCTCGACTTCGTAAAGTGTTTGCTTGGTGATCCCCGCATCGGAAATCGCGGTGGACTTCACCATCTGCGCGCTGAGCATCTGATCGGGGAACATTGCCTGCAGAAACCCAACCATCTGCTTTTGCGGGCCATCCGTTGGTTCAAAACGCGTAACGAGATAACGAAACCACTTAAGCTTCATTTCTGCGCCAGCATCACGGATCGTTTTCAGAATGCCGCCAAGCATTAAGAGAAACTGACTCATAGACATAACATCCAGCATCTGAGGATGCACCGTAACAAGCACGGAAGTAGACGCTGTAAGGGCGGTTAGAGTCAGATATCCAAGCTGAGGAGGGCAGTCGATGACGACAACATCGTAGCGATCATCAACCTCTTCGAGGGCTTTGGAAATGCGCGTGAAGAAGGCGCGGCCCTCGGATGGATCACGACTCGTGAGCGCGACAGGCGTGTCATACTCATATTCTTGAAGATCAAGGCTCGCAGGAACGATATCCAAGTTCGGAAAGTTGGTCGGCCGAATAACCGTGCTGATCGGTCGGCGCTCTTCGTCGTACCGAAGTGTTTCGTACAACGACGAAACAGAGTCTAATTCAGGCTGAATGCCATGTAGAGCCGTTAGCGAAGCTTGCGGATCAAGATCGATCGCTAATACCCGATGCCCTTTGAGAGCGAGGTGCTGAGCAAGGTGCGCAGCAGTGGTTGTTTTACCTGAACCGCCTTTGAAGTTGACCACCGAAATCACGTGAAGCTCATCACCTTCTCCGCGTCCGGGCAGATAGCGCCTCTTACCAGGCCGCCCATTTGCATCCAAATAAGCACGTAACTCCAGCATCTGTGCTGCTGAGTAGGAACGGCGACCGGAGGAAGACGTCTCAGGTGCAGGGCCTTTGCCCTCAAGATGCAGTTTTTTGATAGTGGATTGTGTAACACCGAGGAAATATGCGACTTCGGCTAGAGAAAACTGGCGCAAACCCTTTTGAGCGTCGGGTGGATACTGCTCCTGACGCAATATATTGAGTCTATCAGAGATCAGCTCACCCTGCTGAAGGATGATCTCATCAAAGGGAATACTCCCTGCATCGCCTTTGAATGGTGCTGATCCCATGTTGCCGCCTCACCTAATATCGCTTTTTGCGCGATTTATCTCGTTAAACTGTGACTTAGCGCGGAAATGACTTATCCACAACGATTTTCTCTCACAGCCTCGGCGGGCGTAGTCGATAGGATAGGCTTGTTTGGTTCGCTACAGAAGGTGGAAAGCAATTGAGCATCCACTAAATCTGGCATGTCTATCTGAATAGAAATGTTCAGCTTATTGGATCACTGGAGCACAAATACTGCGCAAGGTACTGTTTTATATATAGATATCAGACTTGCACGGCTGTCAAAAAACTGTGCTATCTGGAACTACCGTCAGACCAGCGATCAATGGCCAGCCGCTAAATGGAGCACTGCAAAGGTACGATCGCTAATTGAAAACTCGCGCGTCGAATTTCACAGGATCTGGATTCGATTTCATCAGATTAAACGCGATCAACACCCAAAGACCAGGAATCGGCCCGCCGATTCTCTGATTCACTTCGATGGTGTAAGGGAGCCAACGTCCGACTCATCACCCCCTAGGCCCCAATCCGTTTTACTCGGATTCCCAGCTTCCGCGCTTTATCAACGATATTCTCGGTGATCCCTGACCCTGGCGTTGCGATCAAACCCTGAGGCAGGATTTCCAACATCTTGTCGTTGCGCTTGAAGGGGGCTGCTTTGCCGTGGCTTTTCCAGTCAGGCTTGAACACCACCTGCGTCACGCCACTTGCATCTGCCCACCGTGCTGCGATCATCTCTGCACCTTTGGGAGTCCCCCCATGCAGCAGAACCATATCAGGGTATTTTTGATGCGTGGCATCGAGGACAGACCAGATCAGATCGTAGGCTTGGTAATCCCCACCTGAGAAAGCGATACGGGTGCCTTCAGGGCAATGCACTTCGATCTCTTTGCGCCGCTTGGCTGACAAAAAGGCCCGACCGTCCACCACGGCAGATGTCAGACCTCTGTGTGAAACCTTCGATCCGGTGCGGGGCATCCAAGGCGACCCGGTCGCCGCGGAAAAGTGATCACAAGCCAGATCGCGCATCTGCTCGAAGGCGTCGCGGTGGTCCCAGAGTTTCCGCCCGATCATTTGCAGGCGCTCCAGCTCGACCGAGGCGACTTCAGAGCCGTCTTGTACGGCCATGCTCTCACGGACCTCGCATTCATTGTCATCAAGGCGTCTTTGCAGATGGGTGAGGCGGCGATGAAACAGGGAGGTGAGGGACCAGAGCATTTCTTCGAGGTTGTCTTCCAACTGGCTGTCGTCGAGCAGGCTGGTGGTGGTGTCAAAGAGCGTCGCCATGGCGAGTTCGACCTGATCTGGCTGGGGCAGGGGGCGATGATCGATTTCATCTGGTCCCGGCTTTGCGCCATGAAGGGCGAGGTGGTCTAGGATTGCGGACGTGAGGCCGCTGTCTTCGGGGTTGGTTTTGTCTTGAAGGGGCATGGTCTTGTTCCTCTGTTTGATCTGACCCGATTTGGATGGGGCGATAACAGGGCTGGCGGCGACCGGACCGCATCCCTTGGGATCGCAGCGCAGCGAAGAATGCGGCCACGGCAGAAAATTGGCCCGCGAGGAATGCCGCGCCATCTTTCTTTGGCGGGGCAGGGGAATTTTCTGACGGGGGCGCATTGCGGTTCGGGCGAGGAGCACTCAGCTCCGACCCGCTGGCCCATCGCTCCCCTTATCCAAACGGGATCAGATTGAACCTCTTGGAACGCCTGCCACAGGAAGCGACCCAACCCGATGTAGAGGTTGTCATCTCAATCCGAAAAACCTTGCTTTTTCATGGCCAAGAGCCAAGTGCGGCGAAGCGTGTCCTTGCCAAAAGCCAACAGATCTTCGTTGAAATCACCAAGTTTTGGTACAAGGCACCGACACTCAACGCCGAATGTGCCCATTTTAGCCGATAGAATGTGCGCGGCGCGTTCCCCTGCCGCATCCTTGTCGCGCGCAATCCAGATGCGCTTGATACCTGACGGTGGAATGAAGAGGCCAAGATGCGGGGCTGTCAGACAGGACGCGAGGTTGAACTCTGGAAGGGCTGTGCCCACTGACAGCGTGTTCTCCAGACCTTCGCCGACGATGAGATCAGCGGAATCTGACGCAGACCAAAACCGAACGGCATTGCCGTGAAGCTGGCCCAATATCCGTTTGGGGCTGCTTAGGTCAGCAATTCTGCCTGTGTTCGGATCGAGATATGTCCGTGCGCATCCGGTGATGTTGCCCTGATTATCCGTGATCTTTGCCAGAAGGGCAGGGGAGTACCTTGGCTGATCTCGGCCAGTGTCCGCGCCACGAAAGTAGACCCGAGAATGATGGCGCAAGGCCGGCCCGAAGCGTGCGATGCCGCGCTGGTGCAGATAAGCGGCGGCCAAGGTGCCCAAGACAGGTCCGCCAGCGGCAAAGAGCTTGCGTGCAGACACCATTCGCGACGTGTTGGATGCTGCAGGGCTTTTCAAGG
>JBARCL010000046.1:0-1742 GCA_049794055.1 Sulfitobacter sp.
ATTTAATACCGACCAATTCTGCCTTGGGGAATGACCGAAACTGGGGTGGGAAGCTGACTGTCCGCAACTGGCTAAATAGCAGCGTTAAGAGGACATTGCTCAGGCGATCGTCTTGGTCACGACCCACTTGTACTTTCCAATCTGTGCGGAACGTTTAAAACCCTGTCGCTCAAACATATTTAGAGAACCATTAAAGAGGAATGCGGGGGACGCCTTTCGACCCCCGATATCTTCTGGGTAGCCTTCAATACGACCGCCACCCAGTTTGCTAATCTGCTCAATAGCCCCTGCGAGGGCAAATGATGCGATACCGTTGCCGCGATGACCCTTGCCAGAAAAGAAGCAGGTAATTCGCCAGTCAGGAAGAACAGGATTGGTTTTCTGATAGGCGCGTTGATTGTGGATACGAGGAAGCTCTTCGGGCGATCCAAATTGGCACCAGCCCACGCAATTCCCGCCCTCGTAAACAAGCGATGCGTGCGCCTTGCCTCCGCGAACAAGGCATTTTTTCGCTTTGCGCTTTGTCTCGGGTGGCTGGTCCGCGCCTTCTTTCCCGTGATACCACATGCACCAGCACCCGCCCCAAACGCCATTGTTCGCGTCGACAAGTTTAGCGAAATCCGGCCATGTGCTTTCATCAAGCGCTTTGGACGTATAGTCAGTCACTGGTCGCTTCCGAACCATCGATCATGATTGCTCAATGCCACCGCGTCCCTCTGGCGTAAGCACTGCGGAATCGAAAATCACATGCTCTTCTATTGCCATTCCGTCCTTAAGGCGAAAGCGATCCACTCCTCGATAAACGCGCCGCTCTCCGTGGATTATGGCTGACGTCTCCCATGCTATGTAGAGCATGTTGCCATTGCCTGCGCAGTCGAGAGGCGTGACTGTCATGTCCTCCATCGTGGCCAGTGTCTCAGTCATCCATTCTGCATAGGTGCTACCGGACATTATCCCTGCACCGGTGAAATGGATCGATGCGTCAGGCGAGATCACCTCGGGCACCCGCGCTCCCGAAGGTGCGGCCCAGAAAGACTTGAAGCGCTCATAGAAATCTTGGTGTTCTGGCGTAAGAGTAGTGTCGGACATGCTGCCCTCCTATCTGAACATTTTCAATTGGATGTATTTTATGTGCGCGATGCACATATAGTCAATTGAAAAATGTGCGCGGCGCACATATGCTGCATTCATGACTGATCGTACCGCTAACATGCTAGGCGCTGTCGGACTGGCTGTTGCCGACCGCATCGAAGAAACCGCTCGTGAGATTGTTAAGCACTCAGGTGAAACGCCTGCGGCTCTTGTTGTTATTGGATATGGTCTTGGACCATCGAACGACCAACTCAGGCGCGTGCTTGACCTTTCACATCCAGGGACTGTGCGGCTTGTGGATCGGCTAGTGGCGGATGGGCTAGTTGAGCGCCACAAGGGGCAAGACAAGCGGGCAATCGCTTTGCACCTCACAGAGAAAGGTCAAGCATCCCGCGAGGCACTCCTTAAAGGTCGCCTAGCTGCTATCAGACCTCTGCTGATACCGCTTAGTCTGAAAGAGCAAGATGAATTAGCTGGGCTCTTGCAAAAAGTACTTTCGTCGATGGGAGCGAGCGACTTGGACCGTTGTCGGCTTTGCCGCTTGTGCGATGACAAGGTTTGCACCGATTGCCCAATTCCAGCTGACTTCAAGAGTGAAATAGATAGTGTAACGACCGCTTTCGGAAAACTCTGAAGTGAAATCAAATGAC
>JBARCL010000047.1:0-104303 GCA_049794055.1 Sulfitobacter sp.
GGTCGTGAAGACTGGATCGCACAGGCCAAAGATCTGGCTAAAGGTTAAGGAGAGACCACATGGCACATAAAAAAGCAGGCGGCTCATCCCGTAACGGACGCGACTCAGCTGGTCGTCGTCTTGGCGTAAAGAAATATGGTGGCGAATCCGTAATTCCCGGCAACATCATCGTGCGTCAGCGCGGCACCAAGTTTTGGCCAGCCGACGGTGTCGGCATGGGCAAGGATCACACGATCTTTGCAGTTGTTGACGGCGCCGTGACCTTCCACAAAGGTCTTAAGAACCGCACGTTTATTTCTGTTCTCCCGATGGCGGAAGCCGCAGAATAAGCCGTACCCGTAAGGTTTGAAAAATTTTTAGGGATCGGTGGAAACACCGGTCCCTTTTTATATTTTACACTGCTGTGTTTCCCTAAGCCCATCGACCAGAAAGGAGTGGTGAGATGATACAAACTGACCTGCCAATTCTGGAAGATGGGGATCTGCGCCTGCGCGCGGCAAATATTAATGATGTTGATGGGCGGCTTGCTTTGCGTAACTCGCCAGAAATCCAGCATATGTTTGGCTTGCATCCTGACGAATGCGTGCCGTTGAATGTAGCTATGGCGGAAGACTGGGTCAACTCGCGTATGACGATGCCCTATTGCTGGGTGGTCGAGTATCAGTCCCGGCTGATCGGTGATACCTTCTTTCATAACTTGAACAAAGTAGATCGCAGGGGGCTACTTGCCCTGGGTATCCTTGATCCGTCTCTGTTGGGGCAGGGGATCGGGACGCGGATGTTGAATTTGTTGCTGGACCATGGGTTCGGCGCGATGGGCCTTCACCGGATTGGCCTTCGTGTGGTCGAATATAACGCGCGGGCCATTGCCGCCTATAAAAAGGTGGGTTTCGTGATCGAAGGCCGCGAACGGCAATCCGCGCGCGTGGGCGATGTCTGGCATGACGATATCATTATGGGGTTGCTGGCGGATGACCATGCTAATGCGAGGGCGGCATGAGCATTGTAATCACCACAGAACGCCTGACTCTGCGCCGCTACAACTCAGATGATGCGATACATGTTGCTGGGTTGCTGAACAATCCTGAGGTTAGCAAATGGCTTACTCGGGTTCCGCATCCCTATAGTGTAGACGATGCCAAAGCGTTTTTCGACCGGGAGGACACCAAGGATAATTTGGTATTTGCGATTGCTATGGCGGACAAACCAATCGGCGGCATTTCTTTGACCGAGGAACTGGGCTACTGGTTAGGTCAACCCTATTGGGGCAAGGGCTTTGCTACCGAAGCATCGCATGCGCTGTTGGAACACTATTTTACCATATTTACCATATCCGATGTTCCGGTTCGGTCCGGTCATATCTTAGGCAACGCGGGTTCGCGCGGAGTCTTGCGTAAACTCGGTTTTATCGATCAACAAATTGAATTGGCCTCCAGCCTTTCCGTTAATCGCGACGTCGAAGTTCAAAAGATGCATCTGTCCAAGACAGCTTGGGAAGCCGCGCAATGAGCATCGCCATCCTTCCCCTCGCGGTCTTTGCCGCCAGCCAAGTCGGCACGCCCGGTCCTGCCAATATGGCGTTGCTCGCCACTGGCGCGCGCTTTGGTTTCCGTGCTGCACTGCCATTCGTCGCTGGTGTCGCGCTTGGCAAACAGTTGATCATTTGGCCTGTGGGTTTTGGCCTGATGGAATTGGCCGAAGCCGCGCCATGGCTGTTTGCCGCGCTCAAGTACATTTCGGCGGCCTATATCATCTGGCTGGCATGGAAGGTGGCAAACCTGCGCCTGAACACGCAGCAGGACACAGGGGCCGCCCCGGGTTTCGCCGCTGGTCTGATCGTGCATCCGCTCAATCCCAAGGCATGGGCGATGATTGTCGGCAGTTTTACCGCTTTTGTCGGACCTGAAACCACTACACTGACGGCCACTGCAACCATCGCGGCCGTACTACTGGGGTGCCAGATTATCTTGCACCCGATCTGGACCTTTGCCGGTGACCGGATCGCCAAGACCGTTGCAGGCACGCGCGCGGAACCCTATCTAATGTGGACATTGGCGGGCCTCACTGTCGCCTCCGTTCTATTCGTATTGTTCGGAGGAGGAACATGACGATGCAGATACAGCCGATTATCAATCAACCCGTCATCGAAACGGAACGGTTCGACCTGCGACCGTTGCGCCGCTCTGATCTGGGGCTGATCGAGATGTACGCAGGTGACAGTCGCGTGGCCCGTAACACCACGGCAATTCCCCATCCCTTGCCCCCCGGCACCATCGACGCGTTTATCACCCGCGCGATGACCGAACCGCGTGAATTCGACTGTTGGGCGATGGACAGTACCAAGTCTGATGGCGCCGAGGTGATGGGGTTGATTACCCTGTCGCGTCTGGATCGCAACCAGTCAGAAGTGGGCTTCTGGGTCGCTCCGGCGTTCTGGAACACACATCTGGCGTCTGATTCAGTCCTGGCGCTGGTCGAAGCCAACCCGCTGCGCAACCACGCCATGTTCGCCACTGTATTTCAGGACAATGCCGCCTCGGCCAAAGTCATGACCAATGCCGGTTTTGTCTATCTGGGCGATGCCGAAACCTATTGTCTGGCACGCGATGCTGCCGTACCCACATGGACCTATAGCCGCAAGCTGTAGCCACGCCCGAAAGGCCAAAACCGATGAAGTTCCTCGACCTGTGCAAAGTCTATATCCGTTCCGGCGCGGGCGGCGGTGGCTGCATTTCGTTCCGACGTGAAAAATATATCGAATATGGTGGCCCCGATGGCGGGGATGGCGGCGGTGGCGGATCGGTCTGGGCCGAAGCTGTAGACGGGTTGAACACACTTATTGATTTCCGTTACCAGCAACATTTTTTCGCCAAGAACGGTCAACCCGGCATGGGCAAACAGCGTACCGGCAAGGATGGCGATGACATCGTGCTGCGCGTACCAGTCGGCACCGAGATCATGGATGAAGATCAGGAAACCGTGATCGTCGATATCACCGAAGTTGGCCAGCGTGTGCAATTGGCGCGCGGCGGCAATGGAGGTTGGGGAAACCTGCATTTCAAATCCGCGACCAACCAGGCACCACGCCGGTCGAACCCCGGTCAGGATGGCGTAGAACGCACACTTTGGCTGCGCCTTAAACTGATTGCGGATGTCGGTCTGTTGGGCCTGCCGAATGCCGGCAAATCCACTTTTCTTGCGGCAACCTCCAATGCCCGCCCAAAGATTGCGGATTACCCGTTTACAACCCTGCATCCTAATTTGGGCGTCGTTGGTGTGGATAACACCGAATTTGTCGTTGCGGATATTCCCGGTCTGATCGAAGGCGCCTCCGAAGGGCGCGGCCTTGGCGATCTGTTCCTGGGTCACGTTGAACGCTGTTCGGTCCTGTTGCATCTGGTCGATGGCACCTCGGAAACAGTGGCCGAAGACTATCAGACCATCATCACAGAACTTGAGCTTTACGGTGGCGATCTGGCACTGAAACCCCGCGTCACGGTATTGAACAAGGTCGATGCTTTGGATGAAGAGCAGCTTGCCAGCAAGCTGGCAGAGCTGGAAAAGGCATCAGGTGGCCCTGTGATGCAGATGTCCGGGGTGGCAAAGATCGGCACCACTGACGTCTTGCGCACATTGCGCAGTGAAATCGACGAAGACAAACTGCGCCACAAACCTGCGGTGGAGGAAGAGACGTGGCAACCCTAAGTGCGGCCAAACGTCTGGTTGTCAAAATCGGCTCGGCTTTGCTGGTCGACCGCACAACTGGCGACTTGCGGGCCGACTGGCTGCATGCTTTGGCCAAAGACGTGCGTTGGCTCAAGGATGCGGGCTGTGATGTGGTTCTGGTTTCCTCGGGGTCGATCGCTTTGGGGCGCGGTGCTTTGGGCCTGCCCGCGACGCCGCTGGCACTTGAGCAATCCCAAGCTGCCGCCGCTGTTGGCCAGATCCGCCTGGCCCGCGCTTATGAAGAGGCCCTGGCACCCCATGGCATCAAGACAGCCCAAGTTCTTGTAACACTTGAAGATTCAGCGGACCGCCGCCGTTATCTCAACAGCCGTGCAACACTCGAAACCTTGCTGGGTTTCGGCGTCGTGCCGATTGTGAATGAAAACGATACCGTCGCGACCGACGAAATCCGCTTTGGTGATAATGACCGGCTGGCGGCACAGATCGCAGTGACGGTTGGGGCTGACCAGTTGATTTTACTTTCCGACGTTGACGGGTTTTACACCGCAAATCCCTGCGATGATCCGACGGCCGAGCGTTATGACGTGATCGACACCATCACCGCCGAAATCGAAGAGATGGCGGGGGATGCCGGATCGGGGCTAAGCAAGGGCGGGATGAAAACCAAACTCATGGCGGCCAAGACGGCAACCGCAGCGGGCTGTGCCATGGCCATTAGCGAGGGCTCGGTGATGCGGCCTCTGCGTGCCTTGGAAGACGGGGCAAATGCCACTTGGTTTACTGCGCAGACAGATCCACAAGCCGCACGCAAACGTTGGATCGCAGCGATGAAACCGCGCGGCTCGGTTACCTTGGACGCTGGCGCTGTGACGGCGTTGAGCAAGGGAAAATCACTTTTGCCTGCAGGAATTACCCAAGTTTCCGGCCCCTTCGAGCGCGGCGACAGCGTGGCCCTGAAAGACCCGACAGGGCGGGTGATCGGCAGCGGGCTGACCCGCTATGCGTCCGATGAAGCGGCACAAATAAAAGGCCATCAAAGCGCACAGATCGAAGCGCTTTTGGGTTATCCGGGGCGTGCCGCTTTGATTCATCGCGATGACATGGCACTCTAACACAGCCTCCTTTCTGGAGAACCACATTAGGATGCGAGAATAAGTATATGAAAGATATAGATAACATCCCCGCAGTTATGGCCGATATCGGGGCCCGTGCAAAAGCGGCATCCGCCGATCTGGCCGTGGCAACCGCAGAGCGTAAACACGCCGCCTTGATCAGTGCCGCTGAGAACCTGTGGAAAAACCGTGCGGAAATCCTTGCCGCAAACGCCCAGGATTTGATCTTTGGTCGCGACAAGGGTCTGTCAGACGCAATGATGGACCGGTTGATGTTGGACGAAAGCCGTATTCAATCCATGGTCGACGGGTTGCGCAGTGTGGCGGAGCAAGCCGACCCGGTGGGCGAGGTGATTGCGCAATGGGATCAACCGTCGGGCCTTAACATCCGGCGTGTGCGCACCCCATTGGGGGTCATTGGTGTGATCTATGAAAGCCGCCCGAATGTAACAGCGGACGCCGGTGCGCTTTGCCTGAAAGCCGGCAATGCGGTCATCCTGCGTGGCGGATCCGAAGGATATAACTCGTCTCGGGCCATCCATGCCTGTTTGCAGCAAGGTCTACGCGACGCGAACCTGCCTGAAGACGCGATTCAGCTGGTGCCTACCCGCGACCGGGCGGCGGTAACGGAAATGTTGACGATGACCGACACCATAGACGTAATCGTGCCACGTGGTGGCAAGGGATTGGTCGGGCTGGTCCAGCGCGAGGCGCGCGTACCCGTCTTTGCCCATCTTGAAGGCATCGTTCACATCTTTATCGATGAGCATGCCGACCCGGAGAAGGCGCTGAAGATCGTGCTGAACGCCAAAACACGTCGCACCGGCATCTGCGGCGCGGCCGAATGTCTATTGATCCACGAAGGCATCGTGAAAACCATCGGTCAGGGCGTGGTGCGCGCGCTCATGGATGCCGGCGTAGAGGTGCGCGGGGACGAAACCTTGCAGGAAATCGAAGGGGTTAAACCCGCCACCACCGAGGATTGGGGCTGTGAATATCTTGACATGATCATCGCAGCAAAGACTGTCAGCAGTGTCGATGAAGCGATCACACATATCCGGACCTATGGGTCGAACCACACCGAATGCATCATCTCCGAGGATGCGGCACATGTGCAGACTTTCATGAACCATCTGGATTCCGCAATCCTGATGCACAATGCATCGACTCAATTTGCCGATGGTGGAGAGTTTGGCATGGGGGCCGAGATCGGTATCGCAACTGGCAAGATGCATGCGCGGGGGCCAGTTGGCGCGGCGCAACTGACCAGCTTTAAATATCTGGTGACCGGTAATGGCACGGTTCGGGCCTAAAACTCTACCTTGATGGTGGTCTCATCGGACTGGCAGGTGACCCGTCGCGCCGCATCTTTTGCAATCAGCGGCAGCAAGGCGAATTGAACGTGAGAAGGCAGCAGCTCACCATGGGCAGCTGTCCCTGACAACATCGACCAGAGTTCCGCATTCACATTTGTACGATCGGCGGTGCCCGCCAACTGCCATTCCCCGTCTTTACACGTAATATCAATGCGGCCCCCGTAGGGCATTGCCGTTTCCATGCACATGATGGCCAGGAAAGCCAGCCGGACATCGGCCCGTTGGACCGGGTTTTCGGCTTTCCAGTGGGGGGACAACCGGCTGCCTTGATAGAGATCGCGCAGGATTGACTGAACTTCGGCGGGGCCGACCAGCTGATCCCCCGCGGCGCCAAAGGCCACACGGAAGAACCGGATGCGCGCGGATGCATTGCCAACGCTTTCACCAATCAGCCCGATTTCAGGCCCTGCAGGGTTGCCGGACATGCCAAGCAATTCCAGACCATTGTTGATCGCGCCAATCGGCGATATTAGGTCATGACAAATGCGGCTGCCGATCAGGCCAGCGAGGGTGGTGTTCATATCGCTCATGCGAACCGCCTGCGATACAACTTTGGGAAACCAGCCAGAGGACAGGAAATGGACGATCTGAACGCGATCATGACACCGGGCATGCTGGTGCGCCATCCGGACCAACCGGACTGGGGCGTGGGGCAGGTGCAAAGCAATATCGCAGGTAAGCTCACGGTAAACTTTCGCGGCGAGGGCAAGATGGTCATCGACAGCTTTCGCGTTGGGTTAATGCCGTTTTTGATGACTGAACATGGTTGCCAAATGATTAACAGGACGACAAAAGGCGCTTGTACCCTGTCAGGATGCAGCCCAAAAAGCGCGCGCGCAACCATAACTTGCACTTCGCCCACAACTTCCACTCAGGGCGTCGCTCCGGAACCTTGGAACCAAACGGTCGTAGCCGGATGACCCCCATAAGCTCACCAGATTTCGACGTCAGACTGGCGCAGACCCGCGAAGACCTCTGCGCGGCGCAGCGATTACGTTTCGACGTTTTTGTCAGGGAATTGGGCGGTGCGGGGCCCATGGTTGATCACGTGGCAGGGCTTGAACGGGACGCGATGGATGCGTTTTGTGATCATTTGTTATTGATTGACCGGCAAAATGATGCCGTGGTTGGTGTTTACCGCCTGTTGAGGCCGGAACAGGCCGCAAACGCAGGGCAATACTATTGCGCATCCGAATATGATCTTGGCCCGCTGTTGCGATCAAACCGGCGCTTGCTTGAGTTGGGCCGGTCCTGTGTCCATCCCGATTATCGTGGCGGAATGGCGCTCCACCATCTGTGGTCCGCTTTGGCGCGTTACGTCGCCCTGCATAAGATTGACTTGCTTTTTGGTGTGGCCAGCTTTCAGGGTACGGATGTGCAAGCACTGGCGGCGCCCTTGTCGCTGCTGCACCAGCGCCATCTGGCCCCGCCAGATCTGCGGGTTCGCGCCCTTGAGGGGGCGTATCAAGACATGAACCTGATTGATCAGCACCAACTCGATCGCAAGGCCGCAATGCTGCAAATTCCAAGCCTGATCAAAGCCTATCTGCGACTGGGCGGTTATGTGGGCGAGGGGGCTTTCGTCGATCACGCTTTTAATACCGTTGATGTCTGTCTGATCATGGACACCGCGCGACTGTCGCAACGGCAGGCGCGGATTTATGGGCATGATCCCGCATGAGCACCCGTTGGGATAGCGACATGCCGCCGGTATATCCCGCGATTACGTCCTTGGGGTGGATCAGGGTTTTTCTTCGCACCTGCGGGCTTGCTGTTCTGGTTTTTGGCGGGCTTTTGATCCTGTTGCTGTTGCGCCTTATCGAACGGCCCTTATACGGTCTGCACCGGCCGGTCACTCCGTCAGTCACACAGTTTGTCTGTCGCAATGCGCTGCGGCTTTTGGGTTTGCAGCTGCAGGTATCCGGCAAGCCGATGGTCGGGCAGGGCGCCGTCGTCGCGAACCATACCTCGTGGCTGGATATTTTTGTGCTAAACGCCAGCAAACGGATTTACTTTGTCTCAAAGTCCGAAGTTGCGGGCTGGCCCGGTATTGGCTGGTTGGCACGGGCCACTGGAACTGTGTTTGTGGTACGCAATCCCGTACAGGCCAAAGCGCAGACCCAACTGTTCGAAGACAGATTGCTGGCAGGCCATAAATTGTTGTTTTTCCCCGAAGGAACCAGCACCGATGGGCAACAGGTGCTGCCGTTCAAGACGACATTGTTCCAGTCGTTTCTGTCGCAAAACATCAAGAGCGAAATCGCCGTGCAGCCCGTCACCGTGACGTATCACGCGCCTGCGGGGTTGGACCCGCGGTTCTATGGCTGGTGGGGCGACACGTCATTCGGAACGCATCTATTGGTGACTTTGGCGCCGGCAAAGCAAGGGCGCGTGGAGGTCATCTATCATTCGCCATTACCTGTCGCCGGTTATCCCAACCGCAAGGCCCTCGCGCTGGCTTGTGAAGCTGCTGTGCGCGAAGGACATTTGTCGGGACAAAAAGGGGCATGAGGCGTCGGCAACCCGAACCTTGCCCTGATCGTTAGTTCACATGGGCAAACACCGCATCCGGTACAGGCCCCATGGAGCCATCGACGTTCCAATCCATTTCCAGACAGGCGCTGCCCTTGCGTTGGAAATATGTAATTTCAATCGGATACCAGGCGGCTTCGGGCACAACAACTTCCTGAATGCCGGCCGGTTCACAGCCATGCACACCGTCATATAGCCCGACCTGTTGGCCGCCAATGCTGGCCACCATCCCATCATTGCTGATCAACTCGACCTCGAATGTGCCGGCAGCGTCGAAACGGATAAACCCGCTGATCGCAGCGGCCACTTTCGTGGCCTTCTCTGCGGTCAGGGTCAATTCGCCCTCAACGTTATCGGAATAGGACAAGCCCTTGATCGCTTTTCCTTTTTCAGCAGACCCCAAGGCGGCAACAGCGTCTTCAAGCTGGCGTACATCCTTGGGGTAGGCATAAGACACCGCAAGCCCGGGCGTCAGATCCCCAGCAGCGGGCTGCGGATCGGCAGGGGCCAGGGTGACAGATTGGGCAAAGCCCGGCGTGGCCAGTAGAAAGGCAAAAAGCGCAGCAGTGCGGTTGATCATGTCGAAACTCCCAGAGGTTTGTTTTCGCGCCACCTTGTTCCAGCTTGGCAAGGCTGTCCATTGTTTTCACTCAGCACGCTGCCGGTATGGTATTTGCCCCTTGCACGCTTGCGCATTCTGGCCTAATGACGCGGCACTTAAACCCGCAGTCGGGGTTGGGCTGTTTCAGGGAGAAATCCTGAAGAAGTCCGCCGGTTGGTTCCAAATGGGATCATACCCCCGATGAGGCTAAACCGGAAAGGTATACCGACATGGCTCTTCCTGAGTTCTCCATGCGTCAGCTGCTAGAAGCAGGCGTACACTTTGGCCACCAGACGCAACGCTGGAACCCACGTATGGGTCCCTACATCTATGGCGCGCGCAACGGCATTCACATCATGGACCTGACACAGACTGTTCCAATGCTGGACGAAGCATTGAAATTGATCCGTGACACCGTTGCCAAGGGCGGGTCCATCCTGTTCGTCGGCACCAAGCGTCAGGCTGCCCAGCCTATCGCCGATGCTGCTGAAAAATGCGCACAGTATTACATGAACCACCGCTGGCTCGGCGGCACGCTGACCAACTGGCAGACCGTGTCCAAATCCATCCAGCGTCTGAAGTCTATCGACGAACAGTCCGAGCGCGGTTTTGAAGGTCTGACCAAAAAAGAGCGTCTGGGCATGGAACGTGACCAGGGCAAGCTTCAGGCTTCTTTGGGCGGTATCCGCGAAATGGGCGGACGTCCCGACCTGATCTTCGTGATCGACGTGAAAAAAGAAGCACTGGCGATCGCAGAAGCCAACAAGCTGGGCATCCCGGTTGTGGCCGTGGTTGACACCAACTGCTCGCCTGATGGCATCGACTATATCATCCCGGGCAACGACGACGCGGCACGCGCCATTGGCCTTTACTGCGATCTGGCTGCACGTGCGGCACTTGACGGCATGTCCGCACAACTGGGCGCGGCTGGTGTTGATCTTGGCGCAATGGAAGAAGCACCTGTCGAAGAAGCACTGGCAGAACCTTCCACTGGTGTTGAAGTTGGCAATGCCTCTAAAGAGACAGTGTCAAACGACGCAATGTCCAAGGATGCGGTCCTTGATCTCGAGTCCACAAAAGAGACAGTCGCCAAAGCCGAAGGCTGAGACCCGTCACAGGACTGAAACGGGGGCAGGGTATACCTGCCTCCAACTGATCTGATTTAACAGGAGAACCAAAAGATGGCGATTACAGCATCTATGGTGAAAGAACTGCGCGACAGCACCGGCGCAGGCATGATGGACGCCAAAAAGGCGTTGACCGAAAACAATGGCGACATGGAAGCTGCGGTTGACTGGCTGCGCACCAAAGGTCTGGCCAAAGCCGCCAAAAAATCCGGCCGCACAGCGGCAGAGGGTCTGGTCGCGGTGAAAGTTGACGGCGGCCACGGCGTTGCGGTTGAAGTGAACTCCGAAACCGACTTTGTTGGCAAGAACGCCGATTTCCAGAAAATGGTTGCAGGCATCGCAGACGTTGCACTGGGTGCCGGTGATCTGGACGCGCTGAAAGCCGCGGACATGGGCGGCAAAACCGTTGAGCAGACTGTGACAGACGCTGTCGCGGTGATTGGCGAAAACATGTCGGTCCGCCGCATGGCTGCGCTGGATGGCGATATTGTTGTGTCCTACGTGCATAACGCAGCCGCACCCGGCATGGGCAACATCGGTGTTCTGGTCGCAATGACCGGCGGCGAAGAAGCATTCGGCAAGCAGGTTGCGATGCACATCGCCGCGACAAACCCTGCGTCCCTGTCCGAAGCGGATCTTGACCCGGCTGTGGTCGAGAAGGAAAAGCAGGTCCAGATGGACATCGCCCGCGAATCCGGCAAGCCCGAAGCGGTCATCGAAAAGATGATTGTTGGCCGTATGAACAAATACATGTCCGAAGTGACCTTGGTGAACCAGCAGTTCGTCATCAACCCGGACGTGACAGTGGCCGCCGCGGCAACCGAAGCAGGCGCAACCATCACTGGCTTAGTACGTTTGGAAGTGGGCGAAGGCATTGAAGTGGTGAAAGAAGATTTCGCCGCCGAGGTTGCCAAAGTCGGCAAAAGCTAAGCTTTTTCCACATCAGGATTGAGAGGGCGGTGCATTTGGTTGTGCCGCCCTTTTTCTATGAAGACATGAAAAGGCGGGCCACGCTGCCACGTGCCCCGCCAATCGCTCCGAACGTGAAAAACACCGAAGCGCCCATTGGTCCGGCCAGCCCAAGTGGAGAAATACACCCAAGATGACCGGTGCGCATAAGAGCCTTGCTATCACAAGGTGTTATGAGCCGTTGTTCCCATGGACAAACCAATTACCGGCAACGGGTTCACCTTGCGTCAATTTGGCAATTCTGGCGAGTAAGGGATTCCTTACCTTTGACGAAAAACAAGGGGAGTAAACAGGAGCCTGCGTCATATATGATGCTATTTATGCATCCAGCACGAAAATCTGATTAGCAAAAGAAGCTTTCAGGACCGCTTGCGCCGTTGTCTCAACCGACAAGGCTTCGCGCGCAAGCCGCAGGTGCTTTTCAACCGTCGCTGCCGTCAATCCCATCAGAACAGCGATATCCTGCATCGTCTTGCCATCACCAACCCATTCCAAGGCCTCGCGTTGGCGTTTCGTCAGTGCGCGGTTCGGGGCAGTGTAGGGCAGGGTCAGGATTTTTAGATGAGCTATGTCGTTCATCAATTTGATATCATGGCCATGTTCTGCCCAAACCTCATCGATTTCAGCCTGCGAAATATCGGACCGGGCGGTCAATGCGATCGCCCCTTTTGACCGGACAGAGATGGACTTGAAACTGACCGTATACCCCGCGAAGACACCCAGACGCCGGTTAAATTCAATCACACGTTCTTCTGCAGGTGTCATCGCGCGTTCAAGCGCCATTTTATGCAACACCGTCCAGCTGCAGGCACCGTCATTCGCCAGTGCCCAACGCACCATTGGCGCATGATGATAAAGGCCACCAGTCAGAAACGCGTCGGTATATGCACGGCTGTGGTTGGTCAGGATCACAAAATCCTCGGGGTCGCCCAAGGACGTTGTGGTACGGTAACGGGTGAATCCGTAGATCAGCCGGTCGAAACCATAGCTGGCCATTTTCTCGACATGCGCATCCCAAAGCGCCTCAATCGAGGGCGCACGCGCAATGTAGTCAAGGTAATCACGTAAATTCATAAGCTTGCAAGGTGTTCTTTCAGTGCCTGCAACGCCAGAATATAGCCCGTCGCACCAAATCCGCAGATCTGCCCAAGCGCCACCGGCGCGATATAAGATTTGTGGCGAAACGCTTCGCGGGCGTGGATGTTGCTAAGATGTACTTCGACCACCGGCAGTTCGACCGAAGCAATCGCATCCATCAAAGCGACTGATGTATGGGTATAGGCACCGGCGTTCAAAATGATCCCCGCATGTGAACCTTTGGCCGCATGTATCTGATCTATCAGGGTTCCTTCGTGATTGCTTTGCGCAAACACGATGGTCAGCCCAAGGGTTTCGGCAGCGTCCCGGCACATCACTTCGATGTCGCCAAGCGTGGTTGCACCATAGACTTCGGGTTGGCGCGTCCCAAGCAGGTTAAGATTGGGACCGTTTAGAATCAGGATTGACGTCATGGGACACTCACATTTTGCGTATGCCTTAGTTAATGCCGCCAAGGGAGGGCTGTCCAGCGTTGCACGGTCTTGTCTCGGGTTTGATCTACTACAAATCACCTGTAATCAGTATTATGTAATATAAATACGGGATCACAAACAACTTAGTCGCTTAACTCTAGCGCCAGGCGCGCCGCAACCGGAACACCCCCATCGTCCAGATACGGCCTGTGGTCGTTTGTGTTCAACACGATCTCTAGTACGTGACTGCCAACCGGCAGCGACCCGATGGTAAACGATGGTTCGTAAATCCTGCCCAATTTCAGACCATTAAGATATAGATGTCCGTGTCCTTGACCGGTCAAATGAGCGGCATCTTCCGCTGCGCGGTGAAAGGTAAAGTTTTCGACCGCGATGCGCAGTGCAAAACCGTCCGTATCCGGAGCATCAATTGCATGCAGGCTGACCTGAGGCGCTGGTAATGCCGAAGCGCCAGTGCTTGGATTATGCGACATTTCGTTTTCGCCGGCGTTTTGCAAGCGTGTCGAAACCTGCCCGGCGTTTTCGAAGGTTAGTGTCAGTGGAATAAAGCTGCCTTGCGCAAAGCCGTCCATGCGTAGCATCACATGCGCGCCGTCCATCGCGAGAATACCACGACCCTGTCCCGGCACCACAACCCTGTGGTCACTGTGGTGCGGATTCACCAGCATGACCATATCAGCCTTAGGCGACATCACTGCCAACAGTTCATCCGCAGCACCGGCATTTTCGATGGTCAGGGTGACCATATACATCCCCGGCTGCCCAGAAACGGCAAAGGCTTTGGCCCCGACCAGTGTAACAGGCGTCGCCGGACGGGACAGTATCACGTAGCCTGCGATGACGATCAGACCTAGCAAACAAAAGGTTATAAACCGTCGCATCTCGTATTTTCCCCTTATGGCTTCGGGTGTAGGCTAACGATATGTCGTGCAAATCAAAATGCCTTTTTGGCGCATCCCTGTCGCTGTCGATGCCCACGCAGGCTTTCGCGCATCCTGCCGAGCAGGCCTTGGTCTTGTTGCTCCCGACCGAGCTATATACGTTTGGGGGAACTTTGGCGGTTCTGGCATCTATCATCCTGATCAGTTTTGCCCCCAGTCACGGACTAGGAAAACTGTATCGCGGGTTCGGTATCCGCCGCGCACCAAGTTTCGGGACAGCCCCAGAAATCACATCGCTATTTTCGACGCTGACGTTCTTTTTGCTGCTTTACGTTGGCCTAACCGGCCCGAACGATCCGCAAAGCAACCTTTTGCCACAGGTGATATGGACCGGTTGGTGGGTGGGCCTGTTTATAGCACAAGGTGTGTTCGGCGACATCTGGCGCTGGATCAACCCGTGGTCTGGCCTTTGTGCGCTATTGTTTGAGCGGAACACACCGCTTCTGACCTACCCTGCCCGATTGGGCGCCTGGCCTGCGCTTGTCATATTCGTGCTGTTTCAGTTGTTCCTGCTGGCCGATATCGCCCCAAGCGATCCTGACCGGCTGGCGACATTTGCGCTACTTTACTGGCTGTTCACCCTTATCGGTATGGTTCTGTTTGGCCCTGCAATCTGGGCCAGAAATGTGGAATGCTTTTCGGTCCTGTTCCGTCTCATTGCGTCCCTGCGCCCCATCCAGTGTGAGGGGGAAATCCGTGTGGGTATTGCCGGTTGGGCCAGCTTTGCCCTTGCTCCACTGGACACAGCACGCGCAATGTTCTGTCTGACCATTCTGGTTTCAGGCAGTTTTGACGGTCTACGCGAGACATTTTGGTGGCTGGGACAGATTGGCATAAATCCGTTGGAGTTTCCGGGCCGATCTGCTGTGGTCTGGACCTCTGCCATCGGATTGATTGTCGCCAATACGACAATCATTTTCCTTTACGCGGCAAGCATATTTGCAGGGCTCATTCTTGCCAGACGTTTCGGAACACTGGGGCTTGTCGCCTTTTCAACCGCCTTTCGCACCTATGCCATCACCATCCTTCCTATTGCCTTAGGTTATCATTTCGCCCACTATTTTGTATCCTTTCTTGTTCAAATACAGTACCTTGCGGCTACTCTGGGGGATCCTCTGGCGCGGGGTTGGAACCTGTTTGGGCTGGGTGATTTTCGCGTCACCACAGGTTTTTTAAACAGCACAGAAACTGTAAGGCCGATCTTGTTGATCAACGTCGGTGCCGTTGTCTTCTCGCATATAGTCTCTATAGCTATGGCACATCATTTATCGGGCCGGTTCGCCCACACGCGCCGGGATCTGATCCTTATTCAATTGTTCCTCAGTATCCTGATGATCTTATACACGATGTTTGGACTGTGGCTGTTGTCGACACCCCGTGGCGCATGAACGTTTAGAAAGTTCTGGACAGATCATTCGTGTGCGAACAATATAAATCAACGCTCCGAAAACATGCTCACCGTACTCCAAAGGAGAAATATTGTGTCCAACGGAACATCCAAGAAGACTGACTTGAACCGTCGCACCGCCTTGAAAGGCATTGGTGCGGGGGCGCTGCTTGCCACTGGCGCACTGCCCGGCGGTCTTGGCTTTGCCCAAGCGCAAAGCGCGGCCCCCTTCAAGATCGGCTTCCAAAAGCATGCCACCGGCATCGGTGCAGCCTACGGGCGTTGGTACGATGCCACGACCCAAGCCGCCGTAAAACGGATCAACGACGCAGGCGGGATCAATGGCCGCCCCGTCGAGGTGGTGATAGAAGATGACGGCACCGACCCCAAACGTGGCGCGGAAGTGCTTGAGAAATTTGCCAACCAGCACAAGGTCGATGTGGCCTTTGGCACCCTGTTCAGCCATGTGGTTATCGGCTCGGCCCCCCGTGCGGGTGAATTGAAGCTACCTTATTTCGTGGTTTCCGAAGGTCACCATGTCGCGTCAGGCATGCTTAATCGCTATACATTGCAACCCGGCATCACCGATGTGAAAAGCCAGGTGCAGTCGATGGCACCGTTTGTGGCGAATAATCTGGGCAAGAAAGTTACGATGATCTTTCCCGATTTCGCCTTTGGCCATGACCACCGTGATTTCTTTTCGGCTGCGATCGAGGCGCAAGGCGGCGAAGTTGTCGCAAAAATCGCTGTTCCGCCGTCCGAGACATCCTTCACCCGCTATTTCCCGCAAATTCCGCGCGACACCGACGTTGTGTATCACGTCATGGTCGGCCCTGCAGTCCTGACTTTTGTGAAAGAGTTGGGAGAGTTTTTCGGGCCTTCGCGCCCTGAGATCTTCGGCTTTATCGACAGTCTTGAAGCTGTGGATATCCAAAGCCCTGGCCTTGAGTTTCTTGAAGGGACGTATTTCTGGGAAGGCAATCCGCGCCACGCACAGGAAGGCAATTCCGAGTTTGATACGGCCTATCGCGCGGCCGTAGGCGTGGACGACCGCGGGGCGTCACTGGACGACCCCAAAGATGTGTCGACCTACGCCCATATGTTCGGTTGCTGGGAAACCCTGAACGTGATCAAGGCCGGTATGGAGACGTCGGGGTACCAGGGCCCTGCTGACCGTGCCAAACTCATCGAAGCTGTCGAGGCCATGACCGATATGCCCCATTCGCTGGATCATCCCCAAGGGCCAAAGCTGTTCAACGGCAAGACGCATCAGGTCTTTGGCCAGCAGTATATCTCGCGGGTTACCGAAGGGATGCTGAAGGTGGAACATACCGCGTCAATCGAGGATGGCATGTACGAAGACGAAGTCGATTATACGACACAACCCTTCTAAGCCGTTTGAAATCAAACCCGTAGAATGGAATTTGGTCCACATCTGATGCTCGCCTCCCTTGAGGGGGCGGTCATTGCTTCGGTGCTCGTGCTGACCTCCATGGGGCTGAGCATCGTTTTTGGTGTCATGCGCGTCGTCAACGTGGCGCATGGTGAATTCTACATGCTGGGCGCGGTTCTGGCGTGGTATGTAACGTCGCTGTTGGGCGGACATCCGGCGGTTGGCTTTATCGCGGCATTGATGGTTGCGCCCCTTCTGGTCGGGGTAATTGCCGCGACGGCGGATCGCGTGATCCTGAAACACCTGAAATACGATCCGGATCGCACGATCGTGGCCACCATCGGCTTGCTCTACATCATCCAGCAAACCACACTGATGACCTTTGGTCCGGACGCGCGACCAGTTGAGCCGCCGTTCAATGACCGCCTCGCGCTGCCGTGGTTCGAATTCGGCGACGCGGGTTTTGCGATGTATTGGCCATGGGGCCTCAGCACCACCAGCTACAAACTCTTTGTCATCGCGGCGGCCGCCGTGGTCCTTGTGGCACTCTGGCTGCTGATTACCCGCACCAAAATCGGCTTGATCATGCGGGCGACGCAACAAGACAGCGAAACCGCCCAGGCTTTTGGCATTCCGGTCGGACGGGTCTATTCGATGGTGTTTGGTCTGGGGGCGGCCCTTGCCGCCTTTGGTGCTGTCCTTGTGGTCCCGATCCAGCAGGCACATTATCTGATGGGCGCGGACCCGCTGCTCCTCTCGTTCATCGTTGTGATCATCGGCGGCCTTGGCAGCCTGCCCGGCACCGTTGTCGCCGCCCTTCTCATCGGGATGAGCGACGGCATTATCTCTGTCTTCTTCTCACCCACTGTGGCCAAGATCATCGCAACCTTTCTTGTTGCCATGGTCCTTGTCTGGCGACCACAGGGCCTGTTCGGCAAACCCGTGACATGAGGATCAACACCAAATCCACGATACTGCATCTGTCAGTTCTTGCCGCATTGGTCGCGCTATTTTTTATCCTGCCGCCCTACCATTCGGGCAACCTGTCGCGGATCATGGTGCTGGCGATCTATGCCATGGGGTTCAACATTCTGTTCGGCTACACCGGCTTGCTTAGCCTTGGTCATGCGATGTTTTTTGCCGCCGGAATGTACGGCTTTGGCCTATCGGTAAACCTCGGCGGCTTGCCCCTGCCCGTTGCATTCCTCATCGGTATGGCTTGCGCCACGGCGCTGGCCGCTGTTACCGGTTTCCTTGCCCTGCGCACCAGTGGGGTTGCGTTCATGATTGTCACATTGATGTTCGCGCAAACCGCCTATCTCGTCGTGCTTTACTTTGGCACTTACACACGCGGCGACGAAGGGTTTGTGATCCAATCAGCAGAACGCATGTTATTCGGAATCGACCTCACCACCGAGGGTGCGCGATATGTCACTGCGCTCCTCCTGTTCTCTGCCTGCTTTCTGGCGCTTGCCCGCGTTATCGCATCCCCGTTTGGCCATACATTGGTCGCCATCCGCGAGAACGAAGAGCGCGCCAAAATGTTGGGCTATGACACCGGGGCCCACAAGCTCAAGGCGATGATCCTCTCTGGCCTGATCTCGGGCATCGGGGGCGCCGCCTATGCCATGCTTTTTGGCTATGTCGGCGCTACTTTTGCCACCGTGCAATACTCCATCTTCCCGCTTCTTTGGGTTCTTCTAGGAGGTGCGGGCACCACCATTGGGCCGCTGCTTGGCGTCTTCTTCATGTTCTATCTTATTGATTTCTCCAGCTCCGTGACCACCGCCTATATGTTGATCGCGGGCGTGGCACTGGTGCTGCTGACCATGTTCGCACCCCAAGGCCTGATGGGCGAGCTGCGCAAACGGGTGTTCCCATGGTTGCCGTGAACATACTGGAAACCAGGGGCCTGACCAAGGTCTACGGCGGCATCACTGCCAATTCAGACGTGAATTTCGCACTGCCGATCGGCAAGATCACCGCGTTGATCGGCCCCAATGGCGCTGGCAAATCCACTTTTGTTGGTATGGTCAGCGGGCGCACCCCGGCAACACGGGGCCAGGTGCTGTTCGAGGGCCAAGACATCAGCGCCCTACCCGCGCATCAGCGCATCCAGCTGGGCATCGCCTATACCTTCCAGATAACGTCGATCTTTCCGCGGCTGTCCGTGCATGAAAACGTCGCTATCGCGGCGCGACGGTTGTTCGGCAAGGATCCGGCCCTGCTAAGACAGAAGATCAATCAGGCGCTTGTCATGGTGGATATCGCCGACCGGGCAGATCAGATCGCAGGCGACCTCAGCTATGGCCATCAACGCCTGCTGGAAATCGCTATGGGCCTTGTGCAGGAACCGCGTGTCTTTATCCTTGACGAGCCAACGCAGGGGCTCGCGGAATCTGAAGTGGCAGGTTTTATCGATCTGATCAAATCACTTGCCGGGCAAACAACAATTCTGTTGATCGAACATAACATGACCGTGGTAATGGAGGCAGCGGACTGGATCACCGTGTTGGATCAAGGCCACGTTCTTGCCAGTGGCACACCGGAAGAGATCAGCGGAAACGCTGCTGTCCAAGCGGCTTATCTGGGTAAAACCGATGCTTGAAGTCAAGGATATCCACGCGGCCTACGGCAATGTTAAAACCCTGAGAGGGGTTAGCTTTGACGTGCAACCTTCTGAAATAATGTGCCTTCTCGGTCGCAATGGTGCTGGAAAGACCACCACGCTCAAGTCGGTCATGGGTCTGCTGCCGATCTCTGAGGGGGCCGTGACACTGGAAGGCGAAGACCTTGTCGCCCTGCCGGCCCACGATATCCCGCGCCGTGGCATCGGCTATATTCCGCAAGGCCGACGGCTGTTTCCGGAACTTACGGTCGACGAAAACATTGAAATCGGCCTGATGACCCGCGGCATGGGCAAAGACACCAAGGAATGGGTGCTTGAAATGTTTCCGCGCCTGCGCGAACGTCTGAAACAGATGGCCGGCACCCTGTCTGGTGGTGAACAACAGATGCTGGCGACAGCCCGGGCCCTGTGTCTGCGCCCAAAGGTGTTGCTGCTTGACGAACCCACCGAAGGCTTGCAGCCCTCCATGATCGCGCTCATTCGCGACGTCATCTTGAAGATGAAGTCCGAGGGCTTTGCCATTGTTCTTGTTGAACAAAGAGTGGATGCGGTGCTGCAAGTTGCTGACCGCGTTGTCTTCATCGAAAACGGCATTTCAGTTGCGGCTGCAACCGCAGCCGATCTGAAAAACGACCCCGGGATGCTTGCACGGTATCTGGGAGTTTAAAAACTGAAACGGAGGATGAGTCATGAGTGATAAAACCGGCGGCGATAAACTGGTCATCAAGAACATCGGCATGATCCTGTCAGGCAAGCTGGAAGAGCCAATATTTGATGGCGATTGCCTTATCGCGATAGATGGCAAAATCACCGAATGGGGTGCCGAGAAAGATCTTGATACGGACGGTGCGACGACAGCTGTCGACGCCAAAGGCGTCACATTGGCCCCCGGTCTGATCGACAGCCATGTGCATCCTGTGGTTGGAGACTACACCCCGCGCCAACAGCAATTAAGCTGGATTGACAGTACCTTACACGGTGGTGTTACCACACTTATTTCGGCCGGCGAAGTCCATATGCCAGGCCGTCCGAAAGATATCGTCGGCCTCAAAGCCATGGCGATCGCCTCGCAGCGTTGGTACGAGAACTTTCGCCCTTCGGGTGTGAAGGTCCACGCCGGTGCACCGGTGATCGAACAAGGCATGGTCGAGCAGGATTTCAAAGACCTTTCCGAAGCGGGCGTCAAACTGCTGGGCGAAGTCGGCCTTGGCACCGTCAAAGATGGCAAAACCGCACAACAGATGGTCAGTTGGGCCCGCAAATACGGCATGCAAAGCACGATCCACACCGGCGGCCCGTCAATCCCCGGATCGGGGCTGATTGATGCAGATATGGTGATGGAAACCGGCACCGATGTAATCGGCCACATCAACGGCGGCCATTCCGCCCTGCCTGATGACCAAATCCTGTGCCTGTGCGAAAATTGTTCTTCGGCATTCGAGATTGTGCATAACGGCAACGAACGCTCCGCTGTTCTGGCGCTGAATGCGGCGCGGGAATTGGGCAAGCTGGATCAGGTGATCTTGGGCACCGACGGGCCTGCTGGATCAGGCGTACAGCCCTTGGGCATCCTGCGGATGATCGCGATGTTGTCGGCCTTTGGTAATGTGCCGGCTGAACAGGCGTTCTGCTTTGGCAATGGCAATACAGCGCGCCAGCGAGAGCTGGACACAGGGCTGATCGAGGTCGGTAAATGTGCCGATTTTGTTCTGATGGATCAGGCGCAGCATGCTCCGGGTAAGTCGATGTTGGACTCTGTCAGCCAGGGCAACCTGCCTGGTGTCGGCATGACAATCATTGACGGCAAGGTTACATCCACGCGCAGCCGGAATACGCCACCAGCCAACAGGTTGCCGGAAGTTGTCTAAGCATTGGAAAAGGTTTTTACGCCGCTGCAATACGTGAAAAAAATCTGATGGAGGCGTATGATTGATGCAAAGAATTGTTAGCCTTCAGATATTGCGCGGATTTGCAGCCACACTTGTTGCAGGGTTCCATCTCTATGCCGCTGCGGTTGCAGAAGGGTTTGATCCGTTGCTGTTTCGCATCTTTGCTGGCGGTGAAATCGGGGTCGACATCTTTTTTGTCATCAGTGGCTTTATCATCTTCTACGTCTCGCAAAGCCGAACAAATCTGTCGTGGCGCGGCTTCGTCCAAGCCCGGTTTTGGCGGGTCATGCCCCCTTACTGGGCAATCCTGAGCCTCTACATACTTGCTGCTGTGGCCTTTGCCGCCGTTCTGGGCGACCGCAGCAAATTGCCCGACCTGCAAAGTCTCGTCGTCTCTTACCTTTTGTTGCCATATCCCGACCACGTGATCACCATCGCTTGGACCTTGTCCGTTGAAATCCTGTTCTACGGGGTTTTCGCCTTGGCGTTTTTCGGCGGCGGTGCGCGACGGCTTGTCATGGTAATGGTCCTCTGGGTTCTCCTCTCTCAGGCCTTCACCTTTGTGGCGGACAAGCCGATTTGGCTTCTTCTTTCCTTGCACACGGCGGTTCTGGAGTTTCTCTTTGGCATCCTCATAGCCATGCGTTTCATATCTTCAGGGCCTGACTCATTCGAGCTGCATGCCTCAGCCCTTGTTCTTGGGGGGGTGGGCGTCGTGGCATGTCTGCTAAGTGGTGATGTAAGCGCAGGCCCTTTCGGACGCGAGATCGTGGCGGGCATCCCCTCGGCCCTGCTGATCTATGGTGCGCTCGGCTTTGCACTTCGAGATATGAAAATGCTGGAGACATGGGGCGACAGTTCCTACATCCTTTATCTTGTCCACATCCTCTATTTCTCGATCCTTGGTAAGGGGATCGAGGTTTTGACCGGCGTGAATATCTATGGCTCGCAAATCGGCCTATGCGCGATGTTAGGCACGGTGATCATAATCAGCTATCTTGCGACAGTGCATTTGGAGCGCCCCTATCAAAAATGGCATAAGCGATTTAGCGCATCACGCTCAAAGGCTAAAGTTTAGGGTCAGCCCCCATCAGGTGATTTTCTTAAGCAAGGTAATGAGCGCCTGACTTTCCGTCTCACTTAAGGGGGCAAGTGTCACGCGGCTGATTTCATGCCCTGAGGTTTTCAAGGCCTCTATCATCTGAAGTCCCGCAGCGGTCAGCGAGATCGACATCCGTCGCTTGTCCGCCCGGTCCGCTTGGGTCTGCACCAATCCCTTGGCCTTAAGCCGGTCAACCACGCCTTTGATCGTTGCCACGTCCATCGCAGCAAGACGGCCAAGATGGTTCTGTGACACGCCGCCCTGCTCTGATATCCGGACAAGCGTCGAGAATTGTGTCGGCGTCAGATTGCCCACCACATTGCGTTGAAAAATCACCGAATGGCGCTGGCTGGCAAGGCGCAGCAAAAACCCGATCTGGTCATCAAGGACATAGCTGTCTTGCTCTGTGCTCACCGCAACCCGTCCTTGCCCTCGGCGTCTGCGTGGGTCAATCCGCCAACGCGCGGCAATGGGCGGCCACTGTCCGTCACGGCCACTGCGACCATGATCTCGTTGGCGCGGGGTGCATCATTAAGCTGCACCTCGATACCGTCGAAATGGCTACGCACATACGCGGCGTCTTTGTGACCCAGGGGGACATCCAAAACCTGACCGGGGCTGCCCATTTTCTTGGATGAGGCCACCAGCGCCGCCCCTTTTTCCACGGCCAGACGCAAGGGCGCACCCAGTTTCGGATGCAGGATAGCAGCGGCGTGTTCAAGTTCGCCGTTTTCGCCAACCATTGCCGATTTGCCATAGCTTTCAGCGTCTTGTGGTGAAATGCCAAGCGCGTCCACGCATCTTTTACCCAGAAGCGCACCCAATTCCGCACCGATGTCCATCAACAGGGTCAAATCCTCGGTATAAGAGCCTGCAAAAGGGTTTTCGATCACCGCAACTGCGACGGCCTTGCGCGTCGGTGGAGAAATCGCCCGCCCCATTTCAAGATGGGTTTCTTCGACATTCACCGCAATCTTTCTGATCTTCGCTGTCATCGCAATCCGTCCTCGCCCTTGATCGCGGAAGCGGCCAGTCCGCCTGCGCGGTTGTGAACACGCGCACCCGTGCTCATCACCAGGATGAACGCCAGTTCGTCCGCTTTGGGCGCATCGTTGCAGCCCACTTCCATCGCGTCAAAATGGCTGCGTACATAAGAGGCGTTAGTATGGGTCAGCGGCACGTCCAGCCGTGCACCAACGCCACCGACCTTCTTGGTCGAGGGCACGATCGCCTTGGCATCGCCCAGCAGTTCGCGCATCGCATAGCCGCCCGGCGCATGCCAGAGGGCACCATGTTCAACCTCGCCTGCGGCCCCCACGATGGCGCCCTTGCCGTACGCTTCGATAACGCCCGCACCCCCCAAAGCGATTGCCAGTTTCATGGCCATCTCAAGGCCAAGCGGTTTGAGGTCCTCCTGAAACCCTTCAATTTCCTCGACATAAGCACCGGCAAACGGGTTCTTGATGATTGCCATGATAGAACCACGCATCAGGGGCTTGTCTGCCACCGGCCCGCCTTCGTGAAATATCTCTTCAACGGACAGAACCGTTTTGCGTAGAAGGACTTTATGCATATTCGGGTGTTCCTTGTGAAAGTGTGACGGGGCTGTGACCAATGACGCGCGGATGTCCTTGCAAGAAAAGACAGGCACCGTTGATGTAACCGTTCGTGGTGAAATTTTGGGCAAGGGCCTGCCCGTTGGAAAGGGCCGTTTCGATTGCGTTGGCGCTCAGCTGTCCGCATCCTGTAACCACCAGCCGCGCACCAAGATCAGAGGTTTCGTCAAGGTCACAGGCGCGCTGACGGCGGATGGCCGGGTCATCCGCCACATCGACAGCGTTGGCAATCAGAGTCGCTGCGACATCTGCCGTGGCTGCTGTGGCGGCCAGAACCGTGACGCTGTCGGCGATACCGCGGCTCAGGCTGCGCCCGTGCCGCCCGCTGGTTGCGATCCCGCGTAT
Source organism: Sulfitobacter sp. (assembly GCA_049794055.1). Taxonomy (GTDB): domain Bacteria; phylum Pseudomonadota; class Alphaproteobacteria; order Rhodobacterales; family Rhodobacteraceae; genus Sulfitobacter. Next base: position 24,239 of record JBARCL010000047.1, read on the forward strand.
GGTGTCCTTATGGCTGATCCGGATGTGCCCCAATGTCGTGCCATCATGACCCACCATGGCCATCTTGAACGCGGCTCCTGGGCTCAGATACAGAGCGATATCGCCGCCATTGTTGACATAGGCCCGCGACAGGTCTGCAGCATGGGTCATCGCCTGCAGAACGGTTTCGGCCACCGCGCCGGCAACGCCGGCCATCGGGGTGATGAACCCTGTCCCGGCCAATCCCTTGCCCGCTGCCATCATCCGCTGTGCAGTTTCGCCCAAAGGGTGCGGCGTTTCCGGCCCGATGGGGGTACGCAGCAAATCAAGCTCGGCAACCAGTTCCTCAAGCACAGTTTCGAACCGCGCGCGCGCCGCCGCAAAAGCCTGTTCCCGCGCACCATCCGCCCCGATGATCAAATCAATCGGTCCATGCTGCAGATGCAGGCGGTCCCCGAGTATCTGCGCTGTCGGCCCCATCAGTCGGCGCCATCCTTGGACCAGCTGTAATATTTTGCCAACAAAGGATCATGCCCCTGCGCCCGCCTTGGTATGCGCCGCGCCGATGCCATGTCGATCTGCTCGACCGGCCGCACCTGATCGACATACCCGCCCAAGGCAACGTAATCGCTGGCCCTGAGGGTGAATTCGATCGGAGCAACCAGCGCAGGTGTCGGCACATAGCCGAACGATCCTTCGGGCATGTCCAGCACATCCACCATGACAGTGATCCCGCCGCCCGGCCAAACATAGGTTCTTGCCCCGCCACAGGACACATGGGTCATCGCGTCCTTGACCGACCGTGTCAGGCGCACCGGATTTTCGGTCACCCCGGCCCGCAGGCTGCCGCCTGCGCCGCCCATGAACAGGACCGAGCAGACCGATGGTTCGCAATTTTCGGCAATCAATTCGGTAGATTTCCGCAGAGCATCCGGCAGGTCGCGCGGTTGGGGTTCAAGATCACCATCCAGCTCGTAATAGGCAAACTGTTCGCCCGTGGTAGAAACCATCAACAGACGCATGCCTTCCCGCGCAACTTTAGGGTTGAAGGGCCCCAGAATGGTCAGCGGATCGTCAATATCGGTGCCGCCCCAACCGGTTCCCGGAGCGGCTACCTGAAAATAACGTCCGGGTGTTGAGCGCCGCCCTTTGATCTTGATCCCCGTCCCGGGCAGGTCCAACTGCTTGCCCGCCTCATGTTCGGACAAAACGCCGGTAATATGATCATCCACCACAACCACATCGTCGACATGTTCAAGCCATTGCTTGGCGAACATCCCGATCGTCGCAGATCCACATCCGACCCGCATCAGGCGTTCTGTATCTCCATTGATCACGGGGGCTTGTCCCGCTTGCACAATGACTTCAGTTGCGTGATCCGTCTCGCCAATGCTTAGCGTCACAGCCTCGCGGTTGCATAAAGCCAGAAGTGCGGCGCAAGTGGCGCGGCCTTCCTTTTTGGATCCGCCGGTCAGATGCTCGACGCCGCCCAATGACAACATTTTCGAACCATATTCCGAGGTCATCACATGGCCGATCGCCTCGCCCTGCGCATAGACGACATCGCGTTCATCACCAATATGGCGGTCGGTGTCGATTTTCACTTTCACCCCGCAATAACTGAAAATACCTTCGGTCACGACCGTCACCATATCGACGCCATCGATATCCTGACTGACGATAAAGGGGGCCGGTTTGTAATCGGGATAAGTGGTACCAGCGCCCACCGCGGTGATGAAAGGCCTACTGCCCTTGACGATGTCACCGTCCCACGCGATCGTGTCTTTCATAAAGGGCACCAACGGCACACCTGCTGTCCCAACTACGGTCAGCGGATCCAGCCGGACCAGATCACCTGCATGGTTCGCATAGCGGTCGCAGGCGCCGGATTTTCCATCAGCAATGAAACACAAGACCGGACAGGCATCGCAACGGATTTTTTCGGGCCTGGTGCTTTCAGGACTGGTCATGACTCGACCCCTTTGATCGCTGCGCGAACTGCCGCAGGTGTTGCAGGCACCTTGGTGATCCTCGCACCGGTTGCTGCGTATATTGCATTGAGGATCGCGGGCGTTGTCGGGATCAGCACATGTTCACCCAAACCCTTGGCACCGTAAGGTCCATGCGCATCGGGCTCTTCAATAATTATCGTCTTGACCGGTGGCATGTCACCGATGGTCGGGATCAGATAGTCATGCAGGTTTTCCGTACGACCGGGAATATATTCCTCCATCAGCGCCATCCCCAACCCTTGGGCAATGCCGCCCTGCACCTGCCCTTCGACCAGCAGCGGGTTGATCGCTTGGCCGACATCATGGGCGGCGGTAAATTTCAGTGGTTTGACGGTGCCAAGCTTTGTATCCACCTCGACCACCACCAGATGCGCGGCATAGCCGAATTGCGCATAGGGCGCGCCCTGCCCGTCGCCGTCCAATGGCCTGGTAGGAGGGTCGTAAGTTTCGGTGGCACCGAAAACAAAACCATCTGCGTCGATCTCAAGCAAACCAAGATCAAGCGTATGGGTCTTGCCAGCGTCTTGGGCCAAGGCGTGCCCCCTGGCAAAAGACAGTACCGCCCCCGGAGACACGTTCATCCGCTTTAACACCATTGCCCGCAACGCCAGACCGGATAACCGCGCTGCAGCACCGGAAACATAGGTTTGTCGCGACGCCGAAGTCTTACCCGCGTCCGGCGTTACGTCGGTGTCAGGACCAATCAGATGCAGTGCATTTACCGGCACTCCGAGGGCCGTGGCAAAGATTTGAGCGATGACGGTATTGGCCCCCTGCCCGATGTCCATCGCCCCCTGATGCAACACGATGGTGCCATCCGGGGTGACGCCCGACTTGATCGTCGAAGGGTTAGGCAAAGACGTATTGCCACAACCATACCAGCCTGCCGCGATACCCACACCACGTTTGTAGGTCGCCGATGTTGCATTAAAGGTCTCGGCGGCAGCACGTTCGGCGGTCCAGTCAGGCCGAAGACTCTCCAGACATTTGCCGATACCGACACCTTGCGAAAATACCTGACCGCACACAGTGGGACTGTCATTGCCCAACGCATTCAGTACGCGAAACTCTAATGGGTCCATTCCCAGCTTTTCTGCCAGCACATCAAACAGGCTTTCCTGCGCAATCGCTGATTGCGGCACCCCGAACCCGCGAAAGGCACCAGCGGGCGGATTGTTGGTATGGATGCCTTTGGATTCCGCGCGGTAATCGGCGATTTGATAGGGACCGGAAGCATGCACCGGTACACGGTTGGCGACCGTCGGCCCCCAACTGGCATAGGCGCCGGTGTCGAATGCGCCATAAAAATCAAAGCCGCAAATCTTGCCAGCGCTGTCCGCTCCGATCCGCAGATGAATATCCGATGGATGCCGTTTCGTCGTGCTTTGCATCGATTCCGTTCGGCTATAGGTCAAACGAACCGGCTTGCCTGTCTTTATCGTGGCCAAGGCAAGATAGGGTTGTACCGAAAGGTCAAGTTTGGAGCCAAAGCCGCCGCCGATCCCTGTAGGTACGATACGGATTTTCGACGCATCCAGCCCCAGAATAATCTCAAGACTGTCACGGTCCATAACCGGCGCCTGTGTGCCTGCGTAAACCTCGACACGGTCGCCAACCATCTGTGCAAACCCCGCTTCGGGTTCGATATAGGCGTGTTCGACAAAGCCGCTTTTGAAGTGGCCCTCCACCACAACATGCGCCCGCTCCAACGCCGCTGTCGCGTCGCCGCAGCGTACAAGACCACCGCACATGACATTGCCTGCACGGTCATCATGCAACCTTGCGGTCCGCGTGTCTTGGGCCGCGTGAATATCCGTCGCAGCCGGTAGGTCAAACCATGTGACGGGGAATTGCAGGGGCGAGATGGCTTTGATCGCGCCCGGCGTGCCGACCACAGCAGCAACTGCTTCGCCGCGAAAACGGGCTTCGGTTTCAGCAAAAACCGGCTGGTCCACAAACTGCGGGATCACGCCGAAAATATTGCGCCCGGGCACGTCATCCGCCGTCAGAACAGCCGCGATTCCCGCTGTCTCGGCGACCCATTTTTCAAGATCTCCGAACCGGAAGCCCGCGCGCGCGAAAGGGGCGCGGACGATTAGAATTTCAAGCGTTCCTTCAGGGGCTACGTCATCGCTGAAACGCTCGACCCCGGCGACCTTGTCCGCCCCGTCCAAGCGCCGGATGCTGTCACCGACCGCACCCGTCCCACTGCCAAGACCCACAGCAACCCCCATCACCGCATCCATAATCTTGCGATACCCCGTGCACCGGCAAAGAACCCCGCCAAGCGCATCTTTCACCGCGTCTTGCGAGGGCGACGGATCGTCGCGCAACAAGGCAACGGCCGCGACCATCATGCCCGGCGTGCAAATCCCGCATTGCGCGGCACCGTGATCCTGAAACCGTTCTCCCAGCATTTGCGCCAAGGGATCGGCAATGTATAATCCGGCAAGGGTTTCAACACTTTGCCCCGAAACCTGCTGCGTTGGTGTCAGGCAGGCACAGACCGGTTGCCCGTCGAGCAGCACCGTACAGGCTCCGCAATCACCTGCGTTACACCCGATTTTGACGTCACGCGCGCCGAGGGTCTCTCGCAGGGTTTGCGACAACCTCTCACCCGTAGCAGGCCGCGCTGAGACCGCTTTGCCGTTCAAACTAAATCGAATATCGCTCATTTTGCCGCCCCTTTCAGAGCGCGCAGACACAGCTCCCCCACCGCGTCCCGCCGATAGGCTGCTGATCCGCGCACATCATCAATCGGGGTCAAATCCGCCAGATGATCGGGGGTCACAATGACCTCTTCGGGAGATTTACCAATACAGGAAATCTCAAGCCTTCGGAGTCGCTGCGCAACCGCAGAGCAGGCCCCGACCGCGATCCGCGCCAAAGTGATCCGCCCTGCCGGATCCGTCACGACAAGCGCCGAAACCATCGCAATGGAAATCACCAGATATGCCCGGCTGCCCAGCTTTTCGAAACGAGACCCCGCCCCTGACGGTGGCGGAGGTATCACAAGAGCGGTCATGATTTCATCCGGTTGCAGCGCGGTCTGTCTGACGCCCAGAATGAAGGCATCAAGCGGCACAAGCCGCACTCCGCGGGCCGCACTGGCAATTTCAACAGAGGCTTCCAGGGTTAACAGTGGCGGTACGCCATCCGCCGCCGGCGAGGCGTTGCACAAATTGCCGGCCAGTGTTGCGGCATTCTGGATCTGGACACTGCCAACCTGTCGTGCCGCCTGCTTCAGCCCGTCAAAGGCAGGCGGAAGATCGGCCTTAATTACATCGCTCCAGCGCACGGCGGCACCGATGCGGATGCCTCGTTCAGAGCTTTCGATGCAGCAAAGGTCTCGCACAGCAGTCAGATCTAGCAGGCTCTTGGCACCTAGCCCCTGTTGCATCGCCGGAAAAACATCTGTTCCCCCCGCAATCACAACCTGTCCAGCCTCTGACATGAGGGACAAGGCAGATGTCAGATCGGTCGGACGATGATAGGACACGGGCGTAGCGCCTTTGATTGTTTGCATACGAATGATATGCACCATGTGACTCTTGTCAACAGACAAGCACGCCCGCCGTTTCGCCGTTCAACATGTCAGGCCCTGGGCCATGCCGCCGCACCTTTGGAAACCGCGATGTCAGCGATGCGGTATCCGTAAGACAGGCCTGCAGCCCATCGGACCCGCATCCGAGACGCAGAGCCATGTGAGAACACGCACAGAACATGCCCATGTCCCACATTCAGGTTTCCGGGTTTGTCCTGGTCTGCGCAATCTTGACGTTACTTCGTTCCCAGAATTGAATTGAGCGCGTCCGCCATGCCGAAATCGGCCGCACGGTCGGCAAAACCGGGACGGTGTCCGGAATAGACATGTTTGCCGATCACCTTGGTGTGGCTGCTTTCGGGATCAATCTGAAAAGAAAACAGATCTTGCAGCGCGATAACATCGCCCGACAGGCCTGTCGGTTCTGAAATCGAGATCACGCGGCGTTGCCCATCATGCATCTGCGCGACCTGCACGATCAGCTGCACAGCATCGGCAATCTGGCGGCGCACAACGTCGGCAGGCGGTGTAAAACGGGCCAGTGCGGCCATGTTTTCGATACGGGTCAAGGCATCGGTTGGGGAATTGGCGTAAAGTGTGCTCATGGATCCATCGTGACCCGTGTTCATTGCCTGCAACAGGCCCAGAGCCTCCTGGCCACGTATTTCACCGATGATAATGCGATCAGGCCGCATCCGCAGAGCGTTGCGCAAAAGGGTGTGTGCGGTAACTTCGCCAGTGCCATCAAGACTGGGAGCACGGGTTTCAAACCTGACGACATGCTCTGGCTGGAAACCCAATTCGGCAACATCCTCGATGGTCACAATACGTTCCCTGTCGGGAATGGATCCGGACAAGGCGTTCAACAGCACGGTTTTGCCTGATCCAACGCCGCCCGACACAAGAATGTTCAACCGCAGACAGGTTGCAAGCGCCAGAAAGCGGCTCATCTCAGTGCTGAGACTGCCGTTCTTGACAAGCGCTTCAAGACTCAACTGGTCGTTGGGGAACTTGCGGATCGTGATGGTCGGCCCGTTAAGGGCCAGTGGCGGAACAGCAATGTTCACATGGCTGCCATCAGCAAGGCGCAGATCGACCATCGCTTCGGATTGATCAAGGTGCCGCCCACCGGCGGCGACAAGCCGACTGGCTACGGTGAACACATGCGCGTCGTCGCGAAACCGCCCCTGTGTCCGTTCAAGTTTCCCGTTCCGTTCGACGAAAACCTGATCAGCGCTGTTGACCATAACATAGGTAACGCTGTCATCCGCCAGCAAGGTTTCAAGCGGACCAAGCTCAAGCGTGTCCGCTGTCACCTCCACCACTGGCCCCGGTACGTCGTCTACCTGCAAATGGAGCCTTCTGTCCGATGCCACGGTTTCGATAATGCTGCGAACCAAAAACTCCTGTTCGCCCTGCGGGTTTGCCTCCGGTTCGGAGAAATCCAGCGCCTCCAACGGCGGGTGCTCAACGTTCTTGGCCAGAACGGGACTCTTTATGGTGGGCAGCGTCGCTTTGGGTTTTGGCTCGTCAGGTGTTGAAACGGCGGATGATGCGGCATTCCTCTCGGGGTCAACAGCTGTTTGTGGGACCTCGACCGGCTGCGCCATGGCAGAAGCATCAGCGGAACCCGATGACGGGCTAACCTCTTGCTGTTGCTCTTGCTCTTGCACAGGATCGCCTGTCATTTCTAACGCTTCCAGTGCCAGAGCGGCAGTCGCCTCGTGCATGATCTGACGCTGTAGCGACAAGGGCCACGGGAAGCTTTGACGTTCGATCACGTAGGATACGGCAGCATTTGCCCGATCTTCGGCAGGAATGCTGTCTGCATCAAGTTGCTGGGCGATTTCGATGACCAAAGCGACCGCCTGGCGCAAGGACGGTTGGGAAAGATGTACGGTCATGCCCGCCCCCCTTTTGAAAAAATCCGGATTCGGCGTTGTCGCCATAGCGAGCGAGGCGGACTGGTTTGCGGTCATGCTGTTGATGGCGGTGCCTGCAATACCGCCACATTGGTCGGCAAAGACATTTGCGACCATTGTGTCTGATATACAGCCGAACGAAGTGGAAACTGTCATGATGAGCGTGCCTACAATAACGGAAATGAACTCAGAAACGGGTGGGCGCTTGCAAACCGAAGGTCACAAACACTCACGATAACAGGCGGTTAGCCGCGGCTTTCTTTGTGGCCAATTGTGAACGAGCCGTGAACGGTGTCCGGTGCTTTACGTATGAGGGTCATGTTAAATACTCTTTTCATTTAAGTGGCCGGTCGTAACACCGATGCGCCATAGAAAATGGCATCATCCTCAGACGTTAGATTGCCGCCCCGCTTTCAGTCCGTTGCGCATCACACCTTTGGCGCAGGTTCTTCACATCAGGATAACAGGCCTTTCAGACCGTTTGATGTTCGCCGGTAGGCCCACACATGTTCAAATTGTGGCAACTTGCGGCAACTGCTGCGGCGGTTTGTTTCAACTGTTGTTCTCACAGCGAAAACCCTTAACACTTGTCCCGTGAAAGATGCCGGTGATACTGAACCTGATCCTGTCTCCACCCAACATCTGGCGGTCAAATCCCAGCCTGCTTATCCAGTTGGATGGCGCGCGGGCCCTGTAGAAAACAAAGTGGGCAAATCGCGGCAAACACGCGCCGGGCCTTAGCACGGAACCACCAACCATTTTGGACAAAGGAACCCCATATGAAAACCAGATCACTTGGCAAGAACGGGCCACAGGTGCATCCGATTGGTATCGGGGCCATGTCCTTTTCCAATTTCTACGGACCAACCAACGAAGCAAACAGCCACGCCATTCTTGATGCGGCGATGGCGGCAGGTGTCACCCATATAGATACATCCAATGTCTATGGTGTGGGCACGTCGGAAACGGTGATCGGCACCTATCTTGCCGCGAACCCGCAGGCCAAGGATCATTTCTCTATCGCGACCAAAGGTGGAATTACTCGTAATCCGGACGGACCGGGCAATATTTTTGTCAACACCGCGAACCACCTTGAGACCGAACTGGAGAACAGCCTGAAACGCTTGGGGGTTGAGGCGGTTGATCTTTACTATGTGCATCGTCGTGACCCGGCCCTCCCCATCGAAGAGGTGACCGAAACGCTGGCCGCCTTAGTAAAATCCGGCAAGACCAAAGCAATAGGGTTTTCGGAAATCGCACCCTCGTCGTTGCGCCGTGCGCATGCAGTACACCCTGTAGCAGCGGTACAATCGGAATACTCGCTTTCCACACGCACTCCGGAACTGGGGCTGATGCAAGCCTGTGAAGCGCTGGGCACCGCACTGGTCACCTTCTCGCCCGTGGGCAGATCGCTGTTAACCGATGCGCCCCTTGATTTTGACGCTGTGCAAGAGCTGCCGTTCCTCTCGCAAAATCCCCGCTTCACAGAGCCGAATTACAGTGCCAATATTGCCGCCATTGCGGGTTTTCAGACGCTGGCGGCTGACATGGGAATGTCGACGGCCGGTCTGGCAATCGCATGGTTGTTGGCGCAGGGCGATCAGGTTATCCCGATTCCGGGCACGCGGTCTCTGGCGCATTTCGCCCAGATTCTTGAGGCCGCAGAAAGGGTGTTGAGCGCCGAAGAGCTTGATGCGATCGAACAGGTTCTGCCAGTTGGCTGGGCACATGGGGACCGCTATTCGGCAGCACAGTGGAACGGCCCTGAGAGATACTGCTAGGAGACACAGCGGTCACGCATTCCCCTCTGTCGCGTTGTCAGATCTGTCCGCTTGGGCGTTCACTTCATCCAAACCGTCCTGTGGTGCCTGTTTCAATGCCTGTCTGGTGTCCCTCAACATCGCAAGAAACCGCTGGCTGGCCACGATCTTGTCTGTGACCTCCGCGATCTTCGCCTCCAGAAAAACGTCGGCGTCCCCACCACCATCCTGCGCCATAAATGCGCCGAAAAACAAAGTGATATCAGAAATACTTAATCCTGCTGCCTGCGCATCGCGGATCACCTCAAGGGTCAAAACCGCGTCTTCGGGATAAACCCGATAATTATTGGGGGCTTGCGGATCAACACTGGGGCGGATCAGCCCGTGACGTTCATAAAACCGGATCGTGTCGCGGCTGACTTCTGCCAGTCTGGCCAGTTCCCCGATGCGCATATCTTCCTCAAACCATTGACAGTGGTCCATTGTTTATACAATGATGTCTTCCAATACGCAACATTTCAAAGGAGCACCCCATGGGAAACGCATGCCAAAGCTGCGGGATGCCATTGGCCAAAGACCCGCAAGGCGGCGGGACCGAGGCGGATGGCAGCACCAGCCGTCTCTATTGCTCTATCTGTTACGAGGCCGGCGCCTTCCGCCATCCGGATGTGGACGTGACAGAGTTTCAGCGCAAATGTGTCGAGGCCTTGCAGCGTTCAGGCATGCCCAAGGTCATGGCGTGGCTGTTCACCCGCTGCATTCCCCGACTGAAGCGGTGGAATGGCGCATAATGCCCCTTTCCACCCGATCATCGGCCTAGCCAATCAAAACGTTGCCGAATTCTTCGCGCAGGTTGCGTTTAAGGACCTTACCCGTCGCATTACGGGGTAAAACATCGGTAAAGACCACTCGATCCGGCACCTGCCATTTGGCGATCTTGCCGTCAAACACGCTCAACACCTCGGCCTCCGACGGATCCTGCCCTTCGACTTTCACGGCGACGAGAACCGGACGTTCGTCCCATTTCTCGTGCCTTGCGCCGATCACGGCAGCATCTGCAAGCATGGGATGGGCAATCGCGATATTCTCAAGCTCGACCGAGCTGATCCATTCGCCACCTGATTTGATGATATCCTTTGAACGGTCCTTGATCGTGACATAGCCGTCTGGGTCCATCGTCGCCACGTCACCGGTATCGAACCAGCCGTCACTCAGGGTTTCTTCGGATGTTGAGCGAAAATAGGCATCCAGAATCCAGTGCCCGCGTGTGACCAGATCGCCCTGCGCTTTGCCATCATGGGGCAACGGCTTGCCATCGTCATCAAGGATTTCAAGTTCAACGCCAAACACCGGACGCCCCTGATTTTCACGCAGCCTGTGCTGTTGCGCCAACGGCAGGTCCTTGTGTTTGGACAATGGCCGGTTCACCGAACCGAGCGGCGACATTTCCGTCATCCCCCATGCATGCACTGTATCCACGCCGAATTCTTCGCGGAACGAGGTGATCATCGACGGCGGACAGGCTGATCCGCCCACCACTGTGCATTTCAGACTGTCGAGGGTGCTGCCAATCTTTTTTGCCTCGCCCAACAGGCCCAGCCAGATTGTCGGCACACCAAGCGCGATTGTCACCTTGTAGGTATCAATCAACCCCACCAAAGACGGACCATCAAGGCCCGGTCCCGGCATCACCATACGCGCGCCGCTCATCGCGCAGGCATATGGCGAGCCCCAGGCGTTAACGTGGAACATCGGCACAACCGGCAGAACGACATCGGCGGCAGCTATGCCAAGGCTATCGGCCATGTTTACACCAAAGGAATGCAAAACAGTAGAACGGTGCGAATATAAAACGCCCTTGGGATGCCCCGTAGTTCCCGAAGTATAACAAAGGCTTGAAGCTGTAAGTTCATCTAGATGTGGCCACGCGTAATCCGCATCACCAGCAGCAATCAGATCATCGTAGAATTTCAGGCCGGGCAAGGTCTTGGCGGCGTCCTCATCCGCGCCTTCCATCAAAACGACATGTTCCAGATGCTCCAGCTTGTCGCGAATCGCGGCGACCAGAGGCACGAACGTCTTGTCGATGAACAGAACCTTATCTTCAGCGTGGTTCAGGATGTAAACCAGCTGTTCGGGAAACAGGCGTGGGTTGATAGTGTGGCAGACAAAGCCGCCGCCAGACACGCCAAAATATATCTCAAGGTGACGCCGGTTGTTCCATGCAATCGTGCCGCATCGCGCCTGCGGATCCAATCCAAGACCGGTCAACGCCGAGGCCAGTTTGCGGGCGTTCCGCCCCACCTGTCCCCAAGAAGTTTCTTCCACCCCACCGCCGGTATTGACCGAATATATCTCGGCCTCGGCATGATAGCGTTCGGTATGGGCGATCAGGCTCGATATCAGCAGGGGTTGCGTCATCATTTGGCCAAGCATTGCGGTCTCCTCCCAAGGAATTATTTGCCTCAGCTTGAACAATGCACGCGCCTCTTGCAAGCAGAGGGTGAAGCGCCTCACGCAAGTGACATGACGTTACTTTAACATGCGCAACGCTCTGCTGCCCAACAGGTTGTCGCAGGTGTTGATCCGGTGCAATCCTTTGCGTCCGCGGACCGTTTAGGCTCTGGCGCACTGGACGTTTTGAACGATGTGAATTCCTCCGTTTATATGGGGTAGCCGGCCGGTGGCGGGTGTGGCATGAACAGGCATGGGGTCTCTCGGAGAAACCTCTTAACGGGCCTCCCCACGCATCGCGCTACGGTCGGAACATCTTCATTACCGTCATGAAATGCGCATGGACGACGATTACACCACGACTTGCCATGCATCAGGTTTCGCACCTATTCCTACACGCGGGAACAGCAGGTTTGGCCTGCACAAACCCTGAGAACCAAGTCTAACCGTATGCCGGTGTTGTAACAACCGGACGGGCCTGACAAGCTAGCCATCGCCGATAACATTCGCCCAGCCTAATAGCCGTCGATGGCGCCACACAGGAAGGATATGAAATGCCGACAGATCAGAGAACCGTCACCACGCGCCCGATTAAGGCGGAGGACCGTGCCGAATGGGACGTATTGTATCAAGGCTATGCCACATTTTACAAAGTCGAGCAAACGCCCCAGATGCGCGATACCGTGTTCGGCTGGCTGATGAGTTCTGACCATGAAAGCAACGGGTTGGTGGCAGTTGATGACACGGGCAAGCTGATTGGCCTGACCCACTACCGGCCCTTTGCCTCGCCGTTGCGGGCAGCAACCAGTTGTTTTCTAGATGATCTGTTTGTAGATCCGGATGCGCGCGGTTCAGGGGCGGCCGATGCCCTGATCAAGGCCGTGGCAGAGGTCGCGCGCGCCAAAGGATGGTCCGTGGTGCGCTGGATTACCGCCGATGACAATTATCGTGGACGCGGTGTTTATGACAAGTTGGCGACCCGAACGATGTGGGTGACCTATGATCACAAGGTCTGACGGTCAAACAAGGGGGCGCCCCAGCTGAACACGGCGGTGTATCCGCTACGCCATGCCGCCTCTGATCAGCCGTCGCGATGGCTGATCAGGTAGTCCACCAAAGCAGCAGTCGAGCTGTCCTTGCCCTCGGCACCTTGGGTGCCTTCAACCACGGGCTGTAGCGAAGTCGCCAGTTCCTTGCCCAGTTCAACCCCCCATTGGTCAAAAGAATTGATGCCCAGGATTACCCCTTCAACAAAGACCCGATGCTCGTAAAGGGCGATGATCTGACCCAAAGTATAGGGATCAAGCCGATCATAGACCAAGGTGGTTGACGGGCGGTTCCCGACAAAGACACGGTGTTGCGCCTGACGTTCCAGTTCTGCGCCGGTAAGACCTTTTTCCTGCATGTTCTTGCGGGCCTGTGCCAAAGTCCGGCCCTGCATCAGCGCTTCGGACTGGGCCAGACAATTGGCAATCAGCAGGTGATGATGATGCGCCAATTCCGGTTCGTGCCCGTTGGCCGCAACCATGAATTCACAGGGGATCACACGGGTCCCCTGATGGATCAGTTGATAGAACGCGTGTTGCCCATTGGTGCCAGCTGCGCCCCAGACCACGGGGCCGGTGTGACGGAGAGATGCTGTGCCATCCATCTGGACGCGTTTGCCATTTGATTCCATCTCAAGCTGTTGAAAGTAATCCGGCAGTCGCGACAGACGTTCATCATAGGGCAGCACGGCACGGGTGGCATAGCCGCAGATCTGGTTGTGCCAGATGCCGACCAGCGCCAGCATCATAGGCATGTTTTCCAGCGGCTCAGCGGCCCGAAAATGCACGTCCATCGCATACGCGCCATCAAGGAAAGCGTTGAAGCCCTTTGGCCCGATGGCGATCATCAGTGACAACCCGATCGGCCCCCAAACGGAATACCGCCCGCCGACCCAATCCTCAAAACCGAAAACACGGTCGGCGTCGATGCCAAAGGCCACCGTCTTGTCTTCAGCGGTGCTGAGGGCGGCGAACTGCGTTGCCGGATCGCCACCGTGATCGGCCATCCACGCGCGCGCGGTGCGCGCGTTGGTCATTGTTTCAACGGTGGTAAATGTTTTGGAGGCGACAATCACCAGCGTGGTTTTTGCGTCAAGCCCACGCAAGGTATCCGCGATATCTGCCCCATCCACATTGGACACAAAATGGCAACGCGGCCCGTCGTGATAGGGCGCCAGCGCCGCGACAGCCATGGAGGGGCCAAGATCGGAGCCACCGATGCCGATGTTGACCACATCGGTAATGGCGCTGTCGCGGATTTGATCGGCAAAAGCGGCCATTCTTGTCAGCGTATCGCGGATGGCTGGCATCACGTCCTGCCCATCGACCAGTACCGGCGCATCATCACGATGGCGCAGCGCGGTATGCAATACAGCGCGACCTTCGGTGTCGTTGATCTTGTCTCCGCGAAACATGGCGTCGCGCTTGCCGGCAACGCCGGCTGCCTCGGCCAGCGCGATCAGATCGGCGCGGGTGTCCGCGTCAATATTGGTCTTGGCGTAATCAAACGCCATGTCCTGCGTCCTGATCGTAAAGGTCCGTGCCCGCTTTGGATTCTCGAACAGGGCCAAAATGGGCCGGTCGGCAATGGCATCAAAGCGGGTTTGAAGTCTGTCCCAAACCTCCATCACGCGGCCCAATGCACAGTGGCGTTGGCGAGCAACGCCCCGACCGGGGCTTCTTCCGGTGGCAGGCTTTGGGCGCGTTCCAAGGCTGCGCGCTTGTCCGCGCCAAAAATCGCCAGATGAGTGGACATCGCCCCCTTCAGCACATGCAGCGGCAATGTCACCCGCACCATGTCCTGATCCGCAGGTTGCACGGCGCAGAGCAGCGGCGCCTCAGCACGCATTGCCAGTGAAAGACCGTCGGAGCTGGGAAACAGCGACGCGGTATGCATGTCCGCGCCCATGCCAAGCAACAGCACCGACAGGGGCAAATTTTCGGCCAAGGTCGCCGCCACCTCGGCCGCCCCCTCAGCGGCGGACAGCCCTGCACGATAATAAGGAATAAACCGGGCCTCGGCCGCAAACCCCGTTAGCAGGGTGTTTTTAACCAGCCGCGCGTTGGAATGCGAGTTCTCTTCCGCCACCCAGCGTTCGTCGGTCAACATGACACGCACCCGGGACCAATCCAGTTCAACTCCGCTCATCATTTCGAAAATAGGGCCTGGGGTGGTGCCACCGGGCAAGGCAAATGTGACGTAATCCTGCACCGCCAAAGCGCTGCGCAATTCGCCCGCCAGCATATTCGCAACAGACATCGCCAATAACTCGCGGTCAGCGTATTCGATCAACTTCATGGGGATACCTTTCGCCATTCACGGCCATCACGCCGCATCAGTTCATGTGAATCCGTTGTGCCATCCGACCCGCTGTCATAGGGTTTGGGCACCTCGCCGCGCGCTTCCCAGCCATGGATGATCGGATCGGTCCATGCCCAGGCCGCCTCAACCTCGTCGCCGCGCATGAACAACGTCTGGTTGCCACGGATCACATCCATGATCAGCCGTTCATAAGCGTCGACATGTTCCGCATCATCGTCCAGAGCCTCGCTGAACGTCATATCAAGCGGCACGTCGATCAGACGCATCCCGCCAGGCCCCGGTTCCTTGATGGTCACGCCCAAAGTGATGCCTTCGTTGGGCTGCAGGCGGATCGAGAGCACGTTGCGATGCTGGCCCGCTTCCGCGCCAAAGATCGAATGCGGCGTTTCCTTGAAAACTACAGTAATCTCTGACGACCGCGCGGCCATGCGTTTACCGGTGCGCAGGTAAAACGGTGTTCCCGACCAGCGCCAGTTACTGATCTGGGTTTTCAACGCAATAAAGCTCTCGGTCTTGGAGCGCGGATCGCCCACTGCAACACGGTAATCGGGGTGTTCATCCTCGTGGCCATGTTGCGCTACGTATTGCCCGCGCATGATGTGATGGGGCAAAACAGGATCAAGGGCGCGGATCACCTTGAGCTTTTCATCACGCACCGCATCGGGATCAAACCGAGAAGGCGGCTCCATCGCGATAAGGCACAAGAGTTGCATCAGGTGGTTTTGCACCATGTCGCGCATCGCGCCCGATTTGTCATAGTATTCGCCCCTGCCCCCAACGCCCACCGTTTCGGCCACGGTAATCTGGATGTGATCGACGTATTGCGCATTCCACAAAGGTTCGAACAACATGTTGCCAAAGCGCACAGCCATCAGGTTTTGCACCGTCTCTTTGCCAAGATAGTGGTCGATGCGGTAAATCTGGTCTTCGTTGAAATATTTGGCCAAGGTCGCATTCAACGCCTTGGCTGTCGCCAGATCACGACCAAATGGTTTTTCCACCACGATGCGGGCATCCGCATCGGCCATGCCCCAATGCTGCAACCGTTCTGCCAGATCGCCAAACAAGGAGGGCGCAACCGAGAAGTAATAGGCCTCGACGCAGCCCTTGCCCTTCATCAACTCTTGCAACTCGGCCCAACCGGCCTTGCCCTTGGCGTCAATCGTCACATATTCCAGCTGTGCCAGAAATGCAGAGAGCTTGTCTGCAGGTACCGCCTCTATCCCACCGAATTCTTCAATCGCACCGGCAACGACGTCGCGATATCCTGCACTGTCCATATCCGTACGCGCCGCACCGATGATGCGTGCGTCTGCAGGCATCTGGCCGGCAATGAACCGCCGGAACAGCCCCGGCAGAATCTTGCGCCGCGCCAGGTCCCCTGTGCCGCCAAAGATCACCAGATCAAAACGATCAACAGGAATAACACGCGACACCATATGCGGCACACCCTCGTGAAGTTTGGTCATTTAGTCCCCGTCTTTCATCTTTGCAGGCTATGTTAGCGATAACTTAGCCGTATTTCCACTGTTCACAAGGCCGTGCACAGCGATGGTGCAGGTCTTTTCAACGCACCGCCGATACCGTAGCACAAAGGATAACATGCACAGCGGTGAAACAAGTGTTTTCCCGTGAAAAGTTGCGGGAGAGAGAGAAGCAGTCATGAAAGATTTGGACGTCACCGGCGGCACAGCAAACCTTGGCAAGTTTCAGAACCCCGCCCTGACCGCTAAGGGCGAAGCGCGCGCGACGGTCGCTTTGCGCAATCCGCAGACCTTGTGGTTCAACACAGGCACCCTGTGCAATATTGAATGCGTGAACTGCTATATCGCGTCGAGCCCCAGCAATGACGCCTTGGTTTATATCAGCGCGGACGATGTGCGCGGCTATCTTGACCAGATCGAGACGCGCAATTGGCCGATAACCGAGATCGCCTTTACCGGTGGCGAACCTTTTATGAACCCGCAGATGATCGAGATCACCGAGGCCTCGCTTGCACGCGGATACGACGTGTTGGTTCTGACCAACGCCATGCGTCCGATGATGCGCGAATCCATGCAGAACGGATTATTGCGACTAAACGAGGCCTACCCGGGTAAGCTGACGCTGCGCATTTCCGTGGATCATCACCGCGCCGAATTACACGACGCCGAACGCGGTGCCGGTGCGTTTGAAAAAACCCTGAACGGCATGAAATGGTTGCGCGACAACGGATTCAACATGGCGGTGGCCGGTCGGTCGGTGTTTGGCGACAGCGAGGCCGAGAGCCGCGCGGGATACGCTGCGTTTTATGCCCGACACAATCTGGATATCGATGCGCAAGACCCCAGCAAAACAGTACTTTTCCCCGAAATGGACGAGACCATCGAAGTGCCCGAGATCACCACGGCCTGCTGGGGTATTCTGAACAAATCCCCGGACGCCGTGATGTGTGCCTCGTCGCGCATGGTCGTAAAGCGTAAAGGCGCTGAAAAGCCGACAGTGCTGGCCTGCACACTGTTGCCCTATTCTGCGGAATTCGAGTTGGGCAATAGCTTGGAAGACGCCGAAAAGGACGTTGCCCTTAACCACCCCCATTGCGCCAAGTTCTGCGTATTGGGCGGGGCCAGCTGTTCCGCCTGAAAGGTTACAGCAGCCGGATCACATGCCCCTCGCGCGGGTCAGCCGTGCCTTCTGCAAGGGCCGAGTACACCTGTGGCGCCGCGTCCATCCCGTTGTGGACTTTAACCGTCAGCCAGTCTGACGCTTCAGTCGCCAATCGCATAAAGGCCGCGGTGATCCGGCGGTCAATTTCGCCAGCGCCCCATTCTTTGCGCCGTTTGGCAATCTGGGCGGGGGCAAAAAAGAACTCGGGCTTTACGCCTTCTAGTTTGACGGACGGATCAAACGAATCCCAATGGCTGATCCCCACCGCCGCCGAATGTTTCAGGTCAGCCGCAAGATGCTTGTGCAACGCGGCTTTCACTTCGGCATTGCCCGCCATATCCACATAGACCGAGGGCAGATGCGGCAGTTTCGCGATTTCATCATAGCTGAGCACAAGATCACAGGCCCCCAGCCCCTCGACAAAGCTGCGGTTGCGTTCAGAGGTCAGCCCGATAATTGTGAAATCCCGATCTTTGTCTTCGGCCAGATATTTGCACAGGCCCAATCCCGTTTTGGACGAGGCACTGCCGACGATAACCTGTTCTGCGCCGAAATGTCCGTTGTCGGCCAGCCAGTCAGACAGCAAGTACGAGGTCGCCAGCAAGGGTTGCAACAGCGCGCGGATGTAATCCTGTTCAGGCGTTGTCTCACCTACCGGCACATAGCTGTTATAAACTGCCGGTAATTGTACGCGGTGGCGGGTGACATCCGTCACATTGCCGCGCGCCGATACTTCGGGGGTGATGACCAAGCTTTCAGCCATCGGATAAAACCCATATAGCCGCGTGCCCACAGCAAGTGTTTCATTTCGGCTTTCGACAACTTTGCCAATGCCCCAGACCGGCACAATACCCTGACCTGCCACACCACTCGGGAAAAACTGCCAATAGCCGATGGCAAAACCGGACGCTGCATAGGTCACGTTGTTCGCGGTCAGCGCAAAACTTTCCAGCGCCAGCCGCGCCTCCTTCGGTTGCAGTTGAGACGTCGCAATATCGTCTTGAGTAACGGTGGAAATCTTTTGTTGGTCTACCAGAATACGCTGCATGTTTTGCCCTCCCACGGGATTTGGCATCAGCCTACCCCATCGGGCATCCCGAGTACTTGCGCAAAAACATCCGACGTTGCGGCACTTAATGCAGGGTGAATTCGCCAACCTGGTTTTGCCACTCGCCTGTGCTGATCATCTTGCGATGGGTAAAACGCACTGAATGCAGGGGGCCGTCGATTTCCTTTTGCCAGAACTCGACAAATTCAAAGAGCTTTGGATGATCCGGTGCCAGATCGTAATCCTGCCAGATATAGCTGTTCAGAACATGGGTATAGTCAGGCATGTGGTAAAAGAATTCTGCCGTGGTCAGCCCATAACCTTTAAGCATCAACTCGGTCTCGGACGGGGTCATTTTGACCTCCCTTTCTTGCTGCTGCACCAACAGCCTTGCACAAAAGATTTACTTTTCAATGAAAACAATCCCTTGGGGCTTCACCATGGGATAAACCGGTGCAGCGGTGCCACAGGCATTGCACCTTATCTGCGCTCTCTGCTATATCTGAACGCTATATATAGACCTGATCAAAAGCCGAGCAGTCAACGTGAACGACACGCCAGAAACACCTGATAACAATGATGAAAACCTTCCGGCAAAGTACGTCTATGACGGCCCGTCGGTTACCATCGAACACGAGATGCGCACGTCCTATCTGGATTATGCCATGTCGGTCATCGTTTCGCGTGCCATTCCCGATCTGCGTGACGGTCTGAAACCGGTACACCGGCGCATTTTGTTTGCCATGCACGAGACCGGAAATACCCACGATAAATCCTATCGTAAGTCCGCCCGTCCCGTCGGTGACGTCATGGGCCAGTATCACCCGCATGGGGACTCTGCGATTTATGACGCGCTGGTCCGAATGGCGCAGGATTTTTCGATGTCGCTGCCACTCTTGGACGGTCAGGGCAACTTTGGCTCTATGGATGGCGATAACGCCGCTGCCATGCGCTACACCGAAGTGCGGATGGACAAGCCTGCCGCTTATCTGCTGGCCGATATCGACAAGGAAACTGTTGATTTTCAGGACAACTATGATGGCAAGCAGAAAGAGCCGACGGTTCTGCCTGCTCGTTTTCCAAACATGCTGGTCAACGGCGCAGGCGGTATTGCGGTTGGTATGGCCACAAACATCCCGCCCCATAACCTTGGCGAGGTGATCGACGCATGTCTGGCGCTGATCGAAGAACCTGACCTAACGTCCGAACAGTTGATCGACTATATTCCCGGTCCCGACTTCCCCACGGGGGGTATCATGCTGGGCCGCAATGGTGCGCGCAAAGCCTACCTTGAAGGGCGCGGCTCGGTTGTGATCCGTTCCAAGACCCGGGTTGAGGAAATCCGCAAGGACCGCTGGGCCATCGTCATCGACGAAATCCCCTATCAGGTGAACAAGGCCACGATGATCGAACGCATCGCCGAGGCGGCGCGCGACAAAAAGATCGAAGGCATCGCCCATGTTCAGGATGAATCCGATCGCAACGGCGTGCGCGTGGTTGTTGAACTAAAGCGCGACGCTACTGCCGAAGTGGTGATGAACCAGCTGTTCCGCTTTACGCCGATGCAGACCTATTTCGGCTGTAACATGCTGGCACTGAACGGCGGGCGGCCCGAAACGTTGACCCTGCGCCGGTTCCTGACCTGCTTCCTTGATTTCCGCGAAGAAGTAGTGGCAAGACGCACGGCCTACCTTTTGCGCAAAGCCCGTGATCGCAGCCATATCTTGTGTGGTCTGGCCGTGGCCGTCACCAACATCGACGAAATTGTTGCAACAATCCGGTCCTCCGCTGATGCCTCCGAGGCACGTGAAAAGCTGATGACGCGGCGCTGGCCCGCCCGCGACATCCTGCCCTATATCGCGCTGATTGACGATCCGACCCACACGGCGAATGACGATGGCACTTATAACCTGTCTGAAATTCAGGCCCGCGCCATTCTGGAATTGCGTCTGCAACGCCTGACGCAGATCGGTGTCAAGGAAGTCACTGACGAGTTGGAAGAACTGGCCGGTAAGATCAAGGAATACCTTGAGATTTTAGGTTCGCGCGAGCGGATCATGGGTATCATCTCGGACGAGCTGCAGGAATGCAAAGACCTGTTTGCCGTACCACGCCGCACCGAAATTGTCGACTGGTCCGGTGACATGGACGACGAAGATCTGATTGCGCGTGAAGACATGGTCGTGACCGTGACATCAGGTGGCTATATCAAACGTACCCCATTGATCGATTTCCGCAGCCAGCGCCGCGGTGGCAAAGGGGTGTCGGGGATGCAGACCAAAGAAGAGGATGTCGTGACGACCCTCTTTGTGGCCAACACCCATACGCAGCTCTTGTTCTTCACCACGGACGGCATGGTCTACAAGCTCAAGACCTGGCGTTTGCCGCAGGGGGGACGTACTTCAAAGGGCAAGGCAATTGTGAACATCCTGCCGATCCCGCCCGGTGTGTCGATCGCCGCGATCATGCCTGTGGACCGTGATGAGAAGGAATGGGATGACCTGCAGGTGGTCTTCGCTACTTCTGCCGGCACGGTGCGCCGCAACAAGTTGTCGGATTTCACCAATGTCATGCGCAATGGCAAGATCGCGATGAAATTCGAAGACGAGCATGCCGAAACCACGCTGATCAACGCGCGCATCGCATCAAATGATGACGATGTGATGCTCGTCACCGACTCTGGCCGCGCAATCCGCTTTCCTGCCACTGATGTGCGCGTGTTCAATTCACGCGCGTCTGTCGGTGTGCGCGGCATCAAGTTGAATGGCGTTGACAAGGTCGTGTCGATGTCGATCATCCGTCACTTTGAGGCGACCAGCGACGAACGCGCCGCCTACCTCAAGATGCGCCGTGCGATGGCCGGTATCGCAGATGATGCGGAAACGGGATCAGACGAAGAAGCCGATCCAAATGCAACAATCGATCAGGCCCGTTATGCGGAAATGTCCGCGGCCGAAAACCTGCTTCTGACCATCACGGCGCAAGGCTCAGGCAAACTAAGTTCAAGCCATGACTACCCGGTGCGGGGCCGTGGTGGCCTGGGCGTGACCGCAATGGACAAGGCCATGCGCGGCGGCGAGATCGTGGCCAGCTTCCCCGTCGAAATGGACGACCAGATCATGCTGGCAACTTCCAAGGGGCAATCCATCCGTGTGCCGGTTGAGGGAATTTCCTTCCGCTCGCGCAGCGCGGGCGGGGTCAAGGTCTTTGATACAGGACGCAACGAAGTTGTGGTAAGCGTCGCCTGGATCGCCGATCAGGGTGACGAAGACGAAACAGTGTCCGACGCAGAGTAATCTGCGTCGGACGCGACGTCCGACGGACCTTGGCGAATTGCCCCTTTTCCTTGCGCATGCGCGGGAAGGAAGAGGCGGAATACCCCGTCCGTCCTGAGGACAAACTGACGCTATGACGGCTCCGTTGCTCAAGGCTCACGCGTCTGAGCACAACCGGCAGCCCCTCGTGGCGCCCCGAACCTGACGGCCCGTGCGGGCAAACCTTTCGATGTGGGCCGCCCTAACCCCTACAAGTCATAGAGGTCGCTGAATTTCTCGGTCAGATATCGAATTAACGGCGCTTCGTTCGGGGCAACCCCGCTGGCCTTTTCGATCACATCACGCGGCTCGAACAACCCGCCATGTTCTTGCACATTCTGACGCAACCACCCTGTCGCTGCCGTGGTATCCCCCTTTGCCAGATCCGCATCCAGATCCGGCAAATCCCCGCGCATCGCCTCGTTCAGGCAGCCTGCATAGACGTTGCCCAATGTGTATGTCGGGAAATATCCGATCAGTCCGACGGACCAATGTACGTCCTGCAAGACCCCGTTAGACGCCTTGTCTACAGCATACCCGAAATCGGCTTCGAACCGGTCGTTCCATGCCGCCTCAAGGTCAGCGACCTGCAAGTCGTGGCTGATCAGCGCCCGCTCAAGATCAAAGCGCATCAGCACATGCAGGTTGTACTGCAACTCGTCCGCTTCGGTACGGATAAACCCGTCCGACACGCGGTTGACGATTTTATAGAACGTCCCGGCATCGGGTACACCAAGGTCACCAAAAGCATCCTGCATCTGGGCGAACAGGAATTCGGTAAAGGCGCGGCTGCGACCGATCTGGTTCTCGTAAATCCGGCTCTGGCTTTCATGCACCCCCATCGACGCACCGCTGCCCAAAGCTGTCAGCAGATAGTTTCTGCTGATGTTCTGTTCATAGGCGCCGTGGCCCACCTCGTGGATGGTAGAGTAAAAGCAATTGAACGGATCAGTAATGTTGGTTCGGGTCGTGACCCGCACATCAAGCCCGGAACCGGAAGAAAACGGATGCACCGCTTTGTCCACCCGCCCATGACTCATGTCATAGCCAAAGCTCCGGGCCAATTGCCGCGTCAGCTTCATCTGTGCGCCTTCGTCGAACGTGCCTGTCAGCTGCGGCGGGGCCTTCGCCGCACGTACCTGCGCGCGCAGTCGCGTCAGCTCAGGGCGCAAGGCCCCGAACATCGCTTGAAGGTCCGCACCCGTTGTGCCCGGTTCGTAATCCTGCAGCATGGCATCATAGACATCGCCACTGGCGGCCAAAGCCTGCCCTTCTTCGCGCTTTAATGACAGCACTTCCGTCAATGTCGGTGCAAAGGACGCGAAATCATCCTCGGCGCGGGCCTCGGCCCAAGTACCTTGCGCTTCTGACGTGACACGCGCGATACGGGCGGCCAATGCCGCCGGCACTTTGCTGGCCCTGTCATAGGCGCGCTGGATGTGGCGAATTTGCGCACGGCCAACATCGTCCAGCGTCGCCGGGTCTATGGCCTCTAGCCAGTCAGCAACCCGCGAGTCCGTGCGACGGCCATGCAGAACCCCCTCAAGAGCAGCCATTTCTTCAGCCCGCTGAGGTGCTGCGCCACGCGGCATCATGGTCTCCTGATCCCAGCCTAAACGGCCCATCACTTGGGAAAGGGCCTGCGTCTCGCGCTGGTGCGCCATCAGATCTGCATAGGCTGTCATCTCAGTTTCCTTGAATACGAGTTGCAATAGGATAGGCGCAAAGGTATCGCGCGCGCAGGATCAGGACCCAGAGAACCACGGCAAGTGCCTGATGTACAAGGGCAATATGAACCGGCGCGGCATAGAGTACGGTTGTGATACCCCAAAGGATCTGCACACAGAGAACCGCGATCACCGCGTTAAACGCGAACCGTGTTGTGGCATGGGCCGACTTACGTCCCCTCAGCCAGACAACAACGCCAAAGACCGCCAAAAGATAGCCGCTGATCCGGTGCATGAACTGCACCAATCCGGGGTTCTCGAAAAAATTGCGCCACGCGGGTGTCACGCTGAACGCATCGGGTGGAAAGAACTGCCCCTGCATCAACGGCCAATCGACGAAATAGCGCCCCGCATCAATACCCGCGACCAAAGCCCCCAACAGGATTTGCAAAAAAGTGAAATGCATCAGACCGGTGGCCAGCGAAAACTGCTTGGCCTCCTTCGCACGTCGGGCCTGCATCAAGTCCCGCTCGGCGCGGCCCAGCAACAAGATGTACCATGTGATGAACCCGAGGATCACAAAGGCCAATCCCAGATGGGTGGCCAGACGGTAGCTTTTGACATCCAAGGCTCCCTCGCCCGTGGTCACGCCAGAGGCAACCATCCACCACCCGATGGCCCCCTGCGCCCCACCTAAAGCGCCAAGCAGCAGCAAACGCCCGGTCCAGCCAGCAGGAATTTGTCGGCGCAGCAGAAACCAGACAAAACCAAGCGCCCAAACCAAACCGATCACGCGGCCCAACTGGCGATGCCCCCATTCCCACCAATAGATCAATTTGAAGTCCGCCAGCGTCATCCAGGCATTCTGCAACCGAAACTCGTCGATTTGCTGGTATTTTTCAAACTCCGACGCCCAGTCCGCAGCGTTCAGCGGTGGCACAGCACCCGTAAACGGCCGCCATTCGGTGATCGAAAGACCAGAATCCGTCAGCCGTGTCATCCCCCCGACCGAGATCATCACAAAGACCAGCGCAAAAAGCACCATCAGCCAGATGCGGATCGCCCCCCGGCCCGCCCCCCGTCCCCGGTCGATAACACCGGTCCGGGCCACGGGTTTCACAGTTTCGCCGACGCCGACGTCTTCAAAAAGCTTGCGTTTCTCAGCCATGTTTCGCCTCTAAATCGCTGTTGAGAGAGTGGTATTGCAAGAGCCCGGCAAGGTCTAGAGGCCTCCCCAAAGTAGACCATTTTGCCGCAAGGTTTCAGTGAACAGGACGCGGGTTGCGCCGCCTCTCCTCTTTTTGGCCCTATATCCTGCAGAGCGCGAGACAGCGTCTCGCACCACATTTTCGAATGAAAATTAATAAGATCGAATGCGGGCCTGCCCGCTCCTTTTCGACAGTTGCGCGGTGCGCATCAATCGCGCTCTTTCCAGCGCACCATTTGCCGCATCATACCGTGAAACATCTGCACATCCGCCCGGGTCAAGGCCATCCGCGACCACATGTTGCGCAGGTTCACTTTCATCGAAACTTCTTTATGCGCTGGATAGAAAAATCCGGCCGTCTCCATGCGTTCCTCGTAATGCGCCGCAAGATGTTCTACTTCCTTCCCTGTTGCCCATTCGGTACCGGCCAACCCGTCCTGCACGGCAACAACCGCGTCGCCGCCACGCATCCACTCATAGCCCATCAACAATACACATTGTGCAAGATTCAACGATGCAAACACCGGGTTTACCGGCACCGACACGATCGCGTTTGCCCGTGCAATGTCCTCGTTCTCCAGCCCCGCCCGTTCTGGTCCGAACAACACGGCCACCCGCTGACCCGCCGTGATACGCCGACGGGCCTCCGCCATCGCCGCCTCCGGGCTATACACGGGCTTGGTCAAGTCACGGTCTCGCGCCGTTGTCGCGAAGACAAAATCGCAATCGGCCAGCGCGTCAGGCAAATCCGGACAAAGTTTCGCCTCCTCCAGCAGGCGCCCCGCGCCGGATGCCATGGCAACCGCCGCCGGATTGGGCCAGCCGTCACGCGGCGCCACAATCCGCATATGATCCAGACCAAAGTTCCACATCGCACGGGACGCAGCACCAATGTTTTCGCCCATTTGCGGACGGACCAGAACAAAGGCAGGAATAGCGGGGGGGATCACGGTATCAGACATAAACCGCCTCATACGCGGGGGCCTGTGCGCCTGCAAGACCGCCTGCCTGCAACAAACCCCCGTTTTCTTTTCCGCAGCCTTGGGCTAGTGCTGCATAAGTTACCGCAAAAGGACGCCTCGATGGACACGCCCGACCAACCGCAGATCTATCTTATCACCCCGACCGAGATCGAACTCGCCGCCTTTGCTCCGCAATTGGCGGGTATACTGGACACACATCCCGTGGCCTGTGTGCGCCTTGCCCTGTCCACCAAGGACGAGGTTGAACTGTCGCGGGCTGCCGATGCCCTGCGCGAAGTCACCCATGCCCGCGATGTGGCCCTTGTTGTGACCGATCATCTGCTGATGGTCGAGCGGCTTGGTCTTGACGGGATCCACCTGTCCGATGCCGCCCGTTCGGTTCGATATACCCGCAAGGAACTGGGCGAAGATGCGATTGTCGGCAGTTTCTGCGGCCCCTCCAAACACGATGGCATGGCCGCAGGCGAAGCCGGCGCGGATTACGTCAGCTTTGGGCCTGTACAGGCCAGTGCATTGGGCGACGGCTCTTTCGCCGAACGCGAGATTTTTGAGTGGTGGTCGGAAGTCATCGAAGTGCCCGTCGTCGCCGAAGGTGGGTTGAACGCCGAAATGATCCGCACCCTTGCGCCTTATACCGACTTTTTCGGTATCGGTGACGAGATCTGGCAAGACGCAGATCCCAAAGCGGCCCTTGGCGCCTTGATCAAGGCGATGTCGTAGGGGGTGTTACCCCCCCTTTGCCCCGCCGCCGGTTACAAAAACACCCGCTCGACAACCCACCACGCACCGATGACCGCGATCAGCAATGATCCGGTCACGGATACTGCGCGAAACATCACCGGATAGCTGCGCACAGCCCCTTCTGCGCCGCCGATCTTGGCCGCATTGGCGGCGGCTACGCTTGCCCAGATCAGTACCGCCGCAAAGGCAATGACCGTCAACTGCCCGAACTCGACACCAACATTAAATCCGATCAGCGCAGGTAAGAATTGTTCCTCGGGCAATCCGAACTCACCCAGCACAGAGGCGAAGCCAAGCCCGTGCAACAGGCCGAACCCGAAAACAACCAACGGCCGCCACGTGCTTAACCCGCGCATAAAGATGTTCTCGACCGCGACATAGACAATGGAGACTGCGATCAATGGCTCCACAATCGTGCCGGGAATCACAACCCAACCCATCGCCCCCAGGGCCAGCGTCACCGTATGGGCCAACGTGAATGCCGAGACCTGCCAGATCAGCGGACGCCATTGGGTTGACAGCAGAAACAGGCCCAGAACAAACAGAATATGGTCCAGTCCCTGTGGCAGAATGTGGTCAAACCCGACAGGGATATAGCCAAAGAAAGCCTCTGACGCAGACTGTGCGTCACCACCCGCCAGTGAAATCGCCGGACTGGTTTCACCACCGGCCAGATAGCCTGTATAAGCTGCCTCGACCCCTTGTTGACGCAACACCATCGCGCCGGCACCGGCAGGCCATGTCACGGTGACAGTCTGCGCATTCTCAGGAACCTCGCCGCGCAATCTCCATTCCGAAATCCGCGAGAATTCGATATCCACGTCTTCGGGCACAGCAAGCGACTGGGTTTGCAGCGGCACCGCCACCCCGTCAATCGAAATGATCGGCAAACTGTTCCATTCTTCCAGCACAGAAGGCACACGATTACTGATGTCTGTACCCGACATGGCCCGCAGCGCATCATACCCGGCAGCATTCTCGGCGTCATTCGTATCTGTGACTGTATCCAGATCAATACCGGCGATAAATGCTTCGATATTAATCCTCAAAACCAACTCGGCCCGACCGTCAGCCATGGTCAGATCACCGATGGTGGGCTGCACCTCATGCGCCTCTGCTGGCGGGGCGATCACAAAAGCGAGCATTGACAAACCCGTCAGTACCACCAGCTTATAAAATGCCTTATTGAAAGTTGTTGTCATGATTGCCCACCGTCTTTTTGCCGCGTTACTTTGTACTTTGCCCGTCACCGCCACTGCGCATGAGTTCTGGATAGAGCCGTTGTCTTATCAAGTAGATGCAGACGCCAGAGTTCAAGCCCAATTCAAGAACGGACAGGATTTTAAGGGTAGCACACTGTCGTTTTTCGACCGGAGTTCGAAACGGTTCGACATTGTCATCGACGGAAAAGCAATGCCCGTCACACCCAGATCGGGAGATTCTCCGGCACTGGATATCGCTCTTCCTATCAAGGACAAACTGATCAGCGTGATACATGAAACATCCTCCTCCGAAGTGACCTACAAGGAATGGGAGAAGTTTCAGAAATTTGCCGCGCACAAGGATTTCACCACAGCCGAGAAAGAACATATCGCCGCCGGTTGGTCGCAGGTGAAATTTCGTGAAACCTATTCCCGCCACGTCAAGGCGTTGATTGCCATTGGTACAGGTGAGGGGCGCGACAGCAAGGCCGGCCTGAAAACTGAATTCGTCGCACTTACCAATCCTTACGACGACAGCTTTGGCGGCACGATGCAAGTTGGCCTTTATTTTGATGGGGCCCCACGCGCCAATGCACAGGTCGAGGTATTTGATCGTACACCGGGTGGTGACGTCACCGTCACACTGCATCGCACGGATGCGGAAGGCATAGCCGAGGTTCCTGTAACAGCAGGTCATGAGTACCTCTTTGACGCCGTGGTTCTGCAACCTTTTGCCGAGGCAAGTGTCGAAGAAAACGCCATCGTCTGGCAGACCTACTGGGCGGCGTTGACCTTTGCCGTACCGCAGTAACATGCTTGCGTCCGGCGGCCCCGCGCAGGTAAACCGCCCGTATGAACGCAACACCTGATATCCTGTGCATCGGTTCCGTCCTTTGGGACGTGATTGGCCGGTCGGACGCTTCCATGCGCCAAGGCTCCGATATGCCGGGCCGGATCACGCAATTGCCCGGCGGCGTTGCGTTGAACATCGGCATGGCGCTGGCGCGGTTCGGTCTATCACCCGCCCTGCTCAGCGCTGTCGGGCGCGATCCCGATGGCGATGCCTTGATCGAGGCCTGCAGGGTACGGGGCCTGTCCACAGAACTGATCTATCGCTCGGAAGACTTACCGACAGATAGATACATGGCGGTTGAAGGCGCAAACGGATTGATTGCGGCCATTGCGGATGCGCATTCGCTTGAAGCTGCGGGTGACAAGATTTTGCGCCCCCTTACAGATGGCAGCCTGCCTTCACCCTATACAGGAGCGATTGCGCTGGACGGCAATCTGACAGTCGATTTGTTGGGCGAAATGGCACAAAGCCCCTTGATGGCGGTGGCGGACCTGCGTGTCGCACCTGCGTCGCCAGGCAAGGCGCTGCGTCTTAGCCCGTTCATTCAGGCCAAACGCGGCACGCTTTATGTCAATCTCGAAGAAGCCGGGCTTTTGTGTCAAACCTCATTTGCCAGTTCGCCAGAGGCTGCCACGGCTTTGCTGGCGCGCGGTGCGGTACGTGCCGTTGTCACCGATGGCAGCAATCCCGCCACCGTCGGCGGGGCCGGTGGCATCGTCACCCAAGACCCACCGCAGGTTCATGTCACCCGTGTGACCGGGGCCGGTGATACATTCATGGCGGCCCATATCGCGGCTGAACTTAAAGGCCA
Source organism: Sulfitobacter sp. (assembly GCA_049794055.1). GTDB lineage: Bacteria > Pseudomonadota > Alphaproteobacteria > Rhodobacterales > Rhodobacteraceae > Sulfitobacter. Next base: position 53,751 of record JBARCL010000047.1, read on the forward strand.
TGATGCCGCCAGCGCCCTCGCCCAGGCCCTTGAGGCCGCCGCACTTTATGTCTCAGGAGAGACCACCATATGACATCCTTTCCAATGACCTTCAGCGCAGAAGTTGCCGACGCGCGTGACAGTGGTTTGCCGATTGTCGCCCTTGAAAGCACGATCATCACGCACGGCATGCCCTATCCCCAAAACCTTGAGGTCGCGCGACAGGTCGAAGCGGATGTGCGCGCCGCCGGTGCCACACCAGCCACCATCGCGGTGGTCGACGGGCAGTTGCACATCGGACTTGAGCCTGACCAGCTTGTTACATTGGCGCAGGCCAAGGATGTTGCAAAGCTCAGCCGCGCCGACATGGCCGTCTGCATCGCCACCGGACGCACGGGCGCGACAACCGTGGCCGCCACAATGATCGCCGCACATCTGGCTGGCATTTCCGTGTTTGCCACCGGTGGTATCGGTGGCGTGCACAAAGGCGCGGAAGACACATTTGACATCTCTGCCGATCTGATGGAACTGGCCCAAACACCGGTGACCGTGGTCGCCGCGGGTGCCAAGGCCATTCTGGACGTGCCAAAAACTCTTGAAGTGTTGGAAACTCAGGGCGTTCCTGTCATCGCCTATGGTCAGGACAGTTTTCCTGCCTTCTGGTCGGCGACCTCTAACCTCGTTGCGCCGTTGCGTCTGGACAGTGCCGAGGACATTGCCCGTGCCCATCAAACCCGTGCCGCACTGGGCCTGCCGGGAGGGCAATTGATCGGCAACCCGATTCCTGCCGAGGCCGAAATTCCGGCCGCCACTCTGGCCCCCGTAATCGCACAGGCCCAGCAAGACGCTGATGCCCACAATATCACCGGCAAGGGGGTCACACCCTACCTTCTGCAACGCATTTTCGAGCTGACCGAAGGCCGATCCTTGACGGCCAATATCGCGCTTGTGCGCAACAATGCACGGTTGGCTGCGGCAATTGCAGGTGTTCTTGCCCGCGCCCATGCTTAACAACGCGGCACTGACGGTTAATTTTTGGGTCATCCCCCCGAGCAACCATTGTAGCAGGCGCATAAAGCACTTAACTGAAACGGGTCTAGCCCGGATCAGAAAAACATGAACACGCCCTTCGACCTCGAAACCCTGCCCAAAAAACGGACCACGATTATAGGATCGCTGCGTGCGTCGTTTCTGACCGGCCTCGTGGTGATCGCCCCCGTTGGCCTGACAATCTGGTTAATCTGGTCGGTTGTCGGCTGGATTGACGGCTTTGTGCTGCCGCTGGTCCCGGCATCCTATCATCCCGACCGGATGTTGCAGGACTTTCTAGGGCTTGATCCGTCTGTACAGATCAACGTGCGCGGCCTTGGGGTGGTGATCTTTCTGATCTTCACGATTTTTGTCGGTTGGTTGGCAAAAGGCTATATCGGCCGCTCGATGATCCGGTTTGCCGAAAGCCTCGTGCAGCGGACGCCAGTCGTGCGCACGATCTATTCCGGCATCAAGCAGATTTCCGAAACCATCTTTGCCCAGTCGGAACGCAGCTTTGAAAAAGCCTGCCTGATCGAATATCCGCGCCGCGGAATCTGGGCGTTGGGGTTTATCTCGACCGACGCCAAGGGCGAGATATCAACAAAAACAGGTGAAAAAGACGAAGCCATGGTATCGGTCTTTTTGCCGACGACACCTAACCCGACATCGGGGTTTTTGCTGATCTTTCCAAAGTCCGACGTTATCGAACTGGAAATGACGGTGGAAGATGCCGCGAAACTGGTGATTTCCGCCGGCCTGGTCTATCCGCCCGCCCGACTGCCTAAAGAGGGCGAAAAGGACGTGTTGGATCTGGCCAAGAAAATCGCCGAGGCCGAAGCGGAGCGGGCAGACACCTGACCGCTTATTGCCTCAACCCTGCCCGACCAGAACGCCAGATCCTAAGCGAACATCTCGCGCAGGTTCACACTGCTTTCCTTGCCGATCTTGTCTTTGTGTTCTGCCAGAAACCTTTCGGCCGCCGCTTGGCCCGCCAATTTCAACTTCGCGATAATGGCAGCATTGGGAACGGTCTTTGTCGCCACTGACAACTGCTCCATCAGAACATCATCCGCGATCATGTGAATACGGACACGGTGCATCCGGTCTTCGGAAAGCGCCTTTTCATCCAACAGGCGCTGGACAAAGTCGATGGCCCTGAGTTCACGCAGCAGGCTGGAATTGAAACTGATTTCATTGATCCGGTTCTGGATCTGCTTGGGGGTGACCGGCAACTCTTCACGCTCCAGAGGATTGATATTAATGATCACTGTATCGGCCGGTAGCGCGCTATCGAAAAGCGGAAACAGGGCCGGATTTCCAGTATAACCGCCATCCCAGAAGCCTTCGACACGTTCGGTCTCAGGGTCGTAAATCTCGACCGCCTGAAAAAGGGTCGGCAGGCAGGCCGATGCCATGATCGCATCCGCACTGATCTCATCGCCGGAAAACACCCGGATCTTGCCGTTGCGCACCCGGGTCGCACAAATATGCAAATGCGGGGCCACAGTGTTGCAAACTTTATCGTAGTCGAATTTGGCAACAATATCAGTTAGGGGATTGCGGTAGAAAGGCCCGTAGCTGTAGGGCGACGTGACATTGGTGAACGCATCCGCCATTGCCACCGGCCAGCTGTATTCCATCGCCTGACTGAGTGCGCCAACGCCAAATGGCGCCATCCAGCCGGTCTTGCCCAGATCGTCCACGCCGGCCACCTGCGTCCACAGCCAGTCAAGGTTGTCGCGCGCGCCCTGCGCACCGCCCGTTACCCAGCCCGCCTTGAGGGCGGCCCCGTTCAGGGCCCCGGCCGAGGTGCCGGAAATGCCGCAAATCTCGATGTCATCATCGCACAGCAGTCGGTCCAGCACGCCCCATGTAAACGCACCATGCGCCCCGCCCCCCTGAAGCGCGAGGTTGATCCGCAGTTTACCCGAAGTCTGCGCCATGATCCCTTACAACGCCGTCCAGCCGCCATCTACACTGATGGTGGTGCCGGTAATCTGTGCCGCCGCATCCGAACACAGGAATGTTGCGGTGCCACCCAGTTGCTCTACCGTCGCGAACTCCCTGGAGGGTTGGCGGGTCAGCATGACGTTTTCAATGACCTCTTCGCGGGTCATGTCATATTCCTTCATCGTATCCGGAATCTGGTTTTCGACAATTGGCGTCAGCACGTATCCCGGACAGATCGCATTGCAGGTGATCGGTTCCTTGGCGGTCTCAAGTGCGGTAACCTTGGTCAAACCTACAACACCGTGTTTGGCTGCCACATAGGCCGACTTGAATGGCGAGGCCGTCAGCCCATGTGCCGACGCCACGTTGATCACCCTGCCCCAGCCGAACTGGCGCATCTTGGGCAAAGCGGCCGCCGTCGTGTGAAACGCCGAGGACATGTTGATCGCGATAATCGCATCCCATTTGTCCGCCGGAAATTCCGGAAGCGGTGCCACATGTTGAATGCCCGCATTGTTCACCAGAATATCACAGCGCCCTGCCTGCGTGATCAGATTACGGCATTGTTCGCCCTTGGACATATCCGCCTGAATATAGCGGGCCGTCACGCCGGTTTCATCCGCGATCTGCTGGGCCAGCGCGTGGTCATCTTCGTCATCTGTAAAGGAGTTCAGCACAACATTCGCGCCCGCACGGGCAAATTCCCATGCAATCCCCAGCCCGATGCCAGAGTTTGATCCGGTGATGACGGCTGTTTTGCCGGACAGGTCGACGGTAAAGGCCATTGCGGTGCTCCTTGATGAATAATGCTGCATCTGCACAATGGCCTGTTATACGGCAGAAGCAAACGCACAATCGCAAAGATCCCTGTTTACGCTCCAGGTTGGCCAAAAAAAAACGCCAGCACGAAGCTGGCGTTAAGTTATTGAGGCAGGTTTCATACAGGCAAGAAACCTATCGAGCAGTGACCCCTTTATACGAGAACAACGTCTTTGCGCCAAGTATAAAGTTTAAACTAGACGCAGGACCGGTTTAACCATAGGCCCAACAAAACAAGGGCTGTGCGGGATTGTTGCCAAAATGGAGATCGATATTTTCCAAAAGTTGCGGGGCGTTGCAGCCGTTTCTTCGCTGATTCTCTGGGGTCAGTTGGCCCATGCAGAATCGGCGCACGGCCTTGCTATGTATGGCGATCCGGCCCTTCCGCCAGATTTTTTATCCCTGCCCTATGCCAATCCGAATGCCCCAAAGGGTGGCAAGATTACACTGGGCAATACTGGTTGGTTTGACAGTCTCAATCCGTTTGTGCGCAAGGGGAATGTTCCGTGGCAACTTCACCAGTTCACTCACGAAAGTTTGATGGGCCGCTCGCAGGATGAACCCTTCAGCCTTTACGGTTTGTTGGCCGAATCGCTGGAAGTGCCCGAATCGCGTGATTGGGTGGAATTTACCATGCGTCCCGAGGCCGCGTTCTCGGATGGCAGCCCGGTCACGGTGGATGACGTCATCTTTTCCTACCAGCTGCTGGGGACAGACGGCCATCCACGGTATCACGGGCTTTACCGCCAGATCGAAAGTATCACGGCGACCGGCCCGCGTTCTGTCCGGTTTACCTTTAAAGGGGACAACCGGGAATTGGCTTTACTGGCGGGGATGCGTCCGATCTTGTCCAAAGTGCAATGGGAAGGACGTGACTTTGCCAATGCGGCATTGGCCGACATTCCATTGGGCACAGGCCCATATGTTGTTTCAGATTACGACGCCGGCCGACAAGTCACCCTGACCCGCAATCCCGCCTATTGGGGGGCCGACGTACCGTTTCGCAGAGGTACCCACAATTTCGACCAGATCAAGATCGACTTTTACGGCGATGCGAATGTCCTCCAAGAGGCATTCAAAGCGGGCGAAATTTCCGCAGTACGCGAATTCAACGCCGAAACCTGGGCAACGCAATATGACTTTCCCGCGATCACCCGCGGCGAGGTGGTAAAGTCGACCTTTCCGCATCAAAAGCCCTCGGGCATGACAGGCTTTGTGATGAACACCCGCCGTGCGCCTTTTGACGACTGGCGGGTGCGCGATGCCTTGATACAAGCTTTCAATTTTGAATTCATCAATGAAACATTGACCGGCGGGGCACTGCCCCGCATCTCTTCCTATTTCTCCGGCTCGGTATTGGCGATGAAGGCAGGTGTCGCCCCCCCGGCGGTCGCCGCCCTGCTGGCCCCGTTCAAGGAAACCCTGCCGCAAGGCACCCTTGAAGGGTATACCCTGCCCGCTTCTGACGGATCAGCCCGCAATCGCGCAGGCATCAGGGCGGCGATGAAACAATTGCAGGCGGCCGGCTATTCCGCCGAGGGCGGCACCATGCGCGGCCCAGACGGCAAAGCGCTAGAATTTGAAATCCTGCTGTCCAAAGGCAACGCCGAACACGCCAAGATCGCCGAACTGTATGTGCAGGCGCTGACCCGTCTCGGAATCAACGCGGTGGTCGAAGCGGTGGACGCTGCGCAGTTGACACAACGCACCAATGCCTTTGATTTCGATATGGTTCATTTTCGCCGCGCCCTATCCCTGTCACCGGGCAACGAACAGCGGTTTTATTGGGGATCGCTTGCCGCCACGCAGGAAGGGTCTCGCAACCTGATGGGGATGCAGGATCCGGCCGTGGACGCATTGATCGACGCCATGTTGGCGGCCAAAACGTCCCAAGCGTTTATCAACGCCACCCGTGCGCTGGATCGCGTCTTGACGGCAGGGCGATATGTCATCCCGTTCTGGCAGTTCGACGCGGGGCTAATCGCCCACCGCGCCGAGATGAAATACCCCGACGTGGTCCCGATATACGGCGACGGTCCGAATTACATGCCGGAGGTCTGGTGGTGGCAGGAATAACCTGTATTTTTGTCACATTGCTGTAACAACCCAGGCGTATGCGCGGCTCTATGAATATACTTGTCCTTTGCACCGGTAACTCGGCCCGCTCGATCCTGCTTGAATCCGCTTTGAACTATCTGGGGAGGGGCCGTGTCACCGCCTTTTCTGCAGGCAGCCAGCCCGCAGGCCGGGTGAACCCGCATGCCCTGAGCCTGCTTGCCGCAAAGGGGCATGAAACCGCGTAGCTGCGGTCAAAAAGCTGGGATGAATTCGGCAGCGATGCAGCGCCGCATATGGACATCGTGATCACGGTATGCGGTTCTCCTGTCCGATGTGGCCCGGCGCACCTGTCCGTGCCCATTGGGGTGTTGAAGACCCTGCTGCGGTGTCGGAAGCCGAAGCCCCGCCGCCTTTGCCGAAGCGGACGCGATCCTGACGGCCCGTGCAAAGGCTTTCCTTGCCGAACCCGTTGAAACAATGGACCTCTCCGCCCTGCGTGCCCACCTTCAAGCCTGCGCAGTCCAGTCATGAGCCGCGTCCTGTTCGCCGAAGCACTTGGCACCGCCCTCCTGCTGGTTTCGGTTATCGGATCGGGGATCATGGCCGTAAATCTAGCTGACGGAAACACTGCGCTGGCCCTCCTTGCCAATGCAATTGCAACGGGCTGTATGCTTTATGCCATCATCACAGTGTTGGGGCCGATATCGGGGGCGCATTTCAACCCCGCCGTGACGCTGGCCTTTGCGCTGCGCGGTGAAATGCCCTGGGCACAAATGCCCGGTTATGTAGTGGCGCAATGTGCCGGTGGTATTCTGGGGGTCTGGGCCTCACATCTCATGTTCGATCTGCCGATCCTACAGACGTCGATGACTTTGCATCGCACGGGCGGCGCGCAATGGGTATCGGAAGCGATCGCGACTTTTGGCCTGCTGTTTGTGATATTCGGCGGCTTGAAAGCCCGCGCCGAGGCCGTGCCCACGCTTGTCGCGCTTTACATTACAGGGGCCTATTGGTTCACCTCATCTACCAGTTTTGCCAATCCGGCTGTGACTTTGGCACGGGGTTTTTCCGACACCTTTGCGGGCATAAATCCCACCCATATTCCGATGTTCATACTGGCCCAGCTGGTGACGGTTGCAATCGCCCATCCCCTGTTGAAAGCTCTGTTCAAAGAATAGTCGGATCGGATCACTCCCTACCTTGCGGCAGGTAAGGCGACGCCCCCCTCGCCGTCAAACCAGCGACGTCACCCAAAGGATCATCGCGTCTTCGGCACTGGTCGATACAACATTATGCCCCATCGTTGCGTCGTAATAGGCGCTGTCCCCACGGCGCAATTCAACGGGCTCATAAAACTCGGTGAACAACTGCACCACGCCGGTAAGCACATAAAGAAACTCCTCACCGTCGTGGCGCACCCAACCGTCAAATTCCTCCATCGAGCGTGCCCTGATACGCGCGCGATAAGGCAGCATCTGCTTTTTGCGCAGGGCGTCCGCCAACAATTCGTGCTCATAGGTGACAGTCGCCTTGGCCGCGCCTTCGCCGGATTTGGTAACGGCCATCCGCCCGTTAATCTTTTCGGCCGCGGGGGGCGTAAACAGTTGCGGCACCGAAATTTCCAGACCAACAGCCAGCTTTTTCAACGCGTCATATGTCGGAGACATCTGGCCGTTTTCGATCTTACTCAGCGTTGAACGCGCCAAACCGGCCTGACCGGCGGCCTGTTCCAGTGTCCAGCCGCGTGCCTTGCGCAACTCGCGTACCCGCACCCCAAGATCAACTGGCGGAGCGGTATCGTTTTCACCGCTTTCGCGGGCGATGCGGATCAGGGAAGGCGTGGTATGTTCACTCATAGCTCCGCTATATCGCGCAGGCCAACGCCTTGCAACGGATGGCGTGTTGGGCTAGCGCGTCTCTATGACAAAGCGTGCTGACATCCCGAACCCTTTCAATCTTGCAGCCTATGTTCTGCAAGCAGGCGCCGCCTCGCCCGACAAGATTGCCCTGTCCCTTCTGTCAACCGGTGGCAGTGAAGACTGGACTTATGCCAAGCTGATCGCGGCGGTGCGCGGCACGGCCACCGGGCTGCAGGAAACCGGCCTAAAAGCCGGCGACATCGTGCTGATGCGGCTTGGCAATACACCGGATTTCCCGATCGCCTATCTTGGGGCCTTGGCCGCTGGTTTGGTACCAGTTCCCACCGCTGCTGCGCTTACAGAGCAGGAAGTCGGCAAAATCATCCCTGCACTAAAACCTGCCGCCATCCTGCATGACGCCCATGTGCCTTGCCCGGAACACGCCGGGATCATCGACCTTGCCACACTTCGCAGCATGCGCGACCTGCCTCCCGCCGCATTCCACATGGGTGATCCCGACCGGCTGGGTTATATCATCTATACCTCTGGCACCTCGGGCAAACCGACTGCGGTAATGCATGCCCATCGCGCCATTCTTGCGCGGCGAATGATGTTTGACGGCTGGTATGGGCTGACGCCTGACGACCGATTGTTGCACGCGGGGGCCTTCAACTGGACATACACATTGGGCACAGGCTTGATGGACCCCTGGACGCTGGGGGCCACGGCGCTGATACCCGTCGCGGGCACGCCGTCTGCTGCCCTGCCCGATCTGATCGCCCAACACAAAGCCACGATTTTCGCCGCGGCACCCGGTGTCTATCGCCAGATGCTGCGCGACCTGTCGCCGCGGTACCTGCCCAACCTGCGCCACGGGTTAAGTGCAGGTGAAAAGATGACCCTTGCTGTACGCGAAGCATGGGGTGAAGCAACCGATACGCCTGTGTATGAATCCTTTGGCATGTCGGAATGCAGCACCTTTATCTCGGGCAACCCCACAACACCGGCCAAAGAGGGCGCCATCGGCACGGCACAACCGGGGCGGCAGGTCTGCATCCTCGGGCCCAAAGGCCCTGTGCGCACCGATACCCCCGGCACCATCGCCATTCACCGATCTGATCCGGGTATGATGCTGGGCTATTTGAACGATAAGAAACTGACCAAATCGAAATTCGATGGTGACTGGTTCGTGACCGGCGACCAAGGGATGATGGATGCCGCCGGACAGATTACCTATCTCGGGCGCACTGATGATATGATGAACGCAGGTGGTTTTCGTGTCTCGCCGCTGGAGGTTGAAGAAACCCTGCTGGGCATCCCCGGCGTCACCAGCATCGGTGTCACCGAGGTCGAAATCAAGAAAGGCACGCAGGTCATTGCCGCGTTCTACACCGCCGCCGCCCCCATCAAAGAATATACGCTGACCGATTTCGCCACGGCCAATCTTGCCCGTTACAAACAGCCACGGCTTTATGTCCATGTCGACGCCTTGCCAACAAGTGGCAACGGCAAAATCCTGCGCCGTCAGTTGCGCGACAGTTTCGAGGCTCGGAAATGACCCAGACAATCAAACTCGACATCATGTCAGACCCGATTTGCCCATGGTGCTATATCGGCAAGACCCATCTGGATGTCGCGATGACCGATAACCCCAACCATCCGTTTGTGATCGAATGGCACCCCTTTCAGTTGAATCCCGATATGCCACCCCAAGGCATGGACCGTCGCACCTATCTGGAAGGCAAGTTCGGCGGAAAGGACGCAGCCGTGCGCGCCTATGCGCCGGTGGTGGAACATGCCGAGAAGGCTGGGCTCAAGATCAACTTTGAAGCGATGCAGCGCACCCCCAACACGCTGAACGCTCACCGCCTGATCCATTGGGCAGGCATCGAAGGACGTCAGACCGCCGCTGTCGCCGCGCTGTTTCATGCGTATTTCGTGGATGCCCGCGATATCGGCGACGCCGAGGTACTGGCGGATATTGCTGACAGCATCGACATGGATGCCGCCGTTGTGACCCGTCTGCTGCAAACTGACGAAGATATCCAGTTGATCCGTGACCGTGATGCCCATAGCCGCAAGATGGGCATTTCCTCGGTCCCGACCTTCATCGTCGGGGGGCAACATGCAGTACCCGGCGCCCAGCCCCCCGAGCTTTGGAAAAAGGTCATGGCCGAGCTGGCCGGCAAGGAATGATCTGCCGACCTTTCCAAGTATGGCAATCACGCCACAGCCCCAGGCTTTTATAAGGTATTTGCTTTGCCAAGCGGACTGCGCTGACTTACGATTCTCGCATAAAGGGCAAAAGACCCTGACAACTGAGCAGAGTGGGCAGATGGCAAATCAACCGACAACACCGTTACCGGTGGCTTTTATCCGCGTATCGCACATCTCATGTGACTGGCGTAACGGCCCGCTGCGCTGCATCGCGCGACTGACAGAAAGCGCTAAGGCAGGCGGCGTCAAGGCGATCTGGCGCAACGAGGTCGGGGGGGCCTACGTCACTCCAGCCAGAAAAGCCGCGTTGTGATGACCGTGCAGCCCCGCATCATCCTGACGTACGGCCGGTTTGATATGTTTAACCAGCACCACGTTAGGTTCTTACGTAGAATCAGTGGCATAGGGCATGAGCTGATCGTTGGTTGCACAACAGACGACCTTGCGGTGCAAAGCGGCCTGCCATGTGAGAACAGCTTCGAGGACCGCCGCGCGGTACTGGAAAGCTGCCGTTTCGTGTCCCGGGTGATCGCCCAAACCGATCCGGAACAAGAACACACCGATATTGTGAATTACAATATCTCGACACTTGTTTTAGGAGAGGACCAGGCCGGACAGGTTGACGATCTCCAAGACGTCGTTCAAATTCTATACATGCCGCGCGTGAGACCACAGGGATCGCATCACTTGCTGGGGCTTTTTCCGAAAACGACCACGCGCACTAATTTTTAACTGGTACCCATTGTAGCCAGTTCAACCATAGGGTATCCTTGACGCCATATCGCGTCACTCTTGCTGTGACACTCGCAGCGGAGCTGAGATTTGCCAACAACGTCCCAACCGTTCGCCTTGAGCCGGACTGAATTCGTAGCGCTGATTGCAATGATGTTTGCGACCATTGCGTTTTCCGTCGATGCTATGCTGCCCGCCCTGCCAAACATCGGTGCGGAACTGTCGCCGGACATGCCTAACCGCGCGGGTCTTATAATAACGACGTTTGTTTTCGGCATGGGAATCGGTACGTTTATTGCAGGCCCCTTGTCTGACACCTTTGGCCGCAAACCGATAATTTATCTAGGCGCGGCAATATACATTATCTCAGCAGGCGTTGCCTGGGCCAGTTCTTCGGTTGAGGTCATGTTGATTGCGCGCGTCCTGCAAGGGTTCGGTGCTGCCGGACCGCGCATTGTGTCCGTGGCCATCGTCAGGGATCTTTTTGCCGGTCGCGACATGGCCAAGATCGTATCAATCGTCATGATGATCTTTACACTGGTGCCGGCGGTGGCCCCGTTGATCGGCTCGTTTATCATCGCTGGATTTGGCTGGCGCGGGATATTCATCGCCTTTATTTTGTTCTCCATGTTGACGGTGAGCTGGATGGGGCTGCGGATGCCTGAAACTCTGGCCTTAGAAAGCCGTCGGCCCTTGCGGTTTTCACTCCTTGCCGCTGCACTCAGAGAACTGTTTTCCCACCCGTCGGTGCGCGTGTCGATCCTTGTCCAGTCACTGGCAATGGCAATGCTGTTTACAATGCTGATGCTGGTCCAGCCGATCTATTTCGAGGTGTATGGACGCGCGGAAAGCTTTCCCTACTGGTTTGGTGCCGTAGCCTTGTTCGCTGGCAGTGCCAGCCTGCTGAACGCGGTTTTGGTGGGGCGCTTTGGCATGCGCAGGCTGGTCAGCGTTACGCTCGCTCTCCAGATCATCCTGTCCAGTATCATGCTTGGCTTTAACCTTGGCGCCTTGCCGGGCTCATACGGGTTTGCCGCTTTTGTCGCCTTTCAGACCTGTTTGTTCTTTCAGGCTGGACTGACCCTGGGCAACCTGAACGCCATTGCAATGGAACCTGTCGGGCATATTGCCGGCACTGCAGCCTCGGCAATCGCAGCCATCTCGACGGTACTGGCCGCCGCCATTGCCTCGCCTGTGGGGTTACTGTTCGACGGCACCATACAGCCACTTGTTGCCGCAATTCTAATCATGGCGATGACCGGCTACGCGTTGATGCTGTATCTTGGCCGCCTCGAAACACGGTTCGCACCAGGCGAATAGGGCTGTCAGGCTTTGGCAGCTTTCTTGCTCTTGGCGGCTTTCTCCTTGGCAATCACATGTTCGGCCAGATCTCGGGCAATGGCAAAAGCCCCCTTGATCTTGTCCGTGTCCGACTTCCAATCCCGCTTTACCACGATCTTGTTATCGCGCACCTTGGCCAGCCCGCGCTGATCCTGAATGAACGAAACCAGCCCCTCGGGGGACGCGAACTTGTCATTGTGGAACTGGATAGTCGCCCCCTTGGGTCCACCGTCCAGCTTGGCAATACCTGCACGCTTGCACATCGCCTTGATCCGCACCACCAACATCAGGGTATTCACTTCCTTGGGCAGCTTTCCGAACCGGTCGATCAACTCGGCCGCAAATCCTTCAAGCTCCACTTTCGTGCTTAAATCGGACAACCGGCGATACAGCCCCAAGCGCACGTCCAGATCAGGCACATAGGCTTCGGGGATCAACACCGGCACACCCAGATTGATCTGCGGTGCCCATTGCTCGTCTGCCTCTGACAAGCCCTCCATCTGGCCGGATTTGATCTTGGCAATCGCCTCTTCCAGCATGCTCTGATACATTTCAAAGCCGACATCGCGCATCTGCCCTGATTGCTCCTCGCCAAGCAGGTTGCCCGCCCCGCGAATGTCCATGTCCTGCGAGGCCAGTGTAAAGCCCGCCCCAAGCGTGTCGAGCGATCCCAACACGCGCAGCCGTTTTTCGGCCAGCGGCGTCAGCTTGGCGCGTGGTTTTGTAGTAAGATAGGCATAGGCACGGGTTTTGGAGCGCCCCACCCGGCCCCGGATCTGATAGAGCTGAGCAAGTCCGAACATATCGGCGCGGTGGATGATCATGGTATTCGCAGTCGGGATATCCAGACCGGATTCAACAATTGTGGTCGCGAGCAAGATGTCGAATTTGCCATCGTAGAATGCGTTCATCCGGTCATCAAGTTCACCCGCCGCCATTTGCCCGTGGGCCACGACATAGGTCAGCTCGGGCAATTGCGCCGCAAGAAACGCCTCGATCTCCGGCAGGTCATTGATACGCGGCACAACATAGAACGACTGGCCCCCACGGTAGTGTTCACGCAACAGCGCTTCGCGAAGGGTAACCGTGTCGAATTCGGACACATAGGTACGGATCGCCAGACGGTCGACCGGCGGCGTGCCGATGATGCTCAGGTCGCGCACACCGGTCAACGACAGTTGCAAGGTGCGCGGGATCGGCGTAGCGGTCAGGGTCAGAACATGAATGTCGGTGCGTAAGGATTTTAAACGTTCCTTATGCTGCACGCCAAAATGCTGCTCTTCGTCAATCACCAACAGGCCAAGATTGAGAAACTTGATACCCTTCGCCAGCAAGGCATGGGTGCCGATCACGATATCGACGGTGCCTTTTGCCATGCCTTCTTTGGTGGCGGTGGCTTCTTTGGCGGAGACAAACCGACTGAGTTGACGCACTTCAATCGGGAACCCCCTAAACCGCTCCGAGAAACTTTTGAAATGTTGCCGCGCAAGCAGTGTTGTCGGCGCAATCACCGCCACCTGAACCCCGGACATCGCCGCCACAAAAGCCGCCCGCATGGCAACTTCGGTCTTGCCAAACCCCACGTCGCCGCAGATCAGCCGGTCCATCGGATTGCCACTGGTCAGATCGTCGATCACATCGCCAATTGCCCGCAGCTGGTCGTCGGTTTCCTCATAGGGAAAACGGGCCGAAAACGCATCCCACATGCCCGGCGGCGGATCCAGCACCGGCGCACGGCGCAGCGCACGTTCGGCGGCAATGCGGATCAGCTTGTCCGCCATCTCGCGGATACGCTCTTTCAGCTTGGCCTTTTTCGACTGCCATGCCCCGCCGCCAAGCTTGTCCAGCAGGCCTTCGTCATGGCCGTACTTACTTAACAGTTCGATATTCTCAACCGGCAGGTAAAGCTTTGAGTTCTCGGCATATTCCAGCAGGAGGCACTCATGTGCGGCGCCCGCCGCAGTGATCACTTCCATGCCCAGATAACGGCCAATGCCATGATCCACATGCACCACCAGATCACCGGGTGTCAGGCTTTGGGTTTCAGTCAGGAAATTCGCGGCACGTTTCTTGCGTTTGGGTGCACGGATCAACCTGTCGCCCAGCACATCCTGTTCGGAAATCACGGTCAACTTGCCGTTTTCCCAAGGCGCTTCGAACCCGTGTTCAAGCGCCCATACCGCCAGATGCAGCCCGCGTTTACCCAACCGTTTGGCGGAAGTGATCCGGATTGCCTCGGCCAGACCTTCGTCTTCGATCAATCCTGTCAGCCGTTCGCGCGCACCTTCAGAATAACTGGCAATCAGCACCGGTCCCTGTTGAAGTTTTGCCTTAATATGGTCTGCCAAGGCACCGAAAAGGCTTATGGATTCCTGCTGCCTTTCAGGGGCAAAATCACGCCCGATCCGGGCACCCGCGTCCAACACGTTCGGGCCAGTCGGCTGCGGTAACGGGTTCATCTGCAACACACGGTGATCTGCTGTGGCCAGCAACCATGCTTCGTCGGTCAGGTACATGCCTTCTGGGGGGGCGGGTTTATAAACGCTGTCCATCTTGGACCGGTTGCTCATAGCAATCTTGCGGGTCTCGTATTGATCCGCAATGCTGTCCCAGCGGGCCAGACGGCTTGGCGTCAACTGGTCATCCAGCGTGATCGTCGCGTCCGGCAGATAGTCAAACAGGGTCTCCATCTCGTCGTGGAAAAACGCCAGCCAATGTTCGGCGCCCTGATGTTTACGTCCCGCCGAAATTGCTTCGTAAAGCGGGTCATCGGTGCCCGCTGCGCCAAATTCGATGCGGTAATTCTGGCGGAATCGGGTGATCGCCGCTTCATCAAGAATAACTTCGGAGACGGGGGCCAGTTCAACGACATCGAGTTTCTCTGTGGTGCGCTGCGTCGCCGGATCAAAACGGCGGGCCCCATCCAGCACGTCGCCAAACAGATCAAGCCGCACCGGCCCCAAATCACCGGGGGGATAAATGTCGATGATACCGCCGCGCACGGCGTAGTCCCCCGGTTCCAGCACGGTCGGGCTTTGCACAAACCCCATGCGGACCAGAAAGTCGCGCAACGCTTTTTCGTCAATCCTTGCCCCGACCTGCGCCGAGAACGCAGCGTCGCGCAAAACAGACCGCGCCGGCACCCGCTGGGTTGCAGCATTCAACGTCGTAATCAGCACAAATCTGGCGGGCATCCCATGTACCAACCCTGCCAATGTCGCCATCCGCTGCGCTGAGATATCGGCGTTCGGCGAGACCCGATCATAGGGCAGGCAATCCCACCCGGGAAAGGTAATCACTGGCATATCAGGCGCGAAAAACGCCAATGCGGCCTGCATCGCGGCCATGCGCTTGTCGTCACGCGCCACATGAACGACCACGCTACTGCGGGCCACTTCATCAATAAGGGCGCGGGCGTCATAGCCCTCGGGCACGCCGGAAAGGGTGATTTTGCTCGGATTGGTCATGCGGTCTCAATTGGCTTTTGGGCCAGCGCTGTCAACCGCCCAAAGGCCCCAGATTCATATTCTGGTACATCCCCCAGAGGGCGGTAACGAAAATCGATACCATTCCGATGATCTGGGTGTACAGCCGGTGCCGGTTCATCCGTTTGAACAGCACCTCGCCTGATGAATTCTCCGCCTCTATAATGCGTGCAGTCGATAGGCTAAGCATGCCGACAATCGACAGGGGTAAGGCCAGCAGAAACACAGCTTGGGCAAATTCATTGTGGTATACAAAACCCAGCAACAGCAGGGTCGTCAGGAAAAAGCAGGCAAACCCTGCCAGCCACAGCCCCGAAACCCGACCGATATAGAGCAACCGGTTCACGTTGATGCGCACCATGTCTTCAAGATCGACTTGCGCGTCCTCGCCATAGCGTTTTGCCCGCAGGACCATGTCATAGGGCACGCCCAGCACCCAATGGCTGGCCGTGGACCAAACTACGGCCAGCACAATCCAGAACCACAGGTTCGAGAATGAGCGCATGTCGATAATTTCGAAAAGCGTCTGGTACCAGTCCAACGTCGTGCCCCAGCAGGTTAAAGTCATCGGGTGATACCCAAGGTTGCGGATAATTCCTACCCTTGAGTGCGCAGATTTTTCGTGGAAAGACTGCGAAGCGCATTTGTGAGGTATTTTTGCATGACCCCTGTCCAACCCCCTTTTCCCGCCACCCGCCTGCGTCGCACCCGCGCGACCCCCGCCTTGCGGGCATTGGTACGTGAAAACGCGCTTGAGGTTGGCGATCTGATCTGGCCGGTTTTTGTACGCGCCGGTGAAGGAATAGAAGAGCCTATCCCGTCGATGCCCGGTGTCATGCGACGTTCCGTGGACAAAGTGGTCGAGGCCGCAGCCGAAGCCGACGCGCTGGGGATAGGCGCCATGTGCATCTTTCCCTACACGGGGCTCGAGGAGCGTACCGAAGATTGCGCAGGTGCCTGGGATCCTCAAAACCATGCCAACCGGGCGATCGCAGCGATCAAAGCCAGATTCCCGAACATGGCCGTAATGAGCGATGTGGCACTGGACACATATAACATCAATGGCCACGACGGATTTGTCGAGGACGGTATCATCGTAAATGACCGCACGGTCGACGCCTTGGTCAAGATGGCCATGGCGCAGGCCAATGCCGGTGCCGATATTATCGGCCCGTCCGACATGATGGATGGCCGCATCGCCGCAATCCGTGCGGCCTTGGAAGGCGCCGGTCATCACGATGTAACAATCCTCAGTTACGCTGCCAAATATGCCTCGGCGTTTTACGGCCCGTTCCGGGATGCCGTGGGCGCGTCGGGGGCATTGACCGGTGATAAGAAGACCTATCAGATGGATCCCGCCAATTCTGACGAAGCCCTGCGTCTGGTCGCCCGCGATCTGTCCGAGGGCGCGGATATGGTGATGGTAAAACCGGGCCTGCCGTATCTGGACATCTGCCGCCGCGTCAAAGACAGCTTTGGCGCCCCGACCTTCGCCTATCAGGTGTCAGGCGAATACGCGATGATCAAAGCTGCGGCTGATAACGGCTGGATCGATGAAGAGAGCGTGATGATGGAAAGCCTGATGGCTTTTAAACGCGCGGGATGTGATGGGGTACTAACCTATTTCGCACCAGCTGCCGCTAAGGTGTTGAACCGCTAGCCGACCGATCATTGTTCAAAGCGCCTGATTTCGCGATGTAACCCGTCGGTCAGTTTTTGTGCACCTGCGACGTTCAGGTGATCACGGTCGCGAAACAGGAATACGCCATCCTCCGACGGGACACAGATTGGCACGGCGGGCGGACAGAGCATGTTGAAACTATCCAACACTTCAACATTGGTGTGCTTGCCCGCAACCTCTTCCAACCTGTTCAGGACCAATCCTACCGACGGCGTCAAAGTGGTCCGTTCAATACCACACCCCAGACGATCCGCTGGATCACAGGCGCGGATGTCCTCGAATTGGAACATTGGAGCCGGGCCAATCAGCAATAAGTTAACACCGCTCGCGGCCAGTTCTGACGCGAAATCATCGACCAGCAAAAGCCACTCCTGTACATCCGCACTAAGTTGCGGTTTTTCTGCACGTTGAAAAAACAACCGAGACAGCACCACAACATCACCCGGCGTCCAGTTTGCACGCACCTTTTCCATAAGCAGGTCACGTGATGCAAACCCGTGGTCTTGGGTGACCGGAAAAGCGGCACCAGGGGTCGAGACAAGATGGAAACCGTAGCCATGCGTGTCTCTGAGGCGAACAAGACCACCTTGCAAATGCCCTGCGTGACTATCCCCCAAGACCCATAGCTTAGGACGTTGCGCGCTCTGTGTTGGCCGGAATGTACAGTTCTCAAAGGTACTGGGCAGAAGTTTGCGTTCTTGCTCGTCAACAACACAAGTCGGATTATAAGGCAGTCCGCTTACCGGCAAAGGAAGAAAATGTGGTGGAAACGGATTCAGCGCAACATCCGATATTTGCGACTTCCGGTATTCATTTGCGGATGCAATCACGATAATCGCACCCAAAATGGCACCCAGCGCGGTGCCAAAATGGCGGGCGGCTGGCACAGGTGTCTTGAGCTTTCGAACCGGTTGCTCAACAAAAGAGTAGGAAAGCGCAGCAGCGCCAAAGGCAGCTGCGATGGCTAAAAATGGATTTGATATGAAACTTGTTGGTGCAAGCAAGGCGAATGTCAGGAACGGCCAATGCCACAAATAGAGCGAATAAGAGATTTTTCCGATGTACGTCGAGACAGGGTTCCTCAGGACCCAAACATGGGATGACGCCCCTGCACCGCTGATCAATAGGTGCGCCGTCAAAAGAACCGCTGCCAAATGCCCGACCACGCCTTTCCCTTCCCCTGAGACAAAGAAGATAACGCATAGCGCAATGACAACGAGGGTTGTCTCGATCTGCTGCGCGTTCTGGCCTGATTTAAACTGTCGTAAATGAACGAGAATTGCGGCCGCCACTCCGCACCCCAGCTCCCAAAACCGGAACGGCATAAGATAGTAGGCGGCGGTTGGTGCTGTGTTCTGTAAGGCAAGGAAGGTCACCACAGAAAACAGGCTGACGCCAAGAATTATTCCCAACAGAAGCCTGGCCCGTCGCTTTCGCAAAGGAGAGAAGGCAAGCCAGAAGACAAAGGGAAATAAAAGATAGAATTGCTCTTCCACACCCAAAGACCATGTATGGGTAAAGGCATTGTATTTCGTCGAAGCGGAAAAGTAATCCAGCTCTTGGAAGTACAACGAAAAATTGGAGAAACCGACAAGGGAGACAGCCCCGGTTAGCAAAGAGGTCTTTGGCTCTCTATCCAGGATCAGGATCGCGAGGCTTGTCAGGGTAAAACACACGATCAACGCAGGCATCAAACGTTTGATGCGCCGCAAGAAAAAACCACTGGCAAAGCGGCCAAACCCCTGATCTGCACGCGCAAGCAGCGACATGGTGATGACATAACCGGAAATGACAAAAAAGACATCGACGCCCAGATAACCGCCGGGCAGAATCTGATCAAAACTATGCCCGATAACCACTGCGAGCACAGCGATCGCGCGCAGCCCGTCAATATCATGTCGATATGGCTGCTTTGTAGCCATCTTGTTTGTCAGGGCATCGGACATTGATAAACTCTTTTTTGGAAAATCTGGTGTAAATTCTGGGACAATCTGGCGTAAATACAATCGGCAGATCCGAAACGCAATTGCGGCCAAAAATCAGCTGATCCTGTAGCCCGACCAGCACCAAACCGCCCAGTTCAGCAAACCCCATGACAAGCTGCGAAAAACCGCCTATGGTTCACCCCAAGTCGGAACAAACCGGCATCAGGCAACAATTACAGGCAAACAAGATGAGCAATCGAATTTATTCGCGGCGCGCCTTTGCGGTTGGCGCTTTGGCCGCTGGCGGGACATTGGCGGCATGTGGCAACGGCGTGGGCGGGTATGGTTCACAAACCATCGACGCACGGGTCAGTGCCACACTGAACGAGATGTACCGCACCTATCCCAATACGCAGCAACTGGCGCAAAAATCAAACGGCATGCTGGTGATGCCCTTGGTCACCGAAGCCGGTCTTGGTCTGGGCGGCGCCTACGGGCGGGGCGCCTTGCTGATCAACGACACCACGGTTGATTATTACTCCGTCACCAAAGCCTCCGGTGGTTTGCAGATCGGCGCACAGCAATATGCCCATGTGCTGTTCTTCATGACCGAAGACGCGTTGTTGGGCTTTCGCCGCTCGCCGGGCTGGGCAGCTGGCGCCGACGTTGAATATGTAATCTCTGACCGAGGTGACTCTGTCGAAGCAGCCACAACAACGGCGCTTGCACCGGTGCTGGCCGCTGTCTTCGGTCGCGCAGGCCTGCGGGTCGGTGCCACGCTGGAAGGCACAAAATACACGCGCATCATTCCCTGAACGCCGTTATCTGCGCGCCACCGCCCCAAAAAAGTGGCGCGCATCCCCGCTCCCCTGATTGACCAACCTGATATTACGGCCCTCCTCCCTCCTCTTTTTGGCCCTAAATACTGTCCGCACTCTCCACAGCTCCCTCCCGCAGGCCGGGCATACCCGCCTTTTCCCTTAAAACCCGTCTCCTTCTGACCGCCGCTCTGGCGGATGTACTTTTACATGGCACGCAGTTGCGGTATCGACAGGCGACCCAACTGCCTGCGCCCCGTCGCGCTAGGCTCAACCGGAGCGCTCCATGGCCCTGATCTTTCGCTGGCTTATCCGTCTTGCCGCTACACTTGTCGTGCTCAGCGTGCTGACAATCGGACTGGTCTACTGGCTCGCGTCGCGTTCTCTGCCGGAATACACTGATGATGTTGCCGTAAGCGGACTGGCCGCCCCGGTCGAAATCGTGCGTGACAACGCCAATGTGCCCCATATCTTCGGACAGACCGATGCGGACGTCTTTTTCGGCCTTGGCTTTGCCCAAGCTCAGGATCGCTTGTGGCAAATGACGATGCTGCGCCGCACGGCGCAGGGCCGTCTCAGCGAATTGTTCGGGGCCTCGACACTGGATATCGACAAATTGATGCGCCGACTGGATCTTTATCCGCTCTCGGTTCAATCCGCCGCCGCATTGGACCCAAAAACCCGTGGCGCGCTCGAGGCCTATTCCGCTGGCGTGAACGCCCGTCTGAACCAGATCAATTCGCAAGCGCTAGGGCGCGGCGCGCCGGAAATGCTGTTGTTCAATGCCCCGATGGCGCCCTGGCGTCCCGCCGATTCCGTCGCCATCACCAAGCTGATGGGCGTGCAGATGTCGGGCCACCTTCAGGCCGAAGTGATCCGCGCACGCAGCTCTCTCGCCTTGCCAGACGACAACCGGGTGCGCGACATTCTCCCCGATTTTCCGGGCTCCGGTGTGGCCGCCCTGCCCGAATATGCCACCCTTGCCCCCGGCGTGCGCCGCCATGCCGCGAATATTCCACTAAACCCGCACCCGCTATCGCCGTTCATCGATATGGCGTTTGCCGGTGCTTCGAACGCATGGGCAGCGGCACCCTCGCGGTCGGCCTCGGGCGGTACTTTACTGGCCAATGACCCGCATCTGGGCTTTACCGCCCCTTCGATCTGGTATCTGGCGCGGCTCGACCTGCAATCAGGCGGTGTGATCGGCGGCACCATTCCTGGCATGCCGGTTATCCTGACAGGGCGCAGCGGGGCCTTGGGATGGGGGCTGACCTCGGCCTATCTTGATGATCAAGACGTCTATATCGAAGAGGTAAACCCCGAAAACGGCGAACAATACCGGACCCCGGACGGGTTCAAAGATTTTATCAAACGGTCTTCGATCATTACAGTCAAGGACGCCGATCCGGTCACGTTGACACTGCGCTGGACGGACAATGGCCCGGTGCTGCCCGGCTCACACTATAACCTTGCCAGCATCACACCGCCGGGCCACGTCGCATCGGTGAACTGGACCGTGTTATCCCCGAACGATACGTCGCTGGCCGCAGCGATGTCTCTGATGGAGGCGAAATCGGTCGAGGACGGGATCAAGGCCGCCGCAACATATATCGCGCCGGCGCAGAACCTGACGCTGGTCGATCGCGACAACATCGCCATGAAGATGATCGGCGCGATGCCCCGGCGCGACGCCAGCCATCAAAGCCAAGGACGGATGCCTTCGCCCGGCTGGAATTCTGCAAACCGGTGGCAGGGCATCCTGCCCTATACGGCCAATCCTGAATTTGTATCCCCCGTTGGCGGCATTCTGGGAAATACCAACAACAAGACCGTCGACCGCCCGTTTCCCAACCATGTTTCGTTTGTCTGGGGCGACACCCAGCGTGTACAGCGTTGGCAGAGACTGATGCAGACACGTCAGGTTCACACCCGAGACAGCTTTATCGAAGCGCAGCTGGATACTGTCAGCTTTACCGCCCGTTCCCTGCTCCCCCTCATCGGTGCCGAGCTGTGGTTCACCGGCGAAGCCGCGCCGGATGGCAGCCCCGAAAGACAGCGCCAGCGGGCGCTGATCCTGCTGGCGGGCTGGTCGGGCGAGATGAACGAGCATCTGCCCGAACCCCTGATCTATGCGGCATGGCTGCGCAGCCTTCAGGCGCGACTTATTCAGGATGAACTGGGTCCCTTGGCTGCTGAATTCGTCCATGTGCAGCCGCTGTTCATCGAGCGGGCATTTCGGGACGTGAATGGCGCCAGTGTCTGGTGCGATGTGCTGCAATCCAGTCGCATCGAAGACTGCGCCGAAATGGCACGGCTGGCGCTGGATGACGCACTGTTGTGGATTAACGAAACATGGGGTCGCCAGCTGGAAAGCCTGCGCTGGGGAGACGCACATCAGGCAACCCATGACCACACTGTCCTCGGGACTGTACCGGTGTTGCGGTATTTTGTGAACATTCGTCAGTCGACCTCGGGCGGGGATCACACCTTGCAACGCGGGTTGACAAAAGGCGAGGGTCCCGACCCGTTCAACAATGTACATGGGGCGGGCTATCGGGGTGTCTATGACTTTGCCGATCCAGACTCCTCGGTTTTTGTCAGTTCCACCGGCCAGTCCGGTCACTTTCTGTCGCGCCATTACGACGATCTGGCACAGCTGTGGCGGCGCGGCGAATATATCCCGATGTCGCTTGATGCGGACCTCGCCCGGGCTGCTGCGGTCGGGGTAACAACGCTGACCCCTGTGGCACCATGAACCGCGTTATTCTGCTGAACAAACCGTTTGGTGTCCTGTCGCAATTCACCGACAATGGCAGTGAAGGGTCAACCCGCCCGACCTTATCCGGCTATATCGACCAACCCGGATTCTATCCTGCCGGACGGCTGGACCGGGACAGCGAAGGCCTTATGGTGCTGACCGACAACGGTGCCTTGCAGGCACGGATCGCCCATCCAAAATATAAGCGACCGAAAACTTACCATGTACAGGTCGAGGGCACGCCGGATGTGGCGGCGTTGGAAGCGTTGCGCACAGGGGTGGTGTTGAAAGATGGCAAGACCCGCCCTGCAGAGATCACCCAGATCCCCCCTCCCGATGGCCTGTGGGAGCGGGACCCGCCGGTGCGGTTTCGCAAAACGGTGCCGGATGCCTGGCTGCGCATTACCATCCGGGAAGGGCGCAACCGTCAAGTGCGCCGGATGACCGCCCATGTCGGCTTGCCAACTTTGCGGTTGATCCGTGTCCAGATCGGCGACTGGATGTTGAATGATCTGCGCCCCGGTGCGTGGCGCTGGGCATCCGAGACGGGTGCATAAGCCCTGCACTACCGCGCGCCGAGCATGAAAAAACCGCCGAAGTCCCCTTCGCCGGTTTTTATTCTGTAAGTGACCGCTGAATTAACCTGCAGCTTGCTCGCGCTGCCGGTCACGACGGGCGCTCAATTCTTCGGCAACAAGAAAAGCCAGTTCAAGCGACTGGCTGGCATTCAGGCGTGGATCGCAAGCCGTGTGATAGCGGTCGGACAGATCTTCATCTGACACGGCGCGGACACCGCCGGTACATTCTGTCACGTCCTGGCCCGTCATCTCGAAATGCACGCCGCCCGGCACTGTGCCTTCTGCCCCGTGCACGCCAAAGAACTCGCGCACTTCGCGCAGTACCGATTCAAACGGACGGGTTTTGTACCCCGAAGAGGACTTGATCGTATTCCCGTGCATCGCATCACAGGTCCAGACGACATTAGCGCCTTCTTCCTGCACCGTCTTGATCAAACGTGGCAGGTGTTCCCCCACAGATCCTGCGCCGAAACGCGCGATCAGGGTAAGACGTCCCTCTTCGTTCTTGGGGTTCAGCTTGGCCATAAGCAGTTTAAGGTCTTCACTGGTCATGCTCGGCCCGCACTTCAGACCAATCGGGTTCATCACACCCGAGGCAAACTCGACATGTGCACCGTCAGGCTGGCGTGTCCGGTCACCAATCCAGATCATATGTCCGGAACCCGCCAGCCATTTGCCTGTCATGCTGTCCTGACGGCATAGCGCCTCTTCGTATTCCAGCAACAGCGCTTCGTGGCTGGTATAGAACTCAACAGATTGCAGCGTATGGGCTGTATCGGAATTGACGCCCGCGGCAGACATGAAATCAAGCGTGTCGGAAATGCGGTTGGCTACCTCACGGTATTTCGCCGCGCGTTCCTGATCAGTAAAGCCAAGCGTCCAGCCGTGCACCTGATGCACATCGGCATAGCCGCCGGTCGAAAAGGCGCGCAACAGGTTCAATGTGGCAGCCGCCTGTGTATAGGCGCGCAGCATCTTTTCAGGATTTGGAATCCGTGCATCAGCCGTGAAATCCAAATCGTTGATAATGTCGCCCCGATAGCTGGGCAGCTCCACGCCATCTACTGTTTCGGTATTGGCCGAACGTGGCTTGGCGAATTGGCCGGCCATACGGCCCAGCTTGATCACCGGCACCTTGGCACCGTGGGTCAGTACAATTGCCATCTGCAACAATACTTTGAACGTGTCACGAATCGCATCCGAGCTGAACTGCTCAAAACTCTCGGCACAATCACCGCCCTGCAACAAAAACGCCTCGCCGCGACCAGCTGCCGCAAGGTGACGCTTGAGCCGGTTGGCCTCGCCGCCAAAAACCAACAGTGGATAACGTGCAAGCTGTGCCTCAACAGCGCTCAGCGCCGCTTGATCAGGGTAGTCAGGCATCTGGATTCGCGGTTTGCTGCGCCAGCTTGATTTGCTCCACGTGGTCATGGTCTTTTTCTCCTGTCAAAGCGCCGACTTTCAGCGCTATCAAGGTCCTTTCTATACAAAAGGCAGTGCGCAGTGACCAGAACCCATTTGCGACCACTTGACGCCGCCCTTCGACCATGAGCAGGGTTTGGATCAGGTTTAATTGCAATTCTCGCTTTGGGGCCCTGTTTCCACCTCTATCAAAGGACGCTGCATGTCCGCACCGCTCTCTGCTACCCGCGTTCCGCTTAACACAGACAAGCCGCGCCGCTTTATCTTTGTTTTATTGGATCAATTCAGCCTTCTGTGCTTTGCCACAGCGATCGACAGCCTGCGTATCGCCAACCGGATGGCGGGAAGACCGATCTATAGCTGGACGACCATGGGCGAAGGCGGTGCCACAGTGTCCTGTTCAGCGGGAACCGTGTTTCAGATGGACAGTGATCTGGGCGAATTGTCGCGCGATGACACAATTATGATCTGCGGCGGCATGGATGTGCAGGATGCAACCACCAAAAAAGTGCTGGGCTGGCTGCGCCGCGAGGCCCGCAAGGGGCTGGTGGTAGGCGGGCTTTGTACAGCGTCATACACGCTGGCCAAGGCGGGTTTGCTGGATGGCAAACGCGCGACGATCCATTGGGAAAACCAGGACAGCTTTGCCGAGGAATTCCAGGAGGTCGATCTGACCAAGTCGGTCTTTGTCGTCGATGGCAACCGGTTGACGACCGCCGGCGGGACTTCTTCCATTGATCTGATGCTGAAACTGATCGCCGATGATCAAGGCGAGGATCTGGCAAACGCAGTGGCGGACCAGCTAATCTATTCGTCAATCCGTACCGATCAGGATACCCAGCGCCTTTCGGTGCCGACACGCATCGGTGTGCGCCACCCCAAACTTAGCCAAGTGATCCAGATGATGGAAAACAACATCGAAGAGCCGATCAGCCCTTCACTGTTGGCCAAGGACGTCGGCATGTCGACCCGCCAGCTTGAGCGCTTGTTTCGCCGGTACCTCAACCGATCACCCAAGCGCTATTACATGGAGCTGCGCCTGCAAAAGGCCCGCAACCTGTTGATGCAGACGGACATGAGCGTGATCAACGTGGCGCTTGCCTGTGGCTTCGCCTCGCCCTCGCATTTCTCCAAATGCTATCGGGCACATTACGAGACCACACCGTATCGCGAGCGCGGGTCACATGCGGCGCGTCTGTCTATTTGAGGGATGTGGGCGCAGTTGCAAAATATTGGTAACCAATTAATTTAAATCGGTATTTTTGCAAACTCTCTTGATGAAATCACAATTTGTTTCAAAATTAAGTGCGCACACGCACAGAAGAGCCCCTTGGATCACGGGTTTATTTCAGCCCAATTTCTCTGTTGTTCGACTCGATCTCATTGACCAACGTAAAATCTCTCAGATGCAATCTGGGGAGATTCGTAATGGCCTTTTTCAACACCAATCGAAACGGCGATGGCCCGCCAATCTTGTGCATTGGACCACGCTGGTTCCCGATCTGTTTTTATTGTCGAAAGGCCCTTCGCTGGTTCACTTGCATAGCTTGTGTATGTCTTATGCTTCTGTTCTTGGTCATTATCCATATCGAGTGGTCGATCACGGTTGGAAATCGGTCTTATGGCACCATCCGGTAAACCGCTCCGTCCCCCACAGAGATAAACCAGATCGACCCGTCCGCGGCCTCTACGATGTCACGCACACGGACGGTTTGTGGTGTCTTGATCTGCTCAACCTCGCGCAGAGGCGTCCCTGACAAGCGGCTGATATAGTGGAACTTGAGCGACCCGACAAAGATGTCGCCTTTCCATTCCGCGAACATCTTGCCCGAATAGACCAGCAACCCCGAAGGCGCGATCGAGGGGTCCCAGTAAAACGCCGGTTGCTCCATCCCTGCCTTGGCCGTGCCCTCGCCGATCTTCAGGCCTGAATAATGCCGCCCGTAGGAAATCACCGGCCAGCCATAGTTTGCCCCCCGCTTCACGGCATTCACTTCATCGCCGCCCCGCGCACCATGCTCAGACACCCAGAGGTTGCCCGCGAGATCAAGGTCGGCACCCTGAGGGTTACGATGACCATAGGACCAGATTTCGGGCAAGCCACCGCCCCGCACAAAAGGGTTGTCGCGCGGGATACTGCCGTCGCGCGCCACCCGTATGATCGAACCGTTGTGTTGACCCAGATCTTGCGCCAGAGGCCCGTCGCCCCGGTCTCCGATGGTCAAAAACAACGTCCCGTCCGGCGCTTCAACCACACGGCTGCCGAAATGGCGCCCACCGCTGCTGCCCGGTTTCATCACAAATATCTCTTTCAGATTTTGTAGCCTACGCCCCTCTTTTGGGAAAATTGCGGTGCTTAATGCCGTACCGCTGCCGCCACCGGCTTGGCGTTTTGAATAGGTCAGAAATACCGTGCGACTGCGGGCGAAATCGCGGGCCAACGTAATATCAAGCAACCCGCCCTGACCCCGGGTCGCAACCTTTGGCACCCCGCCAATCTTGACGTTTTGACCCGAGGTGCTGAAAATCAGACGTCCGCCCCTTTCGGTGATCAATGCGCCCCCTTCAGGCAGAGGCGCCACCGCCCACGGGGTATCCAGTTCGGTCGCGACCGTTTCGATTTTCCAATCTGTTCCTGCGCAGACAGGCAGGGACGTCGAAATCAAAACGCAGGCGGCGCGCAGGAAATTAGAAAAGTTCTGGATATTATGCATAGTTTTTCTCCCGTCACGGCGCCACTTTTCAGGAAATGTGACTTATTCGGCCAAAATTGGCTCCGCCAGGCCCGTCCTAGCCTTATAGATGGGCCTTCGGTTTAGGAAAAACACCTTTTCTTTTGAACAGGTGCCGCATAACCTCACGCCCGAACATCATGTTCCAACAAGGGAGTTACCACATGAAAAAGATGCTTATGGCCACAACGGCTGCGGCTCTGGTTGCAACGGGCGCGATGGCTGATGGCCACGCCAAAGAAGTAAAACTTGGCGTAATCTTCGGCTTTACCGGCCCAATTGAATCGCTGACCGGCCCGATGTCTGCAGGCGCCGAGCTGGCGATGAAAGAGGTTACCGATAGCGGTATGTTTATGGATGGCACCAAAGTGACATCCGTACGTGCTGATTCTGGCTGTATTGACAACGGCATGGCAGTTGCGTCGGCGGAACGTTTGATCGCCGAAGGCATCAGCGGGATCATCGGTGCGGATTGCTCCGGCGTGACAGGTGCGGTTTTGCAAAACGTCGCCATTCCAAACGGCATGGTCATGATTTCGCCCTCCGCGACGTCCCCGGGTCTGACAACCATGGAAGACAACGGCTTGTTCTTCCGCACATCGCCATCCGACGCTCGTGAGGGCGAAGTCATGGCGGAAATTCTGGTCGAACGTGGCGTGAAATCCATCGCGCTGACCTATACCAACAACGACTACGGCAAGGGTCTGGCAGACGCGATTGAAACATCCTTCAAAGCTGTTGGTGGCGAAGTGACCATCGTCGCAGCGCATGAAGACGGCAAAGCAGACTATTCTGCCGAAGTCGGCGCATTGGCTTCTGCCGGCGGTGATCTGCTAGTTGTTGCGGGCTACCTTGACCAAGGTGGTGCGGGCATCATCAAATCCGCGCTGGACGCGGGCGCCTGGGAGCAGTTCGGTCTGCCCGGCGGTATGATTGGTGAAAACCTGCCCAAGACAATTGGTCCGGACCTGAACGGCTCCTACGGCCAGATCGCAGGGTCGCAAGGCGACGGTATCGACAATCTGGTAAAGCTGGCGGATGGCGCATTTGACGCTACTTCACCTTATACGCCAGAAGCATATGATGCAGCGGCGCTGTTCTTGCTGGCAATGCAGGCGGCCAACTCCACCGATCCGGCAGCCTATAAGGATGAGATCCTCAACGTGGCCAACGCCCCCGGCGAGAAAATCTATCCTGGCGACCTCGGCAAGGCACTTGAGCTGATCAAAGCCGGTACGGATATCGACTATGTTGGAGCATCCGCTGTTGAGCTGATCGGACCTGGTGAATCAGCGGGTACCTACCGTATGATCGAAGTCAAAGACGGTAAGAACGAAACCATTGGCATGAAATAAGCCAACTGGGACAATCGGATACAGCCTGCCCTCGGGCGGGCTGTATTTGCACATAATAGATCGAAAAAGATCACGCGCCCAACGCGGCGCAAACGGGGAAGTTATACATGGTGCACTCGGATGAGCACATGATTGTCGTTGACGATCTGCACAAGCATTTCGGCGGTTTTCATGCGGTAGACGGGGCCAGCCTGTCAATTGACCGCGGGTCGATCACTGGATTGATCGGGCCCAATGGCGCGGGAAAAACCACTCTTTTCAACGTGATCGCAGGTGTACTTAAGCCTACCAGCGGTAAGGTTTATATGGATGGCGAGGACATTTCAGGTCTGCCGCCCCACACCTTGTTTCACAAGGGGCTGTTGCGTACATTTCAGATCGCCCATGAATTCCATTCCATGTCCTGTCGCGAGAACCTGATGATGGTCCCCGGGGGGCAATCCGGCGAAACCCTGTGGAACACATGGTTTGGTCGCAAACGCATTGCGGATGAAGAACGCGCGCTCAAGGCGAAAGCCGACGAGGTGCTTGAGTTCCTGACCATTGAGCATCTGACCGACCAGAAGGCCGGACAGATTTCTGGCGGCCAGAAAAAGCTACTTGAGCTGGGGCGCACCATGATGGTCGACGCCAAAATCGTATTTCTGGACGAAGTCGGCGCCGGCGTGAACCGCACCCTACTGAATACCATCGGTGACGCGATCATCCGCCTGAACAAGGAACGCGGATATACCTTTGTTGTCATCGAACATGACATGGATTTCATCGGGCGTCTTTGCGATCCGGTGATCTGCATGGCGGAAGGACGTGTGCTGGCCCAGGGCACGCTGGCCGAGATCAAGGCGAACGAACAGGTGATCGAGGCCTATCTCGGCACCGGCCTGAAAAACAAGGACAAAGTGGGGGTATGACCCGCTGTTGTATTTTCCTAACGACCCTCAAGAAAAGAGACGCGTAGCATGAGCGATCCATATGGCGACCGCGGCAACAAAGATATGTCAATTGGCAACCCCAAGGGCATGGGCTCTGAGATACCGCAGCGTAGTGGCACCAGTTTCGCCGCGCCTGGCGGACCATTCCTGATCGGGGAAGCAATGACGGCGGGATACGGCCAGGGGCCGGACATCCTGCATGACTGCACCATTGCCGTGGACAAGGGCGAAATTGCGGTCATTGTCGGCCCCAATGGCGCGGGTAAATCGACGGGGATGAAAGCGGTCTTCGGCATGCTCGACATGCGAAAAGGTCATGTGCGGTTGGACGGCGAGGACATCACAAATCTGTCGCCGCAGGATCGTGTGGCCAAGGGCATGGGCTTTGTCCCGCAGACCTCGAACATTTTCACCTCGATGACGGTCGAAGAGAACCTCGAGATGGGAGCGTTCATCCGTACCGATGATTTTTCCGACACCATGGCGCAGGTCTATGACCTGTTTCCGATCCTGAAAGACAAACGGTTCCAGGCTGCGGGCGAACTGTCCGGCGGGCAACGCCAGCAGGTAGCCGTGGGTCGCGCACTGATGACGCAGCCCAAGGTTCTGATGCTGGACGAGCCGACAGCGGGTGTGTCCCCTATCGTGATGGACGAATTATTCGACCGCATCATCGAAGTGGCCCGCACCGGCATCCCTATTCTGATGGTGGAACAGAACGCCCGTCAGGCGCTTGAAATCGCCGATAAAGGCTATGTTCTGGTACAAGGTGCCAATGCCTACACGGGTACCGGCAAGGAATTGCTGGCGGATCCCGAAGTGCGCAAATCGTTCTTGGGGGGCTGATGATGCGGGTTATCATATGCTCTGGCCTGCTGATCGGTTTGGCATTCTCTGCACAGGCACAGGACGCGGGTTTCAGGATCGAATGCCGTTTTGCAAAGATGGTCAAGGACACAGGCACAGGTGTCACCACCTCTGATCCCATGTCTGCAATCGCTTTGGTCTCTAAATCTGCCCCTGAAAAGCTGACCGCTTCCAACGGTTCTGGCACTGTCGAAGTCACGGGCGAAGACGGCACACGCTACTTCCTTACCCGTCTAGGCGGCGCGCTGAAGGCGCAGCTTGTTGCTGTATTCCCGGACGGCCGTGCTGTTCAAACACAAATTTTCGATGAAAGTCCTCTGGGTGTCATATCCCAAGTGGGGTCCTGCGAGGTGACGGAATAATGGATTTTCTTAATGCAATCATAGCCTTGGCCAACTACGTGTTGATCCCGGGCATCGCTTACGGGTCGCAACTGGCTCTTGGCGCTTTGGGCGTTACGCTTGTCTACGGCATCTTGCGGTTCTCCAACTTTGCCCATGGGGATACAATGGCAATGGGCGCAATGGCGACCGTGTTGATGACCTGGCTGTTCCAAAGCTGGGGAGTTTCGCTGGGGCCCTTGCCTACGGCACTGCTTGCCCTGCCCTTTGGCATTTTGTTCGCCATCGGGTTGCTGCTGTTCACCGACCGCACCGTCTATAAGTTCTACCGCATTAAAAAGGCCAAGCCGGTTATTCTGGTGATAGTATCGCTTG
Organism: Sulfitobacter sp.; assembly: GCA_049794055.1. Taxonomy (GTDB): domain Bacteria; phylum Pseudomonadota; class Alphaproteobacteria; order Rhodobacterales; family Rhodobacteraceae; genus Sulfitobacter. The sequence continues at coordinate 85,007 of JBARCL010000047.1, forward strand.
GGATTACCTTTATCTACAACGGTGTAACGCGCTTTATCATCGGCACGGATGACCAGAATTTCTTTGATGGCGAACGCTTTATCATTTCGGCGCGCGACTTCAAGGATGCCACCGGTCTGGCCGAGGGGCTGTCGTTCAAAACCACCCAAGGCATCACCATCGTCACCGCGATCATAGTTGTGGCCCTGCTTTTCTGGTTCCTGAACAAAACACGCGCGGGCAAGTCGATGCGCGCCTATTCGGACAACGAGGATCTGGCTCTGTTGTCGGGTATCAACCCCGAACGGGTGGTGATGATCACATGGATCATCGTTGCCACCTTGGCGACCATTGCAGGTGTTCTTTACGGGTTGGACAAGTCCTTTAAACCTTTCACCTATTTCCAGTTGCTATTGCCGATCTTTGCCAGCGCCATCGTGGGTGGCTTGGGCAACCCGCTGGGTGCAATCGCCGGCGGTTTCGTCATCGCCTTTTCCGAGGTCACAATCACCTATGCGTGGAAAAAGGTTTTGGGCTATCTGATGCCCGAAAGCCTTGAGCCGAGCGGCCTCGTTCAACTTCTCAGCACGGATTACAAATTCGCAGTCAGCTTTGTGATCCTTCTCATTGTGTTGCTGTTCAAGCCTACGGGCCTATTCAAGGGGCAATCAGTATGACCGAAACTGTTCGAAATACCTTTTTGTTCGGCGTCATCGCCTTGTTGATCATCTTCGTCGGCTTTCAGCAAAGCTGGAACTCGGCCTTGTTGATCATCGCAATGGGTCTGATCTCAAGCATCATGGCGTTGGGTGTGAACCTGCAATGGGGGTTTGCCGGGCTGTTTAACGTGGGCATCATGGGCTTTGTCGCCCTTGGGGGACTGGCCGCCGTACTGATCGGCATGCCACCCACCGAAGGTGCCTTTGCCGCGGGTGGTATCGGGGTGATCGTGGCCCTGCTGCTGGGCGCAGGTACGATAGTGCTGGCCATCGTGATCATGCGGCGGATGAATGCCGGATGGTTGCGCAATCTGGCTGTGATTGCCGTGCTGGTGGCAGGATTCTTTATTTTCCGCGCGCTGCTGGATCCTTCCGTGGCCCGGATAGAAGAGATCAATCCGGCACAGACCGGCTATCTGGGTGGACTGGGCCTGCCTGTGCTTATCGCCTGGCCTGTCGGCGGGCTTTTCGCGGCCGCCGCGGCTTGGGTGATTGGCAAGACCGCGCTTGGCCTGCGGTCTGATTATCTGGCTATTGCGACTTTGGGCATCGCCGAGATCATCATTGCCGTTTTGAAGAACGAAGACTGGCTGACGCGCGGCGTGAAGAACGTGATCGGTGTCCCGCGTCCTGTCCCCTACGAGATTGATCTGCAAAACAGCACTGCATTTGTAGAACGTGCCGCCGGTCTGGGCTTTGATCCCGTCGAAGGATCAACACTTTATGTGAAGCTATTGTATATCCTGTTGTTCGCGACTGTACTGGTCATCCTGATGTGGATGGCCCAGCGGGCGTTGCATTCGCCCTGGGGGCGCATGCTGCGTGCCATTCGGGATAATGAAGTTGCCGCCGAGGCGATGGGCAAAGACGTCACAGCCCGGCATCTGCAAGTTTTCATTCTGGGGTCGGCAATCTGCGGCATTGCAGGCGCGATGATGACCACAATGGACAGCCAGTTGACGCCCGGTACATACCAGCCGCTGCGCTTTACGTTCTTGATCTGGGTAATGGTGATTGTCGGCGGATCCGGGAACAATCTGGGTGCGGTTCTGGGCGGTTTCCTGATCTGGTTCCTGTGGGTTCAAGTCGAACCGATGGGGCTTTGGCTGATGAATACGATCACAGCGGGCATGGCGGAAGGATCCGACCTGAAAGCGCATCTGATTGAATCAGCAGCCCATATGCGGTTGTTGACCATGGGAATGGTGCTGCTGTTGGTTTTGCGGTTCAGCCCGCGTGGATTGATACCTGAAAGGTAGATGTGGCCACGGCTGACGGAGGGCGATGCCCGAGAGTGCGGACAGTATTTATGGCCAAAAAGAGAGGGGGCGTGGGGGAATGGACCCGCGCCCCCTGCCTGTTTCAGCGACCTTTAAAAAGACCGCCAAGGATGCCGCGCACAATGCGTCTGCCGGTGGTTCCCTTCAATTCCTTGATCACCACACTGGCCATCGCGGCACCGAAACCTTCTTCGGATTTACGCCGCGGTGCGCGAGACGTCGAGCGGGTAACCCCCTTGCCCGCATAGCGCCTTGCACTGTTGAACTCACGCAGAGCCGGTGTTTCGACTTCCTCGGCCTTTTCTTCTGCGATGGCGGCCTCTTTCGCGGCGTCCTCGGCGCGTTTGCGCAGCATTTCGAATGCTGAATTGCGATCCAGCCGCTTGTCATATTTGCCGGCCATAGGTGAGTGGGCCATCAGGGTGGCGCGTTCGGTGTCGTCGATCGGGCCCAGTTGCGAGGATGGGGGGCGGATCAGGGTTCGCTCGACAATCCCTGGCACCCCTTTCTTTTGCAGGAAGGAGGTGACCGCCTCGCCCACGCCGACTTCACGGATGGCTGCTTCAGTGTCGAAACGCGGGTTCTCGCGGTAGGTTTCTGCCGCCATGCGCAGTTCCTTGCGGTCTTTGGCGGTAAAGGCGCGTAGAGCGTGTTGTACGCGGTTGCCGAGCTGGCCGAGGATGTCATCGGGAACATCGGCAGGGTTTTGAGTAATGAAATAGACGCCGACACCTTTGGAGCGGATCAGCCGCGCAACCTGTTCAACCTTGTCAATCAGCGCTTTGGGAGCGTCGTCGAACAGGAGGTGGGCCTCGTCAAAGAAAAAGACCAGTTTGGGTTTATCTGGATCACCGACCTCGGGCAGTTCTTCGAAGAGTTCCGACAAGAGCCAGAGCAAAAAAGTTGCATAGAGCTTGGGTGACCCCATCAGCTGATCCGCAGCGAGGATATTGATCACGCCGCGCCCGTCCGCTTCGGTGCGCATCAGGTCGCTAAGGGCAAGCGCCGGTTCGCCGAAAAGATCCGCAGCGCCCTGGTTTTCGAGCACCAGCAAGCGACGTTGGATCGCACCTACCGAAGCTGCAGAGACATTGCCGTAGCGCAACCCCAGTTCCCTGGCATTTTGGCCGATCCAGACCAGCAGCGCCTGCAAATCCTTTAGATCAAGCAAGGGCAAGCCGTCTTCGTCTGCCACGCGAAAGGCGATGTTCAGGATGCCCTCCTGTGCCTCTGAAAGGCCGAGAAGCTGGGAAAATAGCAAGGGGCCCATTTCGGACACCGTGGTACGCACGGGGTGGCCCTGCTTGCCAAAAAGGTCCCAGAAGGTGACCGGGAACGCGTCATAGGCAAAACTGTCAAAGCCGATGGTTTCCGCCCGGCTCACGAAGGGCGCGTGCAACTTGTGATCGACGCTGCCGGATTTTGCGAGGCCCGAAAGGTCTCCCTTAACGTCGGAGAGGAAAACCGGCACCCCGGCGGCAGAAAACCCCTCTGCCAGGATCTGCAGCGTGACGGTCTTGCCTGTGCCGGTGGCCCCGGCAATCAACCCGTGGCGATTGGCATAGCCGATATTGAGAAACTGCTGGGTGGCATAGTTATCGCCACCCCCTCCGATAAAGATGTCATGCGTCACAAGTCGTCCTCTCAGGCGGTGTCATTTTAAAGCGGTTCATTCGTATTCTTAGTCACAAATACGACGGCCTTCACGGTCAAATCTATGATTTGTGGCTTAGTAAACTGATTCAATTGGAAACCGCCTCATTTCTCCCTTGCAAAGAACATACTTGTTTAACTTTTCTGCGCCATAGTCATTCCTGTCAGCCGCGCTTCGTCCTTTTGCGCTGGTGACACTTCCTCCCTGTCAGACTGGCCGCGCCTTTGGGTGCGGCCTTTTTTTATATGTTATCTCTATGGCACGCCCTGGCGCGGGCACGTCATTGCCCCAGTCTGCATCCACTTGAGTAACAAAGTTTTTGATCAGAATTTGAATTCGCGGGCAGAAAAAACACTGTAACGTCATTTCGGCCACTCCAAATCAATAACGCACTGTTTTTAATCACTATTTAAACTGTTGACCGAATTGCAAAGCTTTCGTAACGTCACGGCATAAGTCGGCCCAGTCCGACGGGGAGAGAAGATCGGGAAAGGGAGCGCACTGCGGTCCCTTTCTCTGTTTCTGGGGCAGCTTTATCAGTTCTGCTTGTCGGCGGTTTTCAGCCTTGAGCGGTTCAAATTGTTGAGTATCGACGCTGACATTGCCGATACGGCATGCTAAATGGCGCGAAAGTAACAAATGTGGATTTGACATGAGCAAGTTTTTCACCGCACTGCCCCTTTGTGTAGCCCTCGCCGTTATGGCCCCGCTGCCTGTTCTGGCGCAGACCGCGACCACCACCGAAGAGCCAAAGCCCAAAGCTGCTGAAGCCGCCAAGGTCGAGGAGCAGTTGAGCCTGGGCGAAGATGCCTCAATCGATCCAGAGCTGGGCAAACCCTATACGCAAGAGGTGATCGGCGCTTGGGAAATGCGTTGTATCAAAACCGAATCCGACACCGACCCTTGCCAGATGTATCAACTGCTGGATGACGGTCAGGGCGCCCCTGTAGCAGAGATTTCCCTGTTCCGCCTGCCCGGCGGCGGCAAGGCCGAAGCGGGTGCAACCATTGTTGTGCCGCTTGAAACATCCCTGCCCCAGCAGCTGACCATTTCGGTCGATGGTGGCAAGGCGCGGCGCTATCCCTATGCGTTCTGCAACCCTGTCGGCTGTTATGCGCGGCTGGGTTTGACAGCCGCTGACATCACTGCGTTCAAACGTGGCAAAGCAGCTGAAATCACCATCATTCCGGCCTTGGCACCTGACCAACAGGTCAAACTGGCCCTGTCGCTGAGCGGCTTTACCGCGAGCTACAATAAAGTGTCCGTGATCGAGCAGTAAGACTGGTTCTGCCATTCAAAATCCAGGGCCGCTCCGATCTCGGGGCGGCCTTTGGCATTCATGCAATCAGACCTTGCGCAGCGCAATAACCGCGTTCATCCCGCCAAAGGCAAAGGCATTGCTGAGGGCGACAGTGACCTTCGCTTCCCGCGCCTCGTTGGGGACCACGTCCAGCGCACATTCCGGGTCAGGTTCTTCATAACCAACGGTGGGCGCGATCACCCCGTCGCGCAGCGCCATGATGCAGGCCAGCAATTCTACTGCACCGGTGCCCCCGATCAAATGCCCATGCATGGACTTTGTCGACGATATCATCAATTGGTCCGCATGGGGCCCGAAGACATCGGCGACAGCCGCGCATTCGGTCTTGTCATTGGCCGCCGTACCGGTGCCATGGGCATTGATATAGCCCACATCCTCGCGGTTAATACGCGCATCTTCCAGCGCCCCTGCCATGGCCCGTGCTGCCCCGGCCTTGGACGGCATCACAATATCGCTGGCGTCCGATGACATGGCGAAACCGATAACTTCGCACAGGATATCCGCACCGCGCGCGCGGGCATGCTCGTATTCTTCAAACACAAAGATTCCCGCGCCCTCACCCTGTACCATGCCATTGCGGTTGGCGGAAAACGGGCGGCAGGCATCGCGGCTCATCACGCGCAGCCCTTCCCATGCTTTGACGCCGCCAAAACACAGCATCGATTCCGATCCGCCGGTGACCATTGCAGGCGCCATGCCGGATCGAACCATCGAGAACGCCTGTGCCATAGCATGATTGGACGACGCACAGGCCGTGGAGACGGTAAAGGACGGCCCCTTGAGGTTCCATTCCATGCTGACATGCGATGCAGCGGCATTGTTCATCAGCTTGGGTACGACAAAGGGATGCACGCGGTTTTTACCCTCTTCATAGACCGCCCGATAATTGTCATCCCAAGTCGACACGCCACCACCTGCCGTCCCCAGAACGACGCCGGATTTTGCGGCCAATGTACCGGAAAACGTCAGGCCGGACTGTGCGATGGCTTCTTTGGCGGCCGCCAGAGTGAACTGGGTGAACCGGTCGTAAAGCGACATTTGCTGGCGGTTATAGCGCCCCTCGGCCTCGAACCCGCGCACCTGTCCACCGATCTGGATTTGCAGTCGCTCTACGTCGCGAAAGGCAAGGGGTCCGATGCCGCAAATGCCTTCGCGCATCGCTTGCAGGGTCTCCGTTACAGATTGGCCCAAGGCGTTGATTGTGCCAGCACCGGTGATGACAACGCGTTTCACAGGGTCAGGCCTGCTCGGCTTTCAGCCGTTCGATGCCGGTGATGATACTGGCCACCGAGGTGATGTCAAAATCGGATTCAGACGGGTTGTTGGCATTGAAAGGTACCGTGATGTCAAAGGCTTCTTCGATGGCAAAGATGCTTTCGACCAACCCCAGACTGTCGATGCCGAGGCTTTCAAGTGTGCTGTACAAAGTAACGTCTTCAGGTTCCAGCACAGCTTGCTCTGCAATGATTGCGATGACTTGATCGGTGATGTTCATGGGTCCGTCCTTCGCTTCGGTCATGTCCTCAGGTCACGTTAAGAAATGATCTAGTCGTCCTTCTCCGATTTGAAAACCACCTTTCGCAGTTCCGCGACTTCGCGCAGCAAACGCGGCAAACGCCGTTGCGCTTTGTAAAGGTCGACCTGCTTGTCCATTTGCGTGGCGGGATAGCCCAGCATCGTGCGCCCTGCGGGCACGTTGCTCATCAGTTTCGTACCGCCCCCCGCGATGACCCCGTCACCGACAAAGATGTTATCGTTCACCCCGACTTGTCCTGCCATCACCACGTTATTGCCGATCCGCGCAGAGCCGGCGATGCCGACCTGCCCGCAGATCAGGCAATTGTCACCGATGCTCACGTTATGGCCCATGTGCACTTGGTTATCGAGCTTGGTGTTGTTGCCAATCGTGGTATCGCGAATGGTGCCGCAATCAATGGTGCATCCCATCCCGATCTCGACATCGTCACCGATGGTCACACTGCCAAGCGAATGAATGCGGATCCATGGTTGCGCCGCAGCTTTGCCCTGATCACCCAAGGTCTTGCGGGCCGATTCCACCGTAGACGGTTCCGCGGTGACAAAGGAAAAACCGTCGCCGCCGATCCGCGCACCGGGCTGGATGATGCACCGTTCACCAATGGTGACGCCTGCGCCGATGCTGACCTGTTCGCGCAGATAAGCATCCGCGCCCAGCGTCACATCCATGCCGATGAAACAATGCGGCCCGATGACCGAACCTTTACCGATCCGCGCGCCCGCCGATATGATGGCAAGCGGGCCGACACTCACACCCTCGGCCAGAATCGCGGCAGGATCAATAATGGCAGAAGGGTGAATGCCAGCACTAAATCCCTGCCCGTTGTCCAGCATGCGCGTCAAGCCGGACATGGCAAATCGGGGACGGGTTGGGAAAATCGCCGCCTTCAAACCCATGCCCTGCCAATCGGCATCCGGCCACAGCATCGCAGCGCGGGCGGATCCAAGCGACAGACCTTCGGCGTATTTCGGATCCATCGCCAAAGCCAGATCGTCAGCCCCCGCCGCCTGCGGTTCGGCCGCGCGCGCGATCACCAACGATGTATCGCCGGCGGCCTCGGCCCCCAGTGATTTCGCAATCTGTGCAACAGTGTAGGTCATCTTGGGCACCCCTTATGGCAGCGCCCCGAGATTTACCCCTGAACGTCGCCCAAGACCACCCCTGCACGTGACAGAGCAGACCAAATCTTGGCGTCACGCCCGTAAACGTCAGCGCGGTACTCCGTATGGCCCCGCGCATTTGTCACGGCCGTGCGATAGATCAGATGCACCGGCACAGGTTCCTTCAAAAGCACCTTGGTCTCGGCCCCCGAGCGCAGCACGGAATGGAAATAGGCTTTGGGGTCTTCTTCTTGTTTGCTCAACAATTCATAAGCAAAATCAAAAGGTTGATCCAAACGCACACACCCGTGGCTAAAGGCGCGTACATCGCGCGAAAACAGGTTCTTGGCAGGGGTGTCATGCAGATAGATGTTGTATTTGTTCGGGAACATGAACTTGACCAATCCCAGCGCATTGGACCTGCTGGGGGGTTGGCGCATGGCGAACGGGAAGGTCCGCTCGGTATATTGCGCGAAATTCACAGCAGAGCGATTGACCTTGCGGCCCCGGCTATCGGTGATTTCAATATGGCTGGCGGCATTGCTGTTGCGCTTGAGTGCGGGCAGGTATTCGTTGGTCACGATCGAACGCGGCACGTACCAACTGGGATTGACGACCATATGGGTCATGACATCGGAAAACTCCGGCGTCGGGCGGTCCTCCTTATTGGCGCCGATCACGGAACGGGTGTAAAAGGTCAGATTGTCATCATCCATGATCTTTGCGGAAAAGTCGGGCAGGTTGACAAGGATGTGTCGTTTACCGCGTTCTGTATTGAACCAGCGTTCCCGCTCGAGTGCGACAATGACCGATTGCAGTCGCTTTTCCACACCGATGTTGATCTGGTTCATGGTGGCATTGCCGACCACACCATCATCGTTCAACCCATGCGCGATCTGAAACTGCTGGACCGCAGCTTGCATGTTCGCATCGTATTCACGGGTATTGGTCCGCTCAAGATAATCCATCGCAATCAACCGGTTGCGCAGGGCAATGACGGCGTTGCCGCTCTCACCCGGCTTTAGGGAATTTGCCGGCACCGTCGGCCCCCAGCCGCCTGCCCCAAGCAATCGCTCCATCGCGACCTTTTCCTTGATCAAAGCGTTGTATTCCATGCTGGTCGGCGGCAGGGCACGGAAAAACGCGGCCGGTTTGGCCGCACTGAGTCCCGTCAGATAAGCACCGCGGTCACGATACGGAATGTCACGCACCATTGCCGGGTCGATCGAGCGTGGAGTCAGCATGCCCGTCTGGATATCGCGGGCATATTTCAGAAAGACACGGCTCATCTCGACCTCTGCCATGCCACGGTCACGCGCCGTACGCACAGAGGCCAGCATTTTCATCAGCCCTTCGGGATCATAGCGTGACACAGGCAGGCCGTGCGCCGCCACCGAACGGATTGCGCGCATCAGTTCAGCGCGGCGGTTGCGGCCTTCTTCACCGGCACCGGTCCAGATCGGCGCATACCCGTTATCGCGGTAAAAGGCTGCAATATCATCATCCTGCGCCGCAGTTTCTGCGATAGCCTGCTTGAACGCGGTGACCTGCGCAGCTGCGGGGCGCGGCGCGAAAACAACCGCCGCACCAAATGCAATCGCAAAGCCGACGATCAAGGTTCCCCGCGTCAAAAACCGTCCTGAAGCCCGTGTAGAAAGTGCCATCCGCATCCTCAATTTCCTTACCGTATCGCGCGCCTGATATCTCTTCGCCCGCTTTACCTCCGATTTTCCGAATGAACGAGGGAGCTGTCCAATAACAATACCGTAGAACCGGAACAAATTCGGGGTTGATGCCAAAACACCACCCGATTGCAGCACCGCCGGTCTGACATCGTGATGATTTGAGCAGAAAACTGCCTAAACTTGCTTCATCTCTGAAGCCCACCGTTTAAGGGCTTGGTTCGCAATTCCGCCTATGCCATAAAAAGGTTGCATCTAGGAACTACGATTTATCGACCATGTAACATCATGGACACAGGCAGAAAACGGGACAGACGACCTATGACTGGAACAAGCTCAACGGGCATGACCCGGCGTGCACTTCTTGGTGCATTCGCAGCAACCGCAGTAGCTGCAGCGCCAACATATTCAAATGCAGCGGGTTTCCTACGTGGCGGTGGCGATATTCGCCGCATCAAGATGTATTCAGGTCGCACGGGTGAGCGCATCGACATGATCTACTGGATCGAAGGCAATTACATCAAAGAAGCCGTGAAAGAAGTGAACTATTTCATGCGCGACTGGCGTACAGACGGCGTCAAATCCATGGATTTGCGTACGGTCGATATTATGGCTGCGGCCCATAACCTGCTGGATGTGAATGAACCCTATATGCTGCTTTCCGGTTACCGCAGTCCCCAAACGAATGCGATGCTGCGCTCTCGTTCACGTGGCGTTGCGAAGAATTCATTACATATGAGAGGTCAGGCCGCCGATTTGCGCCTTGGCTCACGGTCTGTAAACCAGATGGCCCGCGCCGCCATTGCCTGCCATGGTGGCGGTGTTGGCCGTTACTCCGGGTCGAACTTTGTTCATATGGATTGCGGTGTGGTGCGCAGCTGGGGCGGCTAACCGGTTCCAAAAAGTGATCTGAAAGCGCCAAATGAGGCGCTTTTTTTCGTCCTGCGGTCAGATTTATTCCAATCTAATGCGGCAACTGCATCGTATGAGAAGTTGACAACGGCGCAGTAAACCCCGCCGGGACAGCATCTTTGGGATGCCAGTTCGGATCATTCATGGTTTCGTACCGCCAGCTTGACTGGCACATTTCCAGCAAGTTGCGTTCTGCCCGAAACCCCAGCACGCTCGCAGCCATCGCCGAATCCGCAAAGCTGGCAGCGACATCGCCTTCACGCCGTGGCTTGAACCGGTAGCGGATGACCTGGCCGCTGACCTTTTCATAGGTTTTGATCAGGTCAAGAACCGAATATCCCCTGCCGTTGCCTAGATTTACAGTGTGCGACGCGCCCCGCCTTAAAAGCCGGTTCACCGACAACACATGCCCCTGCGCCAGGTCGCACACATGAATGTAATCGCGGATACCCGTACCGTCCGGGGTGCCGTAATCCTGCCCGAAGACCGACAAGCTGGGCAATTGGCCTTTGGCAACGCGGGCAACAAGGGGCATCAGATTGCCACCATCACTCAACGGCGCCTCGCCAATAATCCCCGAAGGGTGCGCACCCGCCGGATTGAAATACCGCAATATCCCCGTGGCCCAACCCTGCTCTGCAGAAGCCTTCTGGTTCAGGAATTGCTCACCGATTAACTTCGAAAGTCCGTAAGGGCTGGTATAGCTGAGCGGTGCATGTTCGGGGATCGGCAAAGCCTCGGGTACGCCATAGACCGTGGCGCTTGAGGAATAGACAATGGCGCTAACGCGATGCTGCTCCATCACCTGCATCAGCGACAGAAGCGACCTGATATTGGCGCTGAAAAAAGCCTGTGGGTTGGCAAGGGACTGTCGCAATGATTTCTTTGCCGCAAAGTGGATCACTGCATCAAAGCGGTGCGCGCGAAACACCGCATCAAGGGCATCCACGTCAGAAATATCCACGTCATAAGCCAGCACCTGACCGCCGGTGATCTGCGCCAACCTGTCGGGTATATCTCGTGCCGCGTTTGAAAAATCATCGACGATGACAACCTGATATCCGGCTTCTTTTAATGCAACATAGGTATGAGAGCCGACAAATCCGGCACCTCCGGTCAACAAGATTGTCGCTGACATGATTCATCCATCCTCACGGCGCATCACGCGCCTTTGGGATGTTCCCTAAAGTACGAGTGAGAGGATTTGGTTAACCGAACAAAGGGCCACAGCTAAATCGCACCATATCCGGTCACAACCGTCACCAATGTGCGCCAAAACACATAAGCCTCCATCCGGAAGCCCGAATTCGAGATATAGCGCAAATCATGGGTCAGCTTGACCCGTGTCCCCTGAGCGTCGCTGGTATAGCCTTGCAGAACCTGGCTTAACCCGCTGACCCCGGGGCGCACCACGTGTCGCTGGTTATAATCGGGCAAGGACAAACGGTATTGGCGGGCGAACTCGGGCTGTTCCGGTCGCGGACCGATCAGGCTCATCTCGCCACGCAATACATTGATAATTTGAGGCAATTCATCAATCCTGAACCGACGCAGGAACGCCCCAAAGTCGGTGATCCGGTGCCCTTCGGCAACTGCAAATTTGGCCTGCCCTATTTTCGGTCTCATGGTACGAAACTTCAACATTACAAACAACGTGTCATGGCGCCCGACCCGTTTTTGCCAATACCACAAGGGACCGGGGTTCACCCACGGGTTCAGCACCAGCAGGATCAGCGCAGCCCCCCCAGCACAGGCAAAAGCAACCCCGATATCACCAGATCAGCAAGCCGTTTGGCCAGCCAGAACAGACGCGTCCCACCAATTTGCACGATTAACAGCCCCCGTATTATTGGGCATTCACATGCAACAGAATGCAGGGAAACTAGTTAATAAAGGGTTTCAAATCACCTGCCCCTGTAACCAGACGATCGATGGATAGGACGCGATCCAGAACCACAAAAACCGGTTCAATCCAAAGAGGCAGGCATTGGCAAGATGGAACGCCGCCGCCACCACCAATGCAATATAGAGGGTCGCGGGGTGCAGCAAGCCGAGCGGAAACACCACTTCAAACCCCATGACGGCCCATGACATCACCCAAAGCAGCCGCGGCCGTTGCGCGAAAACGCGCAGGCTTTCGCTGACCGGGTAGGCAGAAAAGCTGAACACATCGCGCAACGCCCTGCCGCTGCGCCACTCTGGATTAACGATCTTGACCCAGCCGGAAATGAAGTAGGATAGAACAACCTGTATGCCCAGATAGCCAAAGGCGGCCTCGCGGGGCAATCCATTTGGCAACAGATGCGACAGGCATAGACAGTAAAGGACAAGCAGCCCCATCCGGTCACTGCCGCCATTATAAGGCCCAGCAAAACGGTGCAGGATCACCACGCTATGCAAGGACAAGGCCACAAGCACCCATTGGCTGTGAAACCCCACCAACAACAGCAAACACAGCACTGCCCGTGGCAAGAACAAAAGCCGTGTTTCGCCAGACCAAAAGATATGTTCGCTGCTTTGCTGCAAGAAAGCCAAGGCCAGCATAATTTCCGTCAGCCGTAATGCAACATCAAGGGTTAGCACCCGCAACACCTCGGAATCGGGTCCGAACGAAACACCTCATCCCGGACCATTCCCGCGGCATTCTCATGCACAAACACCAGCCGGAACTGAACCAGGGCGTCTTGCGCGTTCGGGTTAATGCGCCTGATATCACGTAGTATCCGGCGTTGGATTTCACTGATGCTATGGTCTGTTGGTTCCAGTGCGATCCGCTCTGCGCAGCTTACCACAAACAGCGCGTCGTTCCATGCGGGGTTCCAGAAGAGCCGCCGGATCATCTGTGAAACAGGGACAACCGTTGGCCGTGGCTGGAAGTCTTGCCACGCCGGTTCGCCGGTACTTCCTGCCTCAAGCAGCGCCCATTGCACCCGCGGCGATGGTTCAACGGATTTGAAAAACCGCCAAGACGGAATCAACACAGGCAGTATCAAGGAAACGGTTTTAAACATGATCGACTTTAAGGAAAGCGTGGTTAACGGTGCGTGAATTTACCCAGTTTCATCTGTCATACCAGAAAGAGCGACAAACACCCGTTGAAACTGCCCTACCTGTTGAACCGTCACCCATCTGACCGGTTAAAGATCAAACGCTCCCCACCGCCTGAACCGGAAATAGCCCGATAACCATTCAAAGAAATACCGAAACCTGAACAGAGCTAATCCAAATTAGAGGACTCTAGGGCGGGCATTTCACAAGGAGAGACGGGCTTTCATCCGACTGGACATTCGAAATTCATTTGATGTCAGATATCTGCAATGCCGCATTGTATAGGGCTAATCACAACCTAACGCCGATCAAGCAGAGCCATAAGATTATGAAGTTACTGGGAAATAGTGGCGGACCATAGAGGATTCGAACCTCTGACCTCTGCCTTCGGAGGCGCTATTGACACCTTTCCCAATTGCGCGATAGAGCGCGACGGAGCACGATAAGACACTGAATATATTTGCATTTCCGTGTCGCTGTTCCGAAGCTTCTATCCAGAAACAGGTCGCAGCTTTCGCCCTTCTGCTTACGCAGTGCTTACGTGAGAAGGCTGCCGGCCGATCGGAAAGGTCTGAATTCGGATGGCAAAACTTACGAAACGTTTCGTCGATGCGGTCGAAATCCGCGACAAGGACTATGTCGTTTGGGATGACGAGTTGCCTGGCTTCGGGCTGCGCGTATTCGCCTCAGGAAAACGCAGCTATGTGATACAGTATCGTGCAGCCGGTCGCTCGCGGCGCTACGCGATCGGCCTTCATGGAGTCTGGACGCCCGAAACCGCCCGAAAGGAAGCAATGGCGCAGCTCGGCGCGGTCGCCCGCGGTGAGAACCCTGCCGAGAACCGGCAGCTCAACCGCAAAGCGATGACCGTGAAGGAACTGGCCGAGCAATACGTCAAAGCCATGGAGGCCGGGTTAATCATGGGCAAAGGCGGACGCCCAAAACGACCGTCCACGATTTATACGAACATCGGTGCTTTGAACGGACACATCATCCCCCTGATCGGCCAACGCCGCGTGCGTGACCTCACCAAGGCAGACGTGACGAAAATGATGAACGACGTGATTGCCGGGAAAACCCGCGCTGTCAAAAAGACTGGCAAGAAGCGAGGCGTTTCTATTCTGCGCGGCGGTCGTGGAACGGCGAGCAAATGCGTTGGCCTGACAGGCTCGATGCTCACTTATGCAATTAACATCGGGATCATCGAACACAACGTCGCCCATGGTATTCGAAAGCCGAAAGATCAGGTGCGGGATCGGCGCTTAAGCGATGACGAATACCGCGAGCTTGGCAAGATGCTTCGCGAGGCTGGCGAGGACCATGAATTCGCTCCCACAATCGCTGTAACACGCCTTCTTGCGCTCACCGGCTGTCGACGAGGCGAGATACTTGGCCTAAAATGGAGCGAAGTCGATTTTGAGAACAGCTGCCTGCGACTTGCAGACTCCAAGGAAGGTGCATCGACAAGACCGATCGGACTACCTGTCATCGAATTGCTCGAAGAACGCCGAAAGACGGTTTCTGGCGACTACGTTTTTCCCGGTACACGAGCGTCACAGACCTTTGGAAGTTTTCCAAACCATTGGAACAGGATCTTTGGCGGACCCAGGATTCCCGACTTCACCGCCCACATTCTTCGGCATAGCTTCGCCAGCACGGCGAATGATCTTGGCTTCACAGAAAGCACAATTGCTGCCCTCGTCGGCCATGCGACGGGATCGATTACGAGCAAGTACATCCACTCGGTTGACAGCGTCCTCATCATGGCTGCGGATACAATTGCAGGCTATATCCAAGGCCTCCTTGACGGCGTCGAGTTCAGACACACCGCCTACGCTCTGGATCGAGCTGCACGACGCGAGGCTTTGTCGCGGTTCATAGCGCAATCAAGCGCTTAGAACGGCTTCTATGCTCTCCCAGATGAAGATAGCTTCCAGACCTGGCCGGGCTGCCTGTGGAGGAGAAGTCAGAGCGAGAATTTCGACGCGTGAGCTATCCGTCGCGTTGAGGTCTCTGGATTCTCAACGATGGCGTAAAAAGAGCAAGAGTTCGGCGGCTTTCGCCGTGACGGGTTTGGAGGTCGAGAGAGAGGCTTTCGGCCGCCCGTCGCGGGAGAAAACCCATGAATACCGAAATTATCGATGCCGGACGTAATATCAGCGGCGGCTACAAGGTTGATGTGTCGCGCGGCGAGAACGTGGACCGCGTTTCGTCGGAGTGGTTCTCGCGGCCGGATGACGAGCGGTATCTGTCGCTCGACGATCTCTTCGCCTCGGTCAAGGGCCGGGCGGAGCGGAGCCGGACGCGCACGGTGGAGAGCGCGGCGATCCGGGTCGAGGCGCATCGGGACAACCCGGAAATGCTGGGGCTGGTCCTGCCCGGTGCGGATGAACCCATCGCGCCGACGCATTGGTCCTTTGGCCAGCTCGCCAGCCTCGTCGGCGCGCCTGCAGCCTATCTGCGCCAACTGCCCGCGCCGCTGGCGGGGATCAACCTGCAATACGGCCTTACCAACCACCGGGCCGAGCAGATCAAGACCATGGAAGTCGCGAACGGCCGCACCGAGCTGCGCGCCGTGACCGGCCCCGACTACGGTCGCATCTACGACCATGAACTGGTCTCCGCCGTCCAGCGCATCGCGGGCAACGGCACTGGCGACACGCGCTGGAAGGTGCCGGGTGTGCTCGACTGGTCGACCGGCATCTATAACCCGCGCGTGGACGTGACGAAGGAGACGACGACGCTCTATGCCTCGGACCGCGACGTGTTCCTGTTCCTCGTCGACGACCTCAACCCGATCGAGGCAGGGCCGTTGCCCGACGGCTCACCCGACCTCTATTTCCGGGGGTTTTATTGCTGGAACTCGGAAGTGGGTGCCAAGACGCTCGGCATCGCCAGTTTCTACCTGCGCGCGGTCTGCCAGAACCGCAACCTCTGGGGCGTCGAGGATTTCCAGGAGATCACCATCCGGCACTCGAAATACGCCGCCTCCCGCTTCGCCCACGAGGCCGCCCCAGCGCTCAGCCGCTTCGCCGAGTCCTCGCCCGCGCCCTTCATAGAAGGCATCCGCGCGGCGCGCGACAAGATCGTCGCGCGGTCGGACGAGGACCGTCAGGATTTCCTGCGCAAACGCGGGTTCTCGAAGGCGGAGGCGGGGCGAATCGTCGAGACGGTGCTGGCCGAGGAAGGCCGCCCGCCGGAAAGCGTGTTCGACTTCGTGCAGGGGATCACCGCGGTCGCCCGCTCGAAACCGCAGCAGGATGCGCGGCTGGTCATGGAGGGGAAGGCGAAGGCGTTGTTGGAGAAGGTGGCGTAATCCGCTTCTGGCGGAGGTGGTCGTGGTCGCAGCCACCTCCTTCGCGATACACCAACAAAGTCGGCTTCGAGCCCGATCCGTTCTTCGGGTGCGGTGCGGCGAACGGCGGCTCTTCAAAACTTAGTTCAAAAACGGCTCAGAACCGGGGGAGTTTTGACCTAGGTTATTGAGCCGCTACCGAGCCTTGGATCCTGAGAATGCCTGCGTCAGCACCAAAACCGACCGTTTCTGCCATCGCGCGCAACCAACTCGGTGAGTTTGAAGGAAATCCGGAGCAGTGAATCCCAGTAGAGCTAGAAGCAGCAATATGCTACCTATGTCGAAGCGACATTGGATTGGTAGCTTCGTGGAACGTTTAATTTCAATTTTGAAATCAGCCTTTAGAGTTGTGCAAGACATCGCGGTACGCGTTTGGCAAATTCTTTTGAGTATCCTTCGGGTGCCCCTTCGACACCCGGTCAAAGCCTTTCTGGTGATCATAACAGCCATAGCAGTGTACGCCACACTGCCGCCCGCTGGGTCAATCTTGATTTTGCATAGAAATGACAAGCACTTAGAGGCTTCCGATAGGCTAATGCGACGCGGGCTGGCAGAAGCTAATGCTCGAAACTTCGCCACCAACCATGTAAGGAAATTGATAGACAAAGACTATGTTCCAAGTAGCGATTTGACTGAAAAGTTTGGCATCGACCGCATTCAGGATGTTCTAGAAGCTAGCTTGACCGCCGAAAAGAAAGAGGGATTTCTTCGTGGGAGCCTTGGAGTAGATATCACTGCGCTGATACAGTCCTACGTTGATAGCTATTTTGCCACACCATCGACAATCCTGATTGTTGACGAGTACATCGAAGAGACTGATGCAGACCCCAACCAAGCGCCAACCGTAGTGATCACGGCCAATAGGGTGACCACTCGAGAACTAGGTGGACTTGGCTTAAGCGAATCCGATTTGATTAGTCGTATCGCGAACTTTTTCATAGTTTTCTTCTACGACATAGAAAGGTCGTGCGAAGTCGAATTTTGTGCCCAACACTTTCCTAGTAGCGTCCAGGAAATTGAACGTGTTTCTCAAATTATTTCGGCTCTCTCACAAGAAAAAATCTTGGGTATTTGCAACGGCATTGATGAGGAACTGCAGTGCATAAGGCAAATTCGATCCGAACTCAACTCGATAGATGGGGACTTTCTGGTGAGAGATGTATTGTTGCTTCTGACAGAATTCGCCAATCTGAAGCTAGCTATTGCACAGTCTCGTGCCGCTGTAGAAATAGGTGACACTTTGGATCGTATTCATAGACAGCTAATACGGGTAAAAAGTATACCCCAGTTTGCTGAAATTTCTCAGAGCGAAGAGTCTCTTCAGCACTTCCTAACTAGTATCGGCAAAGATGACCTTGAGCTAAGTAACGCGTTTCTTACAACAGCGGAACACTATCAAACTGGACGACTAGCTGTTCAATCTGGAAAACCTTTAGAAGCACTTGCGAGCTTTAGAAAAGTAGAGTCTCCACCTAGCTGGTTCCAAGGATATTTAAGCGGCGTTACGCTAGTCCATTCATTTGATCCTAAGACCACGGAAATTTCCGTATCACTGGCTTTTATTGACGAACTTTTAACATCAGATTTTGATGCTGAATATATTAAAATGGGTTTGGCTGGGATACTGTACCGACAGCTCGTTGAGGCCCGTAAAAGCGACCTTACTCCTTCACAACTGGAAGCGCTCACTCCAAAAATCACCGGAACCTGGTCGGACGCCGTATCACTGACATCGTCTTTGGCTGATCGTCTTGGTGCACAGATCGAACAAGCTCGTGCTTTACATGCGCTAAGCGGTGGACAAGAACAGCGTACCAGAGATTTGATAGCTGAGTTGGAGTCTGAAGAGCGCAGCGCGTCTTTCCGAAACGCTTACATGAGCGCCGCTATGTTTACTTCAATCTTGGGGTGGACCGAGAGAACGAAAGAACTCTTAGAAGCCGCTTTTGCCATGTACCCCAGAAATATATGCGCCTACCAACAGCAACCCGATTTTGCAGTTTTCAAACTTAAGCTTGGAGTTCAACACGATGAATGGATATCAAAACAGCGCGAACTATACGGACCGCCCTGCTAGTGCTTCAAGGGCAGTTCCAATAAAAACGATTTTCGGCTCCTTAATTTTATCTGTCTTTCCAATGCAAGCCAGTGCCATAGGCTATCTAACTTGCATACTGCCAGCAAACGATGTTGCTGTCTCAGTTGAACTTGATACAGGCTTTGCGACGCGATGCTTTTCCGAGCATTTGGATGATATCTTTGGGGCGACGGCAAACTACTATTCTATGAAGACAGCGCATGCTAAATCCAATCTCGAGAGTGCAACGGCAAATGTCGTTCTGATGCCTCCCGAAATCTATAATGCGACAGGCTATGACTTAGTAGCAGTGGTAACAGCTTTTGGCTCTCCTGGTGATATGAACTTGGATTCCGGCCAAAATTTCAAAGAACTTGCAATGATTTCAGCGGTTAACCAAGGCTCAGCAATTGTGCCGTCACATGAAATGGGTGAGGGTTTGGCTGTTGAGGCGCTAAGGGAGTATAATTTTGCTGCTCTCTCTATGGCAGAAGATAATGCGGTTCAACATTTTCATGTCGTTGGAATAAATTGCAATTAGTGCCACCAATTTCGCTAAGACACAGGTAGAATGTCTCATAGGACTCCCCTGTGGCTTCGGGGGATCAACGCAAGGCTCTCTCTAGCCAGACC
>JBARCL010000048.1:0-2774 GCA_049794055.1 Sulfitobacter sp.
TTCAAGAGCAAGGCCTACCGTGGAAGATTCGATCAAAACCCCTTGAACTGAGGCACGTTTCGCTGCTTTTCGGGCGCATTCTTAGTTGCGAGCACTTCTCCATGTGTTCAGGTTCGGAAAGCTACTGCTGAAATGAGGGGAAATTTTGTAGTGTTAAATATGTGTTATATAATGTGTTACGCTGTGGATAAGTGTTCATAGGACTATGAATTCATTAGGCTTTTAGAAGTGGCCTGTGTGTAGAGTCACGATAAAGCGTGTGTAAAGACACGAAGGAACGTGTGTAAAGACACGAAAGGGCTGTGCCTGTGTGTGAAATCACGAAAGGGCTTGACCGTGTGTGTGAAATCACGAAACATAGGTCATGGTGTGTGAAATCACGAAAGACGGCGACCGCTCTCCCTTGCTGCCTGATCGGCAGGAACAAGGCGACTTTTTTGTATGCGATATCTTTGATGCCGCACCCAAGGGCGACATGGCTTCGATGGCGCATCCGATTTTCTCGCTTTCTACAAAACCAGATCACCGAGTGCGGCGATACGAAGATGGGACGGGGCGAAACTATCTCGAAGTGAAACCTTCGTCCGATGGTCTGGCAACGATCCACGATCGCGATGTGCTGATCTACTGCATCAGTCAAATTATGGCAGCTATCAACAAAGGTCAGAAGGTTTCAAAAATCGTTCGCCTGAAGGCGTTCGACCTTCTGAAAGCAACGAACCGGCCATCGGATGGGCGTGGATATAGCGGCCTTCGAAGCGCCCTCGCCCGGCTGCAAGGGACACAGATTGAGACGAACATCGTGACCGGCGATGTCGAGCAATTGGATATTTTTAGCATCATCGACCGCGCTCGTATCGTACGTGAAACCCGTGATGGTCGGATGCAGGAAATCGAAGTGCAACTCTCTGATTGGGTGTTCAACGCGATCCAAGCGCATGAAGTTTTGACCCTTCACCGGAACTATTTCCGGCTGCGTAAGCCATTAGAGCGGCGCATCTATGAGATCGCCCGCAAGCACTGTGGCTCGAAGAAAGAGTGGAAAATCAGTCTTTCTGCTTTGCAAGACAAGTGCGGATCGGCTTCGACCTCTCGCGAGTTTAAGCGGCTGGTCGGCAACATTGTCGCTCAAGATGAGGCGTACAATCACATGCCGGACTATTCAGTCCGGTTAGACGAAAACATGGTCGTATTTGTAAACCGTCACGCGGAAAAGCCGCAAGCTCTGGCGGCTCCATCCGGGGCGATCCGTTTGAGCCCTGACGTTTATCAGGAAGCCCGTAAGGTTGCGCCGGGATGGGATATCTACACGCTAGAGCAAGAATGGCGCGAATGGATGGCCGACGGTGGTCTCGATGCACCGGCCAACCCGGACAGGGCATTCTTAGGGTTCTGCCGGAAAATCTTTGAGAAACGCGGCAACCCTTAGCCGCTTCTACCCTTCTGTTCTTCAAGCAACAACTCCAAGCCCTGCCAAAGGGTAAGATCGCGCGTTGAACAAAAAGCCCGGAAATCATCCACCACGCGCTTCGGGCCAGGTATCGAAACTTTGTCCTGCGGCTCTTTGCGTTTGGGGCCAGGTTTAAGGCGCGTCGTTGGCTCCCTGTTGACGAAGCCAAGATCGGCACCGGCCCTGACGGCCTCGCTTAATGAGCCGCCATCGACCTTTGGCCGAGGCTTGGGCGCTGGTGTTGTCTTGGGCAGGTCGATCCCACCTGAGAAGCCGTATTTCCCGCTCATGTCACTTGCTCCTTGGTAAGGGTTGCAATGACGGTTTGTGCGTAGTCGCGGGCATTCTCGATGGCTCCGGTCACCTGCTTCATGGCCTTGTCGGATACAGACGCGGTTTTGCCCTGCATTTCTTGCGTCACGATGTCAGGCAGCTCTGACAAGAGCACACCGTCCCGGAATATGCGGGTGTAAGGCGCGCGCTTGGCGATCCGAACGGGTAGCGTCGGGATGTTGTTGAGCTCCATTTCTTGCCGCACGTCGCGCTCATCCGTGGTCTGGAACGCGGCGTTGGTGCGAGTGAACAAGAGGGCGTAGTTGATTTGCGCGCGGATCATGTTTGCTGTGGTTTGCACCAAGCGAACCGCTTGCGCGGCTTGCCGGGCTTCCATGGGCGAGCCATCGAGCGGGATGATGCACAAATCGGTCCGCGATAGCGCGAAAGTGACGATCTGATCCTTCGACCCTTCAAGGTCGATAATGAGATAGTCAGCCTCGTCGGATAGGCTGTCGATGAGCTCGACCGTCTCTTCGGCCTGCGGTCGCGCATGAACTGTGAAAGGAACGTCTCTGCCTTCGGCTTCGCGCGTCTGGGCCCATGCAAGGATGTTGGCGTTTGGGTCCAGATCGAGAATCGCAACGCGACCGCCAGAAATAGCGATCTGTTCAGCCAAGAGCATGGCGGACGTAGTTTTCCCCGAGCCGCCTTTCGGGTTTGCGAAGGTGATTACATACATGGCGGTAGATTGCCTGCGTTTAACTCTAACGTCAACTATGTCGTTAACATTAATTATAAAGTTAACTTTAACGACATAGTTAGAGTTAACTTCGAGAATACTTTGAGACGTTCGACCTCGTCACATCTAGGTCGTTCAATCCTACGGGTTTTCAGTAATGGAACCGCAGTTGCGCAATCTCTAGGCTTTGGCCATCGCCAGCTCCACTGACCCGGTAGACCATTCGATCTTCCTGAGAAATCCGCCGGGACCACCAGCCAGTCAAATCGCCCTTCAAAGGTTCCGGCTTGCCGGTTCCCTTGAAGGGGG
>JBARCL010000049.1:0-6990 GCA_049794055.1 Sulfitobacter sp.
GCCAAACCACCCTTTGGTGGCCCCGAAGCTGTGCTGGCCTATCTCAGCAGCTACACACACCGTGTCGCCATCTCAAACAGCCGCATCGTCAGCGCCGATGCCACCACTGTTGCGTTCAGATGGAAAGACTATCGCATCAAAAATGGAGAGCGCCAAAAGGTGATGCAGCTGGCCACGCCCGAGTTCATCCGCCGCTTCCTGACCCATGTGCTTCCGGACGGTTTCCATCGCATCCGCCATTACGGATTGCTGGCAAGTGGCAACCGTAAAGCCAAAATCGCAAAGGTCCGCTTATTACTTGGGGCAGAGGTGGTCGAGAACCAAAGCCCGCCAACCGCAGAGATCATCCCACTTACGCTCCGCGAACCATGCCCCGATTGCGGCGGGCAAATGCGCATCATCGAGACCTTCAGGCGGGGGCAAAAGCCGCAGACCCGCGCGCCACCACGAAAGGCTGCCGCATGACGAGACGCCCGTCAAAATGTATAATACCTGCTCCCTTATGCGCCTCATCAGGGTGGAGTATTCTGCTGCGCCAAGCAAACCGAAACAAAGAAAACACACCGATGCAGATCGTTATCAACAACAAGATCATGCCACCCATGGCTTATGAACTGCCTCGAATGCCATCGACGAATACACCAAAGCCAAAACCAACCTACGACAGCTTCACGCTTTCCCCATAGGTCACAACCAGCATCCCACGGCTTCCTCCTTGAGAGGTTTGTCAACGCGGGCCAAGGTCAGTCCCGCGCCGAAAACTCGCACAATGGCCCGCATCGAAAAACCTTCATCGGAGCCGACATCTGACTCTTTTTGTCGGATGACCGGAATGCAAAACATAGGTTGCAGGGGGCTTATGATACGATTCCGCCCCCAGCCGGACTCGACCCCAAGGATGGTGTATCGTTCGGAATATTCTAACAGCAAGTCACGGCGCTGAAGTTCGCGCCGCCTAAACGGCGGTTTTCGTCGATGAAAAAACGTATGAGTTTTGACAAGTTGCGCGTCTCTAAAGCATCACCCCCGATGTCTGACGATCTCTAAATGTTCTTAAGACGATCTTCATCGTCGATGACGAGAAGCGCCCCCTGCTAGTTCTCCAGCCCCAGAGAACCAGGTTCAGTTCAAATCCGGACCCCTCCTCTCGCGAAACTTGGAACCAAGAGCGCTGCGTAAGTCAGTACCCATCCGAAATGAGACGCGCGGCAAAATCTTGCGTTGGGACGACTGCGCCACTGAGCATATTTCGCCTCCACACGTGGTTTCCCAACAAAGGCAAATTCATGGTATAGCGCTGAAATTCATCTGTATCAGTTCCATCAAACACCGGCCGGATATCGGCGATGTATGACACAAGAGTTGTTGGCTGTAGGTCTCCTACCGTAAGCGGGGCTTAGCGGTTACTGACTAGAGAGCCCATTCCTTCTCAACTACGCGTAGGTAGACTGCTGGTAAAGCCATGTAGAAAACCTCAGGCGAGCGGCGACACTCAGCGACGGCGCATTTTTCAAAAAAGCCGCGCGCAGGATCTCCCGCGCGCGGCTTTAATATTTTAGATCGCCTCGCTTTTATCCAATGAAACGGTGAAACGCTTTAGAATATAAATTCAACAAAGTCGGTATTTGACAGGCCGGTCAGGCTAGCCAAGTCTGTGATATTGCTGAACTCCGCCGTCTGGGTTCTGCCCGATGCTGTTGACCAATTCGCATCATACCACAGCTCGCCTTTGCCAGACGTCGAGTTGAACACAACCACATAGGCTTCGACCGCATTGGTCGTTGTGTTGGTGCTGATCTGGGTTTCAGAAGCGGCCAGTTGAAGCTCTACAACTTTCTGATTTTCGCTGTTGTTCAGGCCAGAAACCGAGGTCACATTTTCGACATAATCTTCTGTGCTGAGCGCCGCACCAGCGCTGCTTGCCGTGGTGTTGGTAAAATCAAATATCTCAAGACCGACTTTGTCTTGCCCGGCCACAAAATCCAGGATCATGTCGGTGTTGTTATTGTTGCTTTCAAAGAAGCGGAACTGATCAGACCCGCCATTGCCCGTCAGTATATCGTTACCAGACATGCCGTAAAAGATATCGTCTCCTGAACCCCCAATGATTGTGTCACCTGAACTGGATTCAGAGCCCGCTATGCGTAGACTCCCTGTAGCATTGGAACCGTCAACAACTGCCGCCGTTTCGAAGCCAAATTCATCATTGTTGCTGTTGCTGCTCAGATCCACACCTTCTTCGGCCGTGATTGACAGTGCTTGAGATCCTGAAATGCTAAAGTTACTTGGTCCACCATCGCCGTTACTAAACGCATAGTGGTTATAGTTGTTGTCTACAGCGCGGATCACGTTGGCTTTGTCATTGCTACCGCTGGAGATGATCTCAACCGAAGTGATATTATTGTTGAAACCAATCGCACCAGTGTCGTTGCCAGAGTTGCTATTCGTGATGATCCGGATTTCGCCGTCTGTACCGCTTTGCGCTTCCAGTTCAAAGGTCACAGAGGTCGATGAGCTGGCATTGAACTGAACCGTTTCGTCGCTTCGGCCCGAATCCGATTTGAAGATGAACTTATCGTTGCTTGATACTTCCGAGATTGTAACCCGGCTGTTGGTTTCAGTCTGCCCTGCAAAAATAAAGGTGTCGATGCTGGTAAAGTCACCTGCAGCCAGGCTTGAAACGCGCCCTGAGGCTTCCAGCTGCTCAAAGTTGGTGGCATTGTTGACGGAGGACGCAATGTTGGTGAAGGAATCCACAACCAGCGTGTCGATCTCATCACCCCCGTTCAGGGACAGCGTATTGGTGCTTTCAAGCAAGGTTCTGCTCAGCTCAAGCCGGTCTGCCTGCGCGCTGCCCACATAGGAGAACGACGAGACGGTATTCCCAGAGGCATCGAGGTTAAGCCCGCCACCCATCAGACCGCTGGCATCCACCGACATCACAGTAGAAAAGTTACCAGTCGTGTCGACCAAGTTAAGTTCCTGACTGCCCGTGATGGTAAGCGTCGTAAGTTCCAAACCCCGTATATCCAAGTAAGATGGGCCTGTGCCACCCACTTCAATATTAGCAATCTCAAAACTCGTGTCAGTGCCGCTTGCTTGCGCAGATGTGGTCTGAAATACAGCGCCTTGCGTCATCGTTCCTGAGTCCGCAACGTAGAGATCAAAAGCATCCGTTGATGCGCTTCGGTCGCCCTTGAAGTGAGCGGCCATGATGCCATCGTTGTCTACCAATCTGATCTTGGTGCCCGTATCGAGATTGTCAAAACCGGTCAGTGCATCCGATGCGTTCTGCGCTGCTGTTACGGTGGTTTCGCCAACAATACTGTTGAAATCCAGAATGAAAATGCCATTTCCGGTCTGGTTGTTTATGACAAATTCCTCCAGATCCGTGGCTTCAGGTGCCACAGTCTCGGTGCCCGTTGTGGAAATCACGCGCACGGTAAGTGCGTCCTTGTCTCCCCCGGCCGCCGCAATGTTGTCTGTGCTCTGCAAACTGCCACCGCCACCGCTTGTGTAGTTTGCAGAATAAGCGTCGTTGCCCTCCGTGCCTTGGGTGTCTGCTCCCGCACCAGCGCCACCTGGTTGGTCCGTCGCTGTTGTCAGGGTAATTGTCGTGCCCGGCTGGTTGGCCAGAACCGCAGCATCCGCAGTGACAACTTCAGCATTTGCCACTGTTTGTGCATCTGCCGCGGCTGTTTGTGCTGCTGCTGCTGCTGTCACTGCTGCCGCTGCTTCGGTGTTGTCATCGGTGTTGGCTGTTGCGCTTGCTGGTGCTTGGGATGCTATGGCTGCATCTATCGCAGCGTCTGCATCTGCCTTTGCCGTGTCTGCCGCTGCTTTCGCCGCATCTGCTGCGGTTTTGTAAGTGGCTGCTGTGGCCGCATCTGTTACGGCGGCCTCTGCCGTATCTGCCGCTGCCTGAGCCGCTGTGGCTGCTGCTGCAGATGTCGCGGCTTTGGTTGCTGCTGCGTCAGAGGTTGCTTTGGCTGCTGCATATGCTGCCTCAAGAGCTGCTTCACCTGTACCGCCACCTGAACCGCTCCCTACAGAACCGTCAATATTAATCGGACCGGTCGTTGTGCCTGTATTAATTGGCGCACCCGGTGCCGGAACAGTTGTGCCAAATGAGACTGCCGTTTGCTCAAACGTCTGGGATGTGCCCGCATTGGCATCCAGTGGTGTGCCACCAAAGATAAAGCTGAAGTCTGCAGGTGTGCCCAACAGAGTCACCGTAAAACCGTTTATGGTGAAGATCACACCATTCGACAGGAACTTTGTCTCTGTAACATCCAAATTCGCTGGCAGCAGGATTGTGCTGGGGTTGTTGTCGATGATTTCCACATTCGCACTTAACGAGGGCAGAATTGTATATGTATCTGCCCCTCCGAAGTCGGTAAACTGCGTGGTTCCACCGTCGATGTTAATGTTGGATTGTCCGCTATCAAGATTAGCCATTTCAGATTCCTTGCAAATTATTTGGAACGCAATTGTCGGACGGCCCAAACAGAATGGTCGCCCGTAAAGTTTATACAATGTCTAGATAGCCTCAAAAAAGGGCACGACACCATCGATTTCTCTTCTGTCACCCAAAGCAGAGGCCTAAATCACCTCAGTGAACCACACCAACTCACCAATGGTTGATAAGGCTAGTGAGGTTCCACCCTCCCTTGTGTAAGGTTATGGAAAGAGACGGCCCTTTCAGCCCTACTTCATACGCAACTGACCAGCGACTTATTTGCCCAAAGTCGCACCAGGGCTAGAGCCTTACCCGGCAAACGGATCTTCCAGCACACCGACAAGCGGCATCAGGAAATCACCGCTGTCAGCGCTCAGTGCGTCGGCGTGGTGGCCGTTAACCGCGGCAATTGCGTCCTGAATGCTGTCTTGGCTACCGTCAAACAGCGCCATAGCCTGGGCCGCGTCCTCCACGTCGGACATGCCTTTGTGCACGGCAAAATACGCCCCGATATCGGTCTTGTCGCTCAGATACTGACGATCCTCGAGAACCTGCGCAATGAACGCCGGCGTTGCATCCGGCGTCACAGCCGCCTTGGCCCCTTCGAGCACAGAAAGGATGAACACATCTCGCCCGACAACACCTGCATCCAGCATACCGGTCCAGAAGGCAAAACCCTCGGCATCCGGTACACGGCCCAGCACGTTTTCATAAACGGCGGTGGCAAAATCAACATTGCTCATGGTCGATGGATAGGTATCGCGGGTTTCGCTCTGGTCGATGAACAGGCCCGCCATGTCTTCAAGCGATAACCCGTCGCTATGGGCATTGCCCCAGAACGCCAGCCCCATCGCATCGGGCGCGCGGTTGAAATAGGCGATGTAGAGTTCGACAATCTGGGCAAAATCATCAGGATCCAGATCCGCAATGCCGTCAAAGGTGTCGATATCAAACACCCCGTTGTTGAGGGTCGAGGCACCGGATTGAAAATCCAGCCGCTCAATGCTGACCAGGGTGTCGATGCCGTCGCGGCCCGCCACGCGGTCGATCAAGATCAGATTGCCCGCCGTCAGCGTCAACGTATATTGCGACTGTTCCCCCGTCAGGCTGAGCGTATCGGTCCCGCGCATCCCGTTGATCACGTCATTGCCCGCCCGCGCGCTAAAGCTGTCGTTGCCACGGGTTGCCACATATTCGACAACCGCTGGCGGGATCGGATCAGGGTCTGGCGCGGGTGCCGTCTGGGGTGCCCCATAGAAAAGCTGGGCGCCTTTGATGTCACCCGCAGACAATCCCGCTAGGTCGCTGATGTCGCTGGCATGCATGATGGTTTTGGTATCTTTGGTGTGATCAAGCCCAAGGGCGTGACCTATTTCATGCAGCGCGACCTGATAAAGGCCGACTTCGTTACGGGCGACATCGCGATCTGTGGTCCAGTTTTCAGAAACGTCAAAACGGATTTCGGCTTCGGTAAAGCTATAGAGGGTCGCGGTGGTTTTAGAGCCGCGGGTGGAGGCTTCGCCCACCACGTTGAAAGGTCCGTCAACAGTATCCCATCCCAGATGGATATTTGTCTGGGCCCCGTCTGCCACTTCGACAAAGTCGATGTTGGCAACGTCTTCCCAAGCCTGAAAAGCATCGCGTATCGTGTCGCGGTAAGCGGGGTCAGTAATGTAGCTGGAAAACCCGAAGCCGGTGCCAGGCATATCTGCGAAGCTCCAGTAGACGGTGCCACCTGGTGTTCCGTATTCACCTTCGCCCCATTTGACATTGCTCAGATGATATTCATTCGTGCAAAATTCACACATTCAACAACTCACACATTAACGGCCCACCAAAGTGTCTTTTTGCAGATGTATGCGCAGATTTTAGGGCGAGACTATGTTGAAATGTGGCAGGCCCCGTTCTGGCGACCGCTTGCCGGAACGCGCGGTTTGGGAGGCAAAGTCATGCTTATAAGGGGTTTAGGAATTTCCCAGCATGTAGCCTGTTAAACTTGCCTTAAATTGCCCGGACAAACCGATGAGATGTGCCGCACATCACCTTGGCTTTCAATGCTGTGGCAGCATCCTTGTTGAACCGGCCGGCAACCTCGGCCACCGCCGCGGCGTAGCGCGCAGGACCATGACGCGCCTCAAGTCGGGCACGACCGGCAGTGGCGATACTGCGACCGGCAGTGGGATCAACGGCAAGCTGGCGGATCAATGTCTGCAGGGCGGTCAGTTCATTCTCGGGGTCGATCTTGAAGACCGTGTCGTCCGGCAGATCAGCATACCAGCCCAGATCGGTGACCACGGAAGGGGCTGCCGCATTCCAGATGCGCATCTGACTGCCTGATGCCTCGCCCATGGTGGGGTTGCGCAGGTTAAAGACCAGATGGGCCTCCTTGAGTTTCGCATCCAGGAAATCTTCTTCGACAAAGCCGTGCAGGGTCACGTGGCGCCCGATCCCCAACTCATCAACACGGTTGCGCAGATATGTCTGGTCCCAGACCTTGCCCATCACATCAAGATGAAAGTCGATCTCGCCGA
>JBARCL010000050.1:0-16180 GCA_049794055.1 Sulfitobacter sp.
CCGCCCTACAGTGTGGGTAGGGCGGGGTTCACCCCGCCATCCCGGTTATGCAAATTTGGCTTGAATCTCGTCAGAGATGGCCTGTGGCACCCCTTCGTAGTGGTCAAACTGCATAGAGAAGTTCGCACGACCGGAAGACATCGACCGCAACGTGTTGATGTAGCCGAACATGTTCGCCAACGGCACAAATGCGTCGATGGCAATCGCGTTTCCGCGGGTGTCCTGCCCCTGCACCTGACCGCGACGTGATGTCAGATCGCCGATGATGCCACCGGTGTACTCTTCCGGTGTAATCACTTCGACTTTCATCACTGGCTCGAGCAGTTTCGCGCCGGCTTTCTTCATGCCTTCGCGCATACCCATGCGTGCCGCGATTTCAAACGCCAGAACGCTGGAGTCAACATCGTGGTATTTACCTTCGATCAACGCCACTTTGAAATCGATCACAGGGAAGCCCGCCAACGGACCGGAGTCCATGACAGATTTAATACCCTTTTCAACACCCGGAATATATTCCTTGGGCACCGAACCACCGACAACCCGGCTCTCGAAGGAATAGCCTTCACCCGGTTCGGTTGGCGTGATGATCAACTTCACTTCCGCGAACTGACCCGAACCACCCGACTGCTTCTTGTGGGTGTAAACGATCTCGGCTTCACGAGAGATGGTTTCACGATAGGCAACCTGTGGGGCACCAATGTTGGCTTCCACTTTGAATTCGCGCTTCAGACGGTCCACCAGAATGTCGAGGTGAAGTTCGCCCATGCCCTTCATGATGGTCTGACCTGATTCAAGGTCGGTTTCCACGCGGAAGGATGGATCCTCGGCGGCAAGACGGGCAAGGCCAGCTGACATTTTTTCCTGGTCGGCTTTGGTCTTCGGCTCAACCGCGATCTCGATTACCGGATCAGGGAAGGTCATCGTTTCGAGAACAACCGGATCCGCCACGGAACACAGCGTGTCACCTGTGGTGGTGTCTTTCAGACCGGCCAGCGCGATGATGTCACCCGCAAATGCTTCGGTGATTTCTTCACGCTCGATCGAATGCATCATCATCATACGACCGACGCGCTCTTTTTTACCTTTGGTAGAGTTCAAGAGCGTGTCGCCCTTGTTCAGCTTACCAGAGTAGATACGTGTGAAGGTCAACGAGCCGACAAACGGGTCGTTCATGATTTTGAACGCAAGACCGGAGAAGGCCATGTCATCATCCGCGCGGCGCGGGATGTTGCGTGTTTCTTCTTCGTCACCGGGTTTAAAGCCCATGTAATCAACAACATCCAGCGGGCTGGGCAGATAGTCGATTACAGCGTTGAGCAAGGGCTGAACGCCTTTGTTCTTGAACGCGGAACCACAGAGTACGGGGATGAATTTGATTGCCAGCGTGCCCTTGCGGATCAGCTTGCGCAGGGTATCGACGTCCGGCTCTGCGCCGTCCATCAGATAGTTTTCCATCGCCTCATCGTCCATCTCGACCGCAGTCTCGATCAGGTGGGCACGCCATTTGTCAGCCGTCTCTTTCAGGCTGTCACGGATCGGCTTCTTTACCCAGCTCGCGCCAAGGTCTTCACCTTCCCAGACCCATTCTTCCATTGTCACCAGATCGACCATGCCCTCAAGCTCGGTCTCGGCACCAATTGGAATCTGGATCGGTGCAGGTGTGGCACCTGTGCGGTCCTGGATCATGTGAACGCAGTTAAAGAAATCCGCGCCGATTTTGTCCATTTTGTTAACGAACACAATGCGTGGAACTTTATACCGGTCGGCCTGACGCCAAACAGTTTCTGTCTGTGGTTCGACACCGGCGTTGGCGTCCAGAACGGCAACCGCGCCGTCAAGAACCGCCAGCGAACTCTCGACTTCGATGGTGAAGTCAACGTGGCCGGGTGTGTCAATGATGTTCATC
This sequence comes from Sulfitobacter sp., assembly GCA_049794055.1. Classification (GTDB taxonomy): domain Bacteria; phylum Pseudomonadota; class Alphaproteobacteria; order Rhodobacterales; family Rhodobacteraceae; genus Sulfitobacter. The sequence continues at coordinate 1,907 of JBARCL010000050.1, forward strand.
CGGAATTTGGTGTCGGATGTTGCATCGGCTGTCGGCTCTTCCTGGCGCTGCCAGAAAGTTGTCGTCGCAGCCGAGGTAATTGTAATGCCGCGCTCCTGCTCCTGCTCCATCCAGTCCATCGTGGCCGCACCATCGTGCACCTCACCGATGTTGTGGGATTTGCCGGTATAATACAGGATACGCTCGGAGCAGGTGGTTTTACCTGCATCGATGTGGGCCATGATGCCGAAGTTGCGGTAGCGTGAAAGCGGATAGTCGCGTGCCATTTGTAAAGCTTCCTCAAAGGTTTTGCTTTGAAAAGGGCCAAGGCCCTCATGAAAGGATGAGGCCCGGCGTACCCGGGCCTCAATCTAGAATGTTTATTACCAGCGGTAGTGGCTGAACGCTTTGTTGGCGTCGGCCATCTTGTGGGTGTCTTCGCGTTTCTTAACGGCTGTACCGCGCGATTGAACCGCATCCATCAGCTCGCCTGCAAGGCGCTCTTCCATGGTGTTTTCATTGCGCGCACGTGCGGCTTTGATCAACCAGCGGATGGCCAGTGCGACGCGACGCTCTGGGCGCACTTCAACCGGCACCTGGTATGTGGCACCACCAACGCGGCGTGAACGCACTTCGACGGAAGGCTGGATGTTTTCCAGCGCTTCGTGAAATACTTCAATAGGTGCGCGCTTGATCTTGTCTTCAACGCGGGACATGGCGTTGTAAACAATGCTTTCAGCAACGGACTTTTTGCCGTCGATCATCAGGTTGTTCATGAATTTGGTCAGAACCAGATCACCATATTTGGCGTCTGGCAGTACTTCGCGTTTTTCAGCGGCGTGACGGCGTGACATATCGTTGTCTTCCTCGGATATTGGGGCAGCGGGGTAAACCCCGCCCTACAGTTGGCGGTACGGCGGGGCTTACCCCGCCACTGCGAATACTTACTTCGGACGCTTGGCGCCGTACTTGGAGCGACGCTGCTTACGGTCTTTAACGCCCTGTGTATCCAGAACACCGCGCAGGATGTGGTAGCGCACACCGGGAAGGTCTTTTACACGACCGCCACGGATCAGAACCACAGAGTGCTCCTGAAGGTTGTGGCTTTCACCCGGAATGTAGGAAATTACTTCGAAACCGTTGGTCAGGCGAACCTTGGCCACTTTCCGCATCGCGGAGTTCGGTTTCTTTGGCGTGGTTGTATATACACGTGTGCATACGCCGCGCTTTTGCGGGCACTGCTCAAGGTGCATGGATTTGGAAGTCTTGCGTTTCGGCTGGCGCGGCTTGCGGATCAGCTGTTGGATCGTTGGCATTCCGGATTATCCCCGTTCTGTCTACATCAGGTGCACGGGGCTGGCCCCATACGGTTTCAAATTCTGTGCTTTATCTTGCGACAAAGCGAAAACACCGCAACGCATCCGTACCGAGGAAAGCGAGGCGGTGGGGCTACAGAGGACCGGGTCAGCATTAGACCGGATCTTGACCACTTAAGTTATGATTTCGATTGGCAGAGGAAACCCTGCGACCGAGATAGCGGGCGTATAGGGGATGGTTAGAGGGGTGTCAACAGCATGCACCCGCTTGCGTGGCTGCGGGCCGACTGTAATGATGTTGTAACACAGATAAGGCCCCGGACCCCATGCAAACAATAGGCATCTGCCGCTTTTCCTATCCCGGTGACGGCGGGTTTCAGGTGGAACATGACACGTTGCAAGAGCGCATGGATTATCTCTATGCGCCCGCCCGCATGGAAGAACGCTTTGCGACTTTTGAAACCATGACCCTGCCACCGTTAAAGGCACAGTCCGACGATGATTTCTCCTTTCTTGTGGTGATCGGTGAAAGCCTGCCTGATCATTATATGGAACGGCTTGAGGCCGCGCTTGAGGGCATGCCGCAGGCCGTGATCCGTGCCTATCCCCCCGCCCCGCATCGTAAAATCATGCAAGAGGCAATCAACAGCGTGCGCCGCTTTGATGGGGATGCCTGTTTGCAATTTCGCATGGATGACGATGACGCCGTCGCCTGCACCTATATCGAACGCCTGCGCGAGGCGGCGCATGATATTCTGCCCATGGCTGCGAAACATCGCCATATTGCCATCGACTTCAATCAGGGATTTGTCGCGCGGCCCTCTGCCCGCGGCCTTGATGTTACGCCCACAAACGCGCCCTATACCACTGCGGCGCTGGCGCTGATGTTTCAGCCAGACCTCCACCTCAGCGTGATGAACTTTGCACATATGAAAGTCGGTCAAAAGATGCCGACTGTTACATTTTCGGGGCAGGACATGCTGATCCGTGGCCATAACGACTACAATGATTCCCGCCAGAAACCCGGTGTCAAAGCGCCCCGGCTAAGCCCGCTGGACGCCGCAGGCAAAGCGCACTTCAAAGCGACCTACGCGATTGACGCCGATGCGGTAGCCGCCGCCTTTCGCAAGCTACCGGTCGGCTGAAACCTTGCGTTCGCGGTAAAAGCTGAACACGCCGGTCGCCACAACAATGGCGGCCCCGATCAACGTCAGCACGTGCGGCCAGTCGCCAAAGACGAACCATCCAAGGATCAGCGCCCAGACCAATCCCGAATAGCGGAAAGGCGCGGTAAAAGACACATCGCCCGTGCGCATGACCTGGATCGAAAAGAAATATCCGCCCAAGATGCAAAAAGCCGAAGCCACGATCAACACCCATGACTGGGGCGCGATCTGGACCCAGGGTGTGGACAGGGACGCGAGCCCGGCTGCGGTCATAACAGTGGCTGCAGTGACCAAGGTCACGGTCATCGAAGGCACATCAGGCGACAGCTTGCGCGTTACCAGATCACGGACAGTAACACCCAGCATTGCGATCAATGCGTAGATCGACCAGATATTGAACCCTTCGGCCCCCGGCCGGACAATCAGCAAGACCCCGCAGAAACCCACGGCAATCGCCAAACTGCGCCGCCACCCTACTGCCTCGCGCAGGATCACGGCACTGGCAAGCGTCACCATCAATGGCACCACCTGCAAAATGGCCGTCAGATTGGCCAGCGGCATGTTGAACAATGCCGTGAGAAAGAAGTACGAGATTGTCACTTCGGTCGCCGCGCGTACCCAGATGATCACCCAGTCGCGCCGCGCAATTCTGAAATGCATCGCGCCGAGCCGCCCTTTGCTCGCCAGGATCAGCCCACAGGTTATCACACTGCGGACAAACAAAAGCTGGAACAGAGGGACCGCCCCGCCTGTCATTTTCAGCATTGTGTCATTGAGTACGAAACAGGCCATTGAGGCCATCATCAGCAAGGCGCCCGCAAGGTTCACCGACATCCTAATCCCCTGACATCTTACTGTTCACACAGCATTTCAGGCGTCAGCCCGAAACCGTCCGCCAACACCCGTCGCACGCCGCGCGGACGCAAGGTACCCGCCCTGCCCTGCGGCTGTGCCGTTGAATCATTGTCGCCATGTACCGATCTGATCCACATCGGGCGGCTGACTTCAGTATAACAATCATAGTATTCGACCAAGTTCCGGTGGTTGCGCCGAAAGACCGTGGCGTGATCGCCTTTTGGCGTGACCATGGCCAATCCGATGCCCAATGGTGCGCGTTCATACCATTCGGTGATCGGCGTTTCGCTGCCGGTGTCCAGATACAGGCCCCGATTAAATGCGATGACAAAGGGTTTCGTGTCTTCGCGGACCTGCAGCATATTATCAGCCACTGACCTGATCCGCGCGGTGGTGCTGCGGTGCATCGCATCATCATCATCTTGACGAAAGGTCGCGATATGGGTCGCGGCGGGATCATCAGGCAGCGCATTAAAAGCCTGTTTCACCGCTTGGATATGCACCATCGGCGGCAAGGATACGATCTGCATCGGTTTGAAATCCTTGATGATATCCTCAAGCCTTGCGCGGGCCTTGTCAGGAAAACTATCCCCGATCAGCACGGCACAGGAAAAATCCGTGTCATCCTGCAGTGCCATGGTGTGAAATGCCAACCGTTCAAACAGCCTGAACCGCCGGTCAAGGCGCGCAGGATCATAAAGCATCTCGCGCACCGCCTCCAAACCGCGGGTGGAATTGGTAAAGCCGTTTTCGGACAGGTAGGAAAACCGCATCAGTCCTTTGATTTGTGCCTTGAGTTGATCCGCCATCACTGTCCTGCTCTTTTGACTTCAACGTAAGGCAATTGGTGCAGCGGCTAAAGAGGGATCATGCGCTCAATGCTCTGCTGTAACGCCAATGCCAAAGGTGGCGATGTGGGTGTGTGACTTGTCCGCATTACCGGTTGGCGCGGAATACGGTAGATTCTGCGCCACGGGCGCGCTGCCGCAATGTCAGTTATTGATACTTTCCGGCCTGCGGGTTATCCGCACATGGCAAAAAATGCGTCGCACAAAGCGCGTGAAACCATATATTTGGAGAGAACCCTTGAGTAAACTTCGCATTGCAGGGATCATCGCCTTGGGGCTTGCCGTATTGAGTGGGTTTGCCGAGACAATGTTCTACGGCGACGTGGACGCAGATAACGTTCTTCAAGAGAGCATGTTCCTGCCGCTTTCATTTATTCTCGCCGCTATTGGCGTTGTCCTTATCGTAGTGTCCTTGTTTCGGCGGGGCTGATGACAGGATCTGCGCCGTAAGGTTTAACGGCGACGTGGATCGCAAGCAGAGCTACCATGCCCTGTGATCCGTATCGCCCCGCTATACCGATCCAATAATATCAATCGTTTTGGGCCAGTGAGCAGCCGACCGTACCTCGACAGACGCGTTGCAAACCGAATATCCCGTTTTCTAATGAAAAAGCCCCCGCAGCGCTTGCTACGGGGGCTTTTTTTACGCGTCAGTCGCGAAGGCCTGCCCTTCCTTGACCGGCACCCAGTCCGGTCAACGACCGGTTGGGTGCAGATGTGGAACGTGCTGCGTTATCAATCGCGGCTTTCCTCGTCAAAGGCAGGCGCACTGAACACATCGCCACCGACGATGTCGTTGTTCTCGACCACCGGTGCCGCCAATGCGGCCGCCGCTTCCGCTTCTTCACGGCGCGCTTCGATGACAACGTTGTCCCGATCGCTTGCCACCTTGCGCATCTGCATGGTCGCACCACCGGTACCGGCTGGGATCAGACGGCCTACGATGACGTTCTCTTTCAAACCGACCAGTTTGTCGCGCTTGCCCTGAACCGAAGCCTCGGTCAGAACCCGCGTGGTTTCCTGGAACGATGCCGCCGAGATGAACGAACGGGTCTGCAAGGACGCTTTCGTGATCCCCAGCAAGATCGGTTCGCCTTTCGCTACGCGGCCGCCTTTTGACAACGCCTTTTCGTTGGCTTGATCGAACTCCTGCTTGTCGACGTGTTCGCCTTTCAGCAGCGTGGTGTCGCCAGATTCCTGAACTTCCCACTTTTGCAGCATCTGACGCACGATCACTTCGATGTGCTTGTCGTTGATCTTCACGCCCTGCAAACGATACACATCCTGCACTTCGTCGATCATGTAATCGGCCAAGGCTTCGACACCCATAATTGCAAGGATGTCATGTGGTGCCGGGTTGCCGTCCATGATGTAGTCACCCTTCTGGACAAAATCACCTTCCGCAACCGGGATGTGCTTGCCCTTGGGCACCATGTATTCGACCTTGTGATCCGGATCATCCGAAGACTCGATCGCGATACGGCGCTTGTTTTTGTAGTCCTTGCCAAAGCGCACATAACCGTCGATCTCTGCAATGATCGCGTGATCCTTGGGGCGACGTGCCTCAAAAAGTTCCGCAACCCGTGGCAGACCACCGGTAATGTCCTTGGTCTTGGCACCTTCACGCGGGATACGCGCGACGATGTCACCGGCCTTGATTTCTGTCTGGTCTTCAACAGAGAGAACCGCATCCACAGACATCGGATAGGTGACCGGATTGCCCGCGTCGTTGCGCAACGGCTCGCCGTCTTCACCCACCAACAGGATTTCGGGCTTCAACTCGTTGCCCTTGGTTGCTGCACGCCAGTCGATCACGATCTTCTGCGTCATCCCGGTTGCATCATCGGTTTCATCCTTAACCGCAATCCCCGACACAAGGTCGACGAATTTGGTCATACCGGATTTCTCCGCGATGATCGGCAGTGTGTAGGGATCCCATTCGAACAATTTGTCGCCACGGGATACCTTGTCACCGTCTTTGACGAACAGGGTTGTACCATAGCCGATCTTGTGGCTGGCCCGCTCTGCTCCGTCTTCGCCCGTGATCAGCATCTTCATGTTCCGGCCCATAACCATGATCTGCCCTGCGGCATTCTCAAGGGTCTGCGCGTTTTCAAACACGATTTTACCTTCCTGGCTGGCCTCGAGGAAGGACTGCTGTCCACCCTGTGCAACGCCACCAATGTGGAAAGTCCGCATGGTCAGCTGTGTGCCCGGTTCACCGATCGACTGCGCAGCGATGATACCTACCGCTTCGCCCTGGTTCACCAGCGTACCACGTGCAAGGTCACGACCATAGCAGGTCGCGCAGACGCCTTCTTCGGCTTCGCAGGTCAACGGGCTACGGATGCGTGCAACCTGCACGGCATATTCGTCGATCAGATCGGCAGTACGTTCATCGATCAGGCCACCCTGAGGAACAATCACCTCATCCGTGCCCGGCTTGAGGATCGGATCCGCTGCGACACGGCCCAGCAGACGCTCGGCAAGTGACGACACAACCTCACCGTCATTCACAGCCGCAGAAGCGGTGATGCCAGCTTCGGTTCCGCAATCATGCATGCGCACGATGCAGTCCTGTGCCACGTCGACCAGACGACGCGTCAGGTAACCGGAGTTCGCGGTCTTCAAAGCCGTATCCGACAGACCCTTACGGGCACCGTGGGTGGAGTTGAAGTACTCCAGAACGGTCAAACCTTCCTTAAAGTTCGAGATGATCGGTGTCTCGATGATGTCGCCGTTCGGCTTGGCCATCAGACCACGCATACCGCCCAACTGTTTCATCTGCGTCACAGAACCACGCGCACCGGAGTGGGCCATCATATAAACCGAGTTCGGTTCATTCTCGGACCCGTTTTCGCCGTAGGTGGTATCGGAAATCGATCCCATCATCGCGTCCGTGACCTTGTCGTTACACTTTGACCATGCATCGACCACTTTGTTGTACTTTTCGCCCTGTGTGATCAGGCCGTCCATGTACTGCTGTTCAAAGTCACGCACCTGTTCGCGTGTCTCTTCGACCAATGGCCACTTGGTGTCGGGGATCAGCATGTCGTCTTTACCAAACGAAATACCGGCCTTGAACGCCTCGCGGAAACCCATCGTCATGATGTGGTCACAGAAAATGACCGATTCTTTCTGGCCACAATACCGGTAGACCGTATCAATAACCTGCTGCACTTCTTTCTTGCGCAGCAGACGGTTGACCAGCTCGAACGGCGCCTTGGCATTCAGCGGCAACAGGGCCCCTAAACGCACACGGCCCGGCGTGGTTTCAAAGCGCATCATCACTTCGTTGCCTTCCGCGTCGATCTGTTTGATCCGCGCGGTGATCTTGGTGTGCAGGTGCACTTCGCCGGCGTCCAGCGCGTGCTGAACCTCGTCTTCGGTGCCAAACACCTTGCCTTCACCCTTCAGCCCCTGACGCATCAGAGTGGTGTAATACAGACCCAGGATCATATCCTGTGACGGAACGATAATCGGCGCACCGTTTGCAGGTGACAGAACGTTGTTGGTGGACATCATCAAAACACGCGCTTCTAGCTGTGCTTCAAGCGACAGCGGCACGTGTACCGCCATCTGGTCACCGTCAAAGTCGGCGTTAAAGGCCGAACAGACCAGCGGGTGCAGCTGGATCGCTTTACCTTCGATCAGCACCGGTTCAAACGCCTGAATGCCAAGACGGTGCAGCGTAGGCGCACGGTTCAGCATGACAGGGTGTTCGCGGATGACTTCATCCAGGATATCCCAAACCTCGGGACGCTCTTTTTCAACCAGCTTCTTGGCTTGCTTCACCGTGGAAGACAGGCCTTTGGCCTCAAGACGCGAGTAGATGAACGGCTTGAAAAGTTCGAGCGCCATCTTTTTCGGCAAACCACATTGGTGCAGCTTCAACTCAGGACCGGTCACGATGACCGAACGCCCGGAGAAGTCGACGCGCTTGCCCAGAAGGTTCTGGCGGAAACGGCCCTGCTTGCCTTTCAGCATGTCGGACAGTGATTTCAACGGACGCTTGTTGGCACCGGTGATCACACGACCACGACGGCCGTTGTCAAACAACGCATCCACAGATTCCTGCAACATCCGCTTTTCGTTACGTACGATGATGTCAGGTGCGCGCAGTTCGATCAGACGCTTCAGACGGTTGTTCCGGTTGATCACACGACGGTAAAGGTCGTTGAGGTCGGACGTCGCGAAACGGCCCCCATCCAGTGGCACCAGCGGGCGCAGTTCTGGCGGGATCACGGGGATCACGGTCAGAACCATCCACTCCGGGCGGTTACCGGATTCAAGGAAGGACTCAACCACCTTCAAACGCTTGATGATCTTCTTGGGCTTCAATTCGCCTGTGGCTTCTTTGAGCTCTTCGCGCAGCTGGTCGGCCTCTGCTTCAAGGTCGATCGCGGCCAGCATTTCGCGGATCGCTTCGGCACCAATGTTGGCGGTGAACGCGTCCATGCCATAGGCATCCTGCGCGTCCATGTACTCTTCCTCGGTCATCATCTGACCGTAGGTAAGGTCCGTCAGACCGGGTTCGATCACCACGTAGTTTTCGAAGTACAGCACACGTTCCAGATCGCGCAGCGTCATGTCCAGCATCAGGCCGATGCGGGACGGCAGTGATTTCAGAAACCAGATGTGCGCAACAGGCGAGGCCAGTTCGATGTGGCCCATGCGCTCGCGGCGGACTTTTTGCAGCGTGACTTCCACACCACATTTTTCGCAGACAACGCCGCGATATTTCATGCGCTTATATTTGCCGCACAGACATTCATAGTCTTTGATCGGTCCAAAAATACGCGCACAGAACAGACCGTCACGCTCTGGCTTGAACGTACGATAGTTGATGGTTTCGGGCTTTTTGATCTCACCGAAAGACCACGACAGGATACGCTCTGGCGAAGCCAGAGATACCTTGATCTCGTCAAACGTCTTCATCGGCGCGACGGGGTTAAACGGGTTGTTTGTCAGTTCCTGGTTCATTTTCAATTCCTTGAATTGGGAGCATTGGGAGAGACGGAACCGTTTTCTTTTGAAGAAAACGGACCGGAATTTTTAAAAAATTCCGGTCGTTGGTTCACTCATCTTCCTCCGCATCCAGGAGTTCCATATTCAGGCCGAGACCGCGGACTTCTTTCACGAGAACGTTAAAGCTCTCTGGAATGCCCGCTTCAAAGTTGTCCTCGCCCTTGACGATGCTTTCATAGACTTTTGTCCGGCCAGCCACGTCATCCGATTTCACAGTCAGCATTTCCTGCAAGGTGTATGCAGCGCCGTAAGCTTCCAGTGCCCAGACCTCCATCTCACCAAAGCGCTGACCACCGAACTGCGCTTTACCGCCCAATGGCTGCTGGGTAACCAGCGAGTATGGACCGGTGGAACGCGCGTGGATTTTGTCATCCACAAGGTGGTGCAGTTTCAGCAGGTATTTGACACCCACGGTCACAGGACGCGCAAACTGCTCGCCCGTCCGGCCGTCAAACAGGACTGACTGACCCGAAGAAGAGAACCCGGCACGTACCAACGCATCGTTCACGTCAGCTTCCTTGGCACCATCGAATACCGGCGTCGCAATCGGCACACCGCGTGTGACGTTGCCTGCGGCCTCAAGCAGGGTTTCTTCATCCATGCCGTTGATACCTTCGGCATAGACATCTTCACCGTAGGCGAGGCTCATGGCTTCACGCACAGGTGTCAGATCGCCGGAACGCTTATACTCTTGCAGCGCCTCGTCAATGTTGACGCCCAGACCGCGTGCGGCCCAGCCCATGTGGGTTGCCAAAATCTGACCGACGTTCATGCGCGATGGCACGCCCAGCGGGTTCAAACAGAAGTCGACCGGCGTCCCGTCTTCAAGGAAAGGCATGTCTTCCATTGGTACAACCTTGGAAATAACACCTTTGTTACCGTGACGGCCCGCCATCTTGTCGCCCGGCTGCAGCTTACGCTTCACCGCGACAAAGACTTTGACCATCTTCATCACACCCGGAGGCAGATCGTCGCCACGGCGCACCTTCTCGACTTTATCCTCAAAACGTGCATCCAAGGTCCGCTTCTGGATCTCGTACTGCTCGTTCAGGGCTTCGACGATTTTCGCGTCATCCTCGTCTTCCAGCGCCAGCTGCCACCACTGACCGCGTGTCAGGACGTCATCCAGCAGGCTATCTGTGATCTGGCTTTTTGGTGCCACGCCTTTGGGGCCTTTCACGGCAACTTTGCCCATGATCATCCCGCGCAGGCGCGCATAGATGTTGCGATCCAGAATGCCCAGTTCGTCGTCACGGTCACGTGCCAGACGTTCGACTTCTTCACGCTCGATCTGAAGCGCACGTTCGTCTTTTTCCACACCGTGGCGGTTAAAGACACGCACCTCGACAACCGTACCGAAATCACCCGGTTTCACACGCAGGGAAGTGTCACGCACGTCAGAGGCTTTTTCGCCAAAGATCGCCCGCAGCAGTTTCTCTTCCGGTGTCATCGGGCTTTCGCCTTTTGGCGTGATCTTACCGACCAGAATATCGCCTGGTTCAACATCCGCACCGATGTAAACGATGCCCGCCTCGTCGAGGTTGCGCAGCGCTTCTTCACCGACGTTCGGGATGTCGCGGGTAATTTCTTCTGGTCCAAGTTTGGTGTCACGCGCGGCAACCTCAAACTCTTCGATGTGGATCGAGGTAAAGACGTCGTCCCGTGAAATCCGCTCGGAAATCAGGATGGAGTCCTCATAGTTGTAACCGTTCCATGGCATAAACGCGACAACCACGTTTTTACCAAGGGCCAGTTCACCCATGTCGGTGGATGGACCATCCGCAATCACCTGACCTTTGGTCACCACTTCACCCACCTTCACCAGCGGACGCTGGTTGATACAGGTGTTCTGGTTTGACCTCTGGAACTTGCGCATGCGGTAGATGTCCACACCCGCGTCGCCCAGCTCTAGGTCTTCGGTAGCGCGCAGAACGATACGGGACGCATCAACTTGGTCGATGATACCACCACGTTTCGCCATATAGGCCGCACCAGAATCCCGTGCCACAACTTCTTCGATACCTGTACCCACAAGCGGCGCTTCCGCTTGCAGCAATGGAACCGCTTGGCGTTGCATGTTCGAACCCATCAAGGCGCGGTTGGCGTCATCGTTTTCAAGGAACGGGATCAGCGAGGCCGCAACCGAGACCAGCTGCTTTGGTGAAACGTCGATCAAATCAACGCTTTCCGTGGGGGCCAATGTATAGTCACCGGAACGACGTGTGTTCACCATCTCGTTGGTAAACTTACCGTTTTCGTCCAGCGACGCGTTGGCCTGCGCCACGGTGTGACGCATTTCCTCGGTCGCGGACATATAGTGGACCTCATCGGTCACCTTGCTGTCCTTGACCACACGGTATGGCGTTTCGATAAAGCCGTATTTGTTCACACGGGCGAAGGTCGCCAGCGAGTTGATCAGACCAATGTTCGGGCCTTCCGGCGTTTCAATCGGACACATCCGACCATAGTGGGTCGGGTGAACGTCACGGACTTCAAATCCGGCACGTTCGCGGGTCAAACCACCTGGTCCAAGCGCTGAAAGGCGACGCTTGTGCGTAACCTCGGACAGCGGGTTGGTTTGGTCCATGAACTGCGACAGCTGCGAAGAACCGAAGAATTCGCGCACCGCAGCGGCGGCAGGCTTGGCGTTGATCAGGTCTTGCGGCATCACGGTGTCGATCTCGACGGAAGACATCCGTTCCTTGATCGCACGTTCCATACGCAACAGGCCGACGCGGTACTGGTTTTCCATCAGTTCGCCAACGGAACGCACACGACGGTTACCAAGGTGGTCGATATCGTCGATGTCGCCACGACCGTCGCGCAAGTCGACCAGCGCCTTGATACAGGCAACGATGTCTTCACGGCGCAGGGTGCGCTGTGTGTCGTCGGCGTCCAGATCAAGACGCATGTTCATTTTCACACGACCAACAGCTGACAGGTCATAGCGTTCGCTATCAAAGAACAGCGTGTCAAACAGATTGGACGCCGCTTCTACGGTCGGCGGCTCACCCGGACGCATGACGCGATAGATGTCCATGAGCGCGGTGTCGCGGTTCATGTTCTTGTCGTTCGCCATCGTGTTGCGCATGTAGGGGCCGACATTGACGTTGTCGATGTCCAACAACGGAATTTCGGTGATGCCCGCGTCAACCAGTTCCTTGGCTGTACCGCCGATCAGATCGCCGTCTTTGTCATATTCCAGCGTCAACTCGTCGCCAGCTTCGACATAGATCGCGCCGGTTTCTTCGTTGATGATATCCTTGGCAACATATTTGCCCTGGATGTGATCGAAGGGCAGCAACAATTCCGTCACCTCACCCGCGTCGATCAATTGCTTGACCGCACGTGGTGTGGCTTTCTTGCCCTGCTCGAACAAAACTTCGCCGGATTTCGCGTCGATGATGTCATAGGTTGGACGTGTGCCCCGCACACGATCCGGGAAGAACGGCGCAACCCAGCCCTTTTTCGCTTTCAGCTTATACGTGACGGTGTTGTAATAGGCATCCATGATGGATTCCTGGTCCAGCCCCAGTGCATAAAGCAGCGTGGTAACAGGAAGCTTACGACGACGGTCAATCCGCGCAAACACGATGTCTTTGGCGTCGAATTCGAAATCCAGCCACGAGCCGCGGTATGGGATGATGCGGCAGGCGAACAGAAGTTTACCAGAGCTGTGGGTCTTGCCCTTGTCATGGTCAAAGAACACGCCGGGGGACCGGTGCATCTGGCTAACGATGACGCGCTCGGTGCCGTTCACGATGAACGTCCCGTTTGGTGTCATCAGAGGCATGTCGCCCATGAACACGTCTTGTTCTTTGATGTCCTTAACGGACTTCGCGCCTGTGTCTTCGTCGATCTCAAACACGATCAGACGCAAGGTCACTTTCAGCGGCGCGGAATAGGTCATGTCGCGCTGCTGGCATTCCTCAACGTCATACTTCGGCTTTTCCAGCTCGTACTTGACGTATTCAAGTACGGAAGTTTCGTTGAAATCCTTGATCGGGAATACCGACTGGAACACGCCCTGAATGCCGTCACCATCGGTGGGCGTCTCGGCATCGCCGGAGTTCAGGAACAAGTCGTAGGATGATTTCTGGACCTCGATGAGGTTCGGCATTTCCAGAACTTCGCGGATTTTGCCATAATATTTACGGAGACGCTTCTGGCCAAGGAAGGATTGTGCCATGTGTCGTAATACCTTTCGTATCTCTTGCCTGAACGCCGCCACCGGGGCCGTGGCGCGTCCATCAGAGCGGATTAGTCCGGTCTATGCTGGCATGCGTCCCACCGCACACCTTCCGACCTCTGGACCTTTCCAGAAGGATGCTTTGGTTTGAAAAGCACCCTTCAAGACAGGTTTGGCTGGACAGAGCAGATGCTCCATCCAGCCAACTTTTTTTTGGGGAAATCGGAAACTTTCAAAGTTTCCGACCATTTCCTTTCAAAGGAAACGATCCCTCTACCGAATGGCTTAGGCCAGTTCGACTTCTGCGCCAGCGGCGACCAGCTTGGCCATCACTTCTTCGGCTTCGGCTTTATCAACGCCTTCTTTGATTTTGCCACCGGCTTCAACCAGATCTTTGGCTTCTTTCAGGCCCAGACCGGTGATGCCGCGGACTTCTTTGATCACGTTGATCTTGGAAGCGCCGGCGTTCTTCAGAACGACGTCAAATTCGGTCTTCTCTTCTGCAGCCGCGCCAGCATCTGCTGGGCCAGCCATCATCACAGCGCCACCAGCGGCGGGCTCGATGCCATACTCGTCTTTGAGGATGGTTTTCAGTTCTTGTGCTTCAAGCAGTGTCAGACCAACGATCTCTTCTGCCAGTTTTTTCAGATCAGCCATGTTTTAGCTCTTTCCGTTAACAATATGTGTGTTCCAACGTGTTGTTTCAACACGCCAGCTTGACGATATGCTTTACGCAGCTTTGTCCTCGATGGTGGACAAAATAGAAGCGATGTTGCTTGCAGGTGCGCCAATGGCCCCCGCGATGTTGGAAGCAGGTGCGCCCAGCATGCCGGCGATGGTAGCAATAAGCTCATCACGCGACGGCATTTTGGACACGGCTTCAACACCGGCGA